>NZ_JPQA01000002.1:0-600619 GCF_000738765.1 Pantoea sp. NGS-ED-1003
CGGGTGTATCGGTGAGGTTCGTTGTTTGATTCGAGCGCCAGAACGCGCTGAAGGCCGATTTTGGTGATGAGATTGATGCGGTACTGCTGCTGATTGCCGGATAGCTGGACATTACATCGATGACACTGTTTTGAAATATTATCTTCGTGATACCGGAGGTGTGATGCCTTGCCTCTTGACCGGTAGTGCCCTGCCTCCCACTGAACCGTTTCCCACGTCCCGCAACTGATGCACGGAAGCTCTCTGTCTCTTTCCCTGATGTAGTCATTCACTACGCGCTGTGTCATATCCTCCCAGTGCTTTAAGGGCTTGGCTTCAGCTTTCCGGTTGCGCCAGGCTAACCTCTCTGCCTTCTCGCGCTTTTGCGCTTCAGCTTGTTTGCCAAAGATAATTGAGCATTGGACGCCACAGACTTTCTGGAGAGAACTTCGAGGGGTGTATTCGGTAGAGCAGATTGGGCAGGTCTTCGGCTTCGGCGGCTTAATGCCTTTAGCCATGCCTCCCCCTAAATTTATTTACATCCCATATCCACACCTGAAGGGCCATTGAAAGGTATGAGGGAAGCCGCTTGTATCGCTCAAAGTCATCGTCAATCATCTTCACCCTGACTCGATAGACCCACTCAACTCTCCATAGCCATGCTGCGGAGGCAAGTAGTATTAGAATTGCGTCAGCCATCATTCTCTCCTGTCATTGTGAAATTTGGGTGTAACATCGTCCACAGGTCGAGACATGAGGTGCATGCGTAGACTTCGGCATCCAGCAGCTGAACAGAGCAACCAGCGCATACAGAAGCAGATGGCTCGCCAGCGCCAGTAGGCGGATTTGATTGGCTGGTCTCTTTCATGGTCTTCCCATTTCATATCGCACTCGCAGCTTTCGCAGCTTATGCCGTAGTGATGTTTGTCTTCAGAGGTGAGGATGGTGTAGCAGCGCTGGCAGCGTTCACGCATTCGGATTCTCCTTTTCCATCCACAGCAGGAACAGCAGGCAGCAAACTGCGTGTGCCAGATGCGGCAGGCCGCTTTCGCTGTCGTTCTTCTCACCTTCCCACCATGCGGTTACATGTCGAATCGCCGCGTCGAAGTATCGGGTCTTTGCGTCAGGCACGGTTTTCCAGTTGCCCGGCGCGTATTTTTTGGCACCAAACTCCAGCACATCGATAACGGATTTGATGGCGCATACCGGAACCAGGCTGAACCGCCACTTTCCAGAGTCGTGCTTTGTGGTCATCGCGATTTCCTTATCCTGTCAGCCACAGCCCGGCGCAACCGTGCAACGTAATTGCAGGTTGTCACTTCGGATTCATTAGGGATTTTGTGGCGGCGGCGTTTCTGGCGGGGACACTTCAGTTCGGCGTGTTCACATGCTAAGAAGGTGATGCTAATTTGCCGGCGCATGTCCACCTCTCACCCTGTTCAGCAGGCTCTGGAACTCTGCCATATTGGGATTGACGCCGAAGCCTCCTGGCGTTGCTCCAGCGCGATATTTGCAATCGCTGTAGCTGATGTGTGACTTAACAATGTGGTGTCCGCCCGTCAGTGTATGCAGGACCGTCAGCACGTCCTTCCTGCTTGCAAACGCTGATCGAGAAACCCGGTCGAGAATTTCCGTTGTGCCGTGCCATTTGCCGTCTGCCAGAACTTTGTGAATGTCTGCTTTGATTTTGCTCATGCTGCCCTCCCGAACCTGTTCGCCCACTCGGCAGCGCGCGCGGATTCATCGCTGAATCGAACGTTCTGCTCTGCGCCGAAGGCATGGATAATTGTGATGAGGTCGCGCATCTCGCTGACGCGCATTTTGCTGGTCGACTGACCGAGGACTACAAAGCCGCCATTGATGCCGGGAACCGTCTCCTGCTGCTTCAGGGCTGCGCTGAAAACATGCTTCCACGACTCCGCATCCATCTTCCTCCCGTACCACACCACCTGCTGTGAAATATCATGCAGGCAGGCCCAAAGCATGCGGTTTTGCGCAAGGCTTCTGGTGTCTTCCTGGATGGTTATCTGCAGAGGTCGGTCGGGATTGGTGGGGAGGTGCTGGATGGCGGTAATGCAGTTCTGTTTGAGGCTGCTGTTACGAAGCAGATATGTCTGTTTCTCCATCGCGCTTGTCTCTCTTCAGTGCGTCGCCCAGCACCTTGCGCATCACCGCGGGGTAGCAGGTGAAGTCGTGGAACTTGCGGCCGTGGATGATTACTTCCTGCAGCAGGGCTTCGAATTCGTCATCTGGCAGGAGATAGGTAGATTTCTTGAGGGGGATTACGTTGTTCATGGTTTCCTCCGGTGTTCATCTGTTTCCGGGATCGGGAACTGCCCTACAGGAGATGCCTCACAGCGAATGCACCACTTGTTCCACCATGGTTGCCCTTCTCGGTATCGCTCAGGTGGCTTCTCCATTCCGCAGCGATCACAGCGGTAATGTGGCTTATGGCTCATTCCTCCTCCTGCTTGCTGCTTAACGCTGCTTGCCATCCATCTCGCCAAATCTCCCAGCTGGTTTCGACAATGTCCGGGCTTGGATAGTCGTCCGGATGCCAGCCGGTGTGATCTTCGAAGCTCTCAGCGAATAGCTCTCTCTGCTGCCGCTCCAGCTCATCTTTGTCGCTCATCGACTGGACTCCATCAGGGATTTAATCAACTCAATACTCGCGAGCAGTAGAGCGGGACCAATCATTACGATGGCCTGCCACGGCTGAAGGTGGGAATCGCCGCCATACTGGGCGATGAAAAACATCAGGCTTAATGGAATCCACACTATGGAGATTTTGATAGCTGTCATCATTCTTCCTCTCCTCGCTCGCGTTCCTGCCGCTCCAGTACTGCCAGCGCAATCTCAAGGGTGTCGCGTGATGCTTTCCACACTATCCATGCCATATCAACATCGCCATCTGCGTAATTCGCTCCACCATTCGCTCTTGTTAGATTCGGCGCCCCAAATAAATTAATCCAGTGTTCAAACTGCTCTCTGCACTTCTTAGCGGTTAGCTTGTTCATTTGGTGGCTCCTTTCTGTGCTGCGATTGCCTCTGCGCATTTCTCAGCTAATTCGATAGCCACGTCGAAGCCTGCGCTCATGTAGATTTCTGTCACATCCTTTGGATTATCGTCCGATGCGCGTTGCTGTCTGGCTGCATGAACGAAAGCCATGATGCCGGCCACCATTGAATCGATGTCGTGTACCTTTTCCATCAGAATCCCCTCAGATGGTCTTCAAGTCGCAACGCATTGTCAGCGGCCATCCTGCGCGCACTGTCGAGCCGCAGTTGCTCATCTTCGTTTTCAGCTGTGACCAGAGTTAGCTCTGCTGCGATCCGGTAAAACATCGCTTTTGCTCTTTCGAGTGCCATCTGGTCTTCTTTGGTTCGATTAGCCATTGCTGCCTCCATAGCGCCAGTCGTTGGCCGGCTGCTCTTTGTTCTTGTTGTCGGAATACTGACGCGCCGCTGTTTCCTGGTCGATGTTGACGAAGTGACCATTCTTCCAGCCCATGTAGAACGTCTTTGGCTGGCCGGAGCGGTATTTGCCGATGATGATTTCTGCCAGACCTTTAAGGTCGGTGTTGTCGTTGTAGACCTCATCGCGGTACGGGAAGATGATGACGTCTGCGTCCTTTTCGATTGAGCTGGAGCCTGCCAGATCGCCCATGTTTGGCCGCTTGTCGCCTCGCCCGTCAACGTTGCGGTTGAGCTGGGCCAGCAGCACCACGGGAACCTTGTTGCGCAGGCAGAACTGCTTCAGCTTACGGGTGACTTCTGCAATCGCGAGGTCTGCACGCTCAGCTTTCGGCATGTCGATAAGGGTCAGGTAGTCGATAGCCAGAAAGCTCAGGCCGCCATCCATGTTCATGCGCTCCGCCTGGCTGATAATTTCGTCGATGGTGAACGAGCCAACCAGAGCATGGTTGTTTTCATCAAGCAGGGTGCCGGTTGCAGTCGTCAGTCGGGTGTAATCCTCCTGAGTCATGCCCAGCGGGTTGCGCAGCGTTCCAATTGACAGCCCGCCACGGTCAGCGATGTGGCGCTCCACTACCTGCGTCTCTGACATCTCCATTGAGATAAGCAGCCCTGTTCCCTTTTGCCGGCCGATTGAGTTAGCGATGTTGATAGCCAGCTCTGTCTTGCCCATGCCGGGACGACCAGCGATGATAATCAGGTCGGTGCGGTCGAAGCCGCCATACTCGTTGTCCAGCGCCTCAATGCCAGTCTGAAGATACAAACCAGACTCAGCGCCCCTCATGCGATCTTCCAGCACATTCAGGTAGTCCTGAATCATGTCTCCAATGCGGCGAGGAAGTTTGTCGTTGGTTTCCAGCTGGAGCTTTGAGGCAAGGCGCGCAGCTTCGGCAATGCTTTCGTTCAGGTTATGCGGTGTAGCGCTGGCAAGCAGCTGTGCTGCCCTTGTCAGCTCTTCAGCGCCTTTGCGAAGCATCCAGCACTGGCGAACCTTCTTGGCCCATGCCTTGATGTTCGCGGCACTCTTACAGGCTGTCGCGATGCTCAGCACGTAATCACGGCTCTCCTGCGGGATGGAGTCACGAACAGTAAACGGGTCGATTGGCTCAGCTTTGTCCAGCAGGGTGACGATTGCCTGATACATGCTGCGCAGGTGGTGATTGGCGAATGCCGCCACCGGGAGCTTGCTGGCAATGTCACGGCAGTCGATATGGTCTCCCTTGATGAGCATTGCGCCGATCAGCTGCTCTTCGTAATCGAGGCTTTCCATGTCATTCCTCCTGGCTGATGATTTTGTCGATCATCTTCTGAGTTAGAGCAGTATCGATGCCGTATTTTTTGCCAGCATCGTTTTTCCCGCAGGCATAATCGGAAGGCGTGTAACCAAACTCGATATAACCATTGATGAACGTGTCAACGTTCTGAGGCGGACGCTTGGTCTCTTTGCAGTGCTCGAGGTGTGATTCGTAGAGTCGCTTAATTCCAGCAAGGGTGGTTTTGCTGATGCTTATCACGCGAGGCAGACCGTACTGTTGAGCTTTGCGGTTCCACGTTGCCTTGAATCGCTCTCGGTCGAATTCAAAGGGCTCAGAAGGTTTTCGCTTTTTCTTTTCAGGCTTATCAGACGAGTCCCCTTCAGGGGATATAGGGGTATTATTTAATTCTTGTTCTAGTAACTTCTTGTTCTGTTCATCGGATGGTTCATCGCGAGGTTCATCGGGTACAGCCCTTGAAGCCGCGCCAGCACTGGGTTTGATGTTATCGCGAGGTCTTTCGCGAGGTTCATCGGGTAAAACAGCCTGATATTCTGCGTAATTTGTTATGCAAACCACTGTTCCGAAACGAGTTCCTTTTGTGGTTATCATTCCCTCTCTGGCGAAGAAGTTAAGCATCCGGGTAACAGCCTGCGGACTCTTTTCCTTGTCATCCTGATCGCGTAATTTTCTCGCCATAATCGCCGCTGTCGTTACAAGCTCGCCGGGCTGAAGATTCCATGTCTTACCGGCAAACTCCACTGTACGAGGCCTATAAGCAGCATCACCGATAAGGCGTATCCACATGGCTAGCTTGGCTGTGTCTTTGGCCCAATCCTTAGACAGAAGGCTCCTGAACAGGGCAAAATGCCCCTGCTTTTGGTTTTCCATCCGTGAACTCCTGCGCTCATGTGCAGCGCTGAAATCGTATAATCTGGCGGTTGTCATTTCATGCTCCTGCGCGGGTCAAAAATTCGGAGGATTTCGTTAAATTGATCCACCGAGAAATCACATTTAAGTAGCTCATCCATAAAGCTATTAGGTAAAAACACGTACCCAGCTTCTGATGGACAGCGTTTAACTTCTTCCCGCGCCTTAGCTTTGAAAAGCTCGAAATCTTTAACGTTACTCATTTGCCCTTCTCCTTCGCTTTGGCCTCTTCCAGAATGTGCTTCAGTTTCTCCGCGACAGTCGGGTTGAAGCCTTTGCAGAACTCGATGCGGGCAAGGTTTTTGCGCATTTCTGCCTGGCGTAAAACGTGTTTCTTTGGCATAATCATCTCCGGGATATGCATCGTGGTTGTTGCCCCACCCTACGCCTCAAAGAGTTCATTGCTCTTTGGGGCGTTTCCTTTTGCGAGAAGCTGCGCCACCTGCCGGGCTAAATGAGCCATCTCGTCATCCACGACACCCCATTCCAGTACTGCCAGAAGCATCGAGAACTTCGGTATCCAGTCTCGTTTCCAGCGGCTTATCTGCGCCTTATCGACACCAACAGCAGCTGCTGTCTTTTCAGTGCCTAACAGGGCGATTTTGTTGAGCAAGGCGCTTTCAATGCGCAATGCCTCGTTGCGTTTCTTTGCATGATCCATTTCGTATGATTCCTTGGTGATAAGTTGTTGTTCAGACGTGACAAAGCCGCAGCTATTGCCACGAACGTTTTGTTGTTTCGTTTGAGTTAGTCGCCACGTTCTCGGTGGCTTCCGTAGGACTTCATGTCCGTTGTAAAAAGAGCGGGTACTGCTAAGCGGCTTTACTTTTTGAAGGTGGGAAAACATCATCTAGAGAACAATGGCATCCCAGCTTCTTTAGGCCTTCAACAATCAGTCGACAATCGTTGAGTCCAGGGGTACGGATATTCAGCTCATAGTTGGCAATTCGTGACTGTCCCCAACCAATCGCCGAAGCAAGAACAGCCTGCGAAACTCCGATTTTCTTTCGCTGCTGTGCAATGTTGTTCATTGCGTTCTCCTTGGCGTTAAACAGAACACCATTACACACAAAATGTGATTAACAGTCAACCTCAATTCGTGTACGGAGTGCAATCACGAACCGTGGTAAATTTATTGGATGAAAACAATGCATGAATTAATCGGGGAAAGGATTAAGTCCCTGCGTGAAGCAAAAGGACTTAGCCAGGTACAGCTAGCCAAACTTTGCGGTTGGGCGGCTCCGTCTCGTCTGGGGAATTATGAGTTAGGCACACGTAAGGTAAGTGCTGACGACGCGGTAATCCTTGGTTCTGCCCTTGGCGTATCACCAGCCAAGATCATGTTTGGTGATGAGTCTGATTCAGTTTTCAAACAATATGAATATCCATTGTTCGCGCACGTCCAGGCTGGCCCATTTGCCGAGGTCGGCAGCTACACGGCCAGTGACGCTAAGGCATGGGTGCCAACGACGAAGAAAGCCAGTGAGAAAGCGTTCTGGCTTGAGGTAAAGGGACATTCAATGACGGCACCACAGGGTGTGCGCCCGAGCTTTCCTGAAGGGATGCTGATACTGATTGATCCGGCTGAACCGGTAGAGTCGGGTGATTTCTGTATTGCATCTGCGAACGGTGACTCAGAAGTAACGTTCAAGAAGTACGAGCTGGACAGTGGCGTTAGTTACCTGGTGCCGCTGAACCCTGCATACAGGATTCTGGACTGCGACCACAGTATCCGCATCATTGGCAAGGTGGTTAAGGCTCAGTGGCCGGAAGAGACGTTTGGGTGATGAAATGAAGATTGGATACATCTTCCCTGCTGTTTGTGGGATAGCAGGGATAGCACTCCTGGTATGGTTCATTGCCAGCGGCGCCTGGATGCCAGGTGCTTAGGCCGGAAGATACGTTTGGGTAAAATGAGGCTGAAGGGTTACAGGCCAATAAGCCTGATTGACTACAGCATCACTTGTATTCATAATCACACTTGAGATTACTAATTAGGTAGTCTGGGAGGTTGAGTATGTACAGCGAAAATAAAGCAGCTCAAATGGCTGGTTACCTACTGTTGAAACGTGGTGGGCGCATGGCATATATCAAACTCATGAAACTGCTTTACCTGGCTGATCGTGAGTATATGATCAGTTATGGCGACTCAATGACTGGTGACCGCGCAGTGTCCATGAACAATGGTCCTGTATTGTCACGAACCTATGACCTGCTTAAGTCAGGCAGCCCTCTTGAAGAATCACCTTGGGATGACTGGATAAAAGGTGAATCGAATTATGAGGTTTCAGTCAAAAAGCCAGTTCATGGGCTTGAAGACGATGATGCTTTCGATGAGCTAAGCCGAGCTGATATAAAAATTCTGGATAAAGTTTTCTCAGAGTTTGGTCATTATAAGCGCTTTGAGCTTTGTGAATTAACGCACCGAATTTGTTCTGAGTGGCAAGATCCTCACGGGTCGTCTGTTGCGATCAATCCAAAATCCATTTTCATGGCTGGCGGGAAATCTGAAGCGGAAGCCGAAGCTCTCCTTGATAGAATGAGAGCGCGCGACCAACTCAAAAAATTCAGCAGTGAGCTAGCATGACAGTTTACTCACCATACAGGAAAGGCACCGTATTGGCCCCTGTTGGTGGGTCTAAACATCTACATATCATTTGTAACGATCCAGTGTACCATCCTGTCCATGGTTGCGAATGCGTACTGGTCGTTAATATCACCACGGTATATCCGGCTCCAGTACACCACGATCCAGCATGTATTTTACGTGCTGGAGAGCACCCATTTGTGCATCATGACAGTTATGTTTTCTATGCCGATGCTATTGTATGGAAAGTCCCTAATGTGGTTTCTAGGGAAGAAAGCGGAGAATTGGAAAAACACGCTGATATGGAAGAAAGCGTTTTTCAGCGTGTACTATCAGGATTCGAATCTTCTGATTTTACACCTAACAAGGTGCTAAAGTTTTATCGCCAACACTGCAAATAAACCCGGCCACAGCGCCGGGTTTTTTATTGCGCCGATCCCCATATGACCGCCACCCTATCTCGTTGATATACCAGTAGAAGATCTCAATACCTTCAGTTTTGCCCGCCACACCGATCCCTATGGTTAACGATGTCATTAATGGTAAACGGTTTACCAATGGTGAACTCGTTGCCACTCCTGCACCCGCCACCGCACCGGGTTTTTCATGCCCACCCCTAAAGCTATCTCCTGCCGTGCCGATAACACTAATGTCCAGAGAGACACGGCCTCAGGGCCGGAACAAGCTGATTGTCCGCATCACTCTTGCCCGCCGTGTGCGGGCTTTTTTTGCCGCTTACGCTTGCAGGTAAAAAAATATCGGCCAATAATGAAAGTGAAATATATCCATCACTTTGCTTGTTGCTCGACAAGTTACCGCCAGCGCTGGTCTGGCGGTTTTTTTTGCCCGCAATCCTGACCTGCACCGTCAGTGCGTCGTCGACAGCAGAGCCAGCGCCATCTGCACTACTATGTCATCTGCTTTATCAGCATAAAGACCTGTTATCTTCTCCTTTATTGCCAGATTAGTTATCGCCCGCCCCTCCCTCAGCAGCTCCATAGTCCCCCTACCAAGAACCTCTCCCACCTCAGGCATCATCTTCCTGTGCAAGTCAGCCACATCTTTGTTTCTCATGCCACCAACCTCCTCCTGTTAAGCCATGAAATCTTAGCACTGAGTCGAGCGCTGTACGGGTTTTTTGCGGCTGTAGAAAAATAAATACACAAAAAAATCACACACATAGCGTGTCATATTAAATTTATACACAATTTGTGATTGACCATTAAATCACAATATGTGAATATCTCTCCATCAGCAGGACGCTGGCGCAGTACGAAACGGATAGCAGCTCTTTGTAACAACGAGCGGGAAGCTCTACGGAAGGTGCCGAGAACGCACCGAACTCAAACAGTGGTTACTGAGTGCATTGTTGCGACAGTGCAGCCAGTAACTAACCGGAGGATTTATGGCGAACATCGTCTATGGCAAATCACTTAACCCTGTTGGAAAAGATAACGCGAAGTCACGCCGCAACGCTCGCCGGGCTGAAGAGGCTATTAAGGCGCGTGAGATTGAAGCGATTCTGGCGAGCGCATTTAGTCAGGAAGCGCCGCAGCGTCGCGTGGAACTGAGCCGCGCTGAGATTGCCTGCAAACGGCCGGCAGCTGACCGCGTAGTCAAGGCTGTAGAAACAGAGACGGAGTATCACAAGCAGATTCTGGCGGGCGCTGAGAAGTATGTCGGCGGCCAAATCGAAAACGGCATGTGCCTGCCGCAAGTTTCCATCTACGCAGCTGGCTATCGCAAATCTAAAGACATCGTAACGGCACGGTAACTATCTATGAACCAGAGCAGAATCACGGCAGCCCGACTTAGGGAGCAACTCACCTACGACGAAGAAACCGGGGTGTTTTGCTGGAAGATTCAGAAGGGATGGAAGTTCCCCGGAGATGTGGCCGGGTACATCCGTCAGGACGGATACGTTTATATCAGGGTTGATGCAATTCTTTATGCCGCGCACCGTCTTGCCTGGCTATACATGTACGGTGAGTGGCCTAAGGAATGCGTTGATCACATCAACAATGTCAAAAGCGATAACAGCAAAAATAACCTTCGAGCTGCTACCAATCAGGAAAACATGTGGAATCGTGTTGCGCAGAAAAATAACACCTCTGGATATAAAGGTGTTGGCTTCAACAAGCAAACGAAGAAGTGGAAAGCCACGATCAAATGCCACGGTGTAAAGATTCCACTGGGCGAATTCAAAACGCCTGAGGAGGCCCACAAGGCTTACTCGGAGGCATCTGAGAGACTTCACGGAAAATTTTCAAATACGGGCCTGTAAGGCCTTTTTACTGGAGCCCACAATGAGCAACACAGACTGGATTATCTGCTGGATAGTCACCGGGGCGCTTATGGTGGCGGGTTATTTATCGAGGGTATGAGATGATTGAATTTAATGGTACAGAAGGCAAATGGACCGTTGTTGATGGTTCATTAGCTGGGAAGCAAGTGATTTCTGAAAGCGCGCCAAAAGTGAGGAGAAATATCGCCTCATGCGGCGGACCAAAGCGCGAGCAGAATGCCAACCTGATAGCGGCGGGACCTGAGCTTTTAGAGGCGCTGCAGGAGGTTGTAAAAGCAATGCGCCAGTACGAAATGGACGTAGGCGAAAGCGCGCCGTATAAGCATCGAATGATGATGGAAAAAGCAGAGTTGGCGCTATCTAAGGCATTGGGCCAGTAACCACTACAGGAGAAAGAGGATGAGTAAGTATTTTGCATACGACCCAGAATGCGGCTTTGAGCTCTTTGAAACTGCCGGAGAAGCTGAATCACACGCTCAAGATGCTATCGATCAGTTTCGAGAAGAGGCCGCTGAAGGCTGGCCTGAATCAGTTGAGGGAGTTTGCTGGGGCGAACTGAAACAGCATGCAGTTGAGAGAACTTTTAATGCTGGGGACGAGGAGGATATTGATAAAGTGTTCTCGGATTACAGCCTGGAAGATATCGAGTAACACCGCAGAGGCGATTCACTGAGTCGCTTCGACGCTGTTACGCACAGCAGGTTTGATAAATCCTTACAACCAGACAGTAGTACTCCCATGGGCGCCGCAATGGCGCCCTTCTTTTTGACACCACCATAAACGAATTAAGGAACCCACGATGAACTATGCCATCGCGGGCGGTGCCGTCGTGGGCTCCGCTCAGTTTGATGAATCACTGTTAGACGTTATCACTCGCCGCCTCCGCACTGGCTGGCGTTCCCTTGTTGACACGCTGAATCAGAGAGGAAATCCCTAATGAACATTCTCCCCGTGAACGGAACCGTGCTGGTTCAGCAGCCCTGTGAGCGCCTCGGAAAGCTCTACGAAGCATCCTTCCCCGACAATAAAGCCGGAATGCACGAAGCATACGTTTGGGCAGCGGAAATCGCTCTCGGGTTCCATGAGAGCCAGAACGAAGACTGGGCTAACTGGAGTAAACGCAATGCAGCATGACGAAGAAGATTTCATCGCCCTGATGATGGGCATGTTGGGTCCGCTGGGCGACCAGCAGGCTTACGAGCAAGCCGCAATGGAAGCGATTGCTGATTACCGTACGGAGCAACAGGCAGCGCAGATGGGGATGACATATGAGTAAGGAATTCTACACCAAGCTGGCCGAGATACAGCGCACGCTGAATGCCCCAAAGAACCAGACCAATACGTTCGGTAAATACAAATATCGAAGCTGCGAAGACATTCTGGAGGCAGTAAAGCCGCTGCTTAGCGGGCTGTTCCTTTCCATCTCAGATGAAATCGTCCTGATTGGCGATCGCTACTATGTCAGGGCTACGGCATCGATTACAGATGGCGAGACCACGCACAGCGCTACCGCAATGGCCCGTGAAGCAGCTGACAAGAAAGGCATGGATGATGCGCAGGTTACCGGCGCAACCAGCTCCTACGCCCGCAAATACTGCCTTAACGGCCTGTTTGGCATTGATGACGCCAAGGACGCCGACACAGACGAGCACAAGCATCAGCAGAACCACGCTAAGCAGGTATTGCAGCCGAAACCCGCACCGACACCAGAAGCCGTCCTGAAGGCTTTCACCGAGGCAGCGCACACCAAATCAACCCTACCTGAGCTGAAGACTGCTTTCGCCAAGGCCTGGCAGATGCTGGATGGCACGCCAGAGCAGGCTAAGGCGCAGGAGGTGTACGAAATCAAAAAGTCAGAACTTGAAGGAGCCACAGCATAATGCCAATCAACACGATCACAATCGCAGGCAACGTCGGGAAAGACGCATTCCTGCGTGTCACCCCTAACGGTAAGCACATCGCGACATTCTCTCTGCCGGCCAAGTCAGGCTTTGGTGACAACGAGAAAACATCCTGGCTGCAATGCAAGATGTTCGGCGCGATGGCTGAGAAGCTTTCAACCTCCATACTTAAAGGCGCGAAGGTCACTGTGACAGGCGAGTTTGTCATCGAAGAGTGGGAAAAGAACGACGGCAGTAAGGCGTCCATCCCTACAATTCTCGTGCGAGATATTGACCTGCCGCCAAAGCAGAACGGCCAGCAGCAGAGTCGGCCGCAGCAGCAGCGTGGTCAATCTACCGAACCTGATTACGACGAATCGATCCCCTTCTGATTTAACCCTCTACTAAGGCACCTGTATGACTTTAACACCGCTCGAATCGGCGCATTACGCACGTCTGTCAGAAATACAAAAGGAAAGGTTTCTGTGGCGTACAGAGCAGATGACGCCGCATCAGAGGAAGTGTCAGCAGGTCGCCTTAGCTGCACAGGAAGCAGCGCAGGCGGCGAGGAGAGGTGAGGAGCACGAGCGCAGATTAACGCCGGTAAGAAAGTATCAGCTCATGGAAGAGCGCCGGTTGCGGCAGGTAGCCAGAGAGACGGCTGTGCGCCCTCCCCTTCCCCGCATCATCGTCACGAAGCCGGGCGTGCTGTGGATGGATTACACGACAGAGCGGCGCGGGAGGTTTGGCGCTGTGGTGCAGGACTAACTATTTCGCCGCTCAGCGGCACAGGAGATGACAGATGAGTGAAGTAGATTATTCATCAGAGATTCTGCGTTGCTTCAGTTACAGCGCAGAGACCGGAGAAATATATCGCATGGTAACAAAGAGGAAGCGAGACACTCCTGGCCAAAGAGCGGAGACCACCTGTGGCACAGGCCATCTGCAAGTAAAGGTACTAGGCAGGAGGATACAGGCTCATAGGATGGCTTGGTTCCTTTTTTATGGAACTTGGCCGACCGGGGAAATCGACCACATTAACGGCGTAAAAACAGACAACCGAATTGAAAACCTTCGTGATTGCTCTAAGTCTGATAACCAATGCAACCGAGGAATGAACCGGAATAACTCATCTGGTTACAAAGGTGTTTATCTGCACAAGAAAAGCGGCAAATGGATGGCTCGCATTGGTAGGCAAGGGAAAAGCTACGGTCTTGGATATTTCTCAACTCCGCAAGAGGCTTACTCAGCCTACTGTGCGGCAGCATCAAATCTTCATGGTGAGTTCAAGGGGGTTTAAATGGAAAATATAGATGACCTGAAGCAGGAGATAGCCGCCCTGCGTCAAAAGCTGGACGCACTGGCGGCGGAGAATGCCATTCGCTCCGTAGCAAGGAAGTGCAGAGCTGAAATCATCAAGGCCATCGACGGCCGGCCCAAGTCTGAACACGACCGCATCATTACCCGCCTTCTCGACAAACACGCCAGAACAATTCAATGCCTCCCGCCCGGTACGTTTCCAGCAAAGCGCTGGTTGTCATTCTATGTGCGGCAGGTGGATAAGGAGATAAGCCAGTGAAAGTTACACAGAGCAATATTCAGCAGTTAGTTATCACTGAGGTCGCCTCACTCGATCCCGTCAAAGTAATGATTGAAAACATCAAGCCGGGCGTCGGCAACATCACTATTACCTGCTTCGGTAAATCATGGACGTCATACTGGGGCGGTATGTCTGACAGGACGATTCAAGAATTCTTCATCGACTGTAACGACTCATACTTGATTAACTGCCTTAGCCGAGGCATTCGTTCAACCATAGAAGGAGAAGATAACGAAGCCAATATTGCTTTCGTGAAAAAGGAAATTTTAAAGCTGCGCCGAGAGAACGAAATAGACCAATTTGAGGCCCGCGAATATTGGGATGAGGCTGATGGTGCGGATGACGTGAAAGACAGGGTTTGCAACTGGCACAGCCATTCATCTCTTCGTAAGGTGTTCGGAGATGAGCCCTGGCACGCCAACTGGCCTACCGTTCCCAATCCTGATTACGAATATCTCGAACGCATTGTTCAGGCAGTACGCGAAGCCATCAAGCAGACCTTAGCAGTTCCAGCCTAATCCCCCTTCCCCCTATTCACTATCGCGCTCTGCGTGAGGAGTTGTTATGTCTGACGAAGAGGTATTAGAGCTGGCGGCTAAGGCTGCAGGGCATCGTACATTCGGATTCGATGAGCAAGGAAGCATACTTATCGACCCTGTGGTTTACACGCCATGGAACCCCCTGAGAATGAACGTCGACGCCTTTCAACTGGCCAGACAGATGGATATGAGCATTCACTACGGCCCGAAGTTAATCCTTGTAACCGAGCCGGCTTGTGCATGCAGCTTTACGGTGGAGATAGATGACCCAAACATCATGAGCCTTACAAGAAAGGCTATCACGCACCTCGCCGCTAGCGTGGGCGAATGGCTGTGAGCACCATCCACGACATATCCCCCGGCGAGTTCCTCATATGGCTCGCCGTTTTTATTTGCTTAGCCGTGGCCTGGTACTGGCCGGATAAGGAGTAGATATGGAAAACGTAATTCAGCTGATGCCCAATAAATGGGTTTCCGAGGCCGTTCTTACCACAGTAACCGGCATGACCAAGCACATGATTCAGCACGCGCGCCGGTCAACCTGGCTTGAGGGGAAGGAGTATCGCCACGTGGCTCCCGACCTCTCGCCGAAAGAAAACAGCCCGATCATGTACTGCCTGCCAGAAATAAATAAATGGATTGAGAAACAGCGCCCGGCGATCCGCCGCCGCATTTCTGCTTAAATGGACTCCCTTTCAACAACGAGGAGCAGTGATGGCTAAATACCCCACAGGCGTAGAAAACCACGGAGGGTTTCTGCGCATATGGTTCATCTATAAAGGGAAGCGAGTCAGGGAGAGTCTGGGGTTGCCTGATACCCCAAAGAACAGGAAGGCAGCAGGAGAGCTGAGAGCCTCAGTTTGTTATCAGGTAAAGACCGGCAACTTCAGTTATCCGGATCAGTTTCCTGACTCCCCGAACGCCGGGAAATATGGCGTAAAGAGAAGACTGGTGACACTGGCAGAGCTGGCCAACAAATGGCTTTCAGTGAAGGAAATGGACCTTACCGCAAACGCACTCAGGCATTACAGGTCATATATCGGTTCGTGCCTGGATGTGATCGGTCATGAAAAGATGGCTGACTCGGTGACACAGGAAGACATACTGATTGCAAGAAAGGAGATGCTGACGGGGATACAGCGACCGCGAGGAAGAAACCCGGCACCGTCCGGAAGAGGCAGAACGGTGCCAACGGTGAATTCATACTTCGCCTGCCTGAAGGGAATGTTTTCGTTTGCCGCCGCAAATGGCTATGTGCAGAGAAACCCGATGGAGACTTTTGCACCGCTGAAAAAATCCAGACCCGACCCTGACCCGCTAACGCGTGATGAGTACGCAAGGGTGATTGCCGCCTCTCCCACCGAGCAGATGACAAATCTCATCATATTTGCCGTTAATACCGGCATGAGGCATGGCGAGATTATCTCTCTGGCATGGGAAGATATCGATACTGTGGACTGGACGGTGAAGATAGTGCGCGGGCAGTCGATGACGAATTACTTCAACCCGCCGAAAACAGACTCCGGCATCAGGACCATTCAGCTGACTGCCCCTGCCATTGAGGCGCTGAAGTCACAGATGGCGCTGACGAGAATGGGTCAACAGCATGAGGTAACAATTCATCTACGGCAGAAGGAGACGACGCGAACTGACCTGTGTACTTTCGTGTTCTCTCCGAGGATCACAACCCGCAACGGAGGAACAGCAGACTGGTACACATCAGGGACAATAAACGCTGCATGGCGAACGATGCTCAGGAAGGCAGGCGTCAGGATGAGGAAGTCATATGAAACGAGGCATACTTTTGCGTGCTGGGCACTTGCGGCAGGAGCCAACCCTAACTTTGTTGCTCACCAGATGGGCCACTCTTCGGCGCAGATGCTTTACAACGTTTACGGTAAATGGATGACCGAGAATAATCACGATCAGGTCGCTATCCTGAACGCTGATTTTTCACAAAATGCCCCACCCATGCCCCACAAGAAAACCGCTTAACCGCAACCCTCTGTATTTATTACAACTTTCTACGTCAATTCTGCTCGCTGTCGATGAACTGTATCGAGCTGGCGCGCAGCTTCGTCTATCTGGCCAACCAGGGCAAAACGGCCGATGGCGCGCAAATCATCACGCCGCGCCAGGCGAGACAGATTAACGCGCTGATGATCACCAGCGGCATGTATGACGGCGCGGGCGAGTTCGCATGGCGCGTCGGCATGCCGGCGAAGTCGGGCGTCGGCGGCGGCATTATCGCTGTCATTCCCAATAAAATGAGCATTGCGGTCTGGTCGCCAGGTCTGGACGCCATCGGCAACTCGCTGGCAGGCTCCGCCGCGCTGGAGCTGCTTAGCGATCGTCTTGGCAGCTCGGTTCTCTAGGGCATGCGCGGCGGACGTCAGGCTGTACACGTATACCCTAAGAATTTTTACAGAATTAGCCCCGCTGAGAACCGTAACGCGTTAAAATAGCGCCTGACGTTTACCAGCCAGTGATGTTTTCATGACCTTTTTCACCCCGTTGCAACAGCGACTCAGCGCCTGCCTGGCTATCCTGGCGGTGCTGCTGCTGTTCGTCGCGCCCGTGGTGTCGAAGGATCTGATGGCACGCCACGGCGGCGCGATGGCCGCCCCAGTGATGGCGATGTCGCACAGCGCCGATACCATGCCGATGATGCATCATATGGACGACGGCATGATGCCTTCCGGCCATATGATGTCGGGCGAAGAGGGCGTCGCCTGCGGCTACTGCGAGCTGCTGGTGCATGTGCCGCTGATGATCTGGGCTGCGGTTCCCCTTCTCTGGCTGATGATGCTAATTTCGCGCGCGCCGCCCTCGATGCTGCGCGCGGACCCGCCGCTGTGCCGACGCGAACGCCGCGTCTACCGGCCTCGCGCCCCGCCTTCCCGCTGCGTTTTTTAATCAGAATGCCTGCCATTCCGCCGTGTAAAGCGACGGAAGCGGGTTCGTCTTTAACTGAATAAAAATGGATGTGCTATGTCATCACTTCGGGAAACGGCGCCGCCGCGCGGCTCGTTATTCACTTTGCTGCGCCGCCTGCACTTTTACATCGGGCTGTTTATCGCGCCTTTTATTTTTATTGCGGCGCTGACCGGCACGCTGTATGTGCTGACGCCGCAGATTGAGAATGTTCTTTACGCTTCCGCGCTGACCACCGAGCCGCAGGGAACGGCGCAGCCGCTTTCGGCGCAGGTCGCGGCGGCGCGACGCCATATCGGCGAGGCGGCGCCTGTTTATGCGGTACGTCCGGCACCTGGCGCGCAGGAGACCACGCGCGTGCAGTTCAGCCAGAACGACCTTGGTCCGTCAGAATCGCGCTCGGTGTTTATCGATCCCTACACCTTGCAGGTCAAGGGCGATATGACGGTTTACGGCACCAGCGGCGTGCTGCCGCTGCGCATGTGGCTGGATCAGCTGCATCGCGGCCTGCTGCTGGGCGACGTCGGTCGAATTTACAGCGAGCTGGCCGCCTCCTGGCTGTGGGTCGCCGCGCTCGGCGGACTGGTGCTGTGGCTCGGCACGCGCCCGCGCAGAAAGATGAAAAAGCCCGTGTCGGGCTTCGCCTTCGCCCGCCACTGGCATGTAACGCTTGGCCTGGCGCTGGCGCTGGGTTTGCTCTTCTTCTCGGTGACTGGCCTCACCTGGTCGCAGTGGGCGGGCGGCAATATTGATAAAATGCGCAGCGAACTGGGCTGGATGACGCCGCAGGTGCGCACCGCGCTGGACGCCAGCGCGCCCGCCGCCAGCGCCGATCCCCATGCCGATCATCATGCTATGCCGCAGATGGACGGCATGGATATGAGCGGTATGGCGATGCCAGCGCAGCCGGCCAGAGCGGTAAATGCGCCGGACGCCGACTGGGACAGCGTGCTTAGCGCCGCGCGCCGCAGCGACATCCGCGCCGCGAAACTGGAGCTGCGCCAGCCGAAAGCAGAGGGCCAGGCCTGGACGGTAAGCGAGATCGACCGCAGCTGGCCGAGTCAGGTTGACGCCGTTTCGGTAGATCCCGCCACGTTCGCCATCGTCGACCGCGTGGAATTCGCGCATTTTCCGCTGGTGGCAAAGCTGACGCGCTGGGGCGTCGACGCCCACATGGGCGTGCTGTTCGGCTGGCCGAACCAGCTGCTGCTGGCCCTGTTCGGCCTGGGTCTGTGCGCCACCATCGCGCTCGGCTATCGCATGTGGTGGATCCGTCGCCCGGCGCTGCCCGCGCAGAATCCGGCGCAAACGCTCCTTGTCGCCTGGCTGGCGATGCCGCGCTATGCGCAGGCCGCCGCGCTGATCGTTGCGCTGGCGCTGGGCTGGGCGCTGCCGGTAATGGGGGGCAGCCTGCTGGCGTTTATCGCTATCGATCTGCTGCGCTGGCGCAAGGCGCAGCGCGCCGCCATGCCGCAGCCGGAAACGCCGCTGGAGCAGCAGTCCCCGCTGGGTATCGTGCGCGGACGCTTCGCTGCAAAGCAGAAAGAGATGCGTTATTTCCTGCGCAGCGTGGTGATTTTATGGCTGATTGTCGGCACGGTGATGGGCAAAGCCATTATCAGCGGCGTTATCGAGCAGTATCAGATCGCCTTTAGCGACTGGTCGCTGATGATGTACGTCACTCAGGCGTTAATGGTACTTCTCTATACCTCGGTCTTTACCGGTCTGATGTCGATTCCGCTGTGGTATTTCTTCCTCGGCGAGAGTGACGAACAGGGCAAATAAAGGCGTCTGCTGCCCGTCCCCGCGACGGGCAGCTTATTCAAAAAAGTTGAACTCTCTCAGCAAATCCTCCTCCTTCTCATCTTTCCCGATCGGTTTATCATCGCTTTATAAGCTCATAACGGGAGAAGATGATGAATGTTGTGCGTGCCCATCGCGGCCAGCTGTTTGAATATGGTCCCTTTACCATTCGCCGTCTGCGCCCGGGCGAACGCTTCGGGCCGCTGGCGATTGTCGATATGACGACGCTGAAACTCGGCGCGCGCATTCCGATGCACGAGCATGTGAACGACGACATCCTCAGCTACGTCTGGCGCGGCTCGGTGCAGCATACCGACCTGCAGGGCGAACGCACGCCGCTGTCGGCGAAACGGGTAATGGTGGTGAATGCGGGCGAAGGCCTGCGGCACGAAGAGTCCGCGCCGCTGATTGAAGCCGAAGTGCTGCAGGCGTTTATCCGTCCGGCGCGCGCCGGCGGCGAAGCGAAAACCCAGCTGCTGGAGCGCGCTGACGGTGTCGCCCATAACGCCTGGACGTGGCTGGCAGGGCCGGAAGGCAGCGCCGCGCCGTTGACGCTGCGTCAGGCGGTGCATATTTACGACGTGCGGCTGGAGCGCGGCAACACGCTAGAAGTACCCGCTCTTCCCGGCTTCGCGCCCTGGCTGGCGGTGCTGGACGGCGTGGTGAATCTGGAAGGGCAGCGCCTGCATAAAGGCGATGTGGCCGGCGACACCGAAGCGCTGCCGGCCGTAACCGCCGAGCGCGACGCCACGCTGATCTGCTTTCTGGTGGATGCGGAAGCGACCGGCGTGATGAGCGGAACCGTCAGTGGCAGTTAAAGCAAGGGAAGGTGAAAACCTTCCCTTTTCTTTATCCGTGGTGACGCGCGCGCTGTAGCGTATGCCGGAACTGGCGCACCTGCTCGCGCGACCAGCAGCGTTCTCTGAATGCCACGTTTTTTACCGGCTCGGGCAACGGCACCCCGTCCAGCGATCCGCGATTACAGTAGGCGCGCACCAGCCTCAGCGGAGAGACGCCCAGGTAGCGCGCGAATTCAGACAGGGTCATTAACTCACTTTTCATATACGTCTCCTTTTGCCAATGATTCTCTGCATCATCGAATCCTTTGACCGCGCGTTGTTTGATCTGGCGCATTGAAGGGGTGATTAAAATTTGAGCTAAGCGTAAAATTCATTTTTTTCCTGACTGGCGAAGCGGCAGATTTTCACCCAGGCTTGAGGCTCATCCTTCTGCGTGCGAGGCTGCGTGAAACCCTACTCTCTGCTGCTTATCTGCCTGCTTGTTCCCGGCCTGACCGCCGCGCACAGCGTGGAAACGGGCAAAACCCTTCCGCCAGTCTTTATCGCCAACGAGGGCGAACTGGTGATGCAACATGAGATGCTGGGCTATCAGCGCTGGAGCAGCCAGTCGCTGACCGGCAAAGTCCGTATGGTGATCCACGTTGCCGGACGGCTTTCGGCCAAAGAGCAAAACGCGCCGCTGATCGCCGCCATTCAGCAGGCGAACTTTCCGCGCAGCCGCTTTCAGACCACCACCATCGTTAATACAGACGATGCAATCCCCGGCAGCGCGATTTTCGTCGAGCGCAGCATCAAATCGAGCAAGCGCGACGCGCCCTGGCAGCATTTTGTTATCGACAGCAGCGGCGTGGCGCGAAACAGCTGGCAGCTGACGCCGCACGGCTCTACGGTCATTCTGCTGGACGCGCAGGGCGTGGTTCGCTTCGCGAAAGATGGCGCGCTCACGGCACAGGAGGTTAAAGAGGCCGTCGCTTTGCTTAACCAGATGCTGTCCGAAGGGCCTGCGCCTTCTGACGCCGCACTTAGTTCGTGAATAAAATTATTATTTTATTGCCACTTATCTCCGTTTCACCCGTCAGAGCGGCAATTCTCGTCTACGCTTTATTGCACCGCCGCGTCAAAACAAAACAACAATGTTCAGTTTACGGTGGTGCTAAAAATAACAGGATTCACTTTTTCTTAGATGGCTCCTTCTGCGCCACTTTGTTCATTTGCAATTACGACAGGCCGACGCTCACCTGCAAGTAAGGACTGCCATCATGACCATTTTTGCTGAAAGAGATCCTACCCTAATTTACAGCGATCCCCTGATGTTACTCGCCAGTATCGAACAGCGTCTCGATCGACTGCTGCCGGTAGAAAGCGAACGCGACTGCGTGGGACTCGCGATGCGCGAAGGGGCGCTGGCGCCGGGCAAACGCATCCGGCCGGTGCTGCTGATGCTGGCCGCGCACGACCTGGGCTACCGCGACGAACTCAGCGGCCTGCTCGATTTCGCCTGCGCCGTAGAGATGGTGCATGCCGCCTCGCTGATACTCGACGATATTCCCTGCATGGACGACGCCGAACTGCGGCGCGGCCGCCCGACCATCCATCGCCAGTTTGGCGAGCCGGTGGCGATTCTGGCCGCCGTCGCCTTACTGAGCCGCGCCTTTGGCGTTATCGCGATGGCGGACGGCATCAGCAGCCAGGCGAAAACCCAGGCTGTGGCGGAGCTTTCCCACTCCGTCGGCATTCAGGGGCTGGTGCAGGGACAGTTTCGCGATTTGACCGAAGGCGGCCAGCCGCGCAGCGCCGACGCGATTCAGCTCACTAACCATTTCAAAACCAGCGCGCTGTTCAGCGCGGCGATGCAGATGGCTTCGGTGGCCGCCGGCGCGCCGCTGGCATCGCGTGAAAAGCTG
Source organism: Pantoea sp. NGS-ED-1003 (assembly GCF_000738765.1). Taxonomy (NCBI): domain Bacteria; kingdom Pseudomonadati; phylum Pseudomonadota; class Gammaproteobacteria; order Enterobacterales; family Erwiniaceae; genus Pantoea; species Pantoea sp. NGS-ED-1003. The sequence continues at coordinate 21,989 of NZ_JPQA01000002.1, forward strand.
CACCGCTTTGCGCGGGATCTCGGTCAGGCTTTCCAGCTGCTGGACGACCTGACCGACGGTCAGAGCGACACTGGAAAAGACGCTCATCAGGATGTGGGGAAATCGACGCTGGTCAACATGCTGGGCAGCAAAGCGGTGGAGAAGCGGCTGCGCGACCATCTGCGCCGCGCCGATCGCCATCTGGCTTCCGCCTGCGACAGCGGTTACGCCACCCGGCATTTCGTGCAGGCCTGGTTCGACAAAAAACTCGCTATGGTCGGCTGACCGCGCGTTTCCCGTCTGAGTATATGGAGCAGCAATGAAGGACACGGACCTGACGAAACGCAAAAACGATCATCTGGACATTGTTCTGCGTAACACCACGCCTGCGTCGGGCAGCTTCGCCCGCTGGCACTTCACGCACTGCGCGCTGCCGGAGCTGCACCTGGATCAGATCGATCTGCGCACCCGGCTGTTCAATCGCCCCATGCAGGCGCCTTTTCTGATTAGCTCAATGACCGGCGGCGCGGCGCGCGCCCTCTCTATTAATCACCATCTCGCCGAAGCGGCCCAGGCGCTTGGCCTGGCGCTGGGCGTCGGTTCACAGCGCGTGGCGCTCGAAAGCGACAACAATTTCGGCCTGACGCGCGACCTGCGCCGGATCGCCCCCGATATTCCGCTGCTGGCGAATCTGGGCGCCGCGCAGATTCTCGGCGAGCAGGGCCGCAGGCTGGCGCAGAACGCGGTAAACATGATTGAAGCGGATGCGCTGATCGTCCATCTTAATCCGCTGCAGGAAGCGCTGCAGCGCGGCGGCGACCGCGACTGGCGCGGCGTGCTGCAGGCGATTGCGCAGCTGGTTAAAACGCTCGACGTGCCGGTCATCGTGAAAGAGGTCGGCGCGGGCATCTCGCCCGAGGTTGCGCAGCGGCTTGCCGAGGCGGGCGTCAGCATGATCGACATCGCAGGCGCGGGCGGCACCAGCTGGGCGGCGGTAGAAGGCGAACGCGCCAGCACGCCGCAGCAGCGCGCGGTGGCGATGGCCTTCGCCGACTGGGGCATTCCCACCGATGAAGCGTTGCGCGCCGTGCGCCACAGGCTGCCCGCCATGCCGCTTATCGCCTCCGGCGGCATTCGCGACGGCATCGATGCGGCGAAAGCGCTGCGTCTGGGCGCGGACGTGGTCGGCCAGGCGGCGGCGGTGCTTAGCAGCGCTCTGCACTCCGCCGACGCGGTAGTGACGCATTTTGAGACGCTGATCGAACAGCTGCGCGTCGCCTGTTTTTGCACCGGCAGCGCCAACCTGCGCCAGCTGCGCCTCGCGCCGCTGCGGCGCGCGGGAGAAAACGAATGAGCCATTTCGCGGTTATCGCCCCGCCCTTTTACAGTCACGTGCGCGCGCTTCAGGCGCTGGCGCAGAGGTTAATCGCGCGCGGCCATCGAATTACCTTTATTCAGCAGGCGGAGGTCGCCGCGCTGCTCAGCGATGCGGCCGTCGGCTTTCACGCCATCGGCCTGGCGTCGCATCCTGCCGGCACGCTCGATCGTACGCTGCAGCTGGCGGCCCATCCTGGGGGATTAGGCATTCTGCGCCTGATCCGCGATATGGCCAGCAGCACCGATATGCTGTGCCGGGAGCTACCGGATGCGCTGCGGGCGCTGGCGGTAGACGGCGTTATTGTCGATCAGATGGCGCCAGCAGGCGGACTGGTGGCGGAGGCGCTGCAGTTGCCATTCGTTTCGGTCGCCTGCGCGCTGCCTGTAAACCGCGAAGCGCATTTTCCGTTGCCGGTGATGCCCTTTTTGTGGGGCACCAGCAGCGCCGCGCGCGAGCGCTTCGCCTCCAGCGAAAAAATTTACGACTGGCTGATGCGCAGCCACGATCGCGTGCTGGCGCGTCATGCCGACTCTTTCGGCCTTGCGGACCGCCGTCAGTCGCATCAGTGTCTGTCACCGCTGGCGCAAATCAGCCAGCTGCCGCACGCACTCGACTTTCCGCGCGGCGAACTGCCCGCACATTTCCACGCCACCGGCCCGCTGCGCGAACCGGCGACCTCCGCAGCAGCGCCGCTGTTCGGCAATGGCGGCCAGCCGCGCATTTTCGCCTCCCTCGGCACCTTGCAGGGCGGCCGCTATGGGCTGTTTAAAACTCTGGCGAAAGCCTGTCGTGAACTGCAGGCGGAGTTGCTGATCGCCCACTGCGGCGGCCTGAGCGATTTCCAGGCGCGAAAACTGCTGCGCGCCGGCGCCGCCCAGGTCACGGATTTCGTCGACCAGCGCGCCGCGCTGGCGCAGGCGGACGTGGCCATTACCCACGGCGGTCTGAATACGGTGCTGGACGCCGTTGCGCAAAGCACGCCGCTGCTGGCGATTCCGCTGGCGTTCGATCAGCCCGGCATCGCCGCGCGTCTGGCGCACCATGGCCTGGGGATACGCGCGTCGCGCTTCTCCACCAGCCATCAGATTGCGCGACGCCTGCGTCGCCTGCTGGACGATCGGGCGATTAAACAGCGCATGTCGCGCCTGCAGCCGCAGCTGGCGACCTGCGGCGGCGCCGAGCGCGCAGCCGATATTACCGAACGCGCGCTGCTGTCGCGCCAGCCGGTGCGTGCGGAGAAGTGCTATGACATCGCAGTATGATCTGCTGCTGCTCGGCGCCGGGCTGGCGAACGGACTGCTGGCGCTGCGGCTTAAACAGCAGCAGCCCAGTCTGCGCGTACTGGTGCTTGAAGCCGACGCCCGCGCGGGCGGCAACCATACCTGGTGCTTCCACCAAGAGGATCTCAGCGTCTCGCAGCATCAGTGGATCGCGCCGCTGGTGGCGCACCGCTGGCCGCACTACGAAGTGCGCTTTCCTCAGCTGACGCGCCAGCTCGACAGCGGCTATTTCTGCATAACTTCCGCCCGTTTTGATGAGGTGCTGCGCGCGACGCTCGGCGACGCGCTGCGGCTTAACCAGACCATCGCCTGCAGCGGGCCTGACCACGTTCAGCTCGCCAGTGGCGAAGTGCTGCGCGCGCGCGCCGTGATCGATGGCCGCGGCTATCAGCCCGACGCCGCTCTGCAGATCGGCTTTCAGGCTTTTCTCGGTCAGGAGTGGACCCTGAGCCAGCCGCATCGGCTTGAAGGTCCGATTCTGATGGATGCCGCCGTCGACCAGCAGGGCGGCTATCGCTTCGTCTATACCCTGCCGCTCTCGCCGACGCGTCTGCTGATCGAGGATACTCACTATATCGACGACGCCTCGCTGGCGGCGGCGCAGGCGCGGCAGAATATCTGCGACTACGCCGCGCGTCAGGGCTGGCAGCTGGAGACGCTGATGCGCGAAGAGCGCGGCGCGCTGCCGATTACCCTGGCGGGCGACTTCGACCGCTTCTGGCACCAGCGGCCGCCCAGCGTCGGCCTGCGCGCCGGGCTTTTCCACCCTACGACCGGCTATTCACTGCCGCTGGCGGCGGCGCTGGCGGATGCACTCGCCACAGAGGCCGATTTCTCCCCTGAGGCGCTCGCGCCGCGTATCCACCGCTTCGCGCAGGCAGCATGGCGGCAGCAGGGCTTCTTTCGCATGCTCAACCGCATGCTGTTTCTGGCGGCCGACGGGGATCAGCGCTGGCGCGTGATGCAGCGCTTTTACGGGCTGCCTGAGGGGCTGATCGCCCGGTTTTACGCCGGACGGCTTACGCTGGCCGACCGCGCGCGCATTCTTAGCGGCAAGCCGCCCGTCCCGGTACTGGCGGCGCTGCAGGCTATTCTCACTCACCCTTCTGGACGAAGAGCATCACGATGAAGCACACCACGGTAATTGGCGCAGGATTTGGCGGACTGGCGCTGGCGATTCGCCTGCAGGCGGCGGGTGTTCCAACGCGGCTGCTGGAGCAGCGCGATAAGCCGGGCGGCCGCGCTTATGTTTATCAGGATCAGGGCTTTACCTTTGATGCAGGCCCAACAGTGATTACCGATCCTTCCGCCATCGAAGAGCTGTTCGCCCTGGCGGGCAAATCGATGAGCGATTATGTCGAGCTGCTGCCGGTGACGCCCTTCTACCGGCTCTGCTGGGAGTCGGGCGAGGTATTTAACTACGACAACGACCAGGCGCGGCTGGAGGCGGAGATCCGCAAATTCAATCCAGACGACGTGGCGGGCTATCAGCGCTTCCTGGACTATTCGCGCGCCGTGTTCGCCGAAGGCTACCTTAAGCTCGGCACCGTTCCCTTTCTGTCGTTCCGCGATATGCTGCGCGCCGCGCCGCAGCTTGCGCGCCTGCAGGCCTGGCGCAGCGTCTATAGCAAGGTAGCGAGCTTTATCGAAGATGATAAGCTGCGTCAGGCGTTCTCTTTTCATTCGCTGCTGGTCGGCGGCAATCCCTTCGCCACCTCGTCGATCTATACCCTGATCCATGCGCTCGAGCGCGAATGGGGCGTCTGGTTTCCGCGCGGCGGCACCGGCGCGCTGGTGCAGGGCATGCTGAAGCTGTTTCAGGATTTAGGCGGCACGCTGGAGCTGAACGCCCGCGTCAGGCATATAGAGGCGAAAGACGCCGCGATTTCCGCCGTGCATCTGGAGGATGGCCGGGTATTCGAGACCCGTGCGGTCGCCTCCAACGCCGATGTGGTGCATACCTACGGCGATCTGCTCGGCAAACATCCCGCCGCCGCCGCGCAGGCCAAAAAGCTGAAGGGCAAGCGCATGAGCAATTCGCTGTTCGTGCTCTATTTCGGCCTGAACCACCATCACGATCAGCTGGCGCACCACACCGTCTGCTTTGGCCCGCGCTACCGCGAGCTGATTGACGAGATCTTCAACCGCGACGGACTGGCAGAAGATTTTTCTCTCTATCTTCACGCGCCCTGCGTCACCGATCCTTCGCTGGCGCCGCCGGGATGCGGCAGCTACTACGTGCTGGCACCGGTGCCCCACCTCGGCACCGCCGATCTGGACTGGAATGTTGAGGGGCCGCGCCTGCGCGATCGTATTTTCGCCTATCTGGAAGAGCACTATATGCCCGGCTTGCGCAGCCAGCTGGTGACTCATCGCATCTTTACGCCGTTCGATTTTCGCGACGAGCTTAACGCCTATCAGGGCTCCGCCTTTTCCGTCGAGCCGATTTTGCGTCAGAGCGCCTGGTTCCGGCCGCATAACCGCGACAGTCATATTCGCAATCTCTATCTGGTCGGCGCAGGCACGCATCCAGGTGCGGGCATTCCCGGCGTGATCGGTTCTGCCAAAGCCACCGCAAGCCTGATGCTGGAGGATCTGCATGAATAATCCGACGCTGCTGCACCATGCCGTGGAGACGATGGAGGTGGGCTCGAAGAGTTTTGCTACCGCCTCGAAGCTGTTTGACGCCAAAACGCGCCGCAGCGTATTGATGCTCTACGCCTGGTGCCGGCACTGCGACGACGTGATCGACGACCAGCAGCTTGGCTTTCCCGGCGAGATCCCTTCGGCGCAGACGCCCCAGCAGCGCCTGGCGAATCTGGAGTGCAAAACCCGGCAGGCCTATGCGGGCGCGCAAATGCACGAACCAGCGTTCGCCGCCTTTCAGGAGGTGGCGCTCGGCCACGGCATTTCCCCCGCTTACGCCTTTGACCATCTGGAAGGGTTCGCCATGGACGTGCGCGGCGCGCGCTATGAAACGCTGCAGGATACGTTGCGCTACTGCTACCACGTCGCGGGCGTAGTCGGGCTGATGATGGCGCAAATCATGGGGGTGCGCGACGAGGCGGTGCTGGATCGCGCCTGCGATCTCGGCATCGCTTTTCAGCTGACCAATATTGCGCGCGATATCGTCGAGGATGCGCGCGTCGGCCGCTGCTATTTGCCGGAAAGCTGGCTGGAAGAGGCCGGTCTCGATCGACTTCACTTTGCCGATCGCGCGCATCGATCGATGCTGGCGGGACTGGCGCGGCGGCTGGTAAGCGAAGCGGAGCCCTATTACGCTTCCGCTTCAGCAGGCCTGGCTGGGCTGCCGCTGCGCTCCGCCTGGGCGATCGCCACGGCGAAAGAGGTCTATCGCCGCATTGGCGTTAAGGTTTACGGCGCGGGCGAAACCGCCTGGGATCGCCGCCAGTCCACCAGCAAACAGGAGAAGCTCCTGCTGCTGGCGGCGGGTGCGGCGCAGGCGATCAGGTCTCGGGCGGCCGCTTCGCCGCCGCGTCCGGCCGAGCTTTGGCAGCGTCCGCGTTAGGCTGACGACCGTGGCGCTGGCGTAGCGTCGCCTGTATTTTCGCCAGCGGCGGCGCATAGAGGAAGCCGAAGGAAACGCAGTCTTCCCGCCCGCGCACCGCATGGTGCATACGATGCGCCATATAGAGTCGCTTAAAGTAGCCGCGACGCGGTATGTACTTAAAGGGCCAGCGCTGATGCACCAGCCCGTCATGCACAATAAAATAGAGCAGGCCGTAAAGCGTCATGCCTGCGCCTATCCACTGTAGCGGCCAGACGCCGCGACTGCCCAGGTAGATCAAGAGAATCGCCAGCCCGGCGAACACCACGGCATACAGGTCGTTGACCTCAAACCAGCCGCTATGCGGCTCATGATGCGATCGGTGCCAGCCCCACCCCCAGCCGTGCATAATATATTTGTGCGACAGCGCGGCGGTAATCTCCATCGCTACGACGGTCAGTAATACGATTCCAGCGTTCCACAACCACAGCATATCTTCTCCCGTCAGTGCATCCTGCCAGCCAGCTCAGGCTGGCTATCATCTGCTGCGGCACCCCGCAGGCGAACAGTAAGTTTAGGCTATGGCCTGTAATTCGCCGCAGGGTTTAAACAGGTAACAGCTCTCCTGATTGAAAGAAGAGACATTAATCCAGCCTGTTAGCACAAAAGGCAATGGCGCAAGCGGTCCGCGCTGCCGTAGACTGCGGCAGCAAAAAACAAAACAGGGATAACAACGACATGAAGCTGTTCTATAAAGCGGGCGCCTGCTCGCTGACGACCCACATCGTTCTGCACGAAACCGGATTGCCGCATACCTCCGTTGCCGTGGATTTAAAAACCAAACGTACCGCGGAAGGCGACGATTTTCTGGCGATCAACAGCAAAGGTTATGTGCCGGCATTGCAGCTCGACAACGGCCACGTGCTGACCGAGGGCGCCGTTATTGCCCAGTATCTGGCGGATTTGAAGCCGGAAAGCCATTTGCTGGCGACAGGCGGCGAAGCGCGCTATGCGGTGCTGGAGTGGATGAACTTTATTTCCACCGAGCTGCACAAAGGCATTGGAGCGTTTTTCAACCCGGCTATGACGCCGGAATGGAAGACGGCTGCGACGGCGACGCTGACCAAACGTCTGGACTGGCTGGCGGAAGCGCTGGGGGATAACCGCTATTTATACGCTGACCACTTCACCATTGCCGATGCCTATCTGTTCAACGTACTGAGCTGGTTCCGCGTGGTTGATTTCAGCCTGGATCGCTGGCCGGCGATGCAGCGCTTTGCTGCGACTCATGCGCAGCGTCCGTCAGTGATCGCCGCGATGAAATCGGAAGGCCTGATGTAATAAAACAGCGCGCCCGAGAGCGCGCTGTTCGATCAGAAGTCCGCTTTCAGCACGATGCGGTAGTGCGCCTTGCCAGCGCGCAGGTGATCGAGAGCGTCGTTAATTTTCGACATCGGGAAATATTCCACGGTCGGCGCGACATCCGCACGCGACGCCAGACGAAGCAGCGAGCGCAGCTGGCCCGGCGAACCGGTAGAAGAGCCCGTCACGCCGCGATCGCCGAGGATCAGGTTGAACGCCTGCACCTCGAACGGCTTCATCACCGCCCCAACGGTGTGGAAACGACCATTGGCTGCCAGCGCCTGAAAATAGGGCTGCCAGTCAAGATCCACCGCGACGGTGCTGATGATCAGGTCGAACTGACCGGCCAGCTTGTTCAGCGCCTCAGGATCGCGGCTGTTGACGACGTAGTCCGCGCCCATCTGCTTAATGGTTTCAGTTTTGGAAGGCGACGAACTGAAGGCCGTGACTTCCGCGCCCAGCGCGCGCAGCAGTTTAATTGCCATATGCCCAAGACCACCGATGCCGATCACGCCTACGCGGCTGGTGGCGGTAATGTTATGCATCAGCAGCGGTTTAAAGACGGTGATGCCGCCGCACAGCAGCGGACCGGCGGTCGCCGCGTCCAGATTTTCCGGCAGCGGAATAACCCATTGCCAGTTGGCGCGTAAATGGCTGGCGAAGCCGCCATGGTTGCTGATGGTGGGAACGTTATTGTTGACGCAGTTAACCTGCTCGCCGTTGATGCAGGCGTCGCAATATTGACAGCTTTTCGCCGTCCAGCCGATGCCGACGCGCTGGCCCATGCTCAGGCCTTTATTTTTAGCGCTGTCGCCCAGCGCAACCACGCGGCCAATCACTTCATGACCGGCGATCAGCGGATAGGCCGAGATGCCCCACTCGTTGTCGATCATCGAGAGATCGGAGTGGCACACGCCGCAGTAATCGACTTCAACTTCGACATCTTCCGCGGCCAGCGGGCCGGGATCGTACTCATAGGGTTGAAGCGCTTCTCCAGCCTTCATGGCCGCGTAACTTTTAAATTTCATGCTTTTCCTCGCTAAGGTAGTGAATGCGCTTAAGGCATTTTGGCGCTGAAGCTGTCCGCAACCGTCACGAACTGCCCGCCGCCAAGATGATGCAAAGTGTGAAGCGCGCGGTTTTCGGCGCTGAAATGCCAGCGACCGTCATAAAAGACTCGACTGTCAGCTGCCGCTGCCACTACTTCGCCGAACAAAGTGTCGTAGTTTTGCTGCGCCTCAGTTGCCGGCAGCAGCCGACACTCCAGCCAGGCGACGCAGCTCTCTTCCAGCAGCGGCACGCCCAGCTCAGGACCCTTGATGGCCTGAATATCCCAGGCGGCGAATTTATCTTCATCGCGCCCCGATCGATTGCCGACGGCATAGGTCAGATCGGCGAAGGCGGCAGCCGGCACGCAGACGCCAAAGGCGCCGCTCGACTCAATCAGCTCACGCGACCAGGTCGCCTTATCCACCACGATCGCCACGCGCGGCGGCGTAAACTCCACCGGCGTCGACCAGGCGGCGGCCATAACGTTGCGGCGCTGAGTCTGCGGATGCTGGCTGGTAATCAGAATGGTAGGACCGTGATTGAGCAGACGGCTGGCGTGCTGAAGCGCCACCGGACGGAAATGCGACATAGCGGTTCCTTACTGAATTGACGCACGCTGCTTTGTACATCATAAATTACTGTAAACGTTTTACTTTACGCGTTTTCGCCAGCAGCGGTTTACCGCTGCGTGCCGAGCCGTTTTTATAATAGATCGTGATTCAACGGTGTGCGAAAAGCGTGGCGGGCTGCGCTCATCAGCTGTGCGGCCGTAACGGTGGGCGGCAGTCGCGTCAGCACTTTGCTCGCCTGCCAGTAGCACAACACCATCACCTCATCGGTTTCGCTTTCGGCCAGCTCTTTCAGCCGTGCGCGCAGCGTCGGAACGTTGAGCGTTTGCTGCTCGTCCAGCATCTCTTCGATGGTCTTGATAATGACGTCATGGATAGTTTTCCAGGAAAGATTAGTAAGCAAAATCAACCTCTTCTAGCGCTTTCCGGCTCCGGAACAGTTATAACTTTTACCGCGCGGGTGACACCTGCGCGGGCGAGATAATGTTAACATGGCATTAACTATAGCTGCATCGTCGGGCTTTCGGCGACTTTTACACAGCGGGATTATCACCGTGGAAGCGTTTTCAAAAAAGCGGCTGGTTTAGCTGTAAAAGCGGGTTTTTGATGCCTGATTAGAGCACCGTTGTAACGTGCTGAGACAGGGCAATTTTTTGAATGGCAGAGGTTTTAGATTTAACAGGAGAGAAAAAATGAGCAGAGACAAATTTGCGGCTGATGCGCTGGTGTGGGGCCAGGGACCACGCGTTTTCGAGATTTTTCTGGAACCAACATGCCCTTTTTCCGTACGCGCCTTCAATAAGCTTGATGCGCTGCTGGAATATGTCGGCGAAAAAGAGATGACGTTGAAAATCCGCCTGCAGTCACAGCCGTGGCATCTCTTTTCAGGGCTGATTGTGCGCTATATTCTGGCGGCCTCGACTCTACCCGACGGGAAACATGCCGCCAAAGCGGTGATGAAAGCGGTAGCCGATCACCGCGAAGAGTTCGAGTTTGTCGATCACTGTCGCGGCCCCAATATGCACACAACGCCTGAAGAAATAATCGACCGCCTTAAGCGCTACAGCGGCGTCGACGCTCGCGCCCCATTCGACCGCGCAGAGCTGCAAAACGAGATCAAGTGGCACTGCAAATATGCGCGTCAGAATGGCGTGCACGTTTCACCGACTTTTATGATCAACGGGTTAATTCAACCGGAGATGGGCAGTGGCGATGAGATTAGCGAGTGGGCAAAGCGTCTGATGGCATAGAAAGCATCGCCTGCGGAGAGCGCAGGCGATATGGATTACTGGTCGGTGTCGTCATCTTCGTAAGCAGGTATTTCCGCATCATCCGGCAGCGGTTCAGTATCGGGACGTTCAGACATAACAAAGCTCCTTCGGGCGGCTATGAAAAACCTGACATATCGCTGCAACAACGCTAAATTCAGACGCCTTCTGACCAAAAAAGCGCAGACTAGACGAATCCGCATTTAACATGTTGAGTTAACCTGCGGCAACTGCTGAGCAATCATGCGGTTAGCGAAGCAGAAAGCAAAACGCAGCGTGCGGCGAATTTTCGGTAACATCTGGCAATATAATAAACTACTGAAAATTGCGGCAATGCCGATAGATTGATGCGTGCAGACGGGGAGGTTGGCAGCGAGCCAACACCAGGGCAACCGCGTTGACTTCCCCGCTGCAGCTGTTCAGGTTCGGCCTGACGACTGCTCGCCAGGCTGAACAGAACCTTATGGACGTTTCAGCAGAGGATCGACTTTATCCTTTTCTTCAACGCCTGATACGCCGCTTCTCTCAACGATATCGTCATCTGCGCCGGTGGTTCCGGTAGTGTTAAAAGCGCCGGCAGGTTTTGCCGTAGCGCTGCCGGTACCTGTCAGAGGGGCATCCGCAGCGAGATGGCTGTCTGCATGATCGATGTCCACTTCCTGGCGACGAACAGAATCTGTGACGTTTTCAACGCGCTCGCTCTGGTCTGTGCGTACCACCACTTCTTCCTTGATGTGCGCGGTTTTGTTGATAACCGGCTGCTCATGCGTTTCCGCTACTTCGATGGTTTTATCTTCCCAGTCAACATTATCCGTCGCGGCCAGATCGTTGGTTGAACGGCGGAAGATATCCGCATGCTGCTCCTGCAGAGAGATATTTTCTGAAACCTGATCGGTCACGGTATAGCGACGGACGCGCGTGGTCCCCTCGCTGACCAGACGTTTGCCGACTTCCAGACGCTCTTCAGCCAGGCGCAGCACTTCTTCTACGCTTTCATCGCCGGTAAGCGAAGTGCGAACCGGCTGCGTCAGACCGCTGTCGGCAACGCTGTTGACGCCAGTCGCGCTCTGCGCAGTCGAAACGGTATAGCCGTCATCCTGCGACAGGCTGTTGCCGGCCGGCAGTTCGCCGGTGTCATGCGCATCCAGAATACTGTAGGCGCGCGGCAGCTTATCCTCTTCAGCGCGCAACGTCAGCACGACGCTGCCTGAGTTAATTGCATCTTCATACACGCCGCTCTGCTCTTCATCCAGCGTGCTGCCGAACAGACGCTGCCAGAAGCCTGGATGACGGGCTTCGTGTCCTTCCGATTTCAGACGCTCGCCAGAAATCACATCAATATCATGCTCGGCGAAACCCGCCTTGATCAGGCTACGCTTAGCCCCTTCAGCCTGAGCCAGGGTACTGAACATTGTTACGATTTTTTCGTGTGCCATGATTTCCTCCTGCGTGATGATGGCTTAGGTGTCGTCTTTTTTCCGGTTAATCTCGACATGCTGTTTACGTAGTGAAACGGTCTCTTCCCAGGGAACCTCTTCATGCGTTCGCCGGATATGCAACTCCTCTTTCAAAACCAGCCTGCGAATGATTTCAACTTCCTCTTCTACAACCGGAACGATAAGGACGCCTTCCTCTTCCCTGATATCCGGCATAGACGCGATGCGCTCATTTTTCGGCACATGCGTCACCTCGACGTTTTCCCGGCGCAACAGTAGACTTACTGGCTCGTTATGCGTGGAAGTCTGGCGTTTGACAGTGACATATCCATCCAGTACTTCTTCTCGCGATACGCTCAGCTTTTCTTCAGCCAGATGCAGTATTTCCTCTTCTGCATTTGGATGTTCGTCGTTGTTTGAAGAAGAAGCCATATTTCACCCTTAATGAAATGCCCGGTTGAAATAAACACCCTGATATAATCAAATCAAAAGCATTTACAACTAATGAAACTTAAGTCTGAATCAAAACCCAGCCGTTGCAAGCCAAACGGTAAAAAAAAAGAAAATTAAAACAAAGACGAGAACGCAGCTAAAAAATCAGACATTAACCAAACAATAATTTATCCTTTGCGAGCAAGGACTTATTGTAATTTCGTTGTTTTATTGCGCGCGCTGTTAATTCAGGATAATTCCTACCAGCAAAAATTTTAAATTTAGCTACGTCACCTGAACATTATTATTAACGCGCTGATATGCATTGTTTTTATATTGCCTTTAAATAAAAAATCGCATAAACATGTAAAAATATGTTAGCGAGTGAATAATTACGACACCAGGCATGCAAAAGCGTTATTACGGGGATTAAATCGCCAGCGCGACTCGTTTCAAGCCAGCTGAAAAGTGGTTTTTTGGCGCGAGGGCAACATGGTAAAGGAGGATGGGGTAGGCTCTGCCGCGACGCACGCGGCAGAGCGAGGTTGTTATTTCCCTTCAAAGAAGTTTTCAGGCAACTGTCCCGGCGCGCGGTCAATAACGCTGTCGTTATCGGGCCCTTCATTTTTCATATAGGTAACTTCGGCAAATTCGGGAATGATGACATAGGGATAGGCTGGGCCTTCATCTCTGAAACGATGCATATCTTCGATAAACTCATTCTGATAGCAGATGGTTTTTTCAGGATGCTGACCTTCTCCGGCGATCCACTGTGGGAAAAAAATGGTGCCATGCAGCAGTTTGCGGTTCAAGTCAAACAGCAGGCTGACGCAGGTGCCGGTCGGTTCATGCCAGTCCACCTTAAATATACCAGGGGCAAACTGCACGGCATTCATCTTCTGATTAGTCACCCAGCGCCCACCAACCAGGCCCTGATGGATACGGTAGTCGCAGGTAGTTTCATTACGCGCGTACCACTCATACTTCCAGCCGTTATCGTAGGTATAGACAAAATGCGTACCGACAAACTGCGATAGATCGCGTGATGACTCGTTAAGCGAAGCGATAGTCATGGCTTACCTCATGTTATCAGTAAGGAGGGCTCCGGCCTGTTGCGCAGAGCCGCATTCTCTTTTGAGACCGGCCGTTAATATTTTGCCGGTTCACTTATTATTGATGAGGATCCATTATTCACCACTTCAGCAGCGATTTAAGATGCGCCGCGGCTTCAGGCAGCTGGCGCAGGGCTTTTAGCCTCACGTTTATGTCGGGAAAAGGCAAAAAATGAGGCGCAGCGGCGCAGGATGCAAGAGGCAAAAAGCGGCCATTTTATATTTTACTGTTTTTTCCACTGCGATTAAAATATGAACAATGATGGAAGCATCATCACGCTTTTTTCATCAGTGCTAATTATAAAATATGGATTTAACTCATAGCCATCTTCGTCAAATATAGCCAGACAGAAATCTGCCGTTACATCATGTATATATTTATCACATTAAAAATTCGTTGCTAAATTAAGCATAAACGCTTTTTTACCCCGCACTGAGAAACCATAACGCGCAGGATATGATCGTAATCAACGCCTTTCGACACCTCTCTTACTACCCTTCATTAATGTTTTACTAACGTAACTAATAAAATGATAACGCTGCGAAAAATTAACGGTTTTGAATTAGAGCGAGATATCGGCGAACTTAATCAGGCAATCGCTCAACATTATATCTGGTCCAGTCAACTAACCACGACGGCGCTGTTCCATGACAGCCCCGATCCAGAGGTAATGGACACCGAATCACATCTGCACTGCCGGTTCAGTAAATGGCTGGCCATTCGTTTGCGGCTGAAGAATTTTGAAGATCCAGCGGTTAAACAAATTGAAGAGCGCCACGCGGCTATCCACGCCTCTATGCGCGAACTGCTGTTGGCAATGCAGCAAGGCACCTTAACGCGCGCGCAGCTACAGGACTATTACGCGGACCAGCGGGCCTTCCTCGACGCCATCGATCGTTATAAAACCGAGCTGATCGCGCTACGGAATAACCACGATGCGTTGACGGGGCTGCCGCTCAGAAAACTGCTTTATCGCGATTTCCCCTTACTGCAGCAGGCTGTTGGTCGTAATGAAGCGCCTTCGCTCTATCTGACCCTGATTGATATTGACCACTTTAAACAGGTCAACGACAAATATGGCCATACGACCGGCGATGCGGTGCTGAGAGAACTTGGCAGCTTACTCTCCATGAATAGTCGCAGCCAGGACAAAACCTACCGCTTTGGTGGCGAAGAATTTATTCTGCTGCATGTTTGCGACAGCGATGCGGCCTTTAACGCCACGCTGGAGCGACTTATGGCGCAGATTCGCGCGCATAATTTCATTACGCCGACCGGCACGCTGCAGATCACGGTAACCTGTGGCGCCGTGCATGCAGACAGCGATGAGGCGTTACAGACGCTGATCGAAAAGGCCGACCGGGCAATGTATCTGGGCAAACAGCAGGGCCGCGATCGCATTATCTTTTGTCCGCATGAAAACCAGGCGCCGAGCCACGCTGGCGAAGCGATCTGCTGGTAAGCGAAACCTAAACCCTTCCTCAACGCAGCGCGACTTTCCGCCTCGCGCTGCCGCCTTTTCTCTCTTACCGCACGGCTGACGCTTGTCTGGCTGACGCGACCTCACGATAATCGCTATCTACTTTACTTTATAACGAGAGTGCAGATGAAAAAGCTCAGGCTTATCGCGTTGATAAGCGCCCTATTATGCAGCGTTTCCGCCATGGCGACCGATATTCGCGTCACCTACGCTGGTTCAATGGGCAAGGTAATGGATGAGAGTTTAGGCCCGGCATTCGCCAAAGCGAACCACGGCAGCTATCAGGGACAGGGTCAGGGCGCCTATGGCATGGCGCGACTGCTGGCGAGCAAAAAAATCACCGCTGACGTTTTTGTCTCAATTACGCCTGGTCCGATGCAGATCCTGAAAGAGGCGGGCCTGATCGATAACGCCGTGCCGGTCGCCAGCACCAGCATGGTGATCGCCTATAGCCTAAAAGGCCCCTATGCGCAGCAGTTCGCCGCCGCCGCGAAGGCAGGCAATGCCAGCTGGCTTAAGCTGCTGGCGACGCCCGGCCTGAAGTTTGGCCGTACCGATCCGGTTAACGATCCTAAAGGGCAGAATATTGTCTTCTCCCTGCTGCTGGCGGAGAAGTATTACGGCAAGCCTGGCGCAGCTGACAGCATCATGGGCGGTGTGCAGAATCCGGCGCAGACTCATCTTGAAGGCGGTTTGCTGGCACGGCTTGAGAGCGGCCAGGTCGACGCCGCGGCCGGTTATGAAAGCGAAGTCATCTCTGCGCATCTGCCCTATGTCGCGCTGCCGGACGAGATTAATCTGAGCAATCCGGCACAGGCTAAAAAGTGGTACGACACCGTTAGCTTTACGATCAAAGACAGCAAAGGCGAGGAGAAAACCCTGCACACCCAGCCGCTGGTCTACTACGCGGCGGTGCTGAAAAATGCGCCCCACGGTGCGAAAGCGGGACAGGCCTTCGTCGATTTTATGCTGAGCAAAGCGGGTCAGGCGCTCTACCAGCAGAATGGCTACGCCGCGCCTAAAGGCGACGCGCTCTACCCGTGATAAAGCGTCGCCCCTCTTCGGCACTCTGGTTATCGCTGCCCGCGCTTGCGCTGCTGGCGGTGCCTTTCCTGACGCTGATCGCCCTGACTCGCTGGCGCCATTTTCATCTTGCCTGGGGCGACGGCAACGCTATCGCGATCTCGACCGGGCTGGGAATGATATCGCTGCTGCTGATCGTTACCACCGGCCTGCCCGTCGCCTGGTGGCTGTCGCAGGCGCGCGGCAAGGCGCGGACGGTGGTGGAGATACTGGTGTTGATCCCGCTGCTGACGCCGCCGCTGGCGATGGGCATTCTGCTGGTCAGCGCCTATGGACCCTACGGACCGGCAGGCTCGCTGCTGGCGCGCATGGGCGTTGAGCTGGTTAACAATCCGGCCGCCTTTGTGCTGGCGCAGTGGTACGGCGCGCTGCCCTGGTTTATTACGGCGGCGCGGTCGGCCTTTGCCGCCGTGCCCGTCGCCATCCTGGAGGCGGGCCGCACGCTGGGGGCGTCGCCGTGGCAGCGTTTTCGCCGTCTGTCACTGCCGCTCGCCGCGCCGGGTCTCGCGACGGCGGTAGCGCTCGCCTGGGTGCGCGCTATCGGCGAATTCGGCATCGTGATGATTTTTGCCTATTTCCCGCAGGGCATTCCGGTTAAGCTCTACAACAATTTGCAGAATGACGGCGTGGATGCGGTTTATGTGCTGCTGTGGCTGCTGCTGTTGTTTACCTTACCTTTGCCGCTGGCCTGCTTTGCCTTTGTGCGTCGTTACGCACGCGAAAAAGAGCCGCGGCGCACCCGATCGGGAGTGATCTGATGTCCGTTTCGCTGGAGCAGTTGATCGAGAAGTACCCAGAGGCGCACGCATGGGCGTTCGGCGACTCGGCCGAGTTGGCCGATCGTCTCGTTACGCTGGTGATTGCCGGTAAAAAGATGGCGAGCTGCGGCTCGCTGCACGGCTGGCAGGATGACGAATCAAAGCCTGAGCCTGGCGGCTACAGCATTATCCTCGACGGCGCGGGGCAGCCGCGCTGCGTCATCCGCACCACCGGCCTCTTTTTGACCCGCTTCGACCGCGTGACGCCGGAGATGGCAATGCTGGAAGGCGAAGACGATCTTAGTCTGGAGAGCTGGCGCCGCGAGCATCAGCGCTTTTTCCAGAACGAAGGCACCTTTCACCCCGAGATGGAGCTGGTGTTCGAGACCTTCCAGCTGGTTGAGGTGGTGTAGTTCAGCCTACAGCTAGCTCGCATTACGCTGGAAGTGGCTGTTCACAAACGCGCGGCAGCGCGGCGAAACAGGGTCAAGAAACAGCTGCTCCGGCGCGCCCTCTTCTTCCACCATTCCCTGATGCAGAAACACCGCCTTATTCGACACGTCGCGCGCGAAGCCCATTTCGTGCGTCACGATAATCATCGTGCGCCCCTCTTCCGCCAGGCCGCGGATCACGCGCAGCACCTCGCCCACCAGTTCGGGATCGAGTGCAGAGGTCGGCTCATCGAACAGAATCGCCTTCGGCTGCTGCGCCAGCGCGCGCGCAATCGCCACGCGCTGCTGCTGGCCGCCTGACAGCTGCGACGGCCAGGCGTCGCGCTTCGCGTAAAGCCCCACCTTATGCAGCAGCGCCTCCGCCTCTTCCGTCGCCTCTTTGACGTTGCGCTTCTGTACGTGCACCGGCGCTTCGATGATGTTCTGCATTACCGTCTTGTGCGGCCAGAGATTAAAGCTCTGGAACACAAAGCCGAGCTGCATCCGCATCAGCTTAATGCGCTGGCGCTGCGCGCGACTCAGCTTTTCATCGGCGTTATCCAGCGTCACGCTGTTCTCGCCCACGGCGATCTCGCCCGCCTGCGGCACTTCAAGAAAGGGAATACAGCGCAGCAGCGTACTTTTTCCCGATCCGCTGGCGCCGATTAGCGAGATGACATCGCCGTCCTGCGCCGTCAGGCTGATGTCGTGCAGCACTTCATGTCCCGCATAGCTTTTTCTGAGATGGCTCAGCATGATGGTTGGTTGGGTCATGAACGCGCTCCGAAATAGTAGGGGGAGAGGCGCCGCTCCAGCAGAGAGACGCCTTTGCTCACCAGTATGCTGAGCAGCAGATAGATCGCCGCCGCGCTGAGGAAAACTTCCAGCGCGCGGAAGGTAGAGGAGACGATAGAGTCGGCGATGCCGGTCATCTCCATCAGGCTGATGGTACTCACCAGCGAAGTAGACTTGAGCATAGAGATAATTTCATTGCTGTAGGCGGGCAGCGCCTGACGGATGGCGATAGGCAGCGTAATGCGGGTGAAGATCTTATGCGACGGCATGCCGCAGACCCTGGCCGCCTCCAGCGACTGACGGCTCACCGCGTTGAGGCCGCCGCGCAAAATCTCCGAAGTATAGGCCGCGTCGTTGAGGATCAGCGCCAATAGCCCGCACCAGTAAGGATCGCGCAGCAGCGGCCAGAACATGCTTTCGCGCACCGCCGGCAAACTGCCCAGGCCGTAGTAGATCATAAAAATTTGAATCAGCAGCGGCGTGCCGCGAAACAGCCAGACGTAAAAACGGGCGAAATAGCCACCGACGCGCGTCTGACGCAGCAGGTTCAGCCCCAGCGCCAGCAGGCCGCCGCCCAGCAGCGACAACACCGCCAGATTAATGGTCAGCGGCAGGCCTTTGAGCAGTGCCAGCAGGGTTTCCTGCAAAAAAGGGAGATCCATCGGCTTTCCTTAAACGTTAGCGCGCTGCTGGCCGCGCATAGCGAACTTCTCTACCGCGCGGAAGACCCAGTCGGAACAGGTGGTGATAATCAGATAGATCACGGCGCCGACGCTGTAGAAGAAAAACGACATCTGCGTGGAGTTGGCGGCCGTGGTGATCTGGTTCATGGTTTCCACCAGTCCGGTCACCGAGACCAGCGTCGACTCCTTGATCACCGACTGCCACTGATTGCCCATTCCCGGCAGCGCGGTGCGCAGCGCCTGGGGCACAATCATGCGGCGGAACAGCATCAGCCGCCCCATGCCCGTGACCGTCGCCGCCTCCAGCGTGCCGCGCGGAATGGCGTAGAACGCGCCGCGAAACACGCCGCTCTGGTAGGCGCCGGAGATCAGGCCGATGGCGATAGCGCCGGCGATAAAGCCGTTGATATCGAACGGCCCCTGCATGCCCAGCGCGGTTCCAACCGAAGAGAGTACCTGACGACCGCCGAAGTAAAACAGGTAGATCACCAGCAGTTCCGGCACGCCGCGAAACACTGTGATATAGCCTGCCGCCAGACGCCGCTGCCAGCGCGAACCGGCAATCTGCATCCAGCAGAGCAGGCTGCCCAGCGCTGCGCCCAGCAGCCACGCGCAGAGCGAAACGGTTACCGTGACCGTGGCGGCGCTCAGCAGCACGCCGCCCCAGCCTTCGTCGCCGAAGCCAATTAGCTGCCAGTCGATTTGGGTCAACATCGGCTATCAGGCTTTCGGCGCGACGTCTTCGCCGAACCATTTGATGGAAAGTTTGCTCAGCGTGCCGTCTTTAATCATCGCGGCAAGCGCATCGTCCAGCGCCGCCTTCAGCTCAGCGTTGCCTTTGCGCAGGCCAATTGCCGATCCCGCTCCCAGCACGCCGCCGCTAAACCCATAGCCGCTGCTGCTGATGGCGTTCGCATGTTTTTTCACAAAGGCGTTAAGGTTAGTGCGCGACGCCATCACCGCATCTACGCGGCCGTTCATTAGATCGGCAAAGGTTTCCGGGCCGGCCTGATAGGTACGAATCGTGGCGACGTCGCCCAGATATTTTTGCAGGAAGTCCGTCTGAATGGTGGCGACCTGCACCGCGATGGTTTTGCCCTTGAAGCTGGTTTTCAGTTCATCGATCGCTTTCTGCATGCCGGCAGCGTCATCG
Source organism: Pantoea sp. NGS-ED-1003 (assembly GCF_000738765.1). NCBI lineage: Bacteria > Pseudomonadati > Pseudomonadota > Gammaproteobacteria > Enterobacterales > Erwiniaceae > Pantoea > Pantoea sp. NGS-ED-1003. Next base: position 41,747 of record NZ_JPQA01000002.1, read on the forward strand.
GCCGTCACCACGGTGCCGGTGCCGGGCAGCGTCGCCAGCGGCGAGCTTTTGGCCGTCACGAAGCTGGAAACGCTGACGGTGTATTGCTGGGTAAAGTCGATCGCTTCAGCGCGCTTCGGCGTAACCGTCACTGCGTCGATAACCGCATCATATTTGCCGTCGATCAGACCGGGGATCATGCCTGACCACTTTTGCGCACTGATTTCATATTTGAAGCCGACGCGCTTCGCCAGCTCTGCCACGATATCGGGTTCATAACCGACGATCTTGCCGTTCGGCGTGGTCTGGTTAAACGGAGGATAGCTGCCTTCGGTGGCGAATTTCAGGGTGCCAAAATCTTTTGCCAGGCTGAGCGCCGGTACGGCTGCCAGGCCCAGAGCCAGGGTGGCCGCGAACAGCCCTTTGCGCATCATCATAGTGATATCCTCATTTATTATTGTCAGAAAGCAGATCGACGGCCAGTCGCACCATCGCCTGCGCGCCTGCGGCGATGCTGCGTTCATCCGGCTGATAATCGGAGTTATGCAGATGGTCGTCGCGGCCCGGCGTGCCGGAGCCGATATGGATCTGACAGCCCGGCGCGCGCTCGGTAAACAGGGAAAAATCTTCCGCGCCGAAGCTGTCGCTCGGTTTCGCGACAATGGGTTTGCCGAACTGATGCGAAAGAATCTCCTCCAGCGCGTCAATCAACCGGTCGTCATTCATTAGCGGCGGCACGCCGCGCAGATAGTCCACCTCGACGCGCACGTTCATCGCCAGCGCGACGCCTGCGCATATGCGACGGAACGAGGTTTCCATATCGGCGCGCACCTGCGGCGATTTAGTGCGAATAGTGCCCTGAAGCAGGCAGCTGTCGGGAATGATATTGTGCGTGGTGCCGCCCTGGATATGGCCAATAGTCAGCACAGCGGAGTGGGCCGGATCGCGCTCGCGCGAGATCAGCGTTTGCAGCTGGCCGATCAGAGAAGCCGCGGCAACGATGGGATCGACGCCCATATGGGGCCGCGCGGCGTGCGTCGAAACGCCATGCACTCGCACGTCGAACTCGTCGCTCGAGGCGGTGCTGCCGCCTCGCGTCAGCGCCACGTCGCCGGCCGCCAGCTCCGGCTTGTTGTGCAGCGTGACGGCCCAGTCTACGCCCTCAGCGGCGCCATCGGCGATCATCGCTTCCGCGCCGCTTTCCGGCGTTTCTTCCGCAGGCTGGAAGATAAGCCGCACTCGGCCTTTCAGCTGTTGACGGTAGTTGGGCAGGATCGCCGCGACGCCAAGCAGCGTAGCGGTATGGAGATCGTGTCCGCAGGCGTGCATTTTGCCGGGCAGCGTGCTGCTGAAGGAGAGACCGGTCTGCTCCTGGATGGGCAGCGCGTCCATATCCGCACGCAGCAGCAGCGTTTTACCCGGCTGCGCGCCGACAATGTCTACCAGCACGCCGGTGCGGCCGACGCCTGTTTGGGGAGTGAGGCCATGGGCGCGCAGCCAGTTAGCGACGATCTCCGCAGTGCGCACCGTATCGAAGCCGAGCTCCGGATGCGCATGGATATCGCGTCGGATGGCGATCAGTTGCGGCTCAAGATCGGCTACTCTGGCGCTTATTTCCCTCGCCAGGCGTGCTTTTTCGTCAGTCATATTTTCCCTGCAGAATGCCTTTACTTACGGCGTCAGGCGCAGCGGTTCGAGCCGCTGGCTATATTGTTGTGTTTGCAGGCTTTATTTATTCACAGAGGAAAGCAGAAAGCAACGCGCGGGATATTGAGGAAAAATTATTAAAATCAATAAATTAGAAAACATCACTTTTAAGACGCCTGAGAATGCAGCGAATCAGCAAGATTATTAATAATCCCCGATCGTTCATCACATCGTCTAATTATGTTATTGCACAAAGTGTGCTGCCGCCGATAAAAAAACGCCCTGCGAACAGGGCGTTTTCAGTGGTAATCAGGCGCGGCGCCAGCGGCGCGTCAGCTGTTTTTCCAGCTCGACGATGATGAAGATCGCGGCGCCGACGATAAAGGCGATGACCCAGTATTTAAACGGCAGCGGACGAGTGCCGAACAGGGTATTCATCAGCGGCAGATAGATAATCAGCGCCTGCAGCACTACCAGCACGCCGCTCACCAGCCAGATGCCGCGATTTTTCAGCATGCCGCTGTCGAGTGAGAAGCTGTTGGTGCTGCGGCAGTTCAGCATATAGACCCACTGCGCGGTGACCAGCGTCTGCAGCAGCACGGTGCGGATGAATTCCGGCTCATAGCCGCGCGTCTGCAGCCAGGCTTCGAGAACGAAGGCGCTAACGGAGATCAGCAGGCCGACGAAGAGCATACGCCAGACGGCGTAACCGTCCATTACCGAGGCGCTGACGTCGCGCGGCGGACGGCGCATCACATTCGCCTCGGCCGCTTCAAACGCCAGGCCGAATGAGAGCGTGGCGGACGTCGCCATATTCATCCAAAGGATCTGAACCGGCGTCAGCGGCAGCAGGTTGCCCATCAGGATGGCGATAATAATCAGCAGGCCCTGCGCCAGGCAGGTCGGCATAATAAACAGAATAGTTTTAATCAGGTTATCGTAGACCCGACGCCCCTCTTTCACTACGGCGGCGATGGTCGCGAAGTTGTCGTCGGCGAGGATCATATCGGCGGCCTCTTTGGTCACCTCCGTGCCTTTGATGCCCATGGCGATGCCGACGCTCGCCTGCTTCAGCGCAGGCGCGTCGTTGACGCCGTCGCCGGTCATGCCAACCACTTCGCCGCTGGCGGCCAGCGCTTTCACCAGACGCAGCTTATGCTCGGGGCTGGTGCGCGCGAAGATATCGTACTGACGCGCCGCTTCGGCAAGCTCGCTGTCGCTCATATGCTCCAGATCGCGCCCCGTCAAGGCTTTATCGCTGTTGCTGATGCCCAGCATTTTGCCGATCGCCATTGCCGTCTCCTGATGATCGCCGGTGATCATCTTGACGCGGATGCCGGCCTGCTGGCAGTCGTCGATAGCCGCGACCGCTTCCGGACGCGGCGGATCCATCATGCAGGCGAGCCCCAGCAGCACCATATTCTCGCGCAGATCCGCATGATCCAGCGAGTCGATCGCCTTCGGCACGCGTTTCCACGCCGCCGCGACGGTGCGCAACCCTTCGCTGGCGTAGCGGGTAATCGCCGCCTCCCAGTAGGCGCGATCCAGTGGCTGTGCGCCGTCGGCGCTCTGCTGATGCGTGCAGAGCGACAGCAGCACGTCCGGCGCGCCGGTCATCAACACCCAGGCCTCGCCGTCCGCTTCGCCGCTGACGGCCATATATTTATAGAGCGAGTCGAACGGCAGCTTGCTGACCAGCTGCTGCTGACCCACTTTTACGCCCCCTTTCGCCGCCAGCACTTTCAGCGCCCCCTCGGTCGGCCCGCCAACGATGCGCCAGCGCCCTGCCGCATCCTGCTGGATCTGGCTTTCGTTGCAGATATCGATGGCGGCGAGAAAGCGCGACATGACCGGATCCTGCGCCGCGATAAGCCTGCTATCCGGCGTCTCCGGGACAATCTCGCCCACCGGCTCGTAGCTGTCGCCGCTGACGCGCCAGCGGCTTTCCGCCAGCACCACCGCTTTTACCGTCATCTCGTTCATGGTGAGGGTGCCGGTTTTGTCAGAGCAGATCACCGACATGGCGCCCAGGGTTTCGACCGTCGGCAGCTTGCGGATAATCGCGTTTTTGCGCGCCATCGACTGCACGCCGAGCGAAAGAATAATCGAGATAATTGCCGGCAGGCCTTCAGGCACCGCCGCCACTGCCAGACTGATCACCGACAGCGCCAGCGAGGCCAGCGGAATGTCGCGCAGCAGATAACCAAAGACAAAGAGTCCGGCCATCATCAGCAGGATCGCCGCGAAAATCGCTTTGCCGAGCTTATCGATTTGCAGCAGCAGCGGCGTTTTGGCGGTTTCGATGTTGCCCATCATATCGTTGATATGACCCAGCTCGGTGTTGCGGCCGGTGGCAATCGCCACGCCCAAGGCGGTGCCGGAACTGACGGTGGTGCCGGAGAAAGCAAGATTGAGCCGGTCGCCCAGCGATTTGTCACCTTCGAGCGCCTCGCTGCTTTTCGACACGACGGTCGATTCGCCAGTCAGGATAGCTTCTTCCACGCGCAGGTTGTGCACTTCGAACAGCCGCAAATCCGCCGGAATACGATCGCCGGGCCGCAGCATCACCACGTCGCCAGGCACGAGGGTTTCGCCCGGCACCGTCATAATCTCGCCGCCGCGCACCACCACCGCTTCGTTCGAGAGCATATTTTGAATGCCCTTCAACGACTTCTCGGCGTTGCTCTCCTGAATAAAGCCGATGAACGCGTTAATTACCGCCACGCCGAGAATGACAAAGGTATCGACCCAGTGGCCCATGATTGCCGTAATCACCGCCGCCGCCAGCAGGATATAGATCAGCATATCGTTGAAGTGGGCCAGAAACTTCAGCCAGGCCGGCTGAGGCTTCTTTTGCGGCAGCGTGTTGGGGCCGTTTTTCGCCAGCCGCGCCTGCGCTTCGTCGACAGATAGCCCTTGCGGAGAGCTATCAAGCTCGGCGAAAACGGCTTCGCTTCGATGCTGATACCACGGCCGCGCTTTTAAAGCGGCATTTTGCAATGTCTTGCGGTCGTTATTCATTTCTTACTCCGTGCAGGCAACCGGCGACTGGATCGCAGTTAAATTAAATGGGCCAGCATAGTGCGACAGCTTAAATAAGCTGATACTGATTCAGGTCATATTTTTGTTGTTTTAATTCAGTAAAACTGTTGCCGGAATAATTCTTCCATCACATCGGTTTCAGCATGAATACAGCGAGCAAACATCGTGGAAAATAACTTAAAAATCAAAGTATTAATATTTGTTGTTTTTGCAGTTGCTGCGACCAGCGCTGTAGGATGGCTGACATATTTCGTGGTTGATAATTTCTTGTAAGCGTTAGCCTTTATAGCGAGAACTGCTTATTTCATTGGTCCGCTTCTCATCCAATAAAAATGCCCACATTCCTCTTGGGCATTTAGACATGGCAAAAATAAATCTCTGCTGCAAATTAAACGGCAGCTAAACAGCAATATAAAAAACGGCTCTGTTTACGCTTTATTCTGCGCAAGTTTCCGCGCCGCCAGCTCCGTTGCGCGGCGTCTGACCGCGATAAAATCCGCCATCTGCGCGCGGGCGGTCTCCACCTGCTCAGGCAAGGCGGAATGCGGCGACCCGGCATTAAACGGCGGTTCGGGATCGTACTCCATCTGCAGCTGAATCGCCTGAGCGACATCCTGGCCCCGTAATTCCGCGACCAGCGTCAGAGCAAAATCGATCCCTGAGGTGACGCCCGCGCCGGTTAGCCGGTTGCGGTCGCGCACCACGCGCGCGTCCACCGGCTCCGCCCCCAACAGCGCCAGCTGATCGCGCGAGCTCCAGTGCGAGGTAGCGCGATAGCCGCGCAGCAATCCGGCGGCGCCCAGCACCAGCGATCCGGTGCAAACGGAAGTAATAAACTGCGCCTGCTCTGCCTGATGGCGCAAAAAGCAGAGCGTTTCACTGTCCGACATCAGCGCAATCTGGCCCGGCCCGCCCGGCACGCAAATGACGTCCAGCGGCGGGCAGTCGCTAAAATCGCAGTCTGGCAGCAGCGTTAAACCGCGATCCGAGCGCACCGGCTGTTTCTCTTTCCAGATCAGATGACACACCACATCCGGCGTGCGGGCGAACACCTCGAAAGGGCCAGTGAGATCAAGCTGGGTGACATCCGGGAAAAGCAGTATGCCGATATGCAGAGGCGTTTTCATGGCGGCGATCCTTTATGGGCTGTGGAGAAGGGCGATGCGTGCGTTACTCCGCGCCGGAGACGATGTTCAGCGTTGCCTCGAGCGAAGAGGGCAGCAGTTCGCCGTGCGTCTGACCAGGATAACGTATTTCATGCAGCCTGACGCCTTTATCGCGCAGCGTAGCGATCAGCGCACGATCGGCGTCGTTAAGCTGCGCTGCGCGCTTCTCTTCATGACGATCGCTGCGCCCGTCCCCTTCGATCAGGTAGAGGGTTTTACCGCTCAGCGCCTGCGGCGCGGCCTGCTGCGCCAGCTCGACGATGCGCTGATGGCGCCAGCCAAGCGACGGTGCCGCGCTGAAATAGTGCGTGAAAGCGGCGTCGCTATAGAGGGTATCCAGCACGAAGAGTCCGCCGTAGGAGTGGCCCCACAGCGCTCGCCGCTGCGGATCGCTTTTCGCCTGTTTCTCCGCCCAGGGCATAATCTGCTCAAGCAGCAGCGCGCGAAAGGCGTGACTTCCGCCCCCTGGATAGCGTTCATGCCGCACATCGCCTCGCTGCCCGCCAGGCGGGGTATAGTCGAGCGCGCGCGCCTCGACGTCGAACGGCAATCGGGTGTCATACCCCACCGCCACCAGCGCCGGCGGCTGGTGTCCCGCCATCTGCTTCAGGCGATCTTCGCTGAGACGCGCCATCGCCGCGTTGCCATCCAGCAGGTAGAGCACGGGAAAGCCCGCTGTCGGCGCCGCCTGTTTCGGCACGCCAAGCCAGACTTTATAGCGGCGCAGGCCGTCGGCAGAGGTGAAGGTCTGGCTGGTAAAGCGATAAAACGCCGAGCCGCGATCGGCAACGTTGTCGCCCAGCGGCGCCATGTGCGGTCTGCCGTTCGCCTGCGTCGCGAGCGTTAAACCAACGCTGAGCGCCAGCAGCGCCGTGGAGAAAATCTTCAGCGGGTATTGCATATAAAGCCTTCCTGACCTGACGAAAAGATTCGCCATCCTAACAAATCATACGTGATAATGAGAAGCTTTCTCAATAAAACAGATTATATTGGTTTATGCCTGCTTATCAGAGCCGCTAGCTAAACTCTGATTTAGCGAGACAGGGATTGCGAATCGACATCACAGATCGTTAAATTTCAGCATTCGACCAGACTTTTTTTATTTTGATGCCGGACGTTTGTTACCACAAACGGGCCGATACTCCTTTCAACCGACACCAGCAAAGCCATTAATCAGAGGTTGTTAAATGGATCGCCTTAAATACCAGATAAGGGTTGTACGCTTTTTATGTTTGTACGCCCTGTTTCGACTGAGATTATTCAAATTCAGCGACCTCGCCTATTCTGATAGCCATGAAAATGAGGCATTAGATATTCTCACCAGACACGACAGCGAAAAAAGCGCTATCCCAAAAGTGATCTGGATGTACTGGGACAGTCCTAACCCGCCTGACCATATCATGGCCTTCCATCAAAAAATGAAGACGATTAATCAGGCGCATGAAATTATTCTGCTCGACCGCAACAGCCTGAGAAAATATCTTCCAACGCTGCATTTCGATTTTCAGGGGATTGGACTGGCGCATAAAAGCGACGTCATTCGCCTCGCCCTGCTCAAGCGCTACGGCGGGATCTGGGTCGACTGCTCGACGCTGGTTTATCAGGATTTCAGCTGGGTGCATGAACGCAGGGGCTATGACATGGTGGGCTACTACAGCGACGCCAACACTCAGGACGCGCGTTTTCCGGTGATCGAAACCTGGTTTATGTGCGCGCCGCCTGAAAACCCTTTCGTCAGCCGCTGGCTGGAGTTGATCATGCCGCTGACCAAGATCAGCGTCGATGACTACTACAATCGCATCAAAGATCGTCCCGATTTCGAACGCATTAAACAGGGCATTCCGCGCGGCAGCTATTTAACCACGAACTACCTCTGCCAGATTGCCATGCGCGAAGCGGATAGCGTTAACCTTTATCTTAAAAAATGCGAAACCTCAGCCTTTTATTATCAGAACGTCTTTAAGTGGAATTGTCTGAAGATGTCGCTGTTTTTACTCTGTACGCGCCAGCCAACCACCCATCCGAAATTGATTAAGCTGACCAACAGCGACCGCCAGTTTTTACCGCTGGCCCGTAAGCTGCGCATTCTTGACGCAGAAAGTATCCTCGGGAAATTAATGCTGGAACAACAGCATCCTTAATCAATAAGCGGATAAAAAAATGGAACAGCTGAAACGACATCTCAGAACGGCAAAATTTCTCCTGCTTTATGTTTTATATAAGCTGCGCCTTTTTCGCTTTCCCGATCTGGCCTATTCAGAGGCGCACGAAAACGACGTAAAAGATATCGGTCGGCGAGCCTCAGCGGCGGCGCCCGCCATTCCAAAAGTGATCTGGATGTACTGGGACGACCTGACGCCGCCCGACTTTATTCAGGCGTTTTACGTCAAAATGAAGCAGATGAACCCGGACCATCAGATTCATCTGCTCAATCGCGAGTCGGTCAGGGAATTTCTGCCGTGGCTGCGCTTTGACTACGCGCAGATCGGCATGTCCCATAAAGGCGACGTGATCCGCCTCGCCCTGTTGAAAAGCTACGGCGGTATCTGGGTCGACAGCTCAACGCTGGTCTATCAGGACTTCTCCTGGGTGCACCAGCGCAGCGGCTACGATATCGTCGGCTACTACAGCGACGGCACCACGGTGGACAAAGCCTTTCCTGTGGTAGAAGCCTGGTTCCTCGCCTCGCCGCCGGGCAACGCGTTTATCGCTCGCTGGCTGGAGCTGATTATGCCGCTGACGCAGATCGGCATCGACGACTACTACGCGCAGATTACCCGACGCAGCGATTTTGCCGAGATCCGTCAGGGCATCAACCGCGGCAGCTATATCATTATCAATTTTCTCTGCCAGATCGTGATGCGAGAGCAGCCCGGCTTTAGCTGCTATCTGAAAAAGTGCGAAAGCTCCGCCTTCTTCTATCAGGATGTGTTCCAGTGGGACAGCCTGAAGATGTCGCTGTTTTTGCTCTGCGCGCGCGAGCCGGCGACGCATCCCAAACTGATTAAACTCACCAACGACGATCGCCGCTTTCTGCCGCTGGCGCGCAGGCTGAATATTCTTGAGCGCGACAGCGTAATGGGCAAGCTGCTGACGCCGCAGCGCGCGCCATAACGCCGCGCGTTGTTCAGGGAGAAAAACAGGCTATGCTGGCGGGCGGATGACCGCCGGTCATCGCCGCTACAGGGATCTGAACATGCAGTTAATTTCCGAACGTTTAGTGATGCGCCCCGTTGTCGCGCAGGATCGAGAAATGCTGATGCGTATTTATGGCGATCCCGCCACGAATACCTTCAACCCCGCCGGGCCGCTGGAAAATCTGGACGAGGCGCAGCAGCTGCTGGATCGCTGGATTGCGCACTGGCAGCAGCACGGCTTTGGCAATATGGCGCTGATTCCGCGCGATGCCCCCTGTGAGATCCTGGGCTTTGGCGGTTTCAGCCTACGCGAATTTGGCGGCAAGCCGGTAAATAATCTGGGTTATCGTCTGGCGACCCACGCCTGGGGCCAGGGCCTGGCCACCGAGTTTACGCGCACGATGGTACGCTATGGCTTTGAAGAGTGCGGGCTACAGGTTATCGACGCTGCGGTGCGGCCTAACCATCTCGCCTCCCAGCGCGTGCTGGAGAAAGCGGGCTTTACGGTGAACGGGCACGTTTACGATGTGCCCGACGCGCCCGCCAGCCTGACCTTTGAGCTAACGCTTGCGCAGTGGCGCGATGCTCAGGGCACGCCGCAGTAGCGCAGTGCGGCCGTCATCACGGCGGCGCCGATGATCACTGCGATTAGCGGCGCCTTGCGCCAGGCGAGAAAGATGGCGAACGCCACGCCCAGCACCCGCGCCATGCCGGCAAAATGCTGGCCTTCGAACAGCGTGCTGGTCGAGGCAACCGCCAGCAGCAATATCGTCGCCGCGTCCGACAGCATGGTTTGGGTTCGCTCGGCAATCGGCAGCCGGTTGCCGAGCTTAACGCCCGCCAGCCGCATCAGATATGTCCCGGAGGCCAGCAGCGCGATACCCGCAATTATCAGGGCCTGATGGCTCATTTACGCATCCTCCACGACAGTAATCCCAGCAGTGAAAACAGCACCGGCATGCCCGCCGGAACGAAAGGCGTCGCCAGAATCGACAGCAGCGCACCGCCTGACGCCGGGATCAGCGTGCGGCGCTGGCGCAGTGCCGGGAATATCAGCGCGATGAGAATGGCCGGAAACACGGCGTCCAGCCCGATGGCGGAAACGTCGGGAATAAACTGGCCGATGGCGGCGCCGGTGATTACCGTCAGCGGCCAGATCAGGCCGATGCCGATACCGCACAGCCAGAACGCGGCCCGACGCTGCGCCAGCGTTGACTGGGAAATGCCAAATACCACGCTTTCATCGTTCATGATGTGGCAGCCGAACAGGCCGCGCGCGCCGCTCCCCACCAGATCTTTCACCGCGATGCCGAACGGCAGATGGCGCGAATTGACCAGCAGACCTGCCAGCGCCGCGGTGATCGGACTGCCGCCGCCCGCCACGATGCCGATAAACAGAAATTCCGAGGCGCCAGCCAGCACCAGCGTCGACAACGCTACAGGCACCCAGAGCGGGAAGCCGTCAGCACTGGCCAGCGAGCCGTAGGATAAGCCGACGATGCCGTCGGCCAGACAGACCAGAATAATGGCTTTTACCACTTCCCGGCTTAACGGGATGCGCTGCCTCTGCATAAGAAATTCTTCCTGTAACGAACGAAATTTCCATTATAATGAACGCAGCCGAATCGTTTTACAATGCGAACGATTCGTTCGATTTAGAAAACAGGAGTGAACGTGACCCCGATCACAATTATTGCTAATGGTCTGGTGCGCGAACGTCAGCGCGCCGGCCTTTCGCTGGCTGAAGTTGCGCGCCGTGCGGGTATCGCCAAGTCTACGCTGTCGCAGCTTGAAGCTGGCAATGGCAATCCCGGTATTGAAACGCTGTGGGCGCTGTGCGTCGCGCTGAACATCCCCTTCGCGCGCCTGATGGAGCCGGAAGAGAAACGGATGCAGATAATCCGACGCGGCGAAGGGCCGACGGTCACCGCCGAGCTGGCGGACTATCAGGCGGTGCTGCTGGCGACCTGTCCGCCCGGCGCGCGGCGCGACATCTATTTGCTGAATACGCAGCCCGGCAGTGAACGCGGCTCGCTGCCCCACTCGCCCGGTACTATCGAGCATATTATTCTCACTCAGGGCCGCGCGCTGGTCGGCCCGAAGGCATCGCCCGTTGAACTGCATCCCGGCGATTACATCTGTTACGCAGGCGATGAGGAGCACGTATTTCGCGCGCTGGAGCCGGATACGCTGGCGGTGCTGGTGATGGAGCATAGCTGAGCCATCACTTTTTCCTATGGCTCGCGCTGCTGCCGACAGGGTAGCGCAGGTGTAGTATGGCGTTATCAAGGTTGCTTACGAGAACGTTATGCGCATTTTTCCCGCCACAGCCCATCATATACCCGCGATTCAACATATCTACGCCTGGCATGTGCTGCACGGCAGCGCTACTTTTGAAACCGATCCGCCTGGCGTCGAGGAGATGCAGAATCGGCTCAACGCGCTGCTGGAGAAAGGCGGGATCTGGCTGGTGGCAATGGAGGAGGATACCCTGATCGGCTACTGCTATCTTGCGCCCTATCGTCCCCGTTACGCCTATCGCTTCACGCTGGAAGATTCGATCTATCTCGATCCTGAGCATACCGGCCGCGGCGCAGGCCGCGCGCTGCTGACGGAAGCTATTCGTCTCGCCGAAGCGCGCGGTTTCCGGCAGATCGTCGCCGTGATCGCAGGCAACAGCAACCAGGCGTCGATTGGCCTGCACCGCGCGCTCGGCTTTCGCGCCACCGGCGTGCTGAAAGCAGTAGGATTTAAGCATGGCAGCTGGCTGGATACGCACCTTATGCAGCGCGAGCTTGGCGAAGGCGACGCCACTTCGCCGGAATAAAGCGGGTTTTAGCGTTTCATATTTTAATGTTCGCTAATGCTTTCAGCTTCTCTTTTTCAGCATAGTGTTGGGGTTAATACAGAGACAGGTTTAACGTTGTCTGCCCACGGCAATTTTTCGCGCCAGACGACATAAAGAGAGTATTAACGCCTCATCCAGTATGACCCTTAAAAATATCGCGCCATTTATAACCAGCGTCCTCTTTATGAACCAGCTGGTCCGATTTTATTTGCTGGATTCATTATCAAATTAATCATTGATTTAAGTAAATAACACGATGGTCAGCGCGTAATCAACTAAGGAGTAAGCCGGTAAGGCCGATATACCGGCTAACCCTAGTAAACTGGAAATTTGATATGTCGCTGAAAAAATCTTCGCTGCTCGTGTTTTCACTGATGATAATCCTCTTCCTGACCAGCGTTGCGGTTAGCATTTGGTTGCTGGTCCGCAGCAATGAATCTCTTAATGCTGTGAATAAAGAGATTCGCGTCGTGCTCTCCGTTATCGATCCCATAAACCACAGCCGCACCCTGCGGGTCCGGTTAATGGAATACATGAAAGAGATTGAGGTCAATGACGGCCAGTCGGCCGCGTCGCTGGAGGGAGTGAAAGCGGCCGCAGAAAAAGCGGATGTGGCGTTTCACGCCTATCTCGACAGCCCTCGACTAAAGGGCGAAGAAGCGGAGGCTGATGCCTATCGTCAGGCTTTTCTGGCATACAGAAACCTGGGCATTCAACCTTTGATAGAGGCTGCTGAAGCCCGGGATCAGGCTCGATTCAGGGAACGTCTGCCTGATGTCATTCGTCTTGATCGCGCTTACGAAATCATCCTGGATAAAGTGCTTGCGCAGCATGAAGCCTACGCCAAAAAACTGAATGAAGATGCCCAAAGCCATTTCAGCTCAGGCGTTATGCTGCTGCTGTTAATTGGAAGTTTATTTGGCCTGGTGGTGATTTCTATATCGATACTGATGCATCGCTTTGTGCTTACGCCTTTAATTAACGCAGGAAAACACCTTAATTTAATCGCTGATGGCCATCTTGATACGCCCGTTCCGGTTAAACCAGCTTCGCGCAGCGAAATTCAGAGCCTGATGGGTTCTCTCGAGGCCATGCGCTTGTCGCTGACGACGATTATTATGCAGGTGCGCGATTCCGCTCATTCCGTTTCCTCCGCCTCCAGCGAAATAGCAGCCGGAAACGTCGATCTCGCTTCTCGTACCGAGCAGCAGGCGGCTGCATTAACGCAAACGGCTGCCAGTATGGAAGAGCTTGGCGCAACGGTAAAACAGAATACAGATAATGTGTATGAAGCCTGTCGTCTTACAGGTGAAGCGGTTGAAAATGCGCATAAAGGAGAAAATGTTTCGCGCGAGGTGATTAATTCAATGGACCTGATTAATTCAAGCTCGAAGAAAATTGAAGATATTATCAGCGTGATTAACGGCATTGCTTTTCAGACCAATATTCTGGCGCTGAACGCAGCCGTAGAAGCCGCCCGCGCCGGCGAGCAGGGACGAGGATTCGCCGTTGTCGCCGGTGAAGTGCGTAACCTCGCGCAGCGCAGTGCCGTTGCGGCGAAGGAAATAGAAAGCCTTATTGCCGAATCGGTCAACATCATTGGCAGAGGCTCTGAGCAGGTCAGCCGGACAGGAGAAGCGATGAATGCCATCATCTCTTCTGTCAGTCGCGTAAACGTCCTGATGGAACATATTTCAACCGCATCAGATGAGCAGAGTCGCGGTATCGCGCAAATTGAAAAAGCGGTTACTGAAATGGATTCCGTTACCCAGCAAAACGCGGCGCTTGTACAGGAGTCGGCTGCGGCAGCGGCATCGCTTGAAGACCAGGTGCAACATTTGACCCACTCTGTTTCAACCTTCCGCCTTTCGACGGGCTAAGGCCGGCCAGACCACAAGCCTCTTCAGGGAAAATTTAAGTCTGGCTGGCTACAGCCAGACTTTTTCAAGCCACCGTCTGGAAAATGCCTTCCTGTTACCCCTCCAGGCCCATGGATATCATCAATAATTAAAGCGCTGCTGGTCCGCGATAGCGGCCTGCTACCTATCGTAGCCATCAGCCGGGATGATTAAAGATTGTGAGTCGGTTAGCCGATAATAACTGACTCATACTTCTGATCCTGCATCGCGTCACCGACAGATTGCCGCGCATCTGTACGCGCAAGAAGGTGCGATATAAAAGCGGTCAGACAAGCCGCAGCATTCGCCACCGCTGATGACGCTCGTTGCCGCTGCACAGCACGCCTTATGACGCATTGCCTGGTCTGCGATTGCGGTAAACAGGGCGATTAAGAGGTTTGTCACGTCGGGTATCGAGGTTATCCAGTATTGTCAGCCAACAATGGAGCCGACCACTATGCATCCTGTGATCCAACCTACTTTTTCCGCTGTTTGGACCACGGATGCCCGAGGCATTTGCATCGTCAGTCAGGAGTGCCCTGCAGGCCTGATCCCCGCGCTGAAAGGCGTTACCTTGTGCGACTGGCTGAGATTCGCCCAGGCGGATGATGATGCACAAATCGCGCTGCAGCTTACTGCGGCGTTAGAGTGCGTGACCCCTTTTCATATCGAAGTGCCGATTCAGTGTCTTGATGGGACAACGCGACGCGTGCTGGTGTCGGGCTTGCCGAATGGCCAGCCTGCGGCTTCCCGCCTGCAGTACAACGGATTCATTCTTGATATTACCGGGCAGCGCAAAGCGCTTGAAGATGCGCTGCGCACGGCGGCGGAATACCGTCTGCTGATAGAAAACAGCACTGACCTTATCGCCCATTGCGACGCAGAAGGCAGATACGTTTCGATCTCCCCTTCCTACAGTGAAATGATCGGCTGGTCTGCCGAAGAGGTAATTGGTCAACGGGTGGTGGATTTCCTGCATCCCGACGACCGCGCACCTGCTGCCGAGGCGCTGGCAAGCCTGTTTAAAGGCGGCGTGCTGCCGGACGTGGTCGAAGTGCGCAAGCTTCATCGCGATGGCCATTATATGACGCTTGGCACCAAAGCCTGCGGCGTCAGCGATCCTTCTACAGGCAACAATATCGGCGCGGTGCTGGTTTCACGCGACATCACGCGTGACAAGGAAAGAATACGCATGCTGGAGACGCTGGCGACCCGCGATGCCTTAACCGGTTTACCTAATCGCGCCTGGATCAACGACCAGATTCGCTCCATGCTCGCGCAGAGCAACGATCCGGCGTACACCGCTGTGCTGTTTATCGATCTTAACGGATTTAAGGCTGTAAATGATTCGATGGGACATGCCACAGGGGATGCCCTGCTGCTGCAAGTAGCCGAACGGCTTCAACGCTGCATGCGACCAGGCGATTCGGTGGCGCGGATGGGCGGAGACGAATTTGTGGTTGCTGTGAAGTGTGGCCATCGCGATGCCGCGTCCGCTATCGCTCAGCGCATCATAGAGAGTCTGAAAGAGCCTTTTGTTATCAACAGCATGGATGTGTGGATCGGGGCAGCTATCGGCATCAGTCTCGCACGATTTGGTACAGCATCGGCTGAAACGCTATTTGAAAACGCCGATATCGCGATGTATCAGGCGAAAGCGCGACGTGATGGTTCATACCAGTTTTTCTAGCACTTTCGTCCTCGCAAATCAGAAAGCAGAAGAGCTCATGACGAGCTCTTCTGACGGCCATTAGTTTTTCAGGTTGTCCGGGAAATTGGCGGGCAGTTCGCTGGCCGGGCAATCAATCACGCTGTCGTTGTTTTCTCCTGCGTCGCGCACAAAGGTCAGCGTCGCGAACTCATCAATCACTTCGGTGGGATAAGCCGGGCCCGCTTCGCGATAGCTGGCCATCTCTTCCAGGTGATCGTTCTGGAAGCAGACGGTTTTTTCCGGATTGTTCATCACCCAACGCGGGAAGAAAATGGTGCCGTGGAACACCTTATCGGCCATGTTAACGGCCAGGCTCACGTCGGTGCCGGTAGGCTCGGTCCAGGAAACTTTATAGACATCTTCTGCCAGACGGACGATATAAGCGTGCTGATTTTTAACCCAGCGGTTGCCCACCATACCGCTGTGAATACGGTAATCAACGGTGTTGGCATTTTTAATATAAAGCTCGTAGTTCCAGCCGTTGTCGTAGGTATAGACCAGATGTTTGCCGACCAGACCAGACAGATTGTGTTTATCGAAAGTGCTCATTGTGGCCTCCTCATTTATTTGCCTTGAGGAGATTATTACTCGTTGCAAAAACGATTAATAACGCTATTTTTAGCGCTTAATCATCCAATTTTTAGATGAATTATCATGCACAAGACAACGCTCGAACAGTGGTATTTGCTTGATGCCGTCGTGAAGGCAGGCAGCTTTGCGCAGGCAGCGGAGAAGAACAATCGCAGCCAGTCGTCATTAAGCTATCAGCTTGGCCTGCTGCAGCAGCGGCTGGGCATGACGCTGCTGAGGCAGGAAGGACGTCGCGCCGTTCTCAGCGCGGAGGGGCACCAGCTTCTCGCTCAGGTGCGTCCGCTGCTGGAGGGTTTCAGCGCGCTTGAAGCCCGGGCAAATACGCTGCAACGAGGCGAACGCTCGCGCATCGATCTGATGGTTGATGCCATTATGCCGAAACCGCTGCTTTTCGATGTGCTACAGGCGTTTCAGCAGCGCTATCCCCATGTACGTATCTGGCTTAGCGAAATCGTCCGTAGCGAGACGGCTGACAGACTGGCCGAACAGCAGGCCGATCTCTGGCTGGTGGCGCAGTATGGCGATGAGCAAATAGCGGGAGAAAGTCTTCTGAGCGTCGATTTCATTGCCGTCGCCCATCGCGAGCATCCGCTGCACAGCGAGCCGGCGCCGCTAAGCGCCGCCACACTCGCGCGCTGGCCCTGCATAACGATCCTGGATCGTCAGCAGCAGCAACAGACGGAGTTCAACGGTGAGCAGGCCGAGAGCTGGTCCTTCACTACGCTATCGGCTGCCATTGAGGCGGTTCAGCATCAGTTAGGCTATGGCTGGCTGCCGGAGCTGAATATCGCTCCCTTTCTGAAGAGCGGCGAACTTCGCCCGCTGCCGTTGCTACAGGGGAGACGACGCTCAACCTCGCTTATGTTACGCATTAACGAGGAGAGACTGCCGGGCAATGGTGCAATTTCTGCGCTGGCTGAGATGTTTATCGAGCGGGTAGCGCAGGCGAAATAAGCCGGTTTTGCCGCGCGGGAGCGAAACAGAGGTTTTAAGGTTGCTACAAATCGGAAATTAACGCAGCGAAGCGTGAATTAAGCGCCTCAGCGCAGCGTGACGCCCTTAAACGACAAAAGCGAGGGACAATGCCCTCGCTTTTCTATCGTCGCCCAGCAGGCCTTAGCGGCGGTTTTTCCAGACGGTCTGAATGTTGCAGAACTCATGCACGCCAAAATGGGAGAGTTCGCGACCATAGCCGCTCTTTTTAACGCCGCCAATAGTGACGCGAGGATCCGACGCGCCATTGCCATTAATAAACACCGCACCGGTTTCGATCCGATCCGCCAGACGATCCGCCACAGCGTTGTCGTTGGTCCAGACCGTAGCGCTCAGACCGAATTCGCTGTCGTTGGCGATCGCCAGCGCATGATCGGCGTCGCGAGCGATAGCGATCGCCGCTACCGGACCAAACAGCTCTTCACGAAATGCCGTCATCTCGGTGGTGACGTCTGACAGGATCGTCGGCGCATAGTAATTGCCCTCGCCTGCGATCTTTTCGCCGCCCAGCACCAGACGCGCGCCTTGGCTCAGCGACTGCTGAACCTGACTATGCAGCTCATCGCGCAGATCGAAGCGTGCCATCGGGCCGAGATAATTTTTTTCATCCAGCGGATCGCCCATGGTTAATGCCTGTACCGCAGCGCTGAAGCGTGCTTCAAATTCCTCTGCGATGGACGCCTCGACGATAAAGCGTTTAGCGGCCATGCAGACCTGTCCGGTGTTCTGATAGCGGCCAATCACGGCTGATTTCACCGCTTCGTCCAGATCGGCGTCAGCCAGCACGATAAAAGGATCCGATCCGCCCAGTTCGAGAACGGTTTTTTTCAGGGCCGCACCCGCCTGTGCGGCGATAGCTGAGCCGGCGCGTACGCTGCCGGTTACGGCGACGGCGGCGATGCGCGGATCCTTAATCGCGGCGGATATGCCATCGTTATCGACATTCACGGAAGCGAAGGCCCCTTTAGGCAGATCTGTCGCATCAAACAGCTCTGCCATTAACGTGGCGCAGCCCATGACGTTCGGCGCGTGTTTAAGCACGTAGGTATTTCCAGCGAGCAGCATGCCAACAGCGCCGCGCAGTACCTGCCAGAACGGAAAGTTCCATGGCATCACCGCCAGAATGGTGCCGACAGGTTTAAAGCGCTGCCAGGCGTCAGGCACCTGTGTGGGTTGATCTTCCAGCATTGCCGGGCCGTGCTCGGCGTACCAGTCGCTGAGAGTGGCGCATTTAAGGATCTCGGCGCGCGCCTGCGCCAGAGGTTTGCCCATTTCCAGCGTGATAGTGCGCGACAGTTCCGGTTCGCGCTGGCGCAGTTGTTCAGCCAGCTGGCGCAGCACTTTCACGCGCGACGCCATATCGGTCTCGCGCCACTGTTTAAAGGCTGCAGCGCTGGCGTCAAGGGTATTTTCCAGCTCAGTCAGCGACTGCATTGGGTAGCGAGCCAGAATTTCGCCGTTGGCGGGATTTTTTGAAACAGCGTAATCGGTCATGGTGCCTCTCAGAATGTCTGTGGACGATGGGCTTACCCTACGCTTCTGCATTAGTGATGAAAAATGAATAATAGTGAGTAAGTTGTTTTCATATTATGAAGAGGGGATTTGCACGGTGTGCAGTTTTTTAAGCGTTATGTAGCAGACGACACTTGTCAGGCATCATGGCGACGATCGTTTATCCACATATACAGAGAGAAGATCCTAATAAACGATCATAAAGAGATCTAAAAGAGATCCTAAGAGATCCCCGATCGTCGCAGGCCGCACGCCACAAGGGCTCAGAAGGTGATCGCGTTCACTATAATCAGTAAAGAGTTCACTGTAATCAGTACTTTATTCACTATACACAGTAGAATGTTCACTATAAACAGTGCTAGTGTTCACTGTAGTCAGAAAACGATCCCTTTCATCCACAGAATGAAGATCTCATGCTATGGCAGATAAAGAGAGTGAAAACAAAGCGTTACTTGAACCTTTTCTGTCGGTGACCAAAAACAGCGGTGAAGTTATTCAGCTTCATCCCAATAAGAACAATACTGTTCAGCCCGTCGCTTTGATGCGTCTGGGACTGTTTGTCCCGACACTGAAATCAACGGCGCGCGGAAAGTCAGGTGCGATGGCTTCCACCGATGCGACTAAAGAGCTTAAAAACCTGTCGCTGGTGAAAGCAGAGGGTTACGAGAAGATTACCATTACCGGCGCGAGGCTGGATATGGATAACGATTTCAAAACCTGGGCCGGGATCATCCAGTCTTTTTCCCGTTACCCTACTCAGGGCGATACCGTTACCCTGCCCTTTATCGATTTCGTTAAAATGTGCGGCATTCCCTCAGCCAATTCCTCAGCGGCCTTGCGTAAGCGGCTGGACGCCTCGCTGCGTCGCATCGCCACCAATACCCTCTCTTTTGAGGGCAACGGCAAGGCTTACCATACGCACCTGGTGCAGTCAGCCTATTACGATCGGGAAAAAGATGTGGTGCGCATTCAGGCCGATCCCAAGCTGTTTGAGCTCTATAACTTTGACCATAAAGTTCTGCTGCAGCTCAGGGCGATATCACGGCTTAAGCGCAAAGAGTCTGCGCAGGCGCTCTATACCTTTCTTGAGAGCCTGCCGACCAATCCTGCGCCTATCTCGCTGGCGCGCCTGCGTATGCGCCTGAACCTTGGCTCAAAAACCACGACGCAGAACCACGTTGTGCGACGTGCGATGGAGCAGCTAAAGGAGATTGGCTATCTTGATTACTCCGAGGTTAAACGAGGTCGCTCGGTGTTTTTTATCATCCATAGTCGCACGCCAAAACTCGATGGAATCAGTACGCTGGAGAGTATCGACTCTCTCGACGAGATCGATTTTGATGAGTCATAGGTATCATTCACTGTAATCGGTATGCTGCCTGTGGCACTGTTACTTTCATGGAAAACGTGACAGTCGCCGCTACTGCATTGGCGTTTACTGTAGTTGGCTTTTCGTAGCGTTCACTGTAGTGGGTGCTGTTCACTGTAGTTAGTAAACACGAGCTCATGCGCTGCCTTCCTGTCTTTCTCATCTTTTAAAATATCATCTTAAAACAATTATTTAATCGGTAAGTTTGCGCTTACTAACATCTATTGCCTCTTTCTTGCTATCTTAAGAATGCTGTCTACACTGATTACAGTGAATATTCTCTGGCGCAGCTCTGGGCTCTGTTTCTGCTGTCTACAGTGAATGGTTTTAAAAGAGTGTGTTACTGATCACAGTGAATAAAATTCTTTAACCATCTGAATTTCGTATTTAAATTTTTGCTTTGCCCTGCGGTGGTTTCCATCTTACTGACTACAGTGAACATTAGCGTGTATGGCGCAGAGAAACGTGACAGGGTTAGACTCCGTACTGATTACAGTGAACATATGCAGGATAGCGAGATGATTTTGCGGGTTATCTGAGCGTTATTGCCCATTACAGTGAACCTTCCGTCTCACACGGTGAGACCAATAGCTCCGAGATACGGCTTATCTACTCGGTTCTGACTATAGTGAACACTGTGATTCCCTTTGATTGACCCTCCGTCTGTTGTCATTTGCTGACTACAGTGAATCTTTCTCGCTTCTCCTCCACGGTATGCATTTCTGCCTGCATTCTATTAGTGCTGACGCGTATTCCTTTCGCCGGTTACAGCGCCATTTACTGAATACAGTGAATGTTAGTGCCCTGCTCAGTCCGCTATTCTGCTCGTTGCTGATTACAGTGAATCCTTGCCCCGTAATGGTTCTGACATCCCTGCTCGCGCTTTAATACGACGTTCGTTACTGATTACAGTGAATGTTTGAGCTCCTTACTGATTACAGTGAATGTTCAACTGATTACAGTGAACGTTTCCGCATTGAAATCCCCAACGTGTGATTTTCGGACGCAGATACTGATTACAGTGAATGTTACGACATCATATCGCGTCCCTGCCCTCTTCAACTGACGACAGTGAATGCTTCCAGGGGCAACAGCTGGTTACAGTGAATGTTTTGCAGGGTAATACCGACATAAGAAAGCCAGAAGCGTGCCGTTGCTTCAGGCTGTGCCCGGTTGCTGATTACAGTGAACGAACGTCTGATTACAGTGAATGTTTTGGTTGTAAATTTAACATCTCAACCATCCGCTGCTGATTACAGTGAATCTTTAAAACAACTCCTTATCCTGGCAGCCAAATTTGGATCCTCCTTTATTTCGGTATGAAAGATATTTTCTTGCCCGACAAGCAGGATTTATGTATAAAGTCACAAATCCTACATGTGTGGAGCAAGTATGGCTAACGACGAAAAGCAGGTGCTGAAGGTCGCACAACGGTCTGAGAGAATGCTGCTAAGCCTGACAGAACAGGTTCAGGCGCAGAAAGAAGAGCTGCATGAGAATACTTTTTACCAGGTTTACGCCAAAGCTGCGCTGGCTAAACTGCCCAAGCTGACGCGCGCTAGCGTTGACTATGCTGTTAATGAGATGGAAGAAAGCGGCTACCAGTTTGACAAGCGCGCAGCGGGTAGTTCGACCAAGTACGCCATGTCGATTGAAAATATCATCGATATCTATCACCACCGCGGTGTGCCTAAGTATCGCGATCGCCATCCAGAAGCCTATACGATCTTTGTTGGTAACCTTAAAGGCGGCGTATCTAAAACGGTTTCGACCGTCTCTCTTGCCCATGCGCTGCGAGCGCATCCACATCTGCTTTTTGAAGATTTGCGCATTCTGGTTATCGACCTCGATCCCCAGTCTTCGGCGACGATGTTCCTCAACCACGAACGCTCAGTGGGTATTGTCGAGGCGACAGCCGCACAGGCGATGCTGCAAAACGTCAGTCGTGAAGAGCTGATAAAAGAATTTATCGTGCCGTCTATTATCCCTGGCGTTGATGTATTGCCGGCGTCCATTGACGACGCCTTTATCGCTTCTCGCTGGGACGAACTCTGCGCCGAACATCTTTCCGGACAGAATGTGCATGCGGTGCTGTATGAAAACGTCATCGCTAAACTGAAAAAAGATTATGACTTCATCTTTATCGACAGCGGCCCGCATCTGGATGCGTTTTTGAAAAACGCTATTGCGGCGTCCGATCTGCTGATGACGCCCGTGCCGCCTGCGCAGGTCGACTTCCACTCTACCCTGAAGTATCTGACGCGCCTTCCTGAACTGATCGATATCATCGAACAGTCCGGTGCGCCCTGCCGCTTACAGGGCAATATCGGCTTTATGTCCAAGCTGTCAAATAAGGCGGACCACAAACTCTGCCACAGCCTGGCGAAAGAGATATTCGGCGGCGATATGCTGGATGCCGCTCTGCCGCGCCTTGACGGGTTTGAGCGCTGCGGCGAGTCCTTTGACACCGTTATTTCAGCCAACCCCTCTACCTACGTCGGCAGCAGCGAAGCGTTAAAAAACGCGCGTTCAGCTGCGGAAGATTTTGCGAAAGCGGTTTTTGACCGTATTGAATTTATTCGCCTGAACTGAGGTCGCTATGAGTGCAAAAAGAATTACTATCGGCAGGACCTTCAGCCAGACGCCTGTACAGGCTGAAGCGTCAACGGATACGCCAACACAAACCTTTGTTCTTTCTACCGGCAAGCGCGCCGTGTTTCGTCTTGAGCGTATTGAGGCCAGGGAGATAGAAGAGAAAACTTTTGTGGTGATGGAAACCAACGGACGCGATCAGGCTGGATTGACGCCCGATTCGCTGCGCGACATTATCCGCACCATTAAACTGCAGCAGTTCTTCCCCGCCATCGGCGTAAAGCGGGACGGGCGCATAGAAATCCTGGACGGTTCGCGCCGTCGCGCTGCCGCGCTCTATTGTAAAACCGGGCTGGATATTCTGGTTTCTGAAACCGCGATTACCACCGAAGAAGCGCGTCGGCTGGCGCAGGATATTCAGACCGCGCGCGAGCATAACCTGCGCGAAGTGGGCCTGCGTCTGCTGTCGTTGAAAAATGGCGGCCTGTCGCAAAAAGAGATCGCAGAGAGTCAGGGCCTGTCGCAGGCGAAAGTGACGCGAGCTTTGCAGGCGGCGAGCGTGCCGGCAGAGCTGATTTCACTTTTTCCCAACCATTCCGAATTGACCTATCCTGATTACAAGGCGCTGCTGATGGCCGCCGATAAACTTTCCGAGACAGGACAGCCAATTGAGCGGCTCATCGAGACTGTTTCTATGGATGTGGATAGTATCTGCGCCCGCGAAGGACTGGCGGAAGATGAGGTGAAAAACCATATCCTTCGTCTGGTGCGCAACGGCAGTCAGACGCTGATGGAAGTCCCCGCAAAAGAGAAACCTGTCTCAGAAAACCTCTGGACCTTTGCGGATAAGGATCGTTTTGCCCGGAAGAAAATTCGCGGCCGCATGTTCAGCTACGAGTTTAACCGACAGTCCAGAGAGCTGCAGGAAGAACTGGACAAAGTGATTGCCGAAACGTTACGCAAATATCTGGGCGATCAGTAAGCTTCTACATCCGGGTAAATCTCTACCCGGATGTGTTTTATCCCCCTCTTCCCGCCTCTCTGTTCGCCATCAGTATTTCAAAGCTAACCTACTGTTTTTGCGATTTTTACAAAAAAATTTCAGGCTGAAATCGCCAGAAGTTCAATCTGTTTTAAAGTCAAAAGCTATCAGGTAAAGCGCTAGCTATAAAAGGCGCAAAATCTCTCGCTATACTCTGCCCGCACTGAAAACTAAACAATCTTCTCCAGTGCAATTTCATAGTTAACTCATTGAATAAATATGTTTTTTAATCAGAATTTCAGGCTGAAATCGCCAGGCTTTGGCAATAAGTGAGGAGATGATTGCCCTGAGGTCAGGGCAACAACACATTATTACTTATCTGCTGACCAGGTAGCCGATCGGACGTCTACTTTAACCGGCAACAGCTTTACACGAGTAAAGGTATCCGCCAGCGTTTGCTGTTGCGAAAACACGCTGTCGGTCATGCGTTCCGCACCATAAGGCAGACGTGTCAGCGTGGTGCGCCAGATCGCTTTATCCAGGCCGGTGGACTGCCCCAGAATCGCGGCTGTCTCATACTGATGCTCATTTGCCCAGCGGCTTAAAGTACTTAACTCCTCGAGCACTTTTTTGGCCGTATCAGGCTGGCTGTCGGCAAATTTCCGGCTGGCGAGATAAAAGGTGTAATGCGGCACCAGTCCCTCCGCATTGCGCACCTGACGCGCGCCAGTGCTGGCTTCAACTTCCGCGAGATAGGGATCCCAAATCACCCAGGCATCCACCGCGCCTTTCTGAAAAGCGGCGCGCGCGTCGGCTGGCGGCAGATAAACCGGCGTAATATCTTTATAGGTCAGCCCGGCTTCTTTAAGCGCAGCGATAAGCAGATAGTTAACGTCTGAGCCCTTATTCAGCGCCACACGTTTACCTTTAAGGTCTTTAACGCTGTGAATGGCAGATGAGGAAGGCACTACAATTGCTTCGGTTTTCGGATTCGCAGGCGAATGTCCCAGGTAAACCAGACCGGCTTTTGCCGCCTGAGCAAATGCGGGCGGCGCATCGCCGGTGGCCGCCAGGTCGATGCTACCTACATTCAGTCCTTCAAGCATTTGCGGTCCGGCGGGAAACTCGACCCAGCGAACGGCGATATCCTCTTTTTTGAAGGCGGCGTCGAGCGTGCCGCGATATTTAAGCAGGGCAAAGATATTCGCTTTCTGATAGCCGATATTTACCTGTTCAGGTGCCGCGTGACTGGCGGCAGTCAGGGCACAGGCCACTATTGCCAGCGTTAATCCATTTCTTTTCATCTGTTGCTCTCCGTTTTTTTCGCTAACTTAGCAAATAGCGGATATAACCAATAAATAACCAATTGCATTGACTTATGCTGCGAGAGAATAATTAGCACGTTAATAATTTGTAGTAATAATCAAAGAGCATTCCGTCAGGCCTTCTGCCAGGATACGGCCAAAAATGCCTGTCTGAGGTCCATTCACCGTATGAAGTGGTTTTCAAAAAGCGCGCTACTCTTTTCCAGCAAAACCTGCCTGGCCGCCTTCTTAGCGCTCTTTATCGCATTAGAACTCAACCTTGATAAACCTGCCTGGTCACTGACCACCGTCTATGTCGCTTCACAGCTTTATTCCGCCTCCACTATCTCAAAATCTGTTTTCCGGTTTTTAGGCACGCTGCTGGGCGGGCTGTTCGTATTGCTGATCTATCCCGCCACGGTACAGGACCCGATGCTGTTCAGCCTCTGCATCTCACTATGGGTCGCGCTCTGTCTCTACCTGTCGCTGCACGACCGCACGCCCAAAAGTTATGTCTTTATGCTGGCGGGATATAGCGCGGCGATTATGGGCTTTCCTGACGTCACCGCTCCGGCTGACATCACCTATACCGTTATCTCGCGCGTGGAGGAGATTAGCGTCGCTATCCTCTGTAGCAGTCTGGTGCATCGGCTCATCATGCCGGTTTCGATGAGCAGCATGCTGGAGCAGAGCGTCAGCAACTGGTATCAAAACGCCAGAAAGCTCTGCGCCGAGCTGATTACAGTGATGCCTAAGGAAAAGTCGCTGGAACGGGAAGATATCCTTGTCCAGATGGCGAACTACCCGCTGAATGTTGAGACCCTGATTACCCATTGCGTTTATGAAGGCGAAGCGGCTCGACGGCTAATTCGGCTGGTCAGCGTGCAGTATCAGCATCTCTCCTATTTAATTCCCACGCTTACGGCGATTGAGGCGCGCCTCAGCCTGCTGGCGGAACAGCAGATACGTTTTCCAGAGCATGTCGCGCAGACGTTTCAGCAGTTTTTGCGCTGGCTGAACAGCGCCGAGCACGGTGTCGAAACGCAGGCGATTAAGGAAAGGCTGGCGGTAGCGCAGCAGCAGCTCAAGGCGGAGTGGGAAAGCGGCGAGCTGCCGGTTGAGGAGAGCATCTTGCTCGCCGGTCTGCTGGAAAGGCTGCTGAATTTCGTGCGTATCGCAGAGGCCTACCAGACGGTGGGCGAGCGCGTCAGCGATCTGACGCCGAGCGCGAAACCCGGCAAGGTGGCGCGCAGCCATAAACATGTCGATAAAGGCATGCTGCTGCTCTCCTGCCTGACCGCTTTTCTCGCCACCTTTCTGACCTGTCTGTTCTGGATAGGCAGCGGCTGGGTGGATGGCGCCACTGCCCCGATGATGGCGGCGGTTCTTTGCTCCTTCTTTGCTGCCATGGACAGTCCGCTCGCGCCGATGAAGATTTTTCTCAAGGGCGTGGTGGTGGCGATCGTCATCAGCATGCTTTACACCACCTTGCTGATACCGGAAGCGACCTCCTTTGAAGCGCTGGTGCTCTGCCTGGCGCCAGGGCTGATGGCGTTGGGATTAGTGATTGCTAATCCCTCCACCAATTTGATCGGCCTGATTGTGGCGACGCAGATCCCTGGCCTGATCGGAATGAGTCATCACTTCAAACCCAACCTGCTGCTTATAGTGAATGCCTCGCTCTCCACCCTCAGCGGCATTGCGGCAGCAGTAATAGTTACCGCGGTGATTCGCAACAAACGGCCAGCCTGGACTGCCAAACGTGCGCTGCGCAAAGGATTGAAAGAGCTGCTGCAGTTTATCAATGCGGTTGAGCTCAACAGCGCTTCGCTGCTGATGCGTCAGCAGTTTGTGGCGCGCACGCTGGACAAGGTTAACGTTATCCTTCCTCGTAAGCGTATCGACAACGATGCCGAACTGGCGGCGGGCGGCAATCTGATTACCGAAGCCTGGCTGGGCGCCAACTGCTATGACTTCTACGTCCGTCATCAGCCACTGCTGGCCGAGCAGCAGATTAGCAGCGACCCGTTATTCGGCGAGCTACGGCTGTTTCTTAAAAGCCGTATCAGGGTGTTAC
This sequence comes from Pantoea sp. NGS-ED-1003, assembly GCF_000738765.1. Classification (NCBI taxonomy): domain Bacteria; kingdom Pseudomonadati; phylum Pseudomonadota; class Gammaproteobacteria; order Enterobacterales; family Erwiniaceae; genus Pantoea; species Pantoea sp. NGS-ED-1003. The sequence goes on from NZ_JPQA01000002.1 coordinate 68,595, forward strand.
AGACGCCGCCGCATCAGGCGCTGCTGGATGAGCTGGACAGGCTGGTGCTGGCGCTGGAAGCTCTGGCGCAACACGATAGTCGCTTTTATGCGCCGTTGTTGTATCTGTTCAACGTACGGCTCTCGCTGTTTCCTCAGGCCCGCTGGCCACAGCAGGCGTAATCCATTCCCGGAAAATAACCACAGCCACATCCGTGGCTGTTTTTTTGTGCTGAAGCGCACCCGCATGGCAATAAAGCCGCGCCAGCGCGGCCTGTTATCAGGCATGCTATAACAATCATCATCTGAAGAAGCGAGGCGTAATGTGAAAACGATCGGCTTAATCGGCGGCATGTCATGGGAATCGACGGCGCTCTATTACCGCATTTTGAATGAAGAGGTTAAGCTTGCCTTGGGTGGCCTGCATTCGGCGCGCGTGGTGCTTTACAGCCTGGACTTCGACGAGATAGAGAAGTTGCAAAGAGCGGAACGATGGGACGAAGCCGGCCTGATGCTGGCGCAAGCTGCGCAGGTGCTTTCGCATGCGGGCGCTGACTTTCTGGTGCTGGCGACCAACACCATGCATAAAGTTGCCTCTCAGATTGAACAGGCTGTGGCGATCCCTCTGCTGCATATCGCCGATGCGACTGCGCAACGCATTCATGATGAAGGATTAAAAAAGGTCGGGCTGCTAGCCACGCGCTTTACCATGGAGGAGGCTTTTTACCGCGGACGGCTCACGGATAAATGGGGGCTGGAAGTTATAACGCCAGAGAAGAATGATCGCGATTTTGTTCATCAGGTGATCTATCAGGAGCTGTGTCAGGGAGTGATCAATCCCGAATCGCGGGCGCGGTTTCGCGAGATAATGGCCACACTTGCCGCGCAGGGTGCTGAAGGGATTATCCTCGGCTGTACCGAGATCACCATGCTGGTTACAGTGAACGATGCCAGCGTGCCGCTGTTTGATACCACACAAATTCATGCGCAATGGGCTGTTCATCAGGCATTAAAAGAAGAGTGATCAAGATCGCACTTTTTGTTAGTCAGGTAATAGTAACTAAGGTTATTATAACACCCATCGAAGGCATGTTGCCTTGCACTAACAAAAGAAGGATTTTGACCATGAAAAATGTAAAAACTCTCGCTATTGCTACCGTCGCCGCACTTTCTATGATCTCATTCGGCAGCTTTGCCGCACAAAGCATCTCTGCGCACGGCAGCACGCTGGACAGCGCTGAAGCCCATATCGCCGCGAAAGCGCAGGCTGAAGGCGCTTTAGGCTATAAAATTACCAGCGCCCGTGCCGATAACGGCGTCTACATGACCGCTGAACTCTATAAATAACGGATGGTCGTACAGGGACGTGCCAGAAAAGGCTGCCGCAAGGCAGCCTTTTTTGTTGTCCTGGGTTAACCGCTGACGCCTCATTAATAGGGCGAGCGGGTAGGGCGCACCACAATCTCGCTCACATCGACATCGTCGGGCTGCTCGATGGCGAAGCGGACGGCGCGACCAATCGCCGCCGGCTGGAGCGCGATAGATCGATAGTCATCCATCAGCGCGGCGGCGGCGGGGTCGGTAATGGTAGAGGCGAGTTCGCTTTCCACTACGCCAGGGTGAATACAGGTTACGCGCAGCTGCGTATTCTCCTGACGCAAACCGTCTGAGATCGCCCGCACGGCAAACTTGGTCGCGCAGTAAACGGCGGCGGTGGGCGAGACGCTCAGCGCGCCGATAGAGGCGATATTGATGATATGGCCCGCTTCACGCGCCAGCATCGGCGGCAGCACGGCGGCAATGCCGTACAGCACGCCTTTAATATTGACGTCAATCATCTGATCCCACTCATCAACCTTCAGGGATGCCAGCGGCGACAGCGGCATCACGCCCGCATTGTTAATCATCACGTCGATCCGTCCCCATTTTTCCAGCGCGACTTCGGCAAACTGCTGCACGGAAGCGCGCGAGGTGACATCGAGCGCGGCGACGGCGACTTCTGCACCTTGCTGCTTAAGCTCCGCCGCCAGCGTCTCTAAGCGAACGACGCGGCGTGCGCCCAACAGCAGAGTTGCGCCGCTCGCCGCCAGCTCACGTGCGATGCCTGCGCCTATGCCGCTTGAGGCGCCGGTGATTAAGATCACTTTATTGCTCATGGTTTCGCTCCTGTCGTTAAGTGTCTGGCGATCTTATGCCTGCTGCTTTATAAAGAGAATCCATCCATTCCTTACCTGACTAGTAACAGAGGCTAACCAATGATGCTGGACAAAAACGCGCTGGAGGTTTTCGTCACCCTGGCGCAAACGCGCAATTTTCGCGTGGCGGCAGAGAAGCTGGGCGTGACGCGACCGGCAGTGAGTCAGGCGTTAAGGCGGCTGGAGGATCGGCTGCAGATATCGCTTATCCGTCGCACTACGCGCAGCCTTAGCCTTACCGAAGCGGGGGAAAGGCTCTACGCCGAGGCAGCGCCGGCTATTTCGCAGCTCAATCAGGCGGTAGTGGACGTCAGCGCGCTGGCGGGCGAGCCGCGAGGGCTGCTGCGGCTGGCCGTCTCTTCTATTGCCGAACGCTTTATCAACGGCGAGCTGCTGGCGTCGTTTCTCAGCCGCTATCCGCATATCGAGCTGGATATTTCAGTAACTGACGAAGAGTTTGATATTGTGGCGCAGGGCTATGACGCTGGCGTCCGGCTGGGAGAAATAATCGCGCAGGATATGATTGCGGTGCCTGTCTCGCTGCGTCAGCGGCAGATCGCCGTCGCCTCACCCGATTATCTGGCGCGCTGCGGCACGCCGCGCCATCCCCATGAGTTGCTGCAGCACTGCTGCATCGGCTGGCGACGCGAGCCGGGCGTGGCCCCCTATCGCTGGGAATTTGCGGAAGAGGGCAGGGAGTTCGATGTGGCGGTTAACGCGCGGCTTAATACCAATGACATGGGAGTCATGATCCGCACCGCCTGCGCGGGCGGCGGCATCGCATTCGGCATGGAGGAGACCTATCGGCCCTATATCGCGCGCGGCGAGCTGGTGCCGCTGCTGTCGGACTATCTGCCGACCTTCGCCGGGTTCTATCTCTACTTCCCCAGCCGAAAAAATCTGGCGCCCAAGCTACGGGCGCTCATCGATCATATGAAGATCTGAGCGGCGGTTCAGCGCGACGCGACGCGCGTTACCGCGACTCCTTGTTCCTCTAGCTGCGCCAGCGCCTCGGCGTTCAGTCCGCTATCGGTAATCACCTGCGCGACCCGATAGCCCGACGACAGCGGATAGGGATGGATCTGCCCGAACTTCGAGGCGTCCGTCAGCGCCCAGGTCGGCACATTCTTCGCCAGTACCGCATCCACCACATCGCAGCGCAGCATATTGCGGCCGGTAAAACCGGTTTCCGCCTGCCAGCCGTCAACGCCGATAAAGGCTTTATGAAAGTGTATTTGCTGAATGCAGTAGCGCGTCAGCGGGCCGACCATCGACTGGCTGCTCTTTTGCAACAACCCGCCTGGCACGATCACGTCGCACGCCGCGTCTTTCAGCAGGTGCGCGATGAAATGGCTGACGGTTATTACCGTAATGTCGGCGCGATCGGCCAGCAGGCGCGCCAGCAGCGCATTGGTGCTGCCGCCCTCGATAAAAACCGCCTCGCCGGCGTCTATCAGGCCTGCGGCGTGGCTGGCGAGCGCCTGTTTGAGTTCGTAACGCGTATGCATACGCATGCCGACGTCATCGCTGTCCAGCGCCATCGCGGAGCCGTGAACGCGGCGCAAGAAATGGTCGCGCTCCAGCAGGTTGAGATCCTGACGGACGGTGACTTCGGAAACGCCGGTCAGCTGGGCCAGTTCGGTGACCGTCACGCTGCCGCGCGTGTTAACAAGTTGAATAATCTGTTGATGACGAGCGTTCATGCGGGCCGTTTAGTGGAAAAGGGTGGCGCCAGTGTAGCAGAGAGAGGCCGCGCAGGGGACGCTGCGCGGCAATGATCAGGCCAGACCGAGTGCGCGGCGGCCGTTGTCGTTGAGATCGTCGAACGTGAAGCGATCGCGCCAGCCCGTTTCGTAATCCTCAGGCGGGAAATCTGCGGGCGACCGGCCGAGCGCCAGCGCTTCGGCGACCTCCTGCGCGCAGGCGCGGTTTTTGGCGCACATCGGCGCGGCGGGAATATACATCACGTTTCCCCAGCCCTGTTGATTTTCCACCGGCGCAACGGAATGGATGACGTCGCAGTGCCACCATACCGAATCGCCCGCTTCCAGCGGCGGGATAGAGCACAGGCCGTTAATCAGCAGCGGATGCCACTTCTCGCTGACGGGCAGCACCTTGCCGGGCGCGACGCCGCACAGTTCGTCGTCCGGCACGTCGTCGAGCAGCGGACGCAGCAGAATATAGGCCATCGCCTCCGGCACTGGCACGACATGCAGCAGACCCTGTCCGGCGAGCATATCCGACAGTGCGGTCCAGCCCTGGAATGTGCGAAACGCGGAGCATTTGGTGGTGTCGGGCACGTCATATTCATTTACCTCGGTGCGCCACGCCGCGTCCCAGGGATCGTAAGCCTCTATATCGCCACGGAAGACGGCGGCGAACACCTGCTGATAAGCGGGCAGCAGCCAGCGCTCCAGCGCGCCGGAATCAGTATGCGCGCCCAGCCCTTTCGAGGTGGTGCCCGGCGGACGACGACGGATGCGGTCGGGATAAATAATGCTGACGTCAGGATCGAACCATTGCTTGCCCTGTGAAGAGAAACGCCACAGACGATTCAGGAAAGACTGCACCTGCGTGGTGGCGTCGCTCTGACGCGCCTGCATTTGCGCCTGCGACCAGTAAATAGGGAAAATTTCCGGACGTGACGCTTCGAGGCTGCCAAAGAAATTATCGCCGGGGCCGCGATACTGCGCGTCGAAGTCATTCAGATCGAGATAATCCAGCAGGGATTGATCCCACGCCAGCGCTTGCTCGCGAGGAAACTGCTGCTTCACCACTACACAGCCGCGTCGTTTAATGCGCGCCAGGGTTTCATTCGAAACCTCTCCCTGGGCGATAGCTTGCTGCGTTACGATCGGCCACGCCGTACCGTAACGTTGCTCTTCCTCTTTCGCTTCCGCAATCGCGCTTTCGATGCGCTGGCTGACGCGGGCGAAAAGCGCCTCGACATCGCCGATTTGCTCACGAAGCTGCTGTTTAAAGGTGCGAATCGCTACGCTGATGTCGTCGGGCAACGGCGTAGCCTGTGTGTGTAGGGTCATTTTGGCCTCCGTAGGCTGGTAACTGTTTTTCATTTGTAATAAAATTGTGTTTCGTTCGTAAGTTTAAGCAGAGCAGTTATGATTAGGCAACCCCCAGTTTCGTGATCGTCTGCACACTGTGTCAGGAAAGCTCCGAAAGCCCTGAACATTCTTATTATTAAAATTCTCATTAATCCACACTGCGGGTAAGCTTTACCCATTGAGTGGGCATCACTGAAACAACAGCCTCAGCAAGGAGATGACAATGGCGGTAAAGATGATCGCGGTGGATATGGATGGCACCTTTCTCGACGACAATAAGGAGTACAACGTTCAGCGCTTTTTGCGACAGTACGTGCTGTTGAAAGAGAGAGGCATTCGTTTCGTGGTCGCCAGCGGCAATCAGTACTACCAGCTGCAGCGTTACTTTTTTGAGATTAAAGATGAAATCGCCTTTGTCGCCGAGAACGGCGCCTGGGTTTCAGACAGCAATGAAGAAATTTTTTGTGGCGAGCTGGCGCAGTCGCGCGTGCATCAGGTGCTGGACATCCTGGCGAAAGAACCCGATATCAGTACCGTGGTGTGCGGACGCAACGGCGCCTACGTTCACTCATCGGTCCCGGATGAGGTAGTCAACCTGCTGTCCAACCATTATGCCCGGCTGGAGAAACGCGACGATCTCTACGCTATCGATGACACTATTTTTAAATTTTCCCTGAACCTGGCGCATGAAGGCGTCGATGCGCTGCTGGCGCGCCTGCATAACCAGCTGGGCGAGATCGAAAACATTATGCATCCGGTCTCCAGTGGCTATGGCTTTATCGATCTGATTATCCCGGGCTGTCACAAAGCGCACGGCATCGCGCTGCTGCAGGAAAAATGGGGCATCAGCGATTGCGAAGTGGTCGCTATCGGCGACAGCGCAAACGATCTGGAGATGCTACGCCAGGCCTGCTTCAGCTTTGCGATGGCGAACGCCGTGGAGCCGGTGCGCGCCGTGGCGCGTTATAAAACCGAAAGCAATAACGATGACGGCGCGTTAAACGTTATCGCCCGCGTGCTCTCGCGCGAATTTCCCTTCGGTTAAGCCTCTGCCGGCCCCGCGTGCGATACAGCCGGGGTTACACCTGCCGCCGCGCTGCCTCGAGATTCTGCTCCATCTCATCCAGCGCGGCCTGATGCTCCAGCCCCCACTGATACATCCGCTCAATCGGTTCGGCGAAGGTTCTTCCCAGCGGCGTCAGCGCATACTCCACCTTAGGCGGCACCACTTCAAACACCTTGCGTGTCACCAGCCCGCGCTGCTCCAGTTCCCGCAGCGTCTGCACCAGCATTTTTTTTGAAATACCCTGCAGGCTGCGCTGCAGTTCGCCCGTGCGCGCACGCTGCTCAGGCCAGTGATAAAGAGCGTGCAGCACCATAGTGCTCCACTTTACGGCAAACAGCTCCAGCAGACGCCGCGGCGGCGAATCCGCGAAAAACATCAGCTTTCCATCAATCCAGGCGGGCATAGCAAAATTTCCTCATGGTTACCAAAAGGTAACTACTACCAATAGCTTCCCCGCCTGTCTATAGTGGGCCGCTTTCTTTGCCGCTTCAGGCAGACATCAGGAGGAAACGATGAAAATTAACGCACTGGTCGCTCAGCAGGCGACGCAGCCGCTGGCGGTAGGCCAGGTCGAGTTACGCGAACTGCAGCCGGACGACGTTAAAATTGCCATTATCTACTGCGGCGTATGCCATTCCGATCTGCATATGGCGCGCAATGAGTGGGGCGTAAGCCGTTATCCGCTGGTGCCAGGCCATGAAATTGTCGGACGTGTCGAAGCCGCTGGCGCTAACGTTACCCACTTCAAAGCGGGCGACATTGTCGGCGTCGGCGTGATGGTTGACTCCTGCGGTCAGTGCCGCTTCTGCCAGCAGCAGGAAGAGCAGTACTGCGAGGCGGGCTTTACCCCCACCTATAACGGCACCGATAAATATACCGGTTCCACCACCTTCGGCGGCTACGCTCAGCATGTGATTGCCGATCAACATTTTGTGGTTTCCATTCCGCAGAATCTCGATCTGAAAGCGGTCGCGCCGCTGCTCTGCGCCGGCGTAACCGTCTGGTCGCCGCTGCGTCACTATCAGGTGCAGCCGGGCCACAAAGTCGGCGTTATCGGACTGGGCGGGTTGGGGCATATGGCGGTGAAGCTGGCCAGCGCGCTTGGCGCAGAGGTGACGCTGTTTACCACTTCGCCGGAGAAGGGCGCCGATGCGCGTCGCCTGGGCGCCAGTCATGTAGTGGTATCGCGCGATGACCAACAGATAGCCGCCTGTCAGGCTTCACTGGATATTATTCTCGACTGCGTCGCCGCGCCGCACGATCTTGATCCCTATCTGGCGACTCTGAAAACCAACGGCCAGCTGGTTCTGGTAGGCATTCCCGATCGGCCACATCCGTCGCCGAACGTGACGCCGATGGTTTTCCGTCGACTGAGCATTAGCGGCACCTCCATCGGCAGCATCCGCGAAACGCAGGAGATGCTCGACTTCTGCGGCCAGCACAACATCACTTCCGACGTCGAAATGATCGCTGGCGAAGAGATTGAAAGCGCCTTTGCTCGTATGCTGCAAGGTGACGTGAAATATCGCTTCGTTATCGATATGGAGAAAACGCGCTGGTAACGTTAAAAGGGGCTTAGGAATAAGTCCCTTGATTTTTAAGCATTTCAGCCTGAAATCGCCAGCAATGTTTGGTGCTAACCGCCGTTTCGCGGCGCTATCCGCTTTCACGCTTTTCTACTGATTACAGTGAATGCTTCGTGGCTGGCGGATGTGATCAAATTTCATCCGGTAATTGCTCAGGGTTCAAACAGATCGGCCAGTTTTCCGCACGCAGAGCCGTCATATATGCAGATTGACTGTAATCAGCAGCGGCGTGCTTTCTCTGACGCAACAACATTCACTGTAATCAGCAGCGCCGTGCTGTCTTTACTGCATTAACATTCACTGTAATCAGTAACCCGGCCGCACGTCAGACCTGTTCACTGTAGCCAGCGCAGGGCATGACATTGCCTGACATCGTCGGTAAAGTCAGGCTTTCGCTTTTAAAAGGAGGAGGTAAATGGAAAAGCTGTTTGTCTACGGCACCTTATGCCCGGGACGTTCCAACGCCCATATTCTGGAAAATATCGGCGGCGACTGGCTACCGGGATGGGTGAAAGGCGTGCTGCATGAATCGGGCTGGGGCGCGGCGCTGGGCTTTCCGGCTATCCAGCTGGATGCCCAGGGATCGCCTGTACATGGCTACGTATTTCAGTCATCCAGCCTGGCGCAGCACTGGCCGATGCTGGATGAATTTGAAGCAGGTTACGATCGCGTGCCTGTTACAGTGAACACTGAAGAAGGCGACCTCGTCACCGCCTGGATTTATCAAATTCAGACCGCCTGAAAAGCCTGTGCCGGTAAGGAGTACTGGCACAACAATGCGTTACCCTCCGCTTCGTTTTAACCCCAGCCTGACGAAATATTGCGGAAATAGTGGCGATCGCCTCTTTCTCTGACTAGTTTTTTAATCGTCCTTGTTAACATTTTTTTTACGTTCGCATCATGGGTGCGGCGCTTTTCTGGCTGCGCGGGCATCTTCGACCGCGTCTGTCTTTCAACACTGCGGCCAGGCGGGCGATGCCTGGCGATTTCCGGAGTCGATGATGAAAACCCTTAAAGACGCGCGTTCTCTCGCTGCCTTCGCTGCCGTTGGCGCGTTACTGACGCCGCTGTCGGCGCTGGCGTGGGATAGTCTTACCGTGTTTGGCGACAGCCTGAGCGACAGCGGCAATATTGGCCGTTTTACCTGGGATGGCGGTCGCCATCCGCTCTACGATGAAATTCTGGCTGCGAATCTGGGACAGGACTTACAGCGATCGAGGCTGGGCGGCAGCAACTATGCCCAGGGCAACGCAGTATCGCGGCCGCAGCTCAACCCGCAGCTCAACACCGAAGACCAGCTCGCCGGCTACCTGAGATCGACCGGCGGCCGCGCCGACAGCAACGGCCTTTATATTCACTGGATCGGCGCTAACGACGTCGCGGCCGCCGTTACCAATCCCTTTACCGCGACCAATACGCTCAGCACCAGCGCGGCAGCGGCGACGGCACAGGTGAAAACCTTGCTGGATGCCGGCGCAGGCGCGGTGATTGTGCCGACCGTACCGCAGCTGGGCGAAACGCCCTATATGATCTTAACGGTATTGAGAGCGCTGGGCCCTGCCTCCAGCGCGGCCTCGGCCGCCGCGTTTCAGTCGCTCGACGGCGCCACCACGCCCGATGCCGCCTCGCGCCAGCAGGCGGTGCGCAACGCCTTTACTCAGGCGGCGGCGCAGGTGTCAGGAATACCCGCCGTGCGCGACGCGCTGGCGGAACAGCTCTATCGCGCGTGGCAGGCGCTGAGCACGCAGGTCTCGGCGCTGACGGCGGGCTACAACCAGCAGGAAGAGCAGGGGCTGGCGACGCTCAACGGCAATATCGTGCGCGTCGATATCGCCGGGCTGTTTAACGAAGTGATTGCCGATCCGACCCGTTACGGCCTGACTAATACTATTGGCATCGCCTGTCCGGTCGGCACCGCAGCGGATGAGTGCGCCTCTACCGACGCCGGCTTCTCCCGCGCGCAGGCCTATCTGTTTGCCGATCGTCTGCATCCCAGCCCGGACGTACACGCCATGATGGCGGACTATATTCAGTCGATTCTCGACGCGCCCGCGCAGGTCGCGGCCCTGTCGCAGGCACCGCAAACCCTGGCGCGCGATATGCAAAACACGCTGGACGGGCATCTGCAACAGCAGCGGCATCAGGCGAGCAGCGCGGGGCAGCTTTCGGTATTCGGCGGCTATGCCGGCCAGCATGTGGACTATAAAGGCGATGCCTGGTACAACGGCGACGCCACCACCGCCAGCTTTACGCTGGGCCTCGGCTATCAGCTTACCGATAACTGGCAGACCGGCGTGCTTTTCTCAAATACCAACCAGCGGCAGGAGCCTTCATCGCGCTACGACTACCGCCTGCGTGGCAATCTGGTTGCGCTTTACAGCCAGCTTGAGCTGGGCGACCAGGCGTGGATCAACGCCGATCTGCACTATGCCGACCTGGATTTTGACGATATCCAGCGCGACATAAAAATCGGTCCGGCAACCCGCACCGAGCAGGGCAACACCGGCGGCAAGCTGCTGGGCATGCGCGTGCAGACCGGCTGGGACCTGCCGCTGGGCGATCACCTGACTACCGGCCCCGTAGCCAGCTATGCACTCGACTATGGCCGCGTCGGCGGCTATCGCGAGCAGGGCAACAGCAGTACGTCGATGCGCTACGGCGACCAGACCAGCCATTCGCAAATCGGCGCCATCGGCTGGCGCATTGACAGCCATCAGTGGCCAGTCAATCCCTGGGCGCAGGTGAGCTACAACCATCAGTTTGGCGATACCGACTCCACCGTAACCGCCGGCTTGAAGTCGACGCGTACCGCTTTCAGCCGAACCACGGGCGCACGCGACAGCAACTGGCTGGACGCCGCCGTCGGCGCCAACGTTCCGCTGGGCGAAACAGTCAATGCCTTTGCCGGCGTATCGGCCGTTGGCGGCAATCGCGATGCGCATCAGCTCGGCTGGAATATCGGCGTAAACGCCACCTTTTAATGTTAATGGGGCCAGTCTCGACGGCTGGCTCTGATTTAATGGGTGAAGCGCCTGCGCGAATTAATTGGTGCAGATGTCAGAGGTTTTATTAATAAGGGTGAAAAGCGAGGAGCGCAAAGCAGGTCTGATTGAATCTGAGAAATAACAGGGGATTTATTGCTCGGGCTAAAAAATATGCGCCAGGTTTTGCAACCCGGCGCAGTCACTAGCGGCTTAATCCTGGTGATCCAGCATTTTTCACCTCTCTGAACGCCGGCAGGAAAATAAGCGGTCAGGAGCCACGGCGGCTGTTCTGCCCGCCTTTTTTACCTGCTTCTGACGCTTTTTCTCGGTCGTTTTTAAAGTTGCCGCCGCTGTGCTGTCCGCCTTTACGACCAGCTTCTGACGCTCTTTCACGATTTTCAGCAAAGTTACCTGATCCGCCTCGATGTTGAGCCATAATGGGTCCTCTTCATGAGTTGAAAATAACACAGCCGGTCTGGAACGCTGTGTGCGTCTTACAGCATTAAGATTAGAAGCCCTGTTTCATTACGCAAGCGCTACGGCGAGGCGGTAAATAGCAGGTTAAGTGAAAGGGTAATAAATCAGGCTACATGAAGCGGCTGGAATTAAAGGAAAATATGCGTGAAGTTGTATAGGAATAATATTGGTGTACAGGTTTAAGCTAACAGAAAAATATCAATTAATTTGCTGCTGCTAATGATTCAGAGTATTCCTGGCAGAGCAGCACAGCCGCGCCGAAGCGCGGTCTGGCAAAGCTGTCATTCGGCGGGCAGCCAGCGCGTTTGGGTAGCTTCGCTGTCATACTTCAACGGCGAGGGCAGGGCGATCAACTCAATCAGTACCCCGAACGGCGTCAGGCAGAACCAGGTCTGATTACCTGGCCCTTCTTCCTGCGCAAAACAGTCGCTCGGTCCGTCGTAAAAGCGCGCGCCGTGCGCCTTAAGTTTTTCCGCCGTTTCATGGATGTCATCCACCAGCAGCGAGAAATGGTTGACGCCGGGCTGGCCGATATTCGCCAGATCGTCGGCGATGCCCGGATCGAGCTGAAACAGCTCTATATTACTGCCGTTGCCCAAACGCAGCATCGACAGCCCAATTACGCTCAGCTGCGACGGAAAGCCATTCACCGGGCGCATCTGATCGCCGCTGATACGCTGCTCGCTTTTTTGCCAGGGCACGATGCGGTAGAGGATCGATGCGTCGAGGGCGTGGATAAAAAAGTTTTCCGCCTGCTCAATATTGCTGACGGTGATGCCGATATGCTCAATGCCTCTGATCGCCATCAGGCTTCTCCTTTGGTGTTCTGATTAGATTGATGACAGGTCAATGCCTGCGCGGCGCAGATCAGGGCCAAGTGGCTCAGCCCCTGCGGCAGGTTGCCACGCCACTCGTTACTGCGTACGTCAAACATCTCATTAAAGATCTCAACGTTGCCGCTGTCGCACAGCGTCTCCAAGATCTCCTCCATGCAGGCACGCGCCTTGTCGATCTCGCCAATCGAGGCCCAGGCTTCCGCCAGCCAGAACGAGCAGGCGACAAAGGTGCTCTCTTCCTCTTCCACGCCGCTATAGCGGTAAAGCATGGCGCGTCCCTGGCCCAGCTCGCGCTGGATCGCCGCATAGGTCGAACGCATACGCGCCGGGTTGACCGCGTTGCCGTAGTGATGCACCAGCGCCAGCGACGCGTCCAGCCGATCTTCGCTGCCGACGTAAAACAGATAGGCCTGCTTGCTCTCCGACCAGCAGTGCGCCTCTATCCAGTCGCGAATGCGATCGCGCTCGCGCGCCCAGCGCTCCATCCAGGTGGGTTCGATATGACGGGCCTCGGCCATGGCGACCGCGCGATCCAGCGCCAGCCAGCACGCCATTTTCGAATGGGTGTAGTGCTGCTCGTCGTGCAGCTCCCAGATACCGGAATCCTTCAGCCGCCAGCGGTCGGCGCAGTGGTTCGCCAGCTGGCCCAGCAGACGCGAGGTGCCGAGATCCAGCACGTGGCCCGCTTCGATAAACAGCTGCGCCGTGGCGAGCATATCGCCATACATGCTTAGCTGGCGCTGGTCGCGCGCGTTATTGCCGACGCGTACCGGCCGCGAATCTTTATAGCCGCGCAGCGACGGATAACGTTCCGGCGGCACGATATCGCCTTCCAGCGTATAGCAGGTGCGTAGCTCGATGCCGTGGCGCAGAATGGTCTGCGACAGCCAGGAGAAAGCCGCTTTGCAGTCCTCCAGCGCGCCGAGATAGACGAAAGATTTGATAATCAGGCAGGCGTCGCGCACCCAGGCGTAGCGATAATCGTAATTCTTCTCCCCGCCGATGCCTTCCGGCAGCGAGGTAGTGGCCGCTGCGGCCAGCGCGCCGGTAGGGGAGTACCAGAGAAACTTAAGCGACAGCGCCGAGCGTTTAACGTGGTCTTTGTACTCGCCCTCGTAGCTCAGGCTTTTACACCAGTCTTGCCAGGCAGTATGGCTGGTCTCGATCCGGGTATCGATAGCGTCGAGATCGGGCACCGCCAGCGGTTCGCGCTGAGTAATCAGCAGCGCTACCAGCGATCGAGAATCCTGCTGCGTGATCAGCTCGGCGATCACCTGTTCGTCATCCATGTGGGTAATCTTAACGTCGTCGCTGGTGCGCAGCATCGCCATGATATCGCCGATATGAAACACATTGCCCTGCGTGGTTTCGCCCATCCATGGCGAGCGCGTTTCCGCCACGGTGCCGAAGCGCAAATGCAGTTTAAGTTTCACGCTGCCGCGCACGCCTTCAACGCGACGCGCCAGTTCGCTCCACGGCAGCCGGCCCGCCAGCGTACTGTTAAGCGACTCCGTCAGGCGCGCTTCGCCTTCGTCGGTGGTGAAACAGGTTTCCAGCACGTTGCTCTCTTCGCGATAGCGTCGCGCCATGCGATAGGGCTCAACCGGCGTAAGCGCAAAAAAACCGCCGATGTCCGGATCGAGCAAACGATCGAACAGCGGCGGTGAATCCAGGTTCGGCGCGCACCACCAGTCGATGGCGCCGTCGGGGGCAATCAGCGCCACGGAGCGTCCTTCGCCAATCGCTGCGTAATCGCCGAGGCCAGCAAATCCCTCCTCGCGCACGGGCGAGGCGTAATCACCGTTTTTCATCAGAAGCATCCTTGTCTGAAACGCATTCTCTACAGACGAAAAAACTGGCCGCACAGGGCGGCCAGTTGGGAGGAGAACAGAGGGGTTACAGCGTGCCGGTACCGCCGTCGGAGCACCATACCTGACCAGAGGTGTAGCTGCTTTCGACCGAGGCGAGGGTCACATAGAGCGGCGCGATTTCAACCGGCTGGCCAGGACGGCCCAGCGGCGCGCTGGCACCGAACTCTTTCACTTTTTCCTGCGGCTGACCGCCGGAAACCTGCAGCGGCGTCCAGTATGGACCCGGCGCCACCGCGTTCACGCGGATGCCTTCTTTGCCCAGCTGCTGTGCCATCGTCTTGGTAAAGGCGACGATACAGGCTTTTGTTTGCGCATAATCGAGCAAAATTTCGCTGGGCTGATAAGCCTGCACGGACGACGTATTGATAATGGACGCGCCGCGTGGCAGATAGTCGACTGCCGCTTTGGTGATCCAGAACATGGCGTAGACGTTGGTTTTAAACGTGGCGTCGAAGTCTTCGGTGGAGAGGGTACGAATAGACTCGTTAAACTGCTGACGGCCAGCGTTGTTGACCAGAATATCCAGTCCGCCCAGCTTCTCGACAGCCTGTTTTACCAGCGACTGGCAAAAGGCTTCGTCGCGGATATCGCCAGGGATCGCCACAGCTTTGCGGCCTTCCGCTTCAATCAGCTGAATCACTTCTGCGGCATCGGACTCTTCTTCAGGCAGATAGTTAATTGCCACGTCAGCGCCTTCACGGGCATAGGCGATAGCCACAGCGCGGCCGATACCGGAGTCGCCGCCGGTGATCAGCGCTTTACGACCGGTCAGACGGCCTGTGCCGCGATAGGTGGTTTCCCCATGGTCCGGAACCGGATCCATTTTGCTGGCAAGACCGGGCACGGGTTGTTTCTGCCCTGGAAAAGAGGGTGTCGGAAATTCAACCGGGACGAGTGTTTTGTCGTTTTGATTACTCATGCTTAGCTCCTTGCACATCGTTTTCGGATAATAATAAGCCTGGCACATATGTGAGGTTTGTCACATTTAATTTCGCTGGAGCTTATTAAATCCACCTGTATAGGGATCAGCATTAATAATAAGATGCCTTTTGGCTTTCAGGGCGAGCAGCGAAAATTTTTTTGCTCTTGCTATTTAAATGACGGTTTAATAAACAGCTTATATAACCTGCACTTAGTTGAGACTGTTACGCTCTTTCGATGTTAATCCTGTATAAATAACATTTAATATCAATTTGTTAGATATTAAAGATGTTTTTTATGATGCGCTTTTATATCGCTTTATTTTGGCCTGGTTTTTTTAGCTCCGCCGCTTTGTCTGACGGGCGATGAGCCCCCAGGGCAGAACGAAAAATTATATTCATCCTCGCTAAGCAAAGCGGGTAATTAGTTTGTTCAGCGCTCGCGTCGAGATAGCGAAAAAATCAGGCGCATATTTGTGCTGCGTGCCTGGCTCATAAAGGCAGAATACGCTGTATTTATTGTGGTTTCCCTCCGCCCGCGCCGCGCGTCTGCGTTACCCTTAACGCTCACTTTCTGCAACGGGCAAATAAGGAGCGCGACGTGAGCGCGTCGACGGGAATTTCATTCAAAATCATGGCGACCCTTAGCTCGACGCTGATGCTTGCCTGCGTAAAAGGTCTGGAGGGCGCGCTGCCGGTGGGAGAAGTGATCTTCTTTCGTTCGCTGGTGGGCGTAATGCCGCTGCTGGTATGGCTCACCTTTCAGGGCGGCATTATCCAGGGCATCAAAACCCGCAATGTGAAAGGGCATATCGGTCGCGGTCTGGCGGGCACCTGTAGCATGTACCTGAGCTATCTGTCGCTGATTTATATCTCACTGACCGACGCCACCGCTATCAACTACGCCGCGCCGCTGTTCACCGTGCTGCTTGCCGCCATAGTGCTGCGCGAAAAGGTGCGGCTGAATCGCTGGCTGTCAGTAGCGGCCGGTTTCGCGGGGATCGTCATTATGCTCTCCGGTCACCTGTCGCTCAGCGGCGCGCCCAGGCTGACGGTAGCCAGCCTGGCCTCTTCCGTCGGCGTCTTGCTGGCGCTGCTCTCTGCGCTCTGTACGGCGGGCGCGCTGATTCAGATCCGCTATCTGAGCGGTAAAGAGAAGCCGGGCGCGATCGCTTTCTGGTTCACCGCTATGACGGGCGCGACATCGCTGCTGACGCTGCCGTTCGGCTGGCGCCTGCCGCAGGGCGAGCAGCTGCTTCTGCTGCTGGGGTGCGGCCTGTGCGGCGGACTGACGCAAATTTTGCTGACGCTGAGCCTGCGCTACGCCGATGCCTCGCTGCTCGCCCCGTTTGATTACAGCTCGCTGCTCTGGTCGGTCATTATCGGCCTGATTTTTCTCGGCACCTTGCCAGAGAAACTCACGCTGATCGGCGCCAGTCTGGTGGCGTTTGCCGGCATTTACGCGGTTTTAAGCGAGCGACGCCAGCGGCGCCGGGCCGCGGCATTGGCGCTGACCGCCCGCAGCGAAACCGCCGATTTAACGCCTGATTAACACGCCGTACTTGACGTCGGGCAGGCAGTTGCCCTACAACTAATGGCCGTCGGGGGAGTCTCGCCAGAGAGACTGAGAGGCTAATAGCGCAGCGCGCGGTTTAGCGACCCTTTGAACCTGACCCAGTTGATACTGGCGTAGGAAGACTCGTATCTCATTATTTTTAGCCTCTGTGAGATGCCTGCCGCGCGAGCCTGCTCACTGCTCACTGCTCACGCTTTTTCCCTTCACGTATCACGGGTCGTCAATATCGAGGCCTGCGTGAACATGACTCTTTTTCAAACCGTTTTCTCTATCAGGTGCGCGCCATGAGCCGCTGGTCAGTCATCGGCAGCGGCGTCGCCGGCTTATGCGTCGCGACGCTGCTGGCTGAACAGGGCGAAACGCCAGAGGTGATCGTCAGCGACGAATTGCCCGCGTCGCACTGGGCGGGCGGCATGCTGGCGCCCTTTTGCGAAGGGGAGAGCGCGCCTGAACAGGTTATCGAGCTGGGGCAGCGCGCCGCCGGCTGGTGGGCGCAGCGGGTCGACGGCGTCGCGCGTCAGGGCACGCTGGTGGTGGCCGCGCCGCGCGACGCCGCAGAGCTGACGCGCTTCGCCCGCATGACGCGACAGCATCAGTGGCGCGATCCTGCACAGCTTGAGCCTGAGCTGGCAGGGCGCTTTGCGCGCGGCCTGTTTTTTCCCGACGAAGCGCATCTTAATCCGCGCGACGCTATGCGCCAGCTGCGCGCCAGCCTGGAAGCGCGCGGCGTCGCCTTTCACCGCGGCAAACCAGGCGGCACGGTTATCGACTGCCGCGGCATTCACGCCGCCGACCGCCAGCCTGATCTGCGCGCGGTGCGCGGCGAGATGCTGATCCTGCAGTGCGATGAACTCCACTTCTCCCGTCCGATCCGGCTGCTGCATCCGCGCTTTCCCTGCTATCTGGTGCCGCGCGCCGACGGCCTTTTTATGCTCGGCGCCACCATGGTCGAGAGCGACGACGCCAGCCCGATCAGCGCCCGCGCCATGATGGAGCTGCTCGGCGCCGCCTGGAGCATTCATCCGGCGCTGGCCGAAGCGCGCATCGTCGAGAGCGGTACGGGACGGCGTCCCGCCTATCGCCATAACCTGCCGGAAGTACGCTATCAAGACGGCGTTTTCTCCCTTAACGGCATGTATCGTCACGGTTTTTTGCTCGCGCCCGCCATGGCGCAGCAGCTTATGCAACTGCTTAGTCAGGAGTCGAATGATGCAAATCGAACTTAACGGTCAGAGAGTGGAAACCGAAGCGGCGACGGTCGCCGCGCTGCTGCAGGAGCGGCAGATCGACGCCGCCTGCGTCGCCAGCGCCTTTAACGGTGAGTTCTTGCCGCGCGCGCAGTATGAGAGCCAGCGGCTGGAGGCGGGATGCCGTCTGGAAGTGCTGTCGCCGATGCAGGGAGGCTGAACCATGTTTTACGGCTTTGTTCCCCGTTCGCGTTTTCTGCTCGGCACCGCAGGCTATCCGTCGCCCGATATTTTGCAGCAGGCGATCTGCGCCGCAGAGGCGGAGATCATCACCGTCAGCCTGCGGCGCGAAGGCAGCCAGGGCGGCGCGTTTCGCGAGCTACTCAGCCAGCTCAACCGTCGCGTGCTGCCCAACACCGCCGGCTGTCACAGCGTGAAAGAGGCGGTGACCACGGCGCATATGGCGCGCGAACTCTTCGACACGCCCTGGATAAAGCTGGAGGTGATCGGCAACGCCGACACGCTGCAACCCGATCCCTTCGCACTGGTGGAAGCGACGCGCATTCTCAGCGCTGACGGCTTCCAGGTCTTTCCCTATACCACCGAGGATCTTATCGTCGGCGAAAAGCTGCTGGAGGCGGGCTGCGAAGTGCTGATGCCCTGGGGGGCGCCCATCGGCTCTGGCCAGGGGCTGCGCAATATCGAAGGGCTGCGCAGTTTCCGTGCCTGGTTCAAAGGGGTGCCGCTGGTGATTGACGCCGGTATCGGCGCGCCGAGCCAGGCGGCGCAGGCGATGGAGATGGGCTTCGACGCCATTCTGCTCAACACCGCGGTAGCGAAAGCGCAGGATCCGGCGGCAATGGCGGGCGCCTTCGCAAGCGCGATTCGCGCGGGGCATCAGGCGCATCAGGCGGGCATGATGGAGCGGCGCGATATGGCCGCCGCGTCGACGCCGGTGTTCGGTCTGGCGCAGTTTAGCTAACGGGACAACATAATGAATCGTTATCAGCGGCAGCAAATGCTGCCGGAAATCGGCGAAGCGGGACAGCAGCGGCTGCGCGCTGCGCGCGTGCTGGTGGTCGGCGCAGGCGGGCTGGGATCGACGCTGTTGCCGCTGCTGGCGGGCGCGGGCGTCGGCTATCTGCGCATCTGGGACCCTGACCGGGTGGCGCTGCACAACCTTCATCGCCAGACGCTTTACACCGAGGAGGATGTCGGTCAGCCAAAGGCGCTTTGCGCCGCGCGCGCGCTGGCCGCCCGCAACCGCGACTGCGTTACCGAAGCGCGACAGCAGGCGCTGCGCGCCAGTACCGTCGGGCAGGCGCTGTCGCAGGTGGATCTGGCAATCGACGCGGCGGACAGCTTCGCCGTGACCTATACGCTCTCCGACGCCTGTCGGCCGCGCAACATTCCTCTCATCAGCGCCTCGGTGCTGGGTCGGCATGGCTATGTCGGCGGTTTTTGCGGCGGCGCGCCGGGCTATCGCGCCCTGTTTCCCCGACTGCCCGCTTCCGCCGCCAGCTGCGACACCGCGGGCGTGATGGGACCGGCGGTGGCGACGCTGGGCGCGATGCAGGCGCAGATGGCGCTCAGCGTGCTGCTGGGGCACACGCCGTCGCCGCTCGGCAGCCTGATAAACTGCGACTTCAGCCAGTGGCACTTTCGCGCTTTTCGCTTTGACGACGCGCAGGAGCCGACGCAGCCCGCCATTCCTTTTATCGATCGCGATCTGCTGCGCGCCGACGACTGTATCGTCGAGTTGCGCAGCCTGGCGGAAGCTCCGCACAGCGTGGCGGCGCAGGTAGAGCGTCTGCTGCCCGACGCGATAGCCGCGTGGCAGCCGCCCGCCGATCGGCGCGTGGTGCTGGTCTGCGCCAGCGGCATTCGCGCGGCGAAAGCGGCGGCCACGCTGGCGCAACGCGGCGTCGAGCGGCTGGCGATTATCGCGGCGAACCAGCCATGAGCCTGAGGTCGCATGGGCCCGACATTCTCTTTGACGACGTCACCTTCGGCTGGGAGAGCAAGCCCCTCTGCGCGCGCTTCAGCCTGCGGCTGCGCGGCGGCAAAACCAGCGCGCTGCTGGGTCGCAGCGGCGCGGGCAAGAGCACGCTGCTGCGGCTGGCGGCGGGGCTGTCAACGCCGCAGCAGGGCCGCATCAGCAGCTCGCTGCCGGGCGCGCTGTCGCAACAAATCGCCTGGATGGGGCAGCGCGACGATCTCTATCCCTGGCTGTCGGTGCGCGACAACGTCATGCTCAGCGCGCGGCTCAGCGGCCAGCGGCCCGACAACAGGCGCGCCGAGGCGCTGCTGGCGCAGGTCGAGCTCGCCGGGCTGGGGGATGCGCGGCCCGATTCGCTCTCCGGCGGTATGCGTCAGCGCGTCGCGCTGGCGCGCACCCTCTATCAGGATCGTCCGGTGGTGCTGATGGATGAGCCGTTCGCCGCCCTCGACGTCATGACCCGACTGCGGCTGCAAAGCCTGACCGCCGGGCTGCTGCGCGGCAAAACCCTGCTGCTGGTTACGCACGATCCGCTCGAGGCGTGCCGCCTGGCGCATGATATCTATCTGCTGGAGGATGCGCCGCTGCGCGTCCGCGACCTGCCCGCGCCCGACGGCGAGGTGCCGCGCGCGGCGCAGACAGAGGCGGTTCTGCAGGCGCAAAGCCGGCTCTTTCAGGTGCTCAGTCATGATTAAACGCCTGTTAAGCCTGGCCTGGCTGCTGGCGATCGTCGTCGGCGCGTGGCAGCTGGCGCGCTACAGCGGCGTGCCCGCTTTTCTGCTGCCCTCTCCAGCAGCGGTAGGGCAGGCGCTGCTGCAACAGCACGTCCTGCTGATCCATCACGCCAGCTACACGCTCGGCGAGATCGCGCTGGCGCTGCTGCTGGGCGGCGGCGCTGGCGTCACGCTGGCGATAGCGATGGCCGCCAGTCCGCTGCTGCGCCGCCTGCTGTTTCCGCTGGTCGCCGCCAGCCAGACCATTCCCGTATTCGCGCTGGCGCCGCTGCTGGTGCTGTGGCTCGGCTTCGGCGTCGCCTCTAAAGTGGCGGTCGCGGCGCTGATCGTCTTTTTCCCGCTCTGCCTGTCGCTGTTCGACGGGCTTTGCCGCACGCCGCCCGGCTGGCTGGAGCTGGCGCAGACGATGAATCGCTCGCGGCTGCGGCTGTTCCTGCACGTGCGCTGGCCCGCCGCGCTGCCGCACTTTTTTTCTGGCCTGCAAATGGCGGCGATCCTCGCGCCGGTCGGCGTGGTGATCGGCGAATGGGTCGGCGCCAGCGAAGGGCTCGGCTATCTGATGATGCATGCCAGCGCGCGGCTGGAGACGCCGCTCAGTTTCGCCGCGCTGGCGCTGTTGATGCTGCTGGCGCTGCTGTTATCGGGCGGGGTCGCGCTGCTGCGCCGCCGCTTTCTTTACTCTGCTTAAGGAATAATCGTGAAAAAAGTGATGCTGATGCTGACGGCGCTGCTGATTGCGGCCGTGGCGCCCGCGCAGGCGGCGCAGAAGGTGCGCCTGCTGCTCGACTGGTTCGTCAATCCTAACCATGCGGCGATCTTCGCGGCAAAAGAGAGCGGCGCCTTTGCGCGTCAGGGGCTGGAGGTTGAGATGATCGCGCCGGCGGACTCCGCCTCGGTGCCGCTGCTGCTGGCGGCAGGCAAGGCCGATCTCGCCGTAGGCTATCAGCCTCAGCTCTACACGCTGGTGGATAAAGGGGTGCCGGCGATCCGCGTCGGTACGCTGATTGGCCAGCCGCTCAACACCCTGACCGCGCTGAAAAGCAGTGATATCCACCAGCTGAAAGACTTCGAGGGCAAAACGCTCGGCTACGCCATCCCAGGGTTTGAGGATGTCGCTATCCAGACCATGCTCCGATCCGCAGGCGTGGACGTCGATAAGGTCAAACTGATCAACCTCAATATGGACGCCGCCTCGGCGCTGCTTAGCCATAAAATCAGCGGCGCGATGACCATTTATCGCAACTACGAGCTGCTGGAGCTTAAGCAGCAGGGCGCGGAAACCCTGTCGTTCAAACCGGAAGAGCACGGCGTGCCCGCCTATGACGAACTGATCCTGCTGGCGAACGCCGGAACCGCGGCGACCGACCCGCGTATCGGCAAGTTTTTGCATGGGCTGAACGAAGGCGTGGCCTACCTGCGTGCCCATCCGGAAGCGGTCTGGCAGGCGTTTATCCGCGCTTATCCGGAGCTGAACACGCCGCTTAACCATCAGGCGTGGCAGACGACGCTGCCGCTGTTCGCCAGCGATGCTGGCCGCTTTGACGCGGCGCGCTATCAGGCTTTTGCGCGTTATATGCTGGACAACAAGCTTATCGGTCAGATCGCGCCGATGTCGCGCTACTCGCTGCCGTCGCAGTAAATGCGTGCTTTGCCCCCGTGCTCTTTATCCGGCGCGTCTAGACTTAACAAACAGGATAAGGAGCTAATGATGACAGAGAAGATCACGCTGGTGGCAGGCGATATCACCAAAATCGAGGCCGACGCGATTGTTAACGCGGCGAACAGTTCGCTGCTCGGCGGCGGCGGCGTAGACGGCGCGATTCACCGCGCCGGCGGGCCGGAGATACTGGAAGCGTGTAGAGTCATTCGCAACCGGCAGGGGGGCTGCCATACCGGCGATGCGGTGATCACCACCGCGGGCAAACTGCCTGCGCGCTATGTGATCCATACCGTCGGTCCGGTCTGGAACGGCGGCAGTCAGAAAGAGGCGGAGCTGCTGAAGCGCGCCTATCAGAGCTGCTTTCAGCTGGCGCGGCAGCACGATATCAGGACAATCGCGTTTCCCAGCATCAGCACCGGCATTTACCGTTTTCCAAAGCAAAAGGCGGCTGACATTGCGCTGGCAGCGATGCGTGAGGCGCTGGCCGAGAATCCAGCGCTGGAAGAGGTGAAAATCGTCTGTTTCGATGAGGAGAATTACGCGATTTATGCCGAACTGCTTAACTAATTCATCACCAGGCCAAGGATAAGCAGCACCACGGCCACCACGGCATAGACGCCCGCACGCGTCAGCAGATTTTTCTGCTGGCGCTTCACGCCAGCGATCAAGAATCCCAGCGCGATGCAGAGCGCCATGAGTGAAACCAGTAAGTATGCTGACATGCCAGACTCCCGCTAAAAAAGCCTTATTTAACATGCCAGCAGCAGGGGCGGTAGCCGATTTACACTTCCTCTAAAAACTCACGTCAGACCATTAGCCGGACGCGCCAGACCCAGGGTATCGCGCAGCGTGCCGGTCGGATAGTCGGTGCGGAACACGCCGGCGCGTTGCAGTCGGGGCACGACTTCATCGAGAAAGAGGTTGCCGCTGGCTTCCAGGTAGGCAGGCAGCACCACAAAGCCGTCGCATGCGCCGCTGCGATACCACTCGATCATCATCGCCGCCACGTCGTCCGGCGTGCCGACCGGCGAGGGAAACGACAGGCTTTCGGCATAGCGGATAGCCATTTCGCCCAGCGTCAGCCTCTGTTCGAGCGCCTGGGCGATAACGTACTGGAAGCGCCCTTTGCTGCCGGTAATCACGTCGCGCAGATCGGGTGCCGGCGCGTCGAGCGGATACTGCGCCAGATCGTGATTCATGCTGGCGGACATAAAGCTCAGCGCCGATTCAGCGGTAATTAGCGACTTGAGGTAGCGATCTTTCTCCTCTGCCGCGGCGCGCGTCTCCGCCAGCACCGGCACCATGCCAGGCAAAATACGCAGCCGATCCGGCGTGCGGCCATAGTGCTGCGCTTTGCTTTTCAGCGTCTGATAAAAACGCTGAGCGCGCTGCCGCTCCGGCTGCACGACGAACAGTACTTCGGCGTGCTGTGCCGCCAGATCGATAAACGCCTCTGATACGCCAGCCTGAATCGTCACCGGATAGCCCTGCGGCGGTCGTGGAATATTAAGCGGTCCGCGCACGTTGAAAAAGGTGTCATGGTGGTTGAGATAGCGGAAAGCGTCTGGCCTGGCGAAGGTGGCGTTGTCTTTGTCGATCACGATGGCGTTATCGTCAAAGCTGTCCCACAGCTTCTTCATCAGGCTGATGAACTCAGCGGCGCGGGCGTAGCGCTCGGCGTGGGAATAGTGGCTGTCGCGGCCAAAATTGCGCGCTTCGGCGTCGCTGACCGAGGTAACCAGATTCCACGCCGCGCGTCCGCCGCTGATATGATCGATATTCGCCAACTGACGCGCGATGGTGTAGGGCAGCGAATAAGAGGAGGAGACGGTGCCGCCCAGGCCGATGCGATCGGTGACCGCCGCCAGCGCGGCGAGCAGCGTCAGCGGTTCTGACCAGCCCTGCGGGCGGCTGCGCACCGTGGCGCTGAGATCGCCGCCATAAATATCGTCAATCGCCAGCTTATCGGCGACGAAAATCATATCGATCTTAGCGGCCTCCGCCTGCTGCGCGATACGACGAAACAGCGGCCAGCGGGTGCCGCCGCTGGACACCGCATCAGGATGACGCCAGCCGCCCTGATGGATGCCGGCATCAAGATAGAGCGCGATGTTCATCATAGCTGCATCTCCTTAAGGCTGATGAAAGAAGCTGGCGTCGATCACCGCGTCGGCGGTGAGCCCGGGCTTGATCAGGCCGCTGCGGGTAAAGGTGTCGATAGCGGCCTGCTGGCGCTGCTGCACCAGCGCAACGTCGCCCACCGGCGCGTTGTTCTCGCGCTTCACTTTGCTCAGCGCTACCGCATCCGGCAGGCGCAGCAGCGTCGCGATGCCTTGCGCATAGGCCTGCGGATGGGCGACGCCCCATTCGCGCGCGCGGATCAGCCGCTGGCGAAAATCCTGTAGCGCCGCGCGCTTATCGGTAATGGCGCGATCGGTCGCCACCAGGTAGTTGGATACCGGAAAGGCGTCGCCATCCACCGCGATGACCGCGCCCGACTGGGCGATAGCGAAAGAGACATAGGGCTCCCAGGTGGCGACCGCATCCACCGCGCCGTTATCCAGCGCCAGCGTCGCCTCGGCTGGGGTGGTGAAGACAAACTGCACGCTGTCGGCGGGCAGATGCGCTGAGCTGAGCGCGTTGAAGACCAGATTCTGGCCGGAAGAGCCTTTCACCGTGGCGATCTTTTTACCTTTCAGATCGGCGGCGCTTTTTATGCTGCTGCCTTTTTTTACGATAATGGCGTTGCCCAGGTACTGCGAAGCCTGAATGGCTTTGATCGCTGCGCCGGAGGCGACCGCAAACGACAGCGGGCCGTCGCCCACCAGCCCGGCGTCAAGGTGGCTGGCGTTGAGTGACTCGAGCAGCGGCGCGGCGTTGGGAAATTCATACCATTTCACCGCATAGGGCAGGTTGCTGAGTTCTCCTGCCGCCTCCATCACGGCGCGCGCGTTGCCTTTTTGATCGCCTACCACCAACTGCGTTTCCGTCGCCTGACTGGCAAAAGCGGCCAGACAGAGCGTTAGCGCGAATATTTTCATCTTTGATTTCCCGGTGAAAAAAGAAACCAGACTAAGTATCTGCTGCAAAAAGGGGTAATAAGGAATGCGGCAAAGGTTATCTGTGGAGAGAATAACCCGTACTGGAGGAGGCTTTTCAGAAACAGTTAAAACGGAAATAAGTAGTCAGGAATAATACAAGTTGAAAATTCCTAAAAAATCTCACCGATTTAAATCAAATCCCGATAAACTGCGTGAACCATCCCGCCTCTCCACACTGATTTAATGAATTATTATTCTCCTGATGACAGACATCTGAAGTTGCGCTCGACACGGTTCGTCAGGCGCATGTTTGCTATGCGACAGCTGGGTACGCTTCTCTGCTTCTATCCCATTATGTCAGTATTGATGGAGTCGGGAAAAAGCCTGAGCATCTGCGCGCTGCTGTTCGTCAACGCCTTTTTCTGGCCCTGGATGGCGTGGCGGCTGGCGCTCGCTTCGGACGATCCCACCGGACGCGAACGCACCAATCTGACGCTGGACGCCGCCTTTGGCGGCATCTGGGTGGCGATGATGGCGATCAGCCCGCTGCCGTCATTCGTGATCATGGCGGTTCTGGTGGCGGACCGCTACGCCGCGGGCGGCTGGGCGCAGCTTATCGCCGCGCTGCAGGCTTTTTTGGTCGCCTTCGCGCTCACCTGGGCGCTGCAGGGCGCGCCGGTCAATATGAGCTTCAGCACGCGCACGGTATGGCTCACGCTGCCGCTCGCCACCTTCTATCTGCTGGCGTTAAGCGTGGTCTCTTATAACCTGACGCTGAGTCTGCGTTTGAAAAACCGCGAGCTGGAGCGTATCGCGCTGATGGATCCAGGGCTGAAGATCCCTAACCGGCGGCTGTTTGAACGCCGCCTGGAGAGCGAATTTCTGCGCACCCGCCGTGGAGAAAGCGCCGCCTGGCTGATGCTGATCGACGTCGACCATTTCAAAGCGGTCAACGACAGTTATGGCCATGAAGCGGGGG
The DNA here is from genome assembly GCF_000738765.1 of Pantoea sp. NGS-ED-1003. NCBI lineage: Bacteria > Pseudomonadati > Pseudomonadota > Gammaproteobacteria > Enterobacterales > Erwiniaceae > Pantoea > Pantoea sp. NGS-ED-1003. The sequence goes on from NZ_JPQA01000002.1 coordinate 94,746, forward strand.
ATTTTTTGCTGGCGGAGATCTCCGCGCTGCTGCGCGACGGCGTCGGCATCGAGGATATTCCGGCGCGCTTCGGCGGCGACGAACTCTGCGTTATCGTGCGCGATGCGCAGGATGCCGGGATTCTGGCGCTGGCGCAAACGCTGAAAACGCGCATCGCGCAGCTTCGGTTGCCCGCGTCGTCGGACTTTTCCTGCACGGTGAGTATCGGCATCGCGCCCGCCAGTATGGCGGAGTCGATCCATCACTGGCTGCGCCACGCCGACGACGCGCTCTATCAGGTGAAGCGCGACGGCCGTAACGGCGTGCGCCTCTGGCAGCCGGCGTAGAGGCTAAGAGGGGATGCCCCCACAGGGCGCACGCGCTGTCAGGCTAAGGATTATTTTTTGCCGGCCGAGCCCGGCTCAGAAATCATGCGGTGGCGCTGCGCCTTCTGAGATTCACTCTGCAGGCGGTTAAGCACGTCGCCTTCATGCTCGGCCTCATCGCTGCCGTAAACGTACTCATGACCGCTCATCAGCGCATACCAGGCGCGCTCGGCGACCTCGCTGGGCTTCGTCGGCTGCGAGGCGCCTACGGCGGTGTCGGTCTGCCCCGCATTTTTGAAGAAGTTGGTTTCGGTGGCGCCAGGCATCAGCAGCGTCATATTCAGGCCGCTGCCCTTCAGCTCGTTGCGGATGGCCCAGAAGAAGGAGTTAACGAAGGCTTTGGATGCGCCATAAATCGCTTCAAAAGGAATGGGCGCCGTCCCTGAAACAGAGGAGGTCATCAGCACGTGGCCGCTGCCGCGCTGGATCATGTCGGGCAGGAAGATCTTAGAGAGATGGACATAAGAATCCACATTCAGCCTGATAAGCTGAAGCTCTTTTTCCAGCGCCGTTCCGCCGATAAAGCGTCCGCCTAAACCCTGTCCGGCATTGATAACCAGCGCGTCGATATCTCTGCCCAGGCCGTCGACTTTCTGCTTCAACGCCTCAATCTCTTCATAGCGGCTGAGATCGGCGGCGTAAGGCTGTACGCTGCCGCCAAAATGCCGCAGCGCTTCACAGGCATTATTGAGCTTCTCTTCGTTTCTGGCGACGGTGATAATATCGTAATCGTGTTGAGCGAAAAGCTTCGCCAGTTCGAAACCTATGCCGTTTGATGCCCCGGTAATTAAAGCCAGTTTATTGCTCACTCTGTTTCCCCTTTTTTCATGAAAGCGTAGTAAGCCTGGCACGAAAAAGGGGGCGATGAGTTATTTCCCGCCTGCGCAGGCGTTAAATCGCGACAAGGTTTCTCACGCCCTCTGCCGCCATGTCGGCTCCTGCGCCGCGCTGGATTATCTCTCCGCGCGACATCACCAGATAGCTGTCCGCTAACTCGGCGGCAAAATCATAAAACTGCTCCACCAGCAGAATCGCCATTTCGCCCTTGCCGGCCAGCTGGCGAATAACCTCGCCGATCTCCTTGATCACCGAGGGTTGAATACCCTCCGTGGGCTCGTCCAGTATTAATAGCTGCGGCTTACAGGCCAGCGCCCGGCCTATCGCCAGCTGCTGCTGCTGTCCGCCGGAGAGATCGCCGCCGCGCCGGGCTTTCATCTCCCGCAACACGGGAAAAAGCTGATAAATTTCCTCCGGCACCGTTCTGGCCTGCGCGCCAGAGAAGCGGGCCAGGCCCATCAACAGATTCTCTTCTACCGTCAGGCGCGGAAAAATTTCACGCCCCTGCGGCACGTAAGCGATGCCCGCCTGCACGCGCTGGTGCGGTTTACGGCCGTTGATCACTTTATTGTGCCAGCGGATCTCGCCCGACTTTGCCGGGATCAGCCCCATCAGACATTTCAGCAGCGTGGTTTTTCCCACGCCGTTGCGTCCCAGCAGACAGGTAATCTCGCCCGGCTTCGCCTCGAACGAGAGGCCGCGCAGAATATGGCTGCCGCCATAATATTGATTCAGTTCGTCAACTTGCAGCATCTCAGCGCCCCAGATAAACGTCGATGACCCGATCGTCCGCCTGCACGTCGCGTAACGATCCCTCTGCCAGCACCTGCCCCTGGTGCAGCACGGTGACATGATCGGCAATGGTTTCCACAAAACCCATATCGTGCTCGACCACCATAAGCGAGTGCTTGCCCGCCAGGCTGCGGAACAACTCGGCGGTGTACTCGGTTTCCGCGTCGGTCATGCCCGCCGCGGGCTCGTCAAGCAGCAGCAGATGCGGCTCCTGCACCAGCAGCATGCCGATTTCCAGAAACTGCTTCTGGCCATGCGACAGCAATCCCGCTTTGCGCTGGCGCTCGCCGCTGAGCCGCAGCAGTTTCAACGCCTCGTCGATGCGATCCTGCTGTTCGCCGCTGAGCCTCGCCCGCAGGCTTGCCCATACCGACTTATCGTTTTTCAGCGCGATTTCCAGATTTTCAAACACCGTTAACGCTTCAAACACCGTGGGTTTCTGGAACTTGCGGCCGATGCCGGCCCGGGCGATCTCAACCGGCGACAGGCGCGTGAGGTCGGTATCCTGGTCATACAGCACCCGTCCGTTATCAGGCCGGGTTTTGCCGGTAATGACATCCATCAGCGTGGTTTTACCCGCGCCGTTGGGGCCGATCACGCAGCGCAGTTCGCCGACGCCGATCTGCAGCGACAAATCGGTGAGGGCATGAAAGCCATCAAAAGAGACGTTGATCCGCTCCAGCTGAAGCACCGGGTCGCGTTGAGCGCGATGGCGATCGGTGGGGCGCGGTTGGGTAAAGGGGGTATCACTCATCATGCCTCCGGCGCAGCAGGCCGATCACGCCGCGCGGCAACAGCAGCGTCACGAGGATAAACATCAGGCCCAGGAAGAATAACCAGTACTCCGGGAAGGAGACGGTGAACCAGCTTTTGGCGCCGTTGACGATCCCCGCGCCCAGCAGCGGGCCAATCAGGGTGCCGCGACCGCCCAGCGCCACCCAGATGGCCGCTTCAATCGAGTTGGTCGGCGACATTTCGCCTGGGTTGATGATGCCGACCTGCGGCACATAGAGCGCGCCAGCCAGACCGCACAGCACCGCCGAGAGCGTCCAGACAAAAAGTTTAAAGCCTCGCGGATCGTAGCCCACAAACATCAGGCGGTTCTCTGCATCGCGCACCGCCGTCAGCACCCGGCCAAACTTACTGCGCGCCAGCGCGAAACCGGCACCGAGACTGCCCAGCAGCAAGGCGACGGTGGCGATAAACAGCCCGATACGCGTGCCGGTCGCGGTAACGTTAAAGCCGAGCAGGGTAGTGAACCCGGTGAAGCCGTTATTGCCGCCGAAGCCGGTTTCGTTACGGAAGAACAGCAGCATGCCTGCGTAGGTCAACGCCTGCGTCATGATGGAGAAATAGACGCCTTTGATTTTCGAGCGAAAGGCGAAGAAGCCGAACACCAGCGCCAGCAGGCCCGGTACCAGAACGATCAGGCAGAGCGCCCAGGCGAAATGCTGAGTGCCTGCCCAGAACCAGGGCAGCGCGTCCCAGGACAGGAACGACATAAACGCCGGCAGGCCATCGCCCGCGGCCTGGCGCATCAGATACATGCCCATGGCGTAGCCGCCGAGGGCGAAGAACAGGCCATGCCCAAGCGACAGCAATCCGGCGTAGCCCCACACTAAATCGAGCGCCACGGCGACGATGGCGTAGCAGAGAATCTTCCCCACCAGCGTCAGGGTATAGGTAGAGATCGCCAGCGGGTGGCTGGCGGGCAACAGCGCGCAGAACGGCAACGTCAGCAGCAGCAGGGTTATCAGAATTCCCAGGCTAATGCTGAGGCGCGGCGTTTTGCGCGTCAGGGTTAAGGTCAAAGGCTGGCTCATCAGTCAATTACCCTCCCTTTAAAGGCAAACAGGCCCTGCGGACGCTTCTGAATAAACAGCACGATCAGCACGAGAATAAGGATTTTGCCCAGCACCGCGCCAATCTGCGGTTCCAGCACTTTATTAAGAATGCCCAGCCCGAAGGCGGCTGCCACGGTTCCCGCCAGCTGGCCTACGCCGCCCAGCACCACCACCAGGAAGGAGTCGATGATGTAACCCTGGCCAAGCTCCGGGCCGACGTTGCCGAGCTGCGACAGCGCCACGCCGCCGAGGCCGGCAATGCCCGAGCCCAGGCCGAAGGCCAGCATATCGATGCGCCCGGTGGGCACGCCGCAGCAGTCGGCCATCGCGCGGTTTTGGGTCACGGCGCGCACGCTCAGCCCCAGGCGCGTTTTATTGAGCAGCAGCCAGGTGAGGCCGAGCACGGCAAACACAAACAGGATCACCGCCAGTCGGTTGTAGGGCAGGACCAGATTGGGCAGCACCTGCAGGCCGCCCGAGAGCCAGCCGGGATTGGCGACCTCCAGGTTCTGCGCGCCGAATAGCATGCGGACCAGCTGGATCAGCATCAGGCTGATGCCCCAGGTGGCGAGCAGGGTTTCCAGAGGACGGCCGTACAGATGACGAATGATGGCGCGCTCCAGCAGCATGCCGATACCTGCGGTGATCAGAAACGCCGCCGGCAGCGCCAGCAGCGGATACCACGCCAGCCACTGCGGCGCGAACTGCTGGAACAGATGCTGCACAAACCAGGTGGCGTAGGCGCCCAGCATCAGCATTTCGCCATGCGCCATATTGATCACGCCGAGCAGACCGTAGGTGATCGCCAGTCCGAGCGCCGCCAGCAGCAGGATCGACCCCAGCGACAGGCCGGTAAAGGCCTGACCGAACAGATCGCCCCACATCAGCCGGTGTTTGATGTGCTGCAGGCTGGCAGCGGCGGCGGCGCGCACCTGCGCATCGGGTTCGATGCCGGCCTGCGTCAGGCGCTCCAGGCTGGCCTGCACGTTGGGATCGCTGCCTTCGCCCAGCAGCGTAACGGCTTTCAGGCGCAGGGCGGCATCCGGGCTGGCAAGCTGCAGGCTGGCGACCGCCATGGCCAGGGCCGCATGCACCTGCGCATCTTTCTCTGCGGCGAGGCGCTGTTCCATAAGCGGCAGCTGATCGGCCGCCGCGTCGTTTTGCAGCTGCTGCGCGGCGCGCAGGCGGATCGCCGCATCGTCGCTCACCAGCTGGTGGGCCGCGAGCGCGCTGGCGATCAGCACGCGCAGCCGGTTGTTCATAAACAGCTTTTTGGTGTCGCCGCTGGGCTGGCGGGCGCTGTCGAGCGAAGTAAGAGTATCGCCCTGTTTGCTGAACGGCTGTTTTTTCTGGTCAATGACCAGGCTTTCATTGCGCAGCGCCTGCAACAGCGGCACGCGACTCGCCTGCGGCGCGGCGGCCCACTGTTGCAGCAGCGTGGCCTGTTCGGTGCGGCTGGCGGCGGCGAAATCGGCGCCATCCCCCGCCTGAGCGAACCAGGACAGGAGCAGCAGAGCACAAATAAAGGGTTTGAAGTTCATCAATACCGCCCTCTGAGTAGCGCTAAGCGCCCTTCAGGCGTCCTGAAGGGCATGATGTTATTTCGCCGACTTCACGGGGTAATCGGGCTTTTTATCATTACCGGCGATATAGGGGCTCCACGGCTGCGCGCGGACCGGCTGTTCGGTCTGCCACACCACGTTGAACTGCCCGTTTTCTTCCACTTCGCCGATCATCACCGGCTTATGCAGATGGTGGTTGGTTTTATCCATCGTCAGGGTAAAGCCGTCCGGCGCCTTGAAGGTTTGTCCCGCCATGGCCGCGCGCACTTTATCTACGTCGGTGGTGCCCGCTTTCTCTACCGCCTGCGCCCACATATGCAGACCGACATAGGTCGCTTCCATCGGATCGTTAGTGACGACCGTGCCTGCGTTCGGCAAGTTATGCGCTTTGGCATAGGCGCGATAATCGGCGACGAATTTAGCGTTGGTGGGATTGTCTACCGACTCAAAGTAGTTCCAGGCCGCCAGCTGGCCCACCAGCGGTTTGGTATCGATGCCGCGCAGTTCCTCTTCCCCTACCGAAAAAGCGATAACCGGAATATCGGTGGCTTTAATGCCCTGATTCGCCAGCTCTTTATAGAAAGGCACGTTAGAATCGCCGTTGATGGTGGAGATCACCGCAGTTTTGCCACCGGCGGAGAACTTCTTGATATTAGAGACGATGGTCTGATAGTCGCTGTAACCAAACGGCGTATAGACCTCCTCGATATCTTTATCCTTAATGCCCTTGCTGTGCAGGAAGGCACGCAGGATCTTGTTGGTGGTGCGCGGATAGACGTAATCGGTGCCCAGCAGGAAGAAACGTTTGGCGCTGCCGCCATCTTCGCTCATCAGGTATTGCAGGGCGGGGATCGCCTGCTGGTTAGGCGCGGCGCCGGTGTAAAACACGTTCGGCGACATCTCTTCGCCTTCATACTGAACCGGATAGAACAGCAGGCCGTTCAGCTCTTCAAACACCGGCAGCACCGATTTGCGCGATACCGAGGTCCAGCAGCCAAACACCGCGGCGACTTTGTCCTGCGTCAGCAGCTGGCGGGCTTTCTCGGCGAACAGCGGCCAGTTGGAGGCCGGATCGACCACCACCGGCTCCAGCTTCTTGCCCAGCACGCCGCCGCTGGCGTTGATCTCGTCAATGGTCATCAGGGCCATATCTTTTAGCGGCGTCTCTGAAATCGCCATGGTGCCGGAAAGGGAAGATAATATGCCGACTTTAATGGTCTCTGCGGCCTGCGCGCCAAAGGCGAAGCCCAGACTGGCGACGGTAGCGGAGAGCGCGAAAGCCTTGAGCAATGAACGTCTTTTCATCAGTAACCCTCTAAAATTTAATGGTTTTATTATTCAGTAACCTGAAGCCGGGCCTGCTGTAACCTATGCAATGTGATCTTTCTGACTTCCGCTTTACTGACGGCGATGTGGTCGGTCAGAATGCGCTGCGCCTCCTCGGTGTTTTGCTGAAATATCGCCCGTAAAATCTGAGCGTGTTCGCGGTATGTCGCCTCTACCCGATCGTCGCGCGTAAAGTCGAGCCGACGGATAATGCGGATTTTTTCGGTTAATTCGCCGTGGACGCGGGCGATCTCCTGATTGCCGGCCGCCGCCACCAGCGCCATATGAAACGCTTCGTCCTGGGCTGACACAACGATGCCCTCTTCAAGGCGCGGATCGTCAATCCAGAAGCGTTTCAGGGCGGCGAGCATTTCCGCGCAGGCGAGGGGCGGCAGGACGCACAGGCGCCGCACCGCTTCGCGCTCGATAACGGTGCGGAAGTCGTACAACTCTTCGAAGTATTCGAAGTCGAACGGCTTCACCTGCCAGCCGCTGCGGAACCACACTTCGACATAGCCCTCGCGCTCCAGCCAGAACAGCGCCTGGCGCACCGGCGTACGGCTGACCTCCAGCCGCTCGGCGATTTCGTTTTCGCTGAAGCGGTCGCCGGGCATCAGGCGGAAGGCAAAAATGTCCTGCTTGAGCGCCTGATAGACTTTCTCCGCCAGGGCTTCAGGGCGGCCTTTGCTACGCGGGCGTGAATTCATGGACCTTCCTTATTCAAGCCACAGCAGGGCGTCGCCCGGGCTCACCGGACGTCCCGCCTGGCAGGCGATGCGTTTCACCGTACCGGCCTGGGGCGCGACGATTTGAAGTTCCATTTTCATCGCTTCCACCACGATCAGCGTCTGGCCGCTTGCCACCCTGTCGCCCGGCTGCACCAGCACTTTCCAGATGTTGCCGTTCATATCGGCGCACACCGCCAGCGCCTCGTCATCGACTTCGGCAACCGCAAGCGTCTCTTCGCTGGTTAGTGGCGCGTTCTGCTCTTCCTGCGTCCATAGCGTGACTTCGCGCTCAAATGCGTCGCTCTGGCGCTGGCGGAAGGCGCTAATCGACGCTGCGTTTTCTGCAAGGAAATGACGATGGGCGGCGAAATCGAACAGGGTTTCTTCAATGCGCACGCTGGCGCGCCCCTCGCGGAAGTCATCGCGCAGTCGGGCAAGCTCCTCTTCGCTGACCGGATAGAAGCGCACCTGATCGAAGAACTGCAGCAGCCAGGGCTCATCCGCCGCGAACTGATCGTTCCTGAGGAATTTGTTCCAGATCGGCAGCGTGCGGCCCACCAGCTGATAACCGCCGGGCGAGTCCATGCCGTAGATGCACATATACATGCCGCCGATGCCTACCGTGCCTTCGGCGGTGAAGGTGCGCGCGGGGCTGTATTTGGAGCTGAGCAGACGATGGCGCGGATCGATGGGTACCGCACAGGGCGCGCCCAGATAGACGTCGCCCAGGCCGAGGATGAGGTAGCTGGCGTCAAAAATCGTATCGCGCACCGCTTCGCGGCTCTCCAGCCCGTTGATGCGCTGAATAAAATCAACGTTGTTGGGCAGCCAGGGCGCGCTGGCGCGCACCGTCTCTTTATAGCGCGCCACGGCGCCGAGCGTGGCGCTGTCTTCGAACGCCATCGGCATCCAGACAATGCGCGACGGCACTTTCAGCTGGCTAACGTCGCCGAGTCCGGCTTCCAGCTCCAGCAGCAGGTTTATCAGCTGCTTTTGGCTGAGGATCAGGCTGTTATAGCGCACCTGCAGCGATCGCACGCCAGGCGATAGCTCCTCTACGCCGGGCACGGCGCGCTCGCGCAGCGCCTGCATCAGCAGGTGTACGTGCAGGCGCAGCGCCAGATCCAGCACGTTATCGCCATATTCGATCAGCACATATTTGTCGCCAGCCTGGCGATAGACGGCGGCCGGCGTGGTTTCGGTAGCGGGCAGCGCCGCCAGCAGCGTCGCGGAGCCGAACCCGGTGGCCGCTAACGACGGCACCGCAAATGTCGCGGCGTGATGGCTGCGAAGGGTGGCAACGCACTCTGCCTGCGCTTTTTCCAGCGCCGCCGACTCTTCTACGCCGATCGGGTGGAAGCGAATGCGATCCCCCGGTTTCACCTGGCCCACTTTCCACAATTCGGCTTTGGCGATGGTCACCGGGCAGACGAAGCCGCCCAGGCTGGGACCGTCGTGCGTCAGGATCACCGGAAAGTCGCCGGTAAAGTTCACCGCGCCAATGGCGTATTCGCAATCGTGGACGTTAGAGGGGTGCAAACCGGCTTCGCCGCCGTTGGCGCGCGTCCAGGTTGGTTTCGGCCCGACCAGGCGCACGCCAAGACGGTTGGAGTTGTAGTGCACCTGCCAGTCGCTGGAAAAAAACTCGTCGATAGCGGCTTGGGTGAAAAAGTCTGGCGCGCCGTGCGGGCCGTAGAGTACGCCGATGCGCCACTCGCTGCCGTAATGCGGCACCAGCGCTTGATCCAGCGCCTGCGGCTCGCTGACCGGCGCGGGCGTGGTGCAGGCCACCAGCCGCGGCTGGGAGATCGGCAGCATATCCGCCACGCGCAGCGTGCGTCCGGCATGGCCGCCAAACTGGCCGAGCGAGAAGGTGGAGCGGCTGCCCAGGTATTCCGGCACGTCGAACCCGTTGCGAACCGCCAGATAAGTGCGGCAACCGCTCTGGGCGCGGCCTATGGTCAGGGTTTGCCCGGCTTTCACCTCAACGGGCTGCCAGTAGGGCAGGCTAACGCCATCTAACGCAGCCGGGCAGCTGGCGCCGGTCAGGGCAATCACCGCATCGCTGTGGAAACGCAGCGTCGGCCCCTGCAGCGTAAATTCCAGCCCGGCGGCGCTCTCGTGGTTGCCCACAATGCGGTTGGCGAGGCGGAAGGCGAAATCATCCATCGGGCCGGAGGGCGGTACGCCGATATCCCAGTAGCCGAGACGCCCTGGAAAATCCTGAATGGTGCTGAAGGTGCCTGGCTGCAGCACTTCAATTACGCTGGCGGACGGGGTAAAGCCGTCAAGAAAGCGAGTCCACACCTGACCGCTGCGGAACGCCTCGGTGGCGACGACTTGCCGCAGATAGTCGAGATTGGTGGCGATGCCGTGCAACTGGGTGGCGTCAAGCGCCTGCTGCATCTTCGCCAGTGCCGCTTCGCGCGTCTCCGCATGGACAATCAGTTTGGCGACCATCGGATCGTAAAACGCCGAGACTTCTGTGCCGGTGTCGATCCAGCTATCCACGCGCACCTCATCCGGGAAGACAACGCCGGTAAGCGTGCCCGGCGCGGGCTGGAAATTTTTCAGCGGATCTTCGGCGTAAATGCGCACTTCAATCGACGCGCCGACAGGGGGCCGCTGCAGGCGCGCCCAGTCAAGGTCGTCGCCCGCCGCGACCTGGAGCATGCACTCCACTAAGTCGAGGCCGGTGACGCATTCGGTCACCGGATGTTCGACCTGCAAACGGGTATTCACCTCAAGGAAATAGAAGGCATCTTGTTCGGCGTCATAGATATATTCAACGGTGCCTGCGCTGCGGTAGCTGACCCGCTCGCCCAGGCGCACCGCTGAGGCCAGCAGGGCGTCGCGCGTGGCCTGCGGAAGATGGGGCGCCGGGGTTTCTTCCACCACTTTCTGGTTGCGGCGCTGTAGCGAGCAGTCGCGCTCGCCCAGGGCGATCACTTTGCCGCTGCCGTCGCCGAAAATCTGCACTTCAACGTGGCGCGCGCGATCGATGCAGCGCTCCAGGAACACCCCGGCATCGCTGAAGAACTGCTCGCCGAGACGGCGCACGCTCTCCCAGGCGTTGCGCAGCGCCTCCTCGTCGGCACAGCGCGTCAAACCGATGCCGCCGCCGCCGGCCGTGCTTTTCAGCATGACCGGATAGCCGATGCGCGCGGCGGCGTCGATCGCCTCCTCCAGGGCGTTGAGCAGCGGCGTGCCGGGCGTCATCGGCACGCCGGCCTCAGCGGCCAGTTCGCGCGCGCGATGCTTCAGGCCAAATTCGCCAATCTGCTGCGCCGTCGGGCCGACAAAAGCGATGCCCGCCGCTTCGCAGGCTGCGGCGAACGGCAGGCTTTCCGAGAGAAAACCGTAGCCGGGCCAGATCGCTTCCGCGCCGCTCTCGCTGGCGGCGGCGAGAATTTTATCGATGCGCAGATAGCTGTCGGCGGCTTTATCGCCGCCGAGCGCGATCGCCACGTCCGCTTCTTTAACGTGGCGCGCGTTGCGATCGGCATCGGAGTAAACGGCAACGCTTTTCACGCCGAGGCGTTTCAGGGTGCGAATCGCGCGGCAGGCAATTTCGCCACGGTTGGCGATCAAAACGGTGCTGAACATGGTTATTTACTCCCCTGAGAGGCGAGCCAGCTGCGCCAGCCGCCGAATTCGGTGATCTCCAGCGCCTGCGTCAGCGCCGCCGGTTCACAGATGAAGCCTTTTACGACGCGGCCGTCGGCGAGGGTTAGCGAGCCGATGCCGAGCGGCGCCGGGATCTCGGCCACGAATTCGCCGAAGCGCGCCAGCGGGATATCCCACAGCTCGACTACGATCGCCGCGCCGCTGCCGCCGCGCAGCAGACCCGGCTTTTTGATCGGGCCGTCGAGCAGGGCGAAGAGGCGATAGTTGCTGGCGGTGCGCGTCTCTTCCACCCAGACCGCATTGCGGGTGGTGAGCTGGAAATTGAGCGGCATGCCGGTGAGATGCGCGCCAACCACCGCGACGCGCACGTGATCGGCAGAGAGCGGCAGCGGGGCATGCTGGGCGCGCGGCGGCTGGCCGGTGGCGCCAGGGGAGAGCGCCATCCGCTGCTGCCAGCGCAGGCCGAAATCGGCGAGGGCGCGATCCTGCCAGGCGGGCGCAATGAGCGTGATGCCCGCAGGCAGGCCATCGTCCCGGAACGGGCCAGGCAGCGCTAAGGCGCTGAGATCGGCGAGATTAGTGAAGTTGGTATAGGTGCCGAAGTGCGAGTTAAAGCGCACCGGCTCCTGCTTCATCTCTTCCAGGGTGTGAATGGTGGGCGAGGTCGGCACCACCACGGCATCGAACTGCGCCAGGGTTTGCTGGATCTGCCGCGTCAGTTCGGCGCGCAGATATTCCGCCTGATAAGCATCGACGGCGCTATATTTCAGCCCGCTGCTGACGATGCCGTACACCACCGGATCCATCTCTTCCGGGCGGCTGATCATCTCGCCTACCGCCGCGGTGCGTTCCGCCACCCACGGACCGTAGTAGAGCTGTTCCGCAAGCTGGTGAAAGGGGGTGAAATCGATCGGATGCAGCGTGGCGCCGCCCGCCTGCAGCTGCTCCAGCGCACGTAGCCAGGCCCCTTCAGCCTGCTTGTCGCCGAAAAATTCCGGCGCGGCGGGAACGGCGAAAGCGGGCTGCGCGTTGAAGCTGGCAGGCGCGGTGCGCGGGTTGTGGCGCGAATAGGCGTCACCGGCGTCATAGCCGCCCGCGGCGGTGGCGACCGCAAAGGCATCTTCCACCGTTAAGGCAAACACGGAGACGGTGTCGTTAAGGCGGCAGGCGGGCACTACGCCGCTGGCGGAGAACCAGCCCTTGGTCGGCTTGAGCCCGACGATATTGTTAAAGCCCGCCGGCACGCGGCCGGAACCGGCGGTATCGGTGCCGAGCGAGAAGCCGACCAGGCCGCGCGCCAGCACCGAAGCAGAACCAGAGCTGGAGCCGCCGCTGACATAATCTGGATTAAAAGTATTGCTCACCGCGCCGAACGGAGAGCGCGTGCCGACTAAGCCTGTCGCAAACTGGTCGAGATTCGTCTTGCCGATCACTACCGCGCCCGCCGCTTTTAACTGCGCCACCACAAAGGCGTCCGCGTCGGCGGTGTAGGTGAAGGCAGGGCAGGCGGCACTGGTGGGCCAGCCTGCCACATCGATATTGTCTTTCACCGCAAAAGGCACGCCAAACAGCGGCAGCGCAGCCGGATTGTGCAGATAGCTTGCCAGCAGCGGTTCGATTTGCGCCTGTAGCTGCGCCGGGGTAGCGAGATAAAGCCAGGCGTTATCCTGCTGATCGATAGCGTCGAGGTGCGCAGTCAGCAGCGCACCGATGCAGTGCGGGTCCTGCTGGTAGCGGTGTTGCCACTCCTGAAGCGTGAGTCCGAAGGTTGAGGCCATGAGTGAATTCCAACTGGTATACAAGATGGAATTCCTCGAGCAAAATGCATGCCATTTGCTAATGGCATGAATCTACTGGCTATTTTTTTCAGCGCTGCGCGCTCAACCTCATTACCTGACGTGTCGTGGTGCAACGCAGCACCGGCTTAAAGCAGAAGAACTGTAGAAGCGGCGTTAAATCGCAGGATAGTCGCCGTAGCCGTCCGGCCAGGGCGTCAGCAGGTCAAATCCGCTTTCCGTTACCGCTAGGGTATGTTCCCACTGCGCTGAAAGCGAGCGATCTTTGGTGACCACCGTCCAGCCGTCCGAGAGCACGCTGGTGCCCGCTTTACCGGCGTTGATCATCGGCTCAATGGTAAAGATCATGCCAGGCTGGAGCGCTAAACCTTGCCCGGGCGTGCCGTAGTGCAGGACCTGCGGCTCATCATGATAGATCTGACCGACGCCATGGCCGCAGTAGTCGCGCACCACGGAGAAACCGGCGCCTTCCGCGACGCGCTGGATCGCTGCGCCGATATCGCCCAGCGTCGCGCCCGGCTTCACGGCGTGAATGCCCGCGACCAGCGACTGATAAGTGATATCCACCAGCCGCCGCGCGCGCACCGAGGGTTCGCCGACAAAGTACATACGGCTGGTATCGCCGTACCAGCCATCTTTAATCACGCCGATATCAATATTGACGATATCCCCTTTTTTCAGCCTTTTGACCGAGGGAATGCCGTGACACACCACGTGATTGACTGAGGTGCAGGTGGTGCGCGTGTAGCCCTGATAGCCGATATTGGCGGGGATCACCTTTAGCTCGTTAACGATAAAATCGTGGCAGATGTCATCCAGCTCTTCCGTGGTGACGCCAGGCTGCACGTGCGGCGCAATCATCGCCAGCACCTGCGCCGCCGCATGGCCCGCCGCGCGCGCCAGCTCGATCTGTTCCTGAGTGTGGATCTTTACGCTTCTGTTCACTGCACTTCTCCTTGTGGCAGGCGTTCGGCAGGGGAGATGAGCTGACGCAGGTCGCTGCCGTGCTCCAGTTCGACGCGAATCAGCAGCTGCGCCAGCTCCTGCTGGGTAAAGTGGGGATAGAGCTCCGCCAGCATGCCCAGCTTAAGCCAGTGTTCGGCTTGCGCGTTGATGGAGCGGCTCATCGCCTGACTGGCGATACGCAGATTTTCATGCATCAGATCGGATATTTTGACAATGCCCATGGGTGGCCTATATGAAACGTATATGGTTTGTATATAGGTTAATGCAGAAGGCTTTATTTGCAAAGGGAGATTTGCTCTCATTACGTTTGTTAGGTTTAACGGAAGGCAGCCTTCACTCAAACGGCCGGTCGTACAGGCATAAAGATTTCAGACAACCCTGACAGCCTGCAGCTGGTTGATTACCATAAAGCGCTTTAGATAACGACGAGACTGCACATCGCCGACTGATGTTAAATTCTTTAATTAAGGCGAGCCACGCAGTAAAGCGCTGACTCGCCAGAGGTGGTTTTTTAATAAGAGGAAAGCGCGGCTGGCACTTCCCCGCAGGAAATTACCGGCCGGCAATCAGGCCGCCGTCAACGTGCAGGATCTCCCCGGTCGAGAAGACTGCGTCTTCCAGATAGAGAATGGCGCGTACGATGTCGTCAATCTCACCCAGCTTATTCATAGGATGAAAGGCTGCCAGCTGCTCGACTATGGCCGGATTATGCATTGGCGTACGAATGACGCCGGGCGCAACGGCGTTCACGCGAATTCCGCGAGAAGCGTATTCAATAGCCAGACTTTTCGTGGCGGAATTCATACCGCCTTTGGTTAACATTGCGATAAAAGCGGGCGAACGCGAGCTGGCAAACTCAGCTGTAGAGGCGGTGATCTGTACAACGTGGCCGCTGCCCTGCTCAAGCATGATGGGGATAACCGCCTGAGTCGTGAAGAAAAAACCGTCAAGGTTAGTCTTCAATTTTAGACGATAGTCTTCTTCCGTATAATCAGTAAACGCCTTGCCAATGAAAATGCCTGCATTGTTTACCAGCGTGTCGACGCGGCCGAACTTCTGCATCGCTGCTGCTACAAGACGTTTACTCGTCTCAGGATCGCCGATATCTCCCGCGACGGTTATCAGGTCTGGCTCGCTGGATGGCTGGATCGAACGCGACGTTGCGACAACAGCATAACCCCTGGCACGGAACGCTTTTACAATTGACTGCCCCATTCCCTGTGAGGCACCGGTGACGATCGCAACTTTTTTGATATCTGACATTTTTGAATACCTTCATGCTGGTTGGATGAGCAGAAGATAATTCATTGTTGGCTGTTCGAAAATTCTCTATATTTCATCAATGACTGTTCAAAAACGCACAGACCTCGACTGGCAGGACGTCAGAATTTTTCTGGCGCTGGCAAGGCACGGGAGCCTTTCGGCCGCTGCGCGCATGCTCTCGGTTAATCATGCAACGATTGCGCGCCGCCTTCATTCACTGGAAGAGAGTCTCGGAGAAAAACTGGTCGAGAGGCGACCAGACGGCTATGTGCTCACGCTGGCAGGGACGCACGCGCTTGAAGCTGCGAGCCGCATGGAGCAGGCCGTTCAGACTCTTAGCCGTGGCGCTCAGGACGGCATGCCTTCCGGTCTGATGCGTATTAGCGCCTCGCCGGGCCTTTCAGGCGGTTTTCTGGCATCACGCCTGCCGACGCTTGCCGCTCGTTATCCTGCACTGGATATTGACCTTTCTCCCATGCTCCGTTCGGTCAGTCTGGAACGACATGAGGCGGACATTGCTCTTCGTTTCGACAAGCCAAAAGATGGTGACATTATTGCCCGTCCGGTAACGACTGTGGGGTATGGATTCTATGGAACGGAAGAAGCCTGTCGTGCAGCCGAGACCGGCGGCAGTCTGGTTCTCATTGGCTTTAATGAAGCAGATGGTTACCTGTCTCAGGCAGTATGGGCAAGCGCGCAGTTTCCTCGCGCTCGCGTTGCGTTTCGCGCCAAAGATCAGTTTCTGCAGTCTGTTGCCGCCCGAACCGGTATCGGTCTTGCCCTGATCCCTCACTTTATTGGTCGAGCAGATCAGTCATTGCGACTATGTGATCTGGGCGCGGTGCCGCCCTGCAGAGAAGTGTTCCTCCTTACCCGCAGCCGCGACCGAAAGAACGCCTCTATACGCATCGTGGCTGATGAAGTCGCAGACTTGTTTAAGCAGGATCGCAACCTGTTTGACTAAAATTCTAAGGAGCTGGCCTTGCAGTTGAATAGTTACCTCCATCGAAGCAGATCGAACCTGCCGTCGTTACTGTAGTGCTCTGACTTAAATCGCTTCAAGCTCGTCACAGATTTCAGTGCAAAAATTCATAAAGGCTTCGACAGCTGCTGGCGCCAGACGACGCGATGGGCGGGCGATGTACAGCGGATAGGTTTCATCCGGCCATTCCGGAAACAGTTCTATAAGCTTCCCGTCCGCAATCAGTTGCCCGACGTTAAGCGACAACACCTGTGCAATCCCGGAGCCGCTCACACAAGCCTGCAACTTAAGATCGACATCGGTTGTAGTCAGATGTCCCTTTGTCTCCACTGACAGCCATTCCCGGCCGCGCCGAAATTCCCAGATGAACGGTTTACCGCTGCGCGGATCAATGTACTGAATGCATTCATGCCCGGTCAGATCTTCAGGATGCTGTGGCCGTCCGTGCTTTGCCAGATATGCTGGCGCGGCCACCGTCAGCACGCGCGTATTCAGCAGCAGCTTTGAGGTGATGGTGGAGGGCAGCTGCGGCCCGAAGCGCACCGCAACATCAATCCCTTCCGTAACCAGATCGCCGACGTCCGGTTGCTGCACCACCGTTAGCGTCAGTTCCGGATGACGCTGGCGCAACAGCGGCAAGTTTGGCGCCAGCACATAACGAGCAAAGATGGGATTCACGCTAACGCGCAATGCACCGCGCACCGCCACGGCAGCACCAGAGACATAGCTCGCTGCTACTTCAATACCTTCCAGGTGCGGTGCGGCGCGCTCATATAAAGCCCTGCCTTCGCTGGTCAGATTCAGGGTGCGCGTGGTGCGGTTAAGCAGCCGTATACCGAGCCGCTCTTCAAGCCGATCAATAGATCGGCTTACGCCGGAAGCAGAAAGTCCCAGCACCTCGCCAGCGCGACTGAAACTGCCAGCCTCAACGACGGCGGCCAGCACGCTCAGCCCTGAGAGAAGTCGTCCGTCAAAACTCATAGTCACTCATCTTTGATTTTTAGCAAATATAATTTGAATGAAACTACCTTTATCAAAGATGGTGCGCAACCTATTGTGTCGGCCATGTCGTTGCGACCCGCCGTTTTTACGGTCACAGGCCGGGTAACGCTGCAACGAACAACATCCCTTAATTCTGAGGAATACGACATGACAACGAAGCGCACTCTTTTCAAAGGCGGCATCATCCTGACGCTGGATGCCAATGTTCCCAATCTTGACGTCGGCGATGTGCTGGTCGAGAACGATCGGATTGCGGCAGTAGGACCGGCATTACAGGCGGATGATGCTGAAGTGATTGTCGCCGCCGGCCATATTGTGATGCCTGGCCTGATTGATGCTCATCATCATATGTGGCTGGGTGTCATGCGTCGCATGATGCCCGATGTCGATGACCTGTTTGCTTATATCGATGTAGTTGCAGAGCAACTGGGCGCCCATTATCGGCCGCTGGATATGTATCTGAGCACCAGACTGACCGCGGCTGCCTCTCTGGATGCAGGTATCACGACCATTATTGACGCCTGCCACAATTCGCGTAGTCCGGCGCACACCGATGCCGCGCTGGATGCCCTGCAGGAGAGCGGCATCCGTGCGTTACACATGGTGGGTGCGGCGATGGACAAGCAAGCGTCAGTCGCGCATCTGCCCGGCGATCTGCCACGGCTGGCGCAGCGCTGGAATACGGCGGAAAGCCTGGTGCGCGTGGGGCTGTTTGGTCAACTGAATCTGGACTGGTGGCAGGTGGCGCGCGATCTCGACATGCGGATTCTGACGGAATTTATCGGCGATCTGGCAAAACTCGACCCGGAATTTGCCAAACCGGGCGTACTGGGCACGCACAACATCTTTAATCACTGTTCCCGGGTGCCTCAGGAGACATGGCAACTGCTGGCCGAAGCAGGCGTTAACATCACCGTTAATCCGCGCTCGGATGCGTTGTTTGGCTTCGACGACGAGAGCTTCGCTTATCAGCAGGCCGTTGATCATGGCCTCACGCCGGCGCTGGGCATTGACCTGGATACCGCGTTTGGCAGCGATATGTTCGGAGAAATGCACGCTCTCTTTGGACAACAGCGATCGGCAATGCGCTACCGGCGCTTCCGTGGCGAAGAGAGTGCGCCAGCACCAATCACGGTCGAAGCCGTGCTGAAGGCGGCAACCGTCAATGGCGCACGCGCAGCTGGACTGGAGGACCAGATCGGCACTCTTACGCCAGGTAAGCAGGCTGACATCATCATGGTACGCACTAGCGGCGTCGCCGTTTTCCCGGTCACTAACGTAACCGGAACGGTGGTGCAGGCGATTGAGCGCTCGGACGTAGATACGGTGATGGTGGCCGGTCAGTTGCGTAAGCGTGCGGGCCAACTGATTGACGTGGATCTGGCTGCACTGAATGCAGATATCACGGCATCCCGAGATTATCTAATCAAAGCCAGCGGCTATCACGTCGATCGCTTCACCGCAGCCTGATAGCAGAGCGGCCCGTTGCTGCGGGCCGTTTCACACCATTACGCTTTTCTTGCACAGGAGATTTCCATGCCAGCTCTCGCTATAAAGCGGATCGCGCAGGAAAATACCCCACCCGCGCAGCTTCCCCGTCCTGCATCAGGCGTTATTGCCGCGCTGTTCTTTGGCTATCTGGCAGTCGGCCTGCCATTGCCGGTCATTCCGTTGTTCATACATGGTCACCTCGGCTTCAGTAATCTTGTGGTGGGACTGGCGATCGGCATTCAGTTTCTGGCTACCGTACTTACCCGTGGCTACGCCGGACGAGTAACCGACCAGCAGGGTGGCAAGCGTTCTGCGCTGCAGGGCGCACTTCTTTCGGCGCTGGCAGGTGGGTTATATCTGGCCGCTTCGGCGTCGGATTTGTCGCCCACCGCCAGCCTCGGCATCGTTATTGCCGGTCGTCTGATGGCGGGCGTTGGCGAAAGCCAGTTTGTCACGGGATGCGTGTCCTGGTCGATTGCTTCGGTTGGCACGCAGCGGGCCGGCATGTCGATGTCATGGACCGGCATTGCCATGTTCGCGGCGCTGTCAATTGGCGCGCCGGTTGGCATGGCGCTGTATCAGCATTACAGCCTCTCGGTAGCCATGATGGCCTGCATCGCTGCGCCGGCGCTGGCTGCACTGATTGCACTGGGTTCTTCTGCTTATGTATCACCGGGCGGCGCGCAACTGCCATTTTATCGGGTGGTCGGACGCATCTGGCGCGAAGGGCTGGGACTGATGCTGCAGGGTGTCGGCTTATCCGGACTTACCGCCTTCGCCTCACTGTACTTTGCAGCAAATCACTGGTTGAACGCCGGTCTGGTCATGACAGCCTTCGGACTCGGGTTTATTTTTATTCGCCTTGTCTTAGGCCATCTGCCTGACCAGAGGGGCGGCTACCGCGTTGCATTCTGGTCACTGATGGTTGAAGCCATCGGCCAGGCAATGTTGTGGCTGGCCACGAATGAATGGATGGCGCTTGCTGGCGCACTCGTAACAGGACTGGGATGCGCGCTGGTTTTCCCGGCCCTGGGTGTCGAAGCCATCCGCCGGGTGCCGCCAGCCAGTCGCGGCAGTGCGATGGGTGCCTTCGTGGCTTTTCTGGATATCGCCTATGGCATTTCCAGTCCGACAGCGGGGCTTATCGCCAGTCATTACAGTTATGGCGCCGTATATCTTTCTGGCGCGGTTTGTGCGTTGCTGGGCGCGCTGCTCGCGAGCGTCTCCCGCCGCGCGCGATCCTGAATATCCCTCGATGCCGTCAGCCTTGTCTGACGGCGCATTACTCTGGAGAAGTTCTATGTCTCGTATTTTCATTTCCGGCTCGTCCACCGGCCTTGGCCTGATGGCTGCTGAACTGCTGGTTCAGCAGGGGCATCAGGTTGTGCTGCACGCGCGCAATACCAGCCGTGCGGAAGATGCCCGGCGCGCTTTGCCACAGGCTGAGGCGGTCATCGTCGGTGACCTTGAAACGATCGCGGGGACGAAGGAAATCGCATCACGCGTTAACGATCTGGGGCACTTCGATGCCGTGATCCATAATGCCGCCGTGGGCTATCGTGAAGCCAGCCGCGTGACCCGCGACGGGCTGCCGCATGTGTTCGCAATCAACACGCTTTCTGCTTACATACTCACCGCATTGATCGCGCGTCCGCAGCGTCTCGTCTATTTGAGTTCCGGTATGCATCACCATGTCGGGGCCAGTCTGGACGATATCCTCTGGCGCAAGCGTCGCTGGAATGGCGCTGAAGCCTACGCTGAAAGCAAACTGCATGACGCGATGCTGGCCTTTGCCGTGGCGCTTCGCTGGCGGGACGTGCACGTCAACGTCCTGGAGCCCGGCTGGGTGCCCACCAAAATGGGCGGCTCGGGTGCGCCCGACGATATAAACCAGGCGCATCTGACTCAGGCCTGGCTTGCGGCCAGTGATGATCAGCAGGCAAAGGTAACAGGAAAATATTTCTACCACCTCAAGCGCATGACCGCGAATCCACAGGCTCATAAAGTTGCACTGCAGGATCGCTTGCTTCATATCTGTGCTGAGCTTTCAGGAGTTATATTGCCGGAGCAAGAAGGAAAATTTAACCAGCTTTAGTCAGGAACATGCCATTCCCAGTCTGGTTCTCGACGGTTCTTTAGGCGGCTATTCATGGTCGTTTAGCCAGTTAATAATCACATTGCTATTAATAGCTGAGCGTAAACTACTCTTCATCAGTTAATGTAGCGCATATTCAAAAATGTCTGCTTCTGGCACAGAGCGGACTGACACAATTCCTTTGAGCATGCACGCGCAGTGGGAGCCGAAATTGGCGCGTTATGTTGAAAAAGCGCATAAACAGCCTCCCACAAAGCGTCCCAGAGAACGGCAAGACTTTACGTTGGTGGCTGACATGGATTATGCGATACCTGAAGGTTTCAGGTGCGGGTAGGGCGGGCACTTTGCGAAGTTCTAAATAATGGCTCAGGTAGTGAACGTCCGCTTTGAGCGAAAAGCGGACATGATGTACAGCAGCCATTTCGGTTAAAGTTTAATAGCTGTTATAAGGATATGGTTGCTTTACCTTCAAAAATTGTTTTTGTCATACATGGAGTAAGATTAATGGATATCAAAATAAGACCAGCTCAATTATCTGATGTTGAGAGTATTTTCATTGTCAGAACTTCGGTCACTGAGAATCACCTGAGTCGTGAAGAGATGCGGGCAATGGGCATTACCGAAAGTACTGTGAGCAATATGATTAAAGAGGGTCTTTGTGCATGGGTTGCTACAAATGATTATGACGTGGTCGGTTTTTCGATGATTTCAAGGGAAAGAGGTTCTCTCTTTGGTCTTTTTGTCCTTCCTTCCTACGAAGGAAGAGGCATTGGTCGCAGACTTACTAAAATTGCAGAAGAGGAGTTGTTCAAACATCACGATTCTGCCTGGCTGGAAACAGATAAAAACAGCCGTGCGGCCAAATTTTATATGGACCTCGGCTGGACTAAGACGACTACATTAGATGGCGCTTTTATTCGATTAGAGAAAAAACGTGGTAGTTGACCCTCTACGAATCTCAGTGAGTTCCACTTCTGGAATGGTATGCCAATGTCTACTCTGAGCGAGAAGCGTACGTTGAGTGAGATGAAAGCTGTAAGAAATTGCAGCCCTATAGGGCGATTCAGGCTGCAATTTATGTTTATATAAATATTGAGAATCAGTATCTAAGCTTTTTTAGGGGGGTATGTGCGCATTCGACCATCATCTCTATTGATCATTCTTTCGCCTGAAAATCATGTCCTGCTCTTTAGGTTCTGTCATAAAGACGATGCTCTGAGGGGAAAAACATACTGGGCAACTCCGGGAGGAGGGCTTGAAAAAAATGAATCTTTCGAGCAGGCCGCTATACGCGAATTATTTGAAGAAACGGGTTTGACAGAAATATTAACAGGATCAGAAATAGCGTCCCGAATCTTCACAATGATGCTGCCAGGTGGAGAGACAGTACTTGCTGATGAGCGTTTCTTTATGATTAATGCAAATACAGTAGATCTCGATCGCGCAGGATGGAGTAGCAATGAAAAGAAAGTCATTCGCGATCATCATTGGTGGACAATAGAAGAGCTAATACACACCAATGAGACAATTTTTCCACACGACTTAATCATTAACATACTTGAAAGCAAGTCAGCCGGATCTTCGACGTTAACTGTGTCATGATATCTTGAACGTCCACTTCTGGCACAGAGCAGACATATAAGAAAGGTAAGGTCCGCTATAAGCGAAAAGCGGATGTTAGCCTTTCACGCTATCAAACTACAGGGCACCTGATTTTCTGAAAGAAAAAAGCACTTCTCTGAGATGACAGAAAAGCGCTGACGAGCTTTCGAAAGAGACCTGCTAAGCTTTCTCAGTTTTTTTAGTTATGAAGGCAGATCACTTGCCCGAAACAGCCATTATCCTGCAGGTCCATGATGACCAGGGCAGCACAATCCTCCGGAGCCTGAGCAATAAGTTCTCCCCTTGCATCCCATGCGGCGCTTTTTCCGACCGGTTTCCAGCCACCTGACGGGCCACAGTAATTGGCCATCAGCGTGGGCATTGCGTAAAGTCTGGCGTAGCTTTGCAGCTGTCCTGAATCTTTATCAAACCCGCCGGCGCTCAAAACGGCATTCAGATAGACTTCAGCACCCTGCTGCACCGTGCGTTCTGCATGTACGGGCTGTCCTGCATCTGCGCATATGGCTATGCCAACATTAAATGACCTTTCCTTAAACACGCACTCCGTATCACCCGCTGAAAAATAATCGGACTCTCCCGGATGGAGGTATATTTTTCGGTAACAGAAAACGGGCCGTTTTGATGAAATCACACATGCACCAATAGCCGGTTTTCCATCTTTAACATGCAACGGTGCGCCTACAATAATTGTCATATCGTACCTGTCAGACAATACCTGAAGTGGGTGCAGACAGCTTTCATCAGCCAGTGCCACTTCTTCAGCCATTTCTGGTTCATAACCCGTCAGAGAGAGTTCAGGAAAAAAGATGAGGTTAACGCCTGCCGATGCCGCAGACTCAATCAACATTTCGTGATAACGCATATTCTCATCAATACAGCCGCGCGCTGGCGCAAACTGTCCTGCTGCGATTCTTAACCTTCCTTGAATAGAGTCCATGCTTTCTCCCGTGCTGTTTTTTTAAAGTTGTCAGTTACTCTACGATAATGAAGACTGCCTGGCTCAGCCTTCGCGCTGAGGCGGATTCAGGCTGATCCAGCGCGCTATTTTCTCCCTGCTGTCATCAGTTGCTGGATTGAATAGCATCATTGTCAGATCCGGCCTCCCTTCAACAGAAAAGGTGGCAAACTCCAGCGCAACTCTCCCGATTTGAGGATGATGCAGCACCTTTAACCCTTCCCCATGCCCGGCAACATCGTTGTTGCGCCAGAGGCGGGCGAAGTCAGCGCTTTGTGCTGACAGCTCCTCAACCAGCCGATCGATTTCCTCTGAAGCGCCAAGGCGCGCGGCATCCGCTCGAAAGGCATTGACGATGAGCCGGGCCACACTCTCCCAGTCGTCCTGCATCTCCAGCGCCTGCGGGTCGGTAAAAAGCAGGCGCAGAATATTGCGCCGCGCGGGCGGGAGCAGCGCATAATCCTTCAGCACAACCGACGCAGGGTGATTCCATGCCACCACATCCCAGGTGGCGGTTTTGATAATTGCCGGAATCGTCAGGCTTTCCAGCATGCGTTGCAGTCGTGGGGTTATGTTGCGGGACGGACTGACCCGGTTTTCCGGAGGATGGCCAAACGCGAGTATAAACAGATGATCGCGTTCGGGAGAAGTAAGTCGCAGTCCGACAGCAATGCGGTTTAATACCTCGCGCGAGGGGGCGCCCCCGCGGCCCTGCTCAAGCCAGGTATACCAGGTCGGACTGATATTCGCGAGCTGGGCCACTTCTTCGCGGCGCAGGCCCGGCGTACGGCGGCGGCCGGGCAAGAAACCAAACGAAGCTGGGTCAAGTCCCAAACGACGGGCCCTTAAAAACTCACCCAGCGGATTTTCAGAAAGCAGTGTCATAGATTAGCCTGTTAATGTTTATACACTGAAAATGTCACTACTTTAATAGTAAGAGAGCCGCGCCTACGCTGTCGCCGTCAATCACTCAGGAGACAGACTATGCGTATTTTTCTAACGGGTGCAACGGGCTTTATTGGCTCACGTCTGGTATCGGTCCTGCTGGCAGGCGGTCATCAGGTCGTCGGGCTGGTGCGTTCAGAAGAAGCCGCCCGGCAGTTAGCCGATCGGGGCGCAACCGCTCAGCACGGAACGCTGGAAGATCCACTGGCGTGGCTCGCAGGCATTGATCAATGCGATGCCGTGATCCACACCGCCTTCGATCATGATTTCAGCCGTTTTGCGGAGAATTGCGAGAAAGATCGCCGGGTTATTCGTGCTATTGGCTCTGTGCTGCAGGGCAGTCAGCGCCCGTTATTGATCACCTCCGGAACTGGAATGGGCGATGACGGCAGTGGCCAACCTGCTCTTGAGCAAAATTTTAACCCGGCACACCCCAACCCACGTGTAGCCTCTGAGCTTGAAGGTTCCCAACTACTGGAATCGGGGATCGATGTCAGGGTGGTGCGTTTGCCTCAGGTTCACAATACCGAACGCCAGGGATTGATCAGCTATTACATCGCGCTTGCCAGGGAAAAAGGCGCGGCAGCTTATATTGGTGAAGGCGAAAATGCCTGGTGTGCGGCACACGTGGATGACGTGGCCGGACTGTATGTAAAGGTGCTTGAGCAAGGCGAATGCGGCAAACGCTATCATGCGGTAGCCGAAGAAAGCATTGCCTCACGGCTGATTGCTGAAACCGTGGCGACAGGCCTGGATATTCCCGCCGTTTCGCTGAAACCAGAACAGGCCGCGGAGCATTTCGGCTGGTTCGCCGCTTTTGCAACGATGGATCTGCGTGCCAGCGGTGCCTGGACGCGCCAGCAGCTTAACTGGCAGCCCAAAGGGCAGGGGCTTATCGCTGATTTGAGCCAAATGAATTTTTAAGCCAGCCTCAGACCCGGCGCCTGTATCGGCTTTTGCCTTAACCGGCTGCGGATCTTGCGGAAGTCTGGATGACACGCAGGCTCGATCGGCGAATCGACGCCAGGCGCAACAAGTTGTTCTTGTAAACAGCACTCTGATGATTGTTACCTTACTGCATGGATATGTAAGAGAATCAATAAGCTGCTCGATAAAACAGACATTTATCCTCAATGCCTGTTATCACGGCGGCGCCGATACCTCTGCTATGACATTAAGCAGACAGGCACGTAGGCTAATGTCCGCTTTGAGCGAAAAGCGGACATGCGCACTTCTTGTCAGTAGACTACATCGTGCTCGTCTGACTTATTTCAACAGCAGTCGTATTCCCAGAAGGGCCATAACGCCTCCGCTGAGTTTATCTAAAAATTTACGGTATCTAATGTAAGCCTGACGTGGCCCGTCAGTTGATAATAAGCATGCAACGACTGCATACCAGAGCACATCAATAACGAATGCCATTGTGGGCAGAATGATGTACATAACAGGCTGAATATTTTTACTAAGCGCTGCGGAAAAAATACTGGCAAAGACCAGTGCAGTATGCGGATTGCTGATTTGCGTAAATACGCCTGTCATAAAAGCTTTTGAGGCGCTGACTTCCTCTGAACCGGCAGAATCGTTGAAACGATTTGAAGGACGGCGGAACATTTTCAACGCCAGCCATAAAAGATAGCAACCGCCTGCAACCTTCAGGCCCGTGTAAAGGGATGGGACCAGAGTCAGCAGGGTATGAAGACCTGCTAAAGCTATGACAGCAAAAATAAACGCACCAAAACCCATACCTGCAGCGACAGATAAAGCCGCCCGTCTGGAACCGGACATGGCCGTTCGTGCCACGAGAAGAAAGCTGACACCCGGGCTCATTGCGCCAAAAAGGATAGCTACGCCAATAGCAGAAAGCGCAATCAAATCACTTGTCATTCATCTTCTCCATCAATAATCAGTGTCAGACAGCTCCCTCGTTGTGCGAACTGCACACCCCATGAACTGCTCCCGGTTAACAACATAACATGATGCCAGTAATGTCCGCTCCTGGCATAGTGCTGCTGTTGCAGCCCTCACAGGCCAGACTTCGATTGACGCCGATATCTCCAGAGCATCATCTGCTTCAGTGCCACGGAAACGTACTCTGCTTTCAAGTTTTTAGTGATCAAAAAGTAAGTGAATTATCCGAAGATTCTTTTTTATAGATCAGATATGGCTTGGTTCTGCGCATTTAATACGTACTGGAGAGCGTCTTGCCGAGGCCCAGCTTCCCGAACCATTTATGAAAAAAACGGTTATATTGTCTGGTTGAGATGTGTCGTGAAGAACCAACGCGTGACGGGAAAAGGTAGTCGTTATCCAGACGCTTAACTGGCTTTAATAGGGCGAATGGATTTTTCAGATGGCGCAAATCCGATGCAACAGGCTGTAGCTTTCCAGGATGGAGCATCAGGGGAAGCAGACAGAACGGTAATAAACGGGCTCAGGCTGAAAAACGCTAAGCATGAAAATTGCTCTCCCGGCTCGCAGGAGAGCAACAGGCTCAGGCAATCAATATTGCCCGGATATCATTTACGTTGGTTAGCGTTGGGCCGGTGATCAGCAAATCATCAAGCGCGTGAAAATAGCTGTAGCTGTCATGTCCATCAAGAGAGTTAACCGCATTAAGGCCGCGTATTTTGCCGCGTGTCAGCGTGTCCGGGAAGACCATCGCGCCCGCTGCATCTTCCGTACCGTCAATACCATCACTGTCGCCGGCAACTGCCCAGATACCCTGTTCACCCTGCAATGCGCAGGCAAGGCTGAGCAAAAACTCGGTGTTGCGCCCCCCTTTTCCTGGCTGACCGTTGCTGACCGTCACGGTGGTTTCACCACCCGACAACAGCAGAGCAGGAGCGGGAACCGGGTGCCCGTACTGCTTCACTGACTTGGCGATACCCGCCATAACCACGGCTACTTCACGGCTTTCACCTTCTATCGCATCGCCCAGAATAAGCGGCGTGAGTCCGTGATTGCGTGCAGCTACCGCCGCCGCCTGCAAAGCCAGCGCAGGGGTAGCGATTAGCCTGACTTCACTGTTCGCTACGTTTTTCGCCGGGCTGGCCGGCTGGTTTAGCAGGTCGCGAACAGCGCCTGGGATCGCGATGCCGTAGCGCTGCAGTACCCGGAGCGCATCATGCGGCATACTGTGGTCGGCAACGGTGGGGCCAGACGCTACGTCTGCCGGATTATCGCCCGGCACATCACTGATAATCAGTGACACGATACGGGCCGGTTGCGCCAGTACCGCCAGCTTGCCGCCTTTCACCGCGGAGAGGTGACGACGTACCAGATTCATCTCTTTGATGTTGGCGCCACTGTGTAGCAGAGAGCGGGTGATTTTCTGCTTATCGGCCAGCGTCAATCCCGGGGCGGGCAGCGCCATCAGCGCAGACCCCCCACCGGAAATCAGCGCCAGCACCAGATCATCCGGTGTCAACCCGCGCAGTGCCTCCACAATCAGCATGGCGGCCGTTTCACTCATGGCATCTGACACGGGATGCGCCGCCTCGATAATGCGGATGCGACCCGCGGGCACCGCGTGACCATAACGCGTCACTACCACGCCTGACAGATCCACATCCGGCCAAGCCGCATCCACCGCTGCCGCCATCGCTGCCGAAGCTTTACCGGCACCGATCACCACGCAACGACCGCGTGGCTTTTCCGGCAGATTCGGAGGGATCACCGGCCCGGCGCGGGCGCTGTCGACAGCCTGCTGAAAGATATCCTGCAGGATCGCTGCGGCCTGTTCATTTTTCATGGTTATGCGGTCTCGGCAACGTCAGCTTTGGCTTCGATAAATTGCACCACGGCGCGGGTGACGTCAGCGGTAGTGGCGGTGCCGCCGATATCAGGCGTCAGAATGCCTTTCTTACACACGTATTCGATGCCTTCCATGATCAGCGCAGCAGCGTCGCGTTCGCCCAGATGTTCAAGCATCTGCACGGCGGTCCAGAAGGTCGCAACCGGATTAGCGATGCCTTTGCCGGTGATATCGAACGCTGAACCATGGATCGGTTCAAACATGGATGGGAAGCGGCGTTCCGGATCGATATTGGCGGTAGGCGCCACACCCAGACTGCCTGCCAGCGCACCGGCCAGATCAGACAGAATATCGGCATGCAGGTTGGTGGCAACGATAGTATCCAGCGTCTGCGGATGCAGCGTCATACGGTGCGTCATGGCATCGACCAGCATCTTGTCCCACTGCACATCCGGGAACTCCAGCGCTACCTCAGCGGCAATTTCATCCCACATCACCATACCGTGACGCTGGGCATTGGATTTGGTCACTACGGTCAGCAGCTTGCGTGGACGCGACTGCGCCAGTCTGAAGGCATAGCGCATGATGCGCGTGACCCCAACGCGGGTGAAGATGGCCACTTCGGTACCCACCTCTTCTGGCAAGCCCCGATGCGCACGACCGCCGTTACCGGAGTATTCACCCTCAGAGTTTTCACGCACGATGACCCAGTCAAGATCGCCCGGACCACGGTTACGCAACGGTGACGTCACGCCCGGCAGGATTTTGGTAGGTCGAACATTGGCGTACTGGTCAAAACCCTGGCAAATCGGCAGACGCAGACCCCACAGGGTGATGTGGTCAGGCACATCGGGCGCTCCCACCGCGCCGAAGTAAATAGCGTCGAACTTCTTCAGCGTGTTCAGTCCCTCTTCTGGCATCATCACGCCATGTTTTTTGTAGTAATCCGACCCCCAGTCAAAGGTCTCTACATCAAACTTCAGTTGTGGATCGCGACGTGTCAGCGCCTGCAGCACCTCAACACCTGCTGAAATGACTTCCGGACCGATACCGTCGGCAGGTATGGCTGCAATTTTGTAGTTACGCATAGTTACTTCTCCAGTCAATGAGTATGAGGATGAGGAATCTCTGCCGTTTGCGGTTTATTCGCTCTGGCAGAAAGAATCAGGACAATCAGAGCTGAGAGCGCCAGCAGCGCGGCGACAAAGTAGAGCCCCCAGCTGTAGCTACCGGTTTGCTGACGGATTACGCCAATCATCATCGGGCCGACAAAACCGCCGAGATTGCCGATGGAGTTGATCGTAGCGATACCCGCTGCGGCTGCCGGCCCGCTGAGAAACAGCGTTGGCATGCTCCACAGTGGAGGTTTGGATGCGCTGATCCCCACGGTGACCAGCGTTAAGGCGATGATCACGGCGAACAGCGTGCTGACGTTACCGGCGTAAATTAGCCCTGCTGCAGCCAGCAGGCAGGCGCCAATCACATGCCAGCTGCGCTCTTTAGTGCGGTCGGAATGACGTGCCCACAGGATCATGGCGATAACGCCGATGACAGCCGGGAAGGCGTTAAGGAAACCAATTTCAAGCGATGTGGCGCCAAAGCTGCGGATGATTTGCGGCGACCATATACCAAGCGTATATAATCCGGCGGACGTACCGAAATAGACCAGTGCCAGTGCCAGTACGCGCTTGTCCGCCAGCCCTCGCCATGCGCTGCTGTGGCTCTGTTTAGCGGTGCGAGCCAGCTCCTCAGCCTGCATCGTGTTTTCCAGCCAGGTGCGCTCCTCGTCAGTCAGCCACTTGGCTTTGGCCGGACGGTCAGTAAGAAAGAACAACACCACAACGCCAAGCATCAGCGCCGGGACTGCCTCCAGTACAAACATCCACTGCCAGCCGGCGTAGCCAAGGAAACCATGCATCTCCAGCAAAGCGGCTGAAATAGGCGATCCCAGCGCAGTGGAGAGCGGAGCTGCGGCCATAAAGATGGCAGTGACCTGCGCGCGTTTTGCGGCCGGGAACCAGTAGCTGAGATAGAGGATGATGCCCGGGAAGAAGCCTGCCTCAGCCACGCCGAGCAGGAAGCGCAGAATATAGAAGCTGGTCGTACCCTGCACAAAAGCCATGCAGCCAGAGACCAGGCCCCAGGTGATCATCACGCGAGCGATCCAGATGCGGGCGCCCACTTTATGCAGGATTAAGTTGGACGGGACTTCAAAAAGAAAATAGCCGAGAAAGAAAATGCCGGCGCCCAGCCCAAATACGGTGGGGGAAAAACCCAGATCCTGATTCATGGTCAGGGCAGCGAAACCTATGTTCACCCGGTCCAGGAACGCAATGAAATACAGCAGCATAATAAAAGGAATGATGCGCAGGGTAACCTTTCGCATAACCTTTTTTTCGAGGTCGTTATTCATTTCAGGATGCTCCACAGTCATGTAGGGTTGTTATCGTTTTGTAATAATCCCAGTATGAAGTTTTGCGCGGCTTTATCATCGGCACTGCTTTATACAAATAATTCGCATAATCAGTTTTGGGTGGAAAAATGGATATAAATCAGTTGCGTTGCTTTGTGGTGCTGGGTGATGAGCTTCACTTTGGCCGGGCAGCCCGAAAACTTGAAATGATGCCTGCATCACTCAGCCGCTTCATAAAATTGCTGGAAGAGGACCTGGGGATAAGGCTGCTGAACCGATCGACCAGAAATGTGTCGCTGACGCCTGAAGGGGCAGCATTTTTGAATGAGGCCAAAGCCGTAATTGCTGATTTCGATGCGCTACGGCTGCGGTTTCGTAAAAAAACATTATCGCAAAAAAGAACGCTGCGGATAGGCGCTATTGACAGCGCAGCCAGAGGGTTACTGCCGGAACTGATTAATCTTTTCGTCAGGCAATTTCCTGATGCGGATATCCATATTACTGAAGATAAAACGCACAGCCTTATCCCTCGGCTGCTCTCCGGATGGCTCGATGTAATTTTTGTACGTCCGCCTGAACAGGTTGACGTAACGCTGACCACGCGATTTATCACTAATGAAACCTGCGTGCTCGCCGTTCCTGCCCATCACCGGCTGGTAAGTCATAGTGAAGTCAGTATCGATGATTTTCGTAATGAGCCGGTAATCGTGCCGGAAAGGCGTACCCGGCCTCACAGTCACGATCTAACGATGAACGTTTTCAAAGCGGGCGGCTGCGTACCCGTTATTGCGCAGTATGCAGAAGAGAAACAGACCATCCTGAGTTTTGTGGCCGCTGGTCTGGGGATTGCTCTGGTCCCCTCATCCTATAAGAATATGAACGCTGACGGCGTGAAATACCTTGCTCTCTCGCCGATGAAGAATGTGGAAGGGCTTCCGCTGAGTGTGATGTGGCATCAGGGAAATAATAATATTTATGTTAAGGCTCTGCTGGATATGCTTTCTGACAACATTGAAAAGCTTACTCATAACCTGTAACTGATTGCAGAACGCTGGAGACTGGCCGTTTATTTACCCTGTACATGCGTGCTGAAAAAACGACAGGGTGTGGCGGGATATCATGTTGCTCTTTTATTAGCGAGAGAAAGGGAAAACAGTAAAAATTCCGCGCGTTTCTATTTTATGAAAACCGGCCACAGCATACGGCAGGCGAAAAATTTCACCGGCCAAACAATAATAAAAATTTAAGTTAGATGCCCGTGTAGGTCTTTTTTTACCAGCAAACATCTTGCGGAACCAGCCTGTTATCTTTTCTTGCGTTCCGCGCTGGCTGGTTTTTAGTTTCTGCGGCAGATTTCAATGGTTGATAATAAAAAAACAGCAACCTGATTTTTTTAGTTAAAATACTTTTTATTTAATTTAAAAATTAAATATTGTCATCTTTTTGAAGCGGTGTTTTATATGGAGTGTTTAAAAATCGATACGAGTAAGTTAAAATATTGCTTCACTCATCTATTTTCGATAGTACTAAATATAATGCTGCAACAAAATAAAATTTTCCCTGCGTTATCTCTCATCGCGATGTTAGTCAGTGCGACAGCACATGCTGAAGACGCTAACGAAAAAACAGACGTACTTCTGATTGGCGGCGGTATTATGAGTGCCTCAATGGGCACGTTACTGCAAGAGCTCCAGCCTGACTGGAAACAGCTCATGGTTGAAAAGCTGGATGGTGTTGCGCTCGAATCATCCAATGGCTGGAACAATGCCGGTACGGGTCACTCCGCCAATATGGAGCTGAACTATACGCCAGAACGTCCAGACGGTTCGATTGATGTGTCTAAAGCGCTTGAAATCAACGAATCCTTCATGATTTCTCGCCAGTTCTGGTCATCCCAGGTAAAGCGTGGCGTGTTAAACGATCCGCACTCTTTCATCAACTCTACGCCACATATGAGCTTTGTATGGGGTGACAAGAACGTTGATTACCTGACTAAACGTTATGAAGCGCTGCAGCAGACTACGTTGTTTCAGGGGATGAAGTTCTCTACCGATCAGAATCAGATCAAGCAATGGGCTCCTCTGATTATCGCCGGGCGCGATCCCCACCAGAAAGTGGCTGCAACCTGGACGCCGGTTGGCACCGACGTCAACTATGGCGAAATTACACGCCAGCTGGTGGGTAGCCTGAAAAAAGACGCTAACTTTAAGCTGGAAACCTCGTCTGAAGTTACGGGCTTTAAACGTAACAGCGATAACTCCTGGCACGTCACTATTACCGACGTGAAAAGCGGCAAAGAGCACGCTGTAGATGCTAAATATGTCTTTATTGGCGCAGGCGGCGGGGCGTTAAAACTGTTGCAGGAAACGGGCATCCCGGAAGCTGAGAATTATGCAGGTTTCCCTGTCGGCGGTTCGTTCCTGGTCACAGAGAATCAGGACATAGCCCGTCAACACGCGCAAAAAGTTTATGGACAGGCTTCTGTGGGTGCGCCACCGATGTCGGTACCGCATCTGGATGCGCGTTTCCTGGATGGTAAACGTGTCGTGCTGTTTGGGCCATTTGCGACCTTCTCGACCAAGTTCCTTAAAAACGGCTCTTTCCTCGATCTGTTAAGTACCACTACGACCAAAAACGTGGGTCCTATGACAGACGTAGGGCTTGATAACTTTGACCTGGTGAAATACCTGATTGGCCAGGTGATGTTAAGTGACGAAGATCGATTCGAGGCGCTGAAAGAGTATTATCCGTCAGCGCGTAAAGAGGACTGGAAACTCATTCAGGCAGGCCAACGCGTACAGATCATCAAGAAAGATGCTGAAAAAGGCGGCGTACTCAAGCTGGGAACTGAAATCGTTACCGATAAACAGAAAACCCTGGCTGCGCTGCTGGGCGCTTCTCCGGGAGCCTCTACCGCTGCGCCTATTTCCATCAACGTGATGAAGGAACTGTTCCCTGAGCAATTCAAGTCGGCGGAGTGGCAGAGCAAGATCCGTAGCATCGTTCCTAGCTATGGACAGAAACTGAACGGCAACGTTGCGCTGACCCAGCAGGTTTGGGATGAAACGGCGGCAACGCTGCAGCTGGTAAAACCGCCAGTGATCCAGATGAAGGACGCTCAGGACTCTCCTCAGGCTCAACCTCAGAAACCAAAAGCCGCTGCTGAAGCTCAGCATGATATGGCTCTCTAATCCTTACGGATGATTATAAAGCCCCTGAAGTTCTCTTCAGGGGCTTTTATTATCAGGTCGCTGCACGACAAATTCTACCTTTGCCATGTAATCTGCGTTAGAACTAAAAAAGCCAGATATGAAGACTCACACTTTTACATTTATGTGAATTGCAGCCGGGCAAGTTATGGTGTTATTCAGCATTGCTACTTTCTATTAAAAAGCGTTTTGTAAATGCCAGATAACGGCTGTCTGCTATACCCCGTTTGATACCCTTGTCGCGTAGTATGAGGTATTAACGTAAATTAGCCTTACGCATTGGCATTCTGTCGATGGTAGAAAGCAAATCTTCTGAAGTAAGCGGTGTTTTTTGACGGATTTTCACTCCGCCATCTTTACCGACCAGTATCACTTCGAAACCATCGGGCTTAAATTGCGAACGCAGCTGGCCACTGGCAGCGGGTGAGGTATCACTTAGCACGATGATATCGCGATCCGCTAAATCAGCTTTGCTTTGCTCTAGCATGGCAATTTGCCTGACATAGTCAGCATCTTTTTCAGATGGAGCAAATACAACAACAGGGCGATTATGCCACTGATACTGCTCAAGGCTTGCTGTATCAGGGGGCAAAGAGTCGAACATCGTTGTACCTGCTGTCAGCGCAGAGCTGTAAAACAACAATGACAGCACCAACATGCCTGAAGCCATAACGGCGTTATGAGACAGATATACTTGTGTTGGTAGTAAATATTTCATACGCATCCTTTACTCCTCTTAGTCAGGCTGACGGTATTCAGATAAAAAGAATGATCGGACAGATAAATGCGGGTCATATAACAACAGTAGTGTAGCTGGCCAGGTATGAACGTCTTCTTTTGTATATTTACAACGAGAGGGAACAAGAAACTCTATTCAAGACTGCGCTGGAGATGCACTCTGGCAACGCTTCGCCAGGCGCAGGCCGCCGGACAGGTAAGCGAAATCTTCCCGCCGGCGTTTCTGCTGACTACCATCATGGCCATGTTTGTAGCGTAGTCCGTCGCCAGTCCGTTTAGGCTTCACTCTGACATGGCTCAGCAGTCGCCACGGGCTTCCTGAGCTTCTCGGACAGCTGCAGGCTGACCAACGCCAGTACAATGAAGGCCACCGACATCCCGGCCAGCCCGTAAAATCCTGCCACCGGATAAACCCAGGAGGCCACCGCTGAGCCAAAGCCTATGCCCCCGAACATAAAGGCACTCGTCAACGCCAGCGTAATGCCGCGATGCCGGGCAGACGACAGTTCAACGATCCTGCGCTGCTGGCTGGGCCAGAGCAGGTCAGTAGCAAAGGCCCAGAAAACGAGCGCCGCCAGCAGCACCCCCAGCGCTTTCGGCAGCAGGGCAATCAGCGCCGTATCTACGATGAGCAGTGTCATGCCCGTTAGTAGCAGCTTTACAGATGTAAAGCGTGTCGCCGCCCGGGTGACCCAGAGGTTTCCCAGCACCCCGGCTACGCCCAGCACTGCCAGCGCCGCAGAGACCGCATGCGTGCCGCCAGCGTAGGTGTCGCGGATGAGTGGAGAGATAAAAGAGTAAAAGCTGTAGACCCCTGAGGTGATGAAAAACACCACCAGAAATGCCGTCAGGTATTTCCCCTCAGACAGGACGTCCGCCATCTCGGCGAGCCGGATACGCGAACCCACACTTTCATCCGGCACCGTCAGCAGGATGTTCAGCCCGCTCAGCAGGCTCACCAGTCCGACCAGCGCAAACAGTGCTTTCGCCCCCCATATGCCGGCAACCCACGCGGCGAGCGGAATACCGGCCAGGCTCGCCATCGATACCCCGAGAAGCACCATGCCGATAGCCCGCCCGCGCTGCTGTTCATGTACCAGCTCAGAACCCAGCGCAACCAGTACCGGGCCGATAAACCCTGCACCCACTCCCATCAGTATGCGGGAGGCAACCAGCGCACCGTAGGCCGGAGACAGCGCAAAAGCGAAGGCGCCCAGGCCAAAAAGCCCGATGCCCGTGAGTACCAGCTGGCGACGGCGCAGATGGCCAAACATGACCTGAACCAGCGGGGCGGCGAGTGCAAAGGTCAGGCCGAATATGCTCAGTAAGCGAGCGCTCTGCGCATCGGTCAGCTGCCAGGCAGCAGAGATAGCGGGCAGGCTGCCGGCGACAGACAGCGCACCGGTAGCCTGTACAAAGTAAGCGATGCTTAGCGCGCGCAGGGCGCGGCGCTGGGAAGACGTGATAGCAGCGTTCATTATTCATCTCCGGCATAAAAAAACAGGGGCTGGACGCCCCTGTAGCGTTTACTGAACAGGAATTGGGTTATCCGCTACGGACTGGTTGAACTGGTTCACCAGAGTATGCTCGTCTGCGCCTGGGTTATCGCGTACCGGCAGCACGCGATCGACGATGGCTTCGATGGTGTCGGTGCCGAGCTTGTCGAAGGTTTCGCGGATAAAGTCTTCCAGCGGCATGGCACGCGGATCGCCGCTCTTGTAAATCAGGTCGGTATCAACCCATGGCGGAGAAATTTCAATCACCTGCACGCCACTGTCGCGCAGCAGGAAACGCTGAGACAGGGTGTAAGAGTGAATGGCGGCCTTGGTGGCGGAGTAGAGCGCGTTGGTTGCCAGTGGCAGAAACGCCAGCACTGAGCTGTTGTTGATCAGCACCGCGTCAGGCTGCTGCTTCAGGTGTTCGATAAAGGCGGCACTGACGCGCACCGGCCCAAGAATATTGGTGTCCAGCAGGGTGACCGCCTGCGCATCGTCCAGCTCGCCGGCCGCGTTGTCGAAAGGCATGATGCCGGCGTTGTTGATCACCACGTTCAGCGCCGGATAGCGGGCCAGCACGCTCTGCGCGGCGGCTCTGATGCTGTCGGCGCTAGTCACATCCAGCACCACATAATCCATGCCCGGGCTGGCAGCGGTCACCTCCTTCAGCAGCGCCTCACGGCGCCGGAGATAATCACCTGGTTACCCAGCTGGTGAAATTTTTCTGCCATTGCGCGGCCGATGCCAGAGGTGCCGCCGGTGATAAAAACAGTGTTATTCGTCAGTTTCATGGTCATATTCCTTCAGATGATAAGTTTTAAGGTAATTAAGGTGTCAGGGTGGATCAGTGCATGGAAACAGGCTGATAGCGTGGAGCTGGCGCATCACTGCCAAGTTGCGGGATCATCGCCTGGCGTGCCTGCTCGTAATTTGTCCACAGGGTTTCGTCCTGCAGGGACGGAATGGTGATCAGCTCGCCGCGGGCAAAGCCGGTCAGGGCGGCATCCACCATCTCCTGTGCGCTCATGACGATTTTTGGGTCGAGCCGATCGACAGGCAGACCGCCGTTATCCCAGAAAGGCGTCGCGGTGGCGCCAGGCAGTACGGCCTGCACCTGAACGCCTTTGCTGGCCAGTTCGTGATGCAGCGACTGCGTAAATGCCAGAACAAAGGCCTTACTGCCGCCGTAGACGCCGTTCAGCAATTCGGGCGCGACGCTGACGATTGAGGCAATATTGATGACGGCGCCGCGTCCGCGGTCAACAAACCCGGGTACCACGGCGTAGGTCAGGCGGGTCAGGGCGGTGACGTTCAGGCTGATCATGGCGGTCATCTGCTCCGCGCTGCTCTGCAGCAGCGGGGTGTGGGTGCCAATGCCGGCATTGTTAACCAGAAGCGTGATGCTGGCATCCTGACGCAGCTTCTCTTCCAGGCTGGCAAGCTGGGCGGCATCGGCCAGGTCAGCTGCGACAACCTCGACGCTGCGACCGCTGTCGGTGGTGATATGCTCAGCCAGCTGGTTCAGGCTATTGTGGTTACGCGCCACGATAATCAGGTCATAGCCCATACGTGCCAGGCGGCCGGCGTAGAGTGCGCCCATGCCGGTGGAAGCGCCGGTGACAACGGCGGTGCCGCGGTCGGTGTGTGTCTGCTGCGTCATGATGTTCACCTTTTCAGTTATCGGGTTGGTGAATTCATAGTACGCAGTCGCGCACCGGCGCGGCTGACAAGAAAGGGCGTATTTCAGGACATCATGATGGCCGGATTAACGGACATCATGATGGAGGAGGGATAAAGAGAGGCGAGGCTATCAGGCTTTTCCGGTGCGTATAGACTGTGGCGGAATGCCATAGCCGCGCATAAAGACCTCGCGCATGTGGCGCCGGTCGCGGAACCCGGACTCACGCGCAATCACCTCCATCGACAGCCTGCTCTGCTCAATCAGCAGCCTGGCATTTTCCAGCCGCAGCGCCTCCACCGCTTTTGCCGGCGACTTGCCGGTTTCAGAACGGAACAGCCGGCTGAGCTGGCGCGCGCTGACGTGCACCGCATCCGCCATCTCTTCAATGGTGAGCGGCTTGCTGAGATTCTTGCGCGCATACTCCAGCGCGGACTGCAGGCGATCGCTGCGCGGCGCGAGCATCAGCATCTCCGAATGCTGGGTCTGCCCACCCGAGCGGCGATGGTGCATTACCAGCAGATGCGCCACGCTGCGCGCGACGTCCGCGCCCAGATCCTTTTCCACCATGCCCAGCGCCATATCAAGACCGGCGGTTAAGCCGGCGGACGTCCAGACGTGATCGTCGATGATAAAGATGCGGTCTTCCTCCACTCGAGTGGTGGGGTGCATCGTTTTCAGGGTCTGCGCGTGGATCCAGTGAGTGGTGGCGCGGCGCTGCGCAAGCAGTCCCGCCTGGCCCAGCACAAAGGCGCCGGTACAGATACCGGCCACGCGGCGCGCTTTCAGCGCATGAGTCTGCAAAAAGGTCACCACGCCGGGCGTTGCCGGCAGCTCAACCGGCGTCAGCACCCCGGCGATGAGCCAGGTGTCAACGGGCGCGTCCGCATCAAGCGGTTTGCTGTCAACGCTGAAGCCGTACGAAGATAAAACGGATCCACCCCTTTCAGAGTAAACCGCGCAATCATAGAAAGGTTCACCCTTAACCTGATTAGCGAACTCAAAGATACTCAGCGTGGACAACCCTAAAACCTGAAAGTAATCAGAAATCAGTAAGCCTACCCGATGCATCATATTCTCCTGTTACAGCCTGGCGCCGGAACCGTCTGGGTTGCCGGTATCGCTGAAAACGTTGAGCATTAACAATACCCTGAATAAGACGCTTCACGTACTGACTTTTTAAGTGTGCGTCAATCCTCCTGCAGAACCGGACTTTCTATCTTCACTTTTCACGTGAAAGTGTTTGCTGTTATTGCACCTGTTTTACAGCAGATGTCCGCACTACTATTCATTTCACACAAGGCAGCGGAAATAACAGGCCGCCCTGATAAATAACCCTGAAAATCTCAATCACTGATTAAGGAAATGAAAATGAAAACTGTAAAATCTGCTCTGATTATTGCCGCCCTGACCGCCATTTCATTTGGCAGCATTGCTCAGAGTGTTACCGCAACGGGTTCGACGCTGGATGAGGCGGAGTCACAAATTGCACAGCAGGCTAAAAAAGCGGGCTCTGATTATAAAATTACCGAAAGCTATGCTGGTAATCAGTTCCATATGACAGCCGAGCTGATCAAGTAAATATGAAAATGATGAAAAAGGGCCATTTATCTGAGTGGCCTTTTCTTTTTTATATTTCCTTGCACTCTTTTTATCAGCAATGTTTCTTTAAGAGCTGAAGCAGATAAGGCAACTCCGGCTTATCTTCATTCCACTCGTGAAAGTCTTTCCTGAAAAGGCTCTTTTCCGTTACGAGAGCGCTTATTAATATTTAACTCATACAAGGCGACCGAATTGAACGGCCACCTTAAAGTACTAACCTGACATCACAACGACTTTTAAAGGAAATGAAAATGAAAACTGTAAAATCCGCACTGATTGCAATCGCTCTTTCTGCTGTTTCATTCGCTGGTTTTGCGCAAAGCATTACTGCGACAGGTTCGACAATTGATGATGCTGAATCTCATATTGCGCAGCAGGCTCAGAAAACTGGCGCCACTTATAAAATTACCGAAAGCTATTCAGGTAATCAGGTACATATGACGGCGACGTTAGATAAATAAGCTTAGTTGGGAAGGGCCATTTCAGTGAAATGGCCCTTTTAATTCAGGCGCTCTGGTTGGCGGCTGATACAGCCTGCGCTCCCAGCGCGAAAGCCGGATGTGTACGCATTAACGCCGTAATAGACTTGAGATGTTCGCGCAGCAGGGCGTGCAGCTCCCGGATCGCGGGCGAAAACTGTTTACGATGGGGGCAAATAAGATTCAGCGGCACGGCTTCACCAGGCTGTTCGGGAAGCAGCACTTCCAGCCGACCAGCCAGCACATCGGTGCTGACATCGATCCATGATTTATAGGCAATACCCATTCCCGCTACTGCCCAGCGTCTCACCAAATCGGCATCATCGCACAGCATCCTGCTGCTTACCGTCAGCTGGCGGCGAACGCCATTTTCTGGAAATGACCATTTATCGTAAGCGTGTCCGTTAAGGGTATAGAGCAGACAGTGGTGACTGAGTAAATCATCAAGGTGCTGCAGCCTGCCATGCTTGCTGATATAGGCCGGTGAAGCGGTAAGCACGCGCCGGTTGTCTTCGGCCAGCGGCAACGCCACATAGCTGCTGTTTTCGAGCGTCCCGTAGCGGATAGCCACATCCACCGGATCGCGAAAAACATCGCTGACCTGATCGGACATAAAGAGGCGAAGGGATATTTTGGGATGTTTTTCGCAGAAGGCGGTGATCACCGGCAGGATGATGTTTCGCCCGATATCTGACGGAATGGCAATTTTCAGTTCACCCTGCATCTCATCTTCACTGCCCTGCAGGCGCTCAGTGCCTGCCTGCAGGATGGTCAGCATTTCCTGAGCATAAGGAAGCCAGGTTTCTCCTTCTGCGGTAAGGCGCAGGCTGCGCGTGGATCGCGCAAACAAGCGTTTATTCAGGTCGCGCTCGAGGCGATTGACTGCGGCACTGACCTGCCCGGGAAGAATATCGGCTTCACGGGCTGCACTGGAAAAGCTGCCCAGCGCGGCGGAACGGACGAACAACGTAACATCTTCAAGACGTATCATTCAGACTCCAGAATGCAAAACGTATTCAGATCCGGTCAGGCTGAGACATTACTGGCTATCAGAAGATCTGATAAAGCCAAGCAGGGCGGTGACGCGCGCCTGCCAGCCCTGCGGCTCGAGCCTGTCATTTGCTTCCAGACAGGCCTCAACCAGAAAAGACCAGATAATTTCTGCCATTACGCCGGCATTTTTTTGTAGCGGGATATTCATCCGTATCTGTTCAATGACCGCTCCGCGAAAGTCGCGCACGATCTCCAGCGCAGCTGCGGGCAGAACGGCAACTTCCCGTGTGGAGTTGATAATGAAGCAGCCGTTAAACGCAGGATTATTAAACGGCGCAGCCAGCAGGAACTGTTCAATATTTTGCCAGCCATACGGCTGTTTTTGTAACAGAAACTGAGCGGGCGCGCTACTGACATAGTGTTCAAGCGCGCTGACAAAAAGCTGCTCCTTACTGCAGAAGGTGGCAT
The DNA here is from genome assembly GCF_000738765.1 of Pantoea sp. NGS-ED-1003. Classification (NCBI taxonomy): domain Bacteria; kingdom Pseudomonadati; phylum Pseudomonadota; class Gammaproteobacteria; order Enterobacterales; family Erwiniaceae; genus Pantoea; species Pantoea sp. NGS-ED-1003. The sequence goes on from NZ_JPQA01000002.1 coordinate 135,775, forward strand.
ACAGGCTTGAGCGGTTAATATCCGTCGCTTCTTCAAGCTGGCCCAGGCTGGTGCCAGCCAGCCCGTTCTTCCAGAAGACCGGAATAACGCGGCTTAGAACATCTTCATTGCTTATTTTCTTGGGTCTGGCCATCGGGACCTCCGTTTTAAACCAATCGTTTTAATATGCATCCTGTCGGCAAAAAATACCAGACTGAAAAAAATAAAAAACTGATTGGTTCAAAACTGCTTGCCTTTTTACTGTGCCATTAGCTAGTTTTAAAACGAACAGTTTAAAACAGGATCGCAGCATGAAAACCGAGACTCTTTCAGCCCGATATGCCTTCTGGATTAGTGCCGCCGTAGTGGCCCATACGCTCTGGACCAGCGCAGCACCCGCAATGATCTATCCGCTCTATGCCGCACAGTGGCACCTGTCCTTTACTCTTGTAACGGTGATTTTTGCTGTTTATCCGCTGACAGTTGTGGTGACGATGCTGCTGTTTGCGGGCCTGTCCGACAGAGCAGGCAGAAAATATGTCATGCTCGTTGGCCTGCTCAGCTCTGCTGCGGGCGTGCTGATGTTTGCGGCTGCAGACAGCGTAGCTGTCCTGTTGGCGGGGCGGGTCATGATGGGAATAGGCGTGGGATTATCAGCAGGGCCTTCTGCCGCGGCACTGGTAGATTACGCCGGTCAGGGCGGCTCAGCGCGCGCGGGTGCTGTGACGCTCGGGGCGCAGTCGGTGGGGTTCGCCGCGGCCCTTTTACTGGCCGGGGCGCTGGTCACGTGGGCACCGGCGCCTACGCGCCTGAGTTTTTATGTTCTCTTTGCGCTGCTGATAGTCCTGATCGTTCTTTGTCTGTTCATCCCGGGCGACCGTCCTGTGGGAATGCCTTCCAGACTGCTGGCCCGCCCTGACGTGCCAGTATACCTGCGCCACACTTTCATCTATGCCGCGCTGGCGGTAACGGGCGCCTATACCCACGGGGTGCTCATATCATCTGTAGGCGCTCAGATTGCCCGTTCGCTCATCGGTTCACCCAGCCCGTGGATTAACAGCGTGGCGCTGGCACTTTTTCCCGTGGCGCTGGGAATCGCTGGAAGCCTTGCCAGAAAGATTGAGGCTCGCCGTTCAGTCATAACGGGATCGATTGTCTCCGCGACGGGTATGCTCAGCCTGTGTATATCCGTATCTGAACACAGTCTGGTTTTTTTTATCAGCGCCTCACTTATCTCCGGCGCCGGCTATGCCTTTATGACCTTTGGCGGACTGGGCCTGATTGCGCGCGAGGCACGGCAGTCGGATCGCGGCAGCGCCATGTCTATGCTGTTCGTTTTTGCCTATCTGTTTACCGGCGGGCTCGCCGTTGTCCTCGGCAAAATGGCCACACAGCTGAACCTGGCGGTGGCGGTGTTCACCGGCGCGTTGATCCTTATTTTCATCTGTGCAGTGCTGATTATTCTTGGTTTATTTCAGCTGCGCAGCACTAACCGGCTTTCTGCAGCCGACATCTGAAACGTTTCTTACCACTCGCCGGCGCTGAGATGTCATGCAGCGCTACAGGTTTCTTTTACCAAAATTCAGGAGAATACAATGTCCTTAAACATCTATCCGCTCAACCTGGGCAATATTACGCTCGATAAATCAGGTCTGGTGTTATTTCAGGATGCGGGCGTGAAAACCACGATCCCCACGCTGGGTTTCCTCATCACCGGCGGCGAGTATCCGGTGCTGGTTGATACCGGCTCGCGCTCAACGGAATATTACCGTCAGTTCGGATTTGAGGCTGAACAGACGCGCGAGATGACCCTTATATGGCTGCTTGCCCAGCATGGCCTGAAGCCTGCCGATATTCGCTACGTTATACATACGCATGCGCATGTTGATCATGCAGGGGGAGATTATCTTTTTCCCATGACCACAACGGTTTGCCTGTCGAGACGTGAGCTGTCATTCGCCGCCTCCGGCATTATGGGGCCGGCAATGTATGCGCTTGAAGATACCCGCCATCTGCTTGACCGCCTGTATACCAGAGGCGCGCTGCGCCTGTTCGATGTGGACGGTAGCTATGAAGAGGAGGTTATCCCGGGGGTAACGGTGCGCCTGAGCGGCGGTCATACGCCGGGTTCAATTTCTGTGCTGGTGGATACCGCCGAGGGCATTGCCAATATCAGCGGCGATGTGGTGTACAACCTGCAGGGCAGCCTTATCGATCCCTTCCTCGACAGTCTGAATCCTGGTGAACCGACCATTACCGGTAACCGGGCGATGTCGACGCTTGAGGAGAAGACCGCGATCAAAAAAGCCTTGGCCGGCGTCCGCTTTATACTGCCCAGCCATGATGTGCCTGCACTCGTTCAGGGAGGCAGGGTTATAGGTCTCCTGCATAATGCGATCTCTAATCCTGAAGCCCGCGTCACTGACTCTTCTGCCTACACATTGCTGTAATGTCTCCGCGGAGCCTGCCAGGCTCCGCTTTTCATTTAACCATCGATGAGCCCGCGCGGACCTTACTTTCACTGCAGGAGTGAAAGTGCTGATGGTTTTCCCACGTTTTTCTGCACGCGCTGAGCCCGTAATCTCTCATCAACGAATCGACAGCGATACTGCTCACGCCATAACAAACGGGAACCACACTATGAAAGCCATTGTATACAGCCAGAACGGACTGCCGGTTACCGATCCGCAGTCTCTTTACCAGACCGAATTACCAAAACCTCAGCCGGGCGAACACGACCTACTGGTAAAAATCAGCGCGATTTCGGTGAATCCGGTCGATATCAAAGTGCGCGCGGGCTCGCCTGTGACGCAGCCGCGCATTCCTGGCTGGGACGCCGTGGGCACAGTGGAGGCTATCGGTGAGAGCGTCACCCTGTTCAGGCCTGGCGACAAGGTCTATTACTCTGGCTCCATTGTTCGCCCGGGCTCGTATGCAGAATACAGTCTGGTTGACGAGCGTATTGCCGCTCATAAGCCCGCTTCACTGAGCGATGCCGACGCGGCTGCGCTCCCGCTCACTTCCCTTACCGCCTGGGAGCTGTTGTTCGACCGTCTTGAAGTGAAGGAAGGACACGGCGACGCCATTCTCATCATTGGTGCTGGCGGCGGCGTGGGTTCGGTGCTCACTCAGCTGGCCAGCAAGCTGACCGGTCTTCGCGTTATCGGCACAGCTTCCCGCGCGGAGACGGCGGAATGGGTGCGCGAACTCGGCGCTCATGACGTCATCGATCACTCCCGTCCGCTGCTGGAGGGCCTGCGTGAAATCGGTGTCTCTTCCGTACGTTACGTCGCGAGCCTGACGCACACCGACAAACACTATCAGCAGATTGTCGAAGCGCTGGCGCCTCAGGGCCGGCTGGCTGTTATTGACGATCCGGAAACGCTGGATGCCTTACCGCTCAAGCGTAAGGCAGCCTCCCTGCACTGGGAACTAATGTTCACCCGCTCGCTGTTCCAGACCCCGGATATGATCCGTCAGAACGAGATTCTGGAGAGCGTGCGCCGCCTGGTTGAAGACGGCACCCTGCGTACCACGAAAGGCGAGCACTACGGAAAAATCAGCGCGGAAAACCTTCGCCGGGCGCACGGCTTTATCGAAAGCGGCCGGGCACGCGGAAAAATCGTGCTGGAAGGTTTCTGATTTCCCTGCCGGTCAGGCTACAGGCCGGCTGGCCCATTCTCTGTCTCAGGAAGATGCAATGATGAAAACACATATGATGAAAACGGCGTTGGCACTCTCTGTGGCGCTGGTGGCGGGTGGCAATGCCCTGCATGCGCTGGCGGCGGATGCCCACGCGAACCCAACCCTCAGCGAGCTTGCTCAGGACCGTGCGATCGGCAAACCCGAAGTGGTGGCGACGTTCAGCGGCGCCATGCCGACCGGGGTCACCGTGACCGAAACGGGCCGTATTTTTGTGAATTTCCCGCGCTGGGGTGACGACGTTCCCTTTACCGTGGCCGAGGTAAAAGGGAACCGGCTGGTGCCTTACCCGGACGCCGCGATAAATACCGCAGACACTGCTGCTCCCCGCACACATTTGTTGAGCGTACAGAGCGTAGTGGCTGACGGCCGGGGCCGGGTCTGGATACTCGATACCGCCGCGCCGGGCTTTTCAAAACCGGTTGCAGGCGGCGCAAAGCTTGTCGCGGTTAACCTGAAAACCAATCAGATTGAGAAAACCGTTGTTTTCCCGGCTGACGTGATCAAACCCGCTACCTACGTCAACGATATGCGCTTCGATTTTCGCATCGGTAAAGCCGGCGTAGCGTACGTAACCGACTCTTCACTGTCCGGGACCGGCGCGATTATCGTTATCGATCTGGACACCGGCAAAGCGCTGCGCCGTCTGGAGGGCGATCGCACAACGTCGCCTGAGGCAGGCTTTTCGCCTGTCGTAGAGGGCGAAACGCTGCTTCAGCGTCACGCGGACGGAACAACCGCGCCGTTCAGTGTCGCCTCCGACGGCATTGCCATCTCTCCAGACGGTAAAACGCTTTACTACAGTCCGCTCTCGAGTCGTCATCTGTACGCCGTTCCCACCGCGCTGCTTCGCGACCCGGCCGTTACAGAGTCTCAGCTCTCGGCGTCCGTGAAGGACCTGGGTGAAAAAGGGGCGTCAGACGGCCTGGAAAGTGATGCGAAAGGGGCTGTGTATGCCGGTGACTATGAGCGTAATGCTATCCGTAAGCTGCCGGCAGGCGGGGAGTGGACAACCATTGCGCACGGTCCTGAGATTCTGTGGCCGGATACCCTGTCCGTCGGACCGGATGGCTATCTCTACTTCACCACCAACCAGCTGAACCGCCAGCCCGGTTTCCACGGCGGTAAGGATTTGCGTCAGAAGCCTTATGCCCTGTTACGCATCAAAATCAATGCAGCACCCGCACCCACGCACTAAATCATTCTACTTCAGGGGGCCAGAGGCCCCCGCTATCAGGAGCAGGCATGTTCAGTAAAATGTATGACGTTGATGAAGATCACATTGACTTTCAGAAGGTGGTAGACGGGCTTTACTACCCGTTTTATATGGAGTGGGCCCGTCACGCCTTCATGAAAGAGGCGCGGGGGATTGATATTGAAGAGGAGTTCAGACAGGGACGCATTTATATGGTGCTGGAGTACTCCCTGCGTTTCCGTCAAAGCCTGAAAAAGGGAGACAGAATTTTCAATGGTCGGCCGTGTATGCCCGAAGCGGTGACAAACGCGTTAACTTGCTGATTTTTTCCCAAACCCGGCGCGTCCGTGATGAAATTCATATGCGCCGGGTTTTCTGCATCACCTCTGGCTGCCCGAACGTCCTTAATTGCCTGCGATACGTGAGGGTCAGATACGCCATACCCTAACTGCCTTCCAGCCCTGTCGCCATTTCTCCCAGTGTAATGTGAAGCGATAAATCGCAGTATTCAGCACTCACCTCATGAAGGCGGGAAATATGCGCTGTCGACCATATCCCCGGCGGCAAACTGATGCTGAGAAGCTGCGACGGCGCAGCGGAGAAAGACAGCTGCTCAAATCAGGCCAGTGCTCCATTAGTATTAACTCGAGGGGCGTTTGTGGCGGCTGACTGTTTTGCTCACTGCAGATGGTTTCAGGCCAGGTTGCTTAGAAGCTGTCGGAACAGGGAGTTTAGACAAGGGCACCGGGAATGTTAAAAGCCCCGACGCGCTGCGTACGGGGCCTTTTGCCGACAATCTGATACCGCTAAAGGAAGATTCAGCGGTTTCTATCCATAAACGTACCGGCAGAGCCGGCGTCCGGGTCGATAAACACGACGTCACCGGGTGAGCGGCGGGGCGTGTCCAGCGTCAGGAAAATCACGGGTTCTTCCAGCAGAACGGGAAGCGCATGCACAACGTTGCGCTCGAAAAAAAGCATATCGCCGGGTCCGAACTCGGCCTCGGTCGACGCATCTTCCATCCAGAACGTTCCGCGGCCTGAAAGCACATACAAATACTCATCGCATTCGCGATGTAAGTGAGGGGGAACGCCCCGGTAAGCCCGGAACACACGGCTGCTGGCATCCGGGCGGTCGGTTAAATAGATATCGGCCAGCATCGTGGTAGCCGACTCCGGCAGGTTTTTTGCGATTTCGGCCGGTCTGAAGCGCGCTGACTTCTGCGCAGTGATATCCGCCATGTCATTTTCTCCTTAGCGATTGCAGGGATAAGGGCAGAGAGCAGAAGCGGCGAATTCTTTCTCGCCTCTGCGCCACTGAAGTCCTGAGCATCAGCTCACTTTAGGGAAGTCAACGACGGTGTCGTTTACCCTGTTCACCATGTTGGTAAACAGAATGGCGCTGACGGCACTAATGGTTTCCACAACCTGCTGGTCGCTGAATCCGGCCTCGCGGAAAGAGGCAACGCGATCGGCTGATACCGTTCCACGTGTGGAAACGAGATACTGAACGAACTGCACCAGCGCATCGATACGCGCATCGCCGCTGAAGCGGGCTTCACGCAGCTCCAGCGTCTGCTCATCGGTGTAACCCGCTTTTTTAGCCATCAGCGTATGAGCGGCCAGGCAATAGTCGCAGCCCGACTCTTCACTTACCGCCAGATTAATCGCTTCCAGCTCACGGGCGCTCAGGCTGCCTTTGTGCAGGGCCGCATTCAGCTGAAGCATCTGACCCAGAACGTCAGGCGAGTTGCTGCCGATAGTCAGATAGGCATTTGGGACTTTACCCATGCTGCCTTTAATCGCGCTAAACAGCTGGGCGGTTTTGCCAGTGGCATCGCTTTCAGTGATGGTATGTAAACGGCTCATAGTCAACTCCTGGTTTTATCTACGGGTAGGGGTACAGGTGCCAGAGTCGTTTGGCTTATCAGACTCTGTCGCGCTGAAGTCAGGAGTACAGTACTGCGGCTGTAAAATATGAAAAAGCTACTGGCTGAGTCAGGACTTTATCTTGAAAAGGTAAAATGGGGAGTACGTCGCTAAGCTTTTTTAAAACTCAGCATCAGACTCTGACGGTCAGAAGTCTGGCTTAGGATAAACAGGATAAAGAGCGGCTAGCGTTGAGGAAATAGCGTCGCGGCGCGCCTGAAAAAAACCGGTGCGTTCGCACCGGTCACAGTTTTGCTGTTGGCACCCATCTCTTCTTCACGCCTGTTTTACCAACCCGAACAGGTCATTAAGCGATTCGCTCATGGTGGGATGCGTGAAAATTTGATCTCTGAGCACCGTGTACGGTAATCCCGCATCCATGACGGTTTTCACAATATTGATCACCTCGTGAGAGTCCGCTGCCAGCAGCGCCACGCCAAGAATTTTCTTGCTGTCATTGTCTACCAGCGCTTTCAGGACGCCTCGCGTATCGTTAATAACGCGAGCACGAGGAATGGCCGCTACAGGCAATGTCACCACCTGAAAATTCCTGCCCTGTTCACGCGCCTGCGCTTCTGTGAGGCCGATGCGCGACAGCGTTGGCGTCATAAATACGGAATAGGGGATATTCACGCGATCGTCTGTGGTTCGCTTTCCTTTACCCAGAAGCTGATCGTGCACAATGCGAAAATCATCCAGCGAAATGTAGGTAAACTGCGGGCCACCGGTGACATCACCCAGCGCCCATATGTGGTCCACTGACGTTTTCAGATGCTTATCAACCAGGATTGCACCTCGCGTATCCGTGGTTACATCCGCGTTTTCCAGTTTCAATGTCTGCGTTGCCGGACGGCGCCCGGTTGCCACCAGTAATACATCTGCCTGACGATCGCCGTGACCCGTATGGAGCGTAACGCTGTTATCGTCACTGGTAACCGACTGCACCCTGGTGTCCAGCTCAATTTTTACGCCCTGGTCCTGCAGAACGGTTTTTATGGCCGCGCTGATATCAGCATCCTCACGTGACAGAAATTGCGATGAAGTCTCAAATAAGGTGACCTCACTGCCGAAGCTGGCAAACACAGAAGCGAATTCGACGCCAATATAGCCCCCACCCAGAATAGCCAGCCGTTTTGGCAGGCTGGATAAATTCAGGATGCCGGTGCTGTCGACAATGCGTGGCCCGGGGATTAAGCCGTCAATCTGCGGGATAACCGCCTCGGCGCCGGTATTAATGAAAATGCGATCGGCGCTGAGCTGACGGATACCCTGCTCAGTGTTGATTTTCAGCGTGTGAGGGTCGATAAATTCCGCATGACCATCAATCACCTCAACCTGCGCGATATTGGCCAGGTTCATGTAATTTTTTTCACGTAACAGCTCGACTACAGCGGTTTTGCGCTGCATCGCTTCACTGAAGTCGGCGGTGGTTTGCGCATCGTGCACTAGCGCCTTGGTGGGAATACAGCCGACGTTAATACAGGTGCCGCCATACATCTCTTTTGATTTTTCAATGATCGCCACGCGCCAGCCTGCACGCCCAAGAGCGGCGGCCAGCGTTTTGCCTGCTTTACCAAATCCGATAATCGCTGCCTGATAATGGTTCATAATGCTCTCCGGTTTAAAAAGCTGTAAAAATAGTCAACACCATCAGCTTACGATTGACGGCGACGCGCTTTTACGCCGCAACGCTGGCTTTTTTGTCTTTGCGTCTGAAATACCCGATTTGAGAATGAGAAATGGAAAACAGAGGACAAGCATGGATCCACTGAGCCACCTGCTGTTACTGCATAACCCACAGGGCCGCATCGACAAAAACTGTGTACTGAGTGGCGAATGGCAGCTGCCGCATCGGGCAGGGCAGCTGCGTTCGGTGCGCTGGCACACCGTAGTCGGTGGCTCAGTCATGCTGGATATGCCAGGCTCAACGAAAATAGAGCTCTCTTCCGGCAGCGTAGTATTCCTGCCGCAAAATACCGCGCACCGCCTTTATCAACAAAGTACGTTGCCAACGCAACTGGTATGCGGAGTGCTGGAATTACCCGCGTCAGCCCAGGCTTTTCTTACGGCGCTGCCGGAAGTGCTGATGCTGGCGCCAGCGGTGGAGAGTCATGAAGCGCGCTGGCTGGCCGCCGCTCTGCCTTTACTTACCCAAAGTGATACCGCCGATGCACCGGGCGACGAGGCGCTGCGCAGTCATCAAATCAGCGCGATGTTTACCCTTGCTGTTCGCAACGGCCTTTCTGAGACGCTGCAGAATAAAAGTCTGCTGGCCCTGGCACTCCATCCTCGGGTCGGTACGCTGATCGCCCAACTTTGCGAGGCGCCGGAACGGCCGTGGACCGTGGAGGAAATGGCACAGCGCGTTTTTATGTCGCGCGCCTCTTTTGCGCTGCTGTTCCGCCAGATGAGCGCAACCACGCCGCTTGCCGTGCTGACCTCTATTCGCCTGCAGCTGGCCGCTCAGCAACTGGCGCGCGATTCCGCACCGGTAATCAATATTGCCCTGGCTGTGGGCTATGCCAGTGAGTCCTCATTTCATAAAGCTTTTCTGCGGGAGTTTGACTGCACACCGGGCGAGTACCGCCGACGAACAGAAATGCTGGCGAAAGAAGATGTGATGCTTTTTCGGGTATAATGCTTTAAAGCTTTTCAGACGCGGTTAACCGCTGGCGCTGAGTTTCATGCTGTTGTACTGAGATTAATTCGCGGTGTTACATCAATACATCTTCGTGAATGCCGAAGACAATTTGTTCGGCATCACGGTAAGCAATAACTTCATTTTGATGAATCAGTTAATGAGCGCACCGCCTTCAATATCAATAACCGTACCGGTGACAAACGGATTATCCAGCAAAAACAGATAGCCTTTAGCGATGTCCTGCGCGCGGCCGTATGCTTTCACCGGCAGATTTGCAGCAGCCATCTGGAGCATGTTTTCACGCGCAACGGGCTCCATACTGGCGTACGCCTCCGTATCGGTCAGTCCCGGACTCACCACGTTCACGCGCAACGGGGAGAGTTCTTTTGCCAGTACCTTTGCGGCTGATTCAATGGCAGCATTCATCGTTGATTTAACAATGGTTCCGCTCAGCGTACGTCTTGCCACAAAACCGCTGGTCAGCGTAAGCGTTCCACGGGGTCGGATATTTCTGCTGAGATGCCTGGCGGTATAGATGCTGCCCCAGAATTTGGTATCAAAAGCCAGCCGCGCCGCGCTGAGATCCATTTCAGAGAGAAATCCACCGGGTGCCTGTGAGCCTGCCGTAAACACAATATTATCTACATCACCCAGCGAACTACTCAGCGCAACGACTTCTGCTTCGTTACTGACATCCAGTTTTAATGTTCTGACATCTGCTGGCTTCGGATTAAGCGATCGACGCGCAGCTTCCAGCTTCTCATTATTTCGTCCTGCAAGAATAAGCTCGTTTTCCTGCTCCGCCAGTGCACTGGCCACAGCAAAACCAATGCCTGAAGCGCCGCCAATAATTAATGTTTTACTCATCAGATTTATTCCTCATATTTATCAAAAGATGGAGCTCTGTATGTCGCTTTGAAAAGTGGTGTTAAAAGCACTTTACTTACCAACCCCTTTTTTGATAATGACAGCGAAAGTGGAATTACTTTTCGGAATAAATGAAAGATGGGAAAGCTTGAGGACATGGCGCTTATTGTCGAAGTGGCCGAGACCGGCGGACTGTCGGCCGCCGGGCGACGTCTCTCGCTGTCACCGGCGTCAATGACAGCAAGACTGAAAGCGATAGAAGAGCGCTACCAGACCCGGCTCTTTCATCGTTCCACACGCGCTATCACGCTGACAAAGGTCGGAGAGGATTTTTACCATGCCGCGCTTCGGGTACTGGACGAGGCACGACACGCAGAATCGCTTTTGATGCAGAAAGAGGGAGTACTCAGCGGAAACATTCGCATTTCTGCCCCATCTGATTTCGGTAGACAATATCTCAGCCCTGCGATACTGGATTTTTCCCGCCTTCATCCTGACGTGAATCCGTCGGTTTACCTGGGAGAGCGCGTTGAGGACCTGATCGCTAACCGGCTGGACATGAGTATCCGTTTCGGTAATTTGCCGGACAGCAGCTTGATCGTCAGGAATATCGCACCTAACCACAGGGTGCTGGTTGCATCAGATACATATCTTCAGACCTATGGAATGCCCTCTACGCCTGATACTCTTCACGATCACAGGTGCCTGGCTCTGGAGCTTCACGGTGTTGTCATAAATGAATGGCGATTTGAAGAAGAAGGCGTTAGCAGAACTATTCGCGTGAATCCTGCCATGGTGTGTGACGATGGCGCACTGCTCCGTCAGTGGGTGCTTATGGGCGCGGGTATTGCCTGCAAATCCTGGTGGGATGTAAAAAGAGACGTTGAACAGGGAAGGCTTCATGTTCTGTTTGCAGAGAGTTTTATAGGATTCAGCCGCTTCGATCGCAAAAATGTCGGGCTGCAGTTTGTCTATCCACAGCGTAAGCTTCAGCCTTTACAAGTGTCTGCATTTAGTGAATTTTTCATCGACTGGCTGAAAAAAGCATAATGTGGTTTGGCTATATCCATGTCTGACACATAACGGTAAAACCGGGCAGGGTAAGCCGTCTGCTCAGGCGACAAACGGCCTTTTGCCGCTCAGAAGTGCAAGGTTCCCTGAGGGGGAGTGAGATTTGGCTAATCAATGCGAACAGGTGTTTTCCCGGTTACCATGCCAATAGCGCCCGCATAAATTTCTTTCATACCATCAACTGCCTCTTTTTCAGACTTCCTCAGCTGCTCAAGGATGTTGTGTTTTTCAACGTTTTTACCTGATGAAATCAAAGAAGATACTGCACGCCCGATCGCTAAATTGATTTCATCCATAGCCTGTGAAGTAATGATATCCATTTTGGCTCCTCAATGTTCAAATCATATCAGTGCGGGAAGATCGACATTTGTTAAACGCTCAATACCCATCGATGCCAGTAGAAAGCTCGAATAATACCAGGAAAAGTGCAAGGCGATAATCAGTTATGTCTTAAGGCGCGCAGACATTCAATCTTGCCAAAATGGTCTCTTTCGCGCTTGCGGCCCATTAGTACGAACGCGCGTTCAGAAAAGCGCCCAGCCCTGTTAATGACACTATTTTGGAATGCGGGGCGATAAGCAACATCATCAACATAATCATCCAAATGCAGGTCGAGCTTCTGCTTCTGGCATGAAGCGGAGTGCCGCAGCGTCTTTGAGCGAGCAGACTCAGTAAGCTTTGAGGCTGGCATAAGTAATAGAGAGAGACGTAGGCAGCCTGTGAAACGCCTTACTCCCCGGCAGGCCGACATGCGGAAAGGGTGTTTTCGCTGCTGCCGGAAAGCGCGTTAAACGCCAGAAGCAAAGATTTGTTTTCCGGTATGGCGGCTGAATCCGGTGAGTCGTTAATTTCCTGCATGTTAATCTTCTGTATTGTGAACCTGATCACCTCCTCGCCGGACGCTATTCAAACCAATCCCACTATAGTCGTTAAACATTCCGATTACGGTGGGTTACTAAAATGAAAAGAAATAAAAAAGCGGTGCACAACCGTTTAGCCACAAACATAACCATGGCATTATCTCTGGCTGTTTTTTCACTGGCGGGAAGCACAATGGCAAATGCCGCAGTAGATCATCAAACAGCATTAGTAGGAACATGGACATCGATTCCAGATGCGCCGTCAGCGCAAAAACCCGACCATCCCAGTGAAGGGTTATATCGCCTGAAGGTAAACAGCGACGGTACGCTGACGCCACTCGATGTGATCAAGATGAAAAGTCCGTCGTGGATTGTGAAATCCCGCGATGGGCGTTTTGCCTACACTACCAATGAAGAGAATGACGGCGCGGTTACCGCGCTGAGCGTGGATAAAAGCGGACAGGTGCAGGTGCTTAATAGCGTGGAGAGTCACGGCCAGCAGCCTACTCATGCGACTATCAGCCCGGACGGTAAGTTCCTGTTTGTCTCCAACTACTCCGTGGCGAAGGGAGGAGCGGGCGTATCGGTCTTCCCGATCCATCAGGATGGCAAACTGGGCGAGCAGGTACAACATTTCCCGTTCGAGCACGGTACCGGTGCCGTTAAAGGGCGTCAGGACGGCGGCCATGCGCACGCCACCACTTTTACGCATGATGGCAACTATCTCTACGCAGCCGACCTCGGCGGTGACAAGCTGCACGCCTACCGCTATCACGCTGATAAAGCACAGCCGCTGGAGGCAGATAGCGCGCGCGACGTGAATTTTACGGCCGGTTCGGGGCCTCGCCATATGGTGTTTGCGCCAGATGGCAAGCATGCCTATGTCATCACTGAAATGGCCGGCGAAATTGTCGTGTTCAGTGTGAATCAGGATCGTCTGGAGCCGGTTGGCCATATCAGGTTGAATAGCGAAAACAGCAGCGCAGACTATCGCAGCGGTGGAGGCATTATTTTAAGTCCGAACGGCAAATATCTGATTGCGTCGAATCGCGGCTCAGATAATAAATTGCTGGTGTTCAAAATTGAAGCGGATGGCATGTTGGGTAAACCCGCAAGCTATAACGCTAACGGTATTGAACCGCGCGCCTTTGCCTTCGACGGTAGCGGTAAATATCTTTACGTGGCTAACGTCTTCACTAACACTATTTCTCTGTTCCATTTCGATGAGAATACCGGCGAGATGAAAGCGGCGGGTGACGCGGCGAAAATATCTACGCCGACGGATATTAAATTCTTTAATTAAGCCAAAATGCTCACTCGCCTAGGGCGGCCTTGCTGGACGCCCCAGGCATCAGTCAGCTGTCGCGTAGCTGCTTAGTTTTAGACGCGCGTGGTGGCTTTGACCGCGTCGACAAACAACCGTAACGCGAGAGGCATATGACGATGCTGCGAAAAGTAGAGCGCGATACCTTGCGAAGCGATGGTCCAGTCATCCAGCGAGGTAACCAGGCGCTCTTTATCCAGCCCGTGCCGAGCATAGCGCTCCGGCACATAAGCCACGCCTAATCCGGCGATGGCTGCCTCTGTCATTAACGCACCGCTGTTGAGCGTCAAACTGCCAGGTACATCCAGCGCAAACCGCTCCTGGTTTTGCTCATATTCCCAATGGTACCGTTTTCCGCCGGGTAAACGATGCCGTAAGCAGGTGTGCTGCATCAGATCCTGTGGGTGCTTAATGGGTGGACGTGCGGCTAAATAATCAGGCGATGCCACCGTAACAAAGCGTAACGGCCCGCTCAGCGCGATGGCCACCATATCCTTAGGCACATCTTCAAACAGCCGTATACCGGCATCAAAACCCTGCTCGACAATATCAACCAGTTCACCTTGCGCAACTAAATCAATTTCAATCCCTGAATATTTTTGCATGAATGTCGGCAATATCATTTCCAGCAGAAGGCCGATCGCTGCATCGCTGGCGCTGATGCGCAGTGTTCCGTAGGGTTGGCGATCGCTGGCGGTGACCTCATTCAGCAACTCGTCCATTTGAGCGAGCAATGGCGTCATGCGCGCAATCAACATTTCACCGGTTTCGGTCAGCGCCACGCTTCGCGTTGTTCGATGGAAAAGCCGCACGCCAAGCGCCGTCTCCAGCCCTTTTATAGTGTGGCTGAGCGTTGAGCGCTTAAGGCCGAGCACATCCGCCGCGCGGCGGAAACTGCGCTGATCGGCAACCGTTTTCACCGCCAGCAGTTCATTCCAGGACGGACGCTTCATTGTTTAAAATTTCCCACCATCGCATGCCGGTTTGGGGAGATTATGGCATCAATCATTCGTTTTATGATGAACGTCGGTTCACTAAACAGGAGAATATTGATGAAAACCTGGCTCATTACCGGCGCATCCAGCGGCCTTGGACGCCTGATGTGTGAAAGTCTGCTGGCCCGTGGCGATCGGGTAGTGGCAAGCGTGCGACGCGAAACTGCATTAGAGGATATGCGTGCGCAATACGGCGATAATCTACAGCTCATGGTGCTGGATATCAGCGAGACAGCAACGATTAAACCCGCCATTGAGGCTGCATTCGCTCAGGCGGGCACGATTGATGTGGTGGTAAGCAACGCGGCTTATGGGCTGTTTGGCGCAGCGGAAGAACTGAGCGATACGCAAATTGAGCGCCAGATTGCGACTAATCTCACCGGCTCAATTCAACTGATTCGCGCGGTAATTCCGTTTTTGCGGCAACAGGGCGGCGGTCGTATTGTGCAGGTTTCCTCGGAAGGCGGTCAGATTGCTTATCCTGACTTCAGTTTGTATCACGCCACCAAATGGGGAATAGAAGGTTTTGTCGAAGCCGTTCGACAGGAAGTCGCGGCGTTTGGCATCGACTTTTTATTAGTGGAGCCAGGGCCAACGGCAACGCGATTTGGTGCGGGGCTAGATATTGCGGATGCCTTACCCGTTTACAACGATACAGCAGCAGGAAAAATGCGGGCGGCGCTAATGAACGGCGAATTTGAGATTAAAGGCAATGCTCAAAAATGCGTGACGGCGATGATCGCAGCCGCAGATGCTGACAATCCGCCACTGCGCTTACCGCTTGGCAGCACGGCCTATAACAATATTGAAACGGCGCTAAACATGCGGCTGGAGGCACTGCGGGCAATGAAAACCGTGGCGTACAGTGCTGACAATCTGGAGAAGTAGCCGGAGTGCCTGTGTTTAACATCCTTAACGCGCCCGATATGTTAAATCTATCGGTGTGATAGTTAGCATGGTAACAATGTCAGCACTTATTGATAACATTCTAATAGTAACCTTGAGTATCATTATCTCATCGAAAGCAAACGTGCTTTCAACCATACAAACCAAGGATTAAGACCATGAAAACCATCAAAGCAATCTCTATCGCAGCCGTTGCCGCCCTTTCACTGATGTCAGCAGCCAGCTTCGCGCAGAGCATTTCTGTTACTTCCGGCACGCTTGACGGTGCAGAAGCCAAAATCGCCGCAGAGGCTCAGCAGCAGGGCGCTCAGTATAAAATTACTGAGGCTAACACCAATAACCGCGTCCATATGACCGCTGAGCTCTACAAATAAGGAATGGTCGCAAAAGGAAGTGCCGAAGAAGGCCGCCCAGAGGGCGGCCTTCTTCGCATTTTCGATGCTAATTTTCATTCGCCAGAGATCATGCTTCTGGCAGGCGCTTCAGCCACGCCGCACCGATCCGCGCCATACCACGCTGGCCTCATAGATTAAACGGTCGTTTTGCTGTTCCGCTCGTGGACGCAGCTCTTCCTGACGTTCCTCCTGAGCGATTAGCCACTGCACCGCGTCATGTGCAAACTGCTCGACCGGCTGAGCGAAGGTGGTGAGGTTATAGGATGACCAGCCGCTTTGCGGGATATTGTCATAGCCCACCACGCAGAGATCTTCAGGGATACGCAACGCGAAGCTATGACGTGCTTCGTCCATAAATCCGCACGCCACCAAATCGGTTACGCAGAATACGGCGTCAGGCCGCTGCGGACGGGTGAGGAGGCGATGCGCCAGAATCCGTCCGCTTTCATAAGAGGTGCTTCCGTAACGCTCTACTGTGACCGCCACACCTGCGCGCGACGCTGCTGCAAGAAAATCGCCTTCCCGTTTCATCAGGCTGGGCGTGCCGGCCAGCGAGTTAGCAAAGGCGAGGCGGCGACAGCCGGCGCGCAAAAACGCCATCAATGCAGTTTCCGCCGCTTGCGTGGAGTCAAGATTAATACTGAGCGAGCCGGGCAGGGTTTCATCACGGTTGATTAGCATCAGGTGCTGACCATGCTGGTAGCACAGGTGAGTAATCCCGCTGTCAGGCATGCCGGAAAGGATGATAGAGGCGTCGGCGCGGAAGTTAATGGCCTGCTGTAGCGCGGCTGAGACGCTGCTGTCCGAGCGGTCGGTGTTAATTATCATCGCTACTTTGCCTGCCGCCTGCAGACATTGCGTCATCCAGCTTACCAGGCTGGCACGGTAAGGCGTGGCGACTTCAGAGACGATCAAACAAACAATACCGCTGCGGTTACGCACCAGGCTGCGCGCCAGATGATTAACGTGGTAACCCAGCTCTTCTGCCGCCTTCATTACGCGAGCGCGCATCGCTTCCGATACGCTGGCGCCGGGCGTGAAGGTGCGGGACACCGCGGAACGTGAGACCCCAGCGCGGCGGGCCACATCCTCAGCGCTGACAACCGTTTTCCCCTGATTCATGTTTCTCCTCGTCATGGCCACAGGCCCAGAAAGAGTCTGTATCAGATTGCACATATGTGCAAAAGAAAAGTCTGGCGTAATGTTGCAATTTTGTGACATGACTAATCAATTGCATCGTAAGCTGATTGACAGGCTATTTTTTGTTCTCTACTAATTTGCACACATGTGCAAGAAACAGATGCCAGTGCAGCATCACCTCTGACCCCAGGAGAACACCATGCGTTATAACTTGTTGATCCCAGCCATCACCCTGTGTTGCTCGACCCTGCCGTTAACCGCCCATGCCGCCGGTAATCTTAATATGATCTGCTCCGCTGATGTGGTGGTATGCGAACAGATGACGCGCTTGTTTAGCCAGTCGCATGCGGACATCAAGGTCAGCATGGTGCGGCTCTCTGCCGGTGAAGCCTATGCGCGCATTCGCAGCGAAGCGCGTAATCCGCGCACCGACATCTGGTGGGCAGGGACGGGCGATCCGCATATGCAGGCGGCAGAAGAAAAGCTGACTCAGTCTTATAAGTCTCCCTTGCTGAGCCAGCAGCATGACTGGGCGCAAAAACAGGCTGAAATCTCAGATTTTCGCACGGTGGGCATTTATGCGGGCGCGCTGGGCTGGGGCTACAACACGAAACTTCTTGCCGCAAAAAAACTGAAGGCGCCAGCCTGCTGGTCAGATTTGCTTGATCCAGGTTTCAAAGGCGAAATACAGATCGCCAACCCTAACTCTTCCGGCACCGCCTATAACACGCTGGCTACGCTGGTGCAGATCATGGGTGAAGACAAAGCGTTTAATTATCTGAAAAAACTCAATGCGAATATCTCGCAATATACCAAATCGGGTTCTGCGCCGGTAAAAGCCGCGGCGCGCGGAGAAACAACCGTTGGCATCGTCTTTATGCACGATGCGGTGGCGATGGAGGTCGACGGTTTTCCCATTAAAACCGTTGCGCCTTGCGAAGGCACCGGCTACGAGATTGGATCGATGTCCATCGTGAAGGGCGCGCGCAACCTGGCCAATGCCAAAATCTGGTATGACTGGGCGCTCAGCGCCGAAGCGCAGTCGCACATGAAAGAGGCGAAATCCTTCCAGCTTCCTTCCAATACTCAGGCGGAAATCTCTCAGTACGCGCCGCGATTCGAAAACATCAAGCTGATCGACTACGACTTCAAAACCTACGGGGATTCCGCGAAGCGCAAAGCGCTGCTCAGTCGTTGGGATAAAGAAATCGGCGCCAGCGCTCAATAACCCTGCTCTGTCGGCGTAATGCCCGGCTAACAAATTCAACGGCGGTGGCGTAAGCCTGATGTCCGCTTCAGCCTGAAAACTCAGGTCGAGGTGATTCATGAATGCAAATAACCGGCGCTTAACCGGCGCGCTGGCTCTGGGGGCCGTGTCGTTAACGCTGCTTCCGTGGTACAGCCTTGAGGCGGGCTTTTTTGATTTCTCATGGCTCGGCGGGCTCTGGCGCGACGAAGCCGCCGCCCCGGCGTTGTGGCAAACCATCGTCTGGCACCGTCCATGGCTCGCCGTTATCACGGGGCTGTTTGCCCTTGCTGCTCTGTGCGGATTAATTAAAAACCGCGCATGGCGAAGCGCTTTGCTGTCAGGCGTTAGCGCCCTCGGCGTGTTCTTTATGATCGCAGAGGGCCATGCCATTGGCTACAGCGGCTGGAGCTGGGCATGGCTGGAAAACGTGATGGGAACGCTGGAGCAAGGCCAGCCCGCTTTTGGCGCAGGCGCGCTGTTGATGCTGACCACCTTTCTGCTGCTGTTCGCGTTTGCCCTGGCAGAGCGCGGCGTGCTGAGAGGTGATGCCTTTGTGGTCGCCGCTATCGTGCTGTTGGTGGCGCTGGTCAGCGCCTTCGTGCTCTATCCGGTGCTGAGCCTGTTTGTGGTGTCGGTGCAGGATGTGGACGGTAGCTTCAAGCCAGATGGCCTGCTGGCGAATATGGGCGACCCGTCGATATGGAGCCTGTCTTGTCTTGCAGGCGGCACCTGCGGAACCGCCTGGCGCACGCTGACGCTGGCGCTGATGACCGCTACCGGTTCCACTTTGCTGGGGCTGGCCTTTGCGCTGGCGGCAACGCGCACCGCGCTTCCATTCAAAAAAGCGCTGCGTCTTCTTACTATCCTCCCGATCATCACGCCGCCATTTGTCATCGGCCTGGCGCTGATCCTGCTGTTTGGCCGCTCCGGCGTGGTGACCAGCTATCTGGCGACGCTGTTCGGCATTGAGCCCGGCCGCTGGCTATACGGCATGACCGGTATCTGGATCGCCCAGGTGCTGTCATTTACGCCCGTGGCGTTTATGGTTTTGATTGGCGTGGTGGAAGGCATTAGCCCGTCGCTGGAAGAGGCCTCGCAAACCCTGCGCGCCAACCGCTGGCGCACCTTTACTCGCGTGTCGCTGCCGTTGATGGCGCCGGGGCTGGCAAATGCTTTCCTCATCGGCTTTATCGAAAGTATGGCCGATTTCGGTAATCCGATGGTGTTGGGCGGCAGTCACGGCGTGCTTTCGACGGAGATCTTTTTCTCTGTGGTCGGCGCGCAAAACGATCCCAGCAGGGCCGCGGTGCTGGCGATGATCCTGCTCTGTTTTACCCTGTGCGCCTTTATTATTCAGCGTCTGTGGCTGTCCGGTAAAAATTTCGCCACAGTGACCGGCAAAGGGGATGGCGGCACGCATAGCGCGTTACCCAGGCCGATGCGCGTGGGCATTTACGGGCTGGTGATCCCCTGGGGAGCGTTCACGCTGGTGGTCTACGGCATGATTATGGTTGGCGGGTTTGTACGTTCATGGGGACTGGATAACAGCCTGACGCTGGAGCACTACATTCACGCCTTTCGCGTCACGCTGCAGGAGGGGCATTTGGTCTGGAGCGGCGTCGCGTGGAACTCATTCTGGACCACGATTGAAATTGCGCTGATCGCGGCGCCCCTTACGGCTATCGTCGGGTTACTGACCGCATGGCTTATCGTACGGCAGAAGTTCGCCGGGCGTCAGGCGTTTGAATTTGCCCTGATGTTGAGTTTTGCCATTCCCGGCACGGTTATCGGCGTCAGCTACGTGATGGCCTTCAACCTGCCGCCGCTAGAGATCACCGGCACCGCGTTAATTCTCATCGTCTGTTTCGTTTTCCGCAATATGCCCGTCGGCGTGCGCGGCGGGATAGCGGCCATGAGCCAGCTCGATAAAAGTCTGGATGAAGCCTCTCTGACGCTGGGCGCCACCAGCTTTCGCACGCTGCGTAAAGTCGTGCTGCCGCTGCTGAAACCGGCCATCAGCGCTGCGCTGGTGTACGCCTTTGTCCGCGCCATTACCTCTATCAGCGCCGTGATTTTTCTGGTCAGCGCGCAGTACAACATGGCGACATCCTACATCGTCGGTCTGGTTGAAAATGGTGAGTATGGCGTGGCAATAGCCTATTCCTCTGTGCTGATCGTTGTGATGCTCGCCATCATTGCGCTCTTTCAGCTGCTGGTCGGCGAACGACGCCTGCGTCGGGCAGCCAAAAGCAGCGCAATCGCCGCTGCGTCTGGCGCACCCACGTCATTAACTCAGGAGAATGCCGTATGAGTACAGCAAAAGCAGGAACCGTCGTCTTTGAACATGTCGCTAAACGCTTTGCCGGGTTTACAGCCGTGCCCGACCTCTCGCTAACGGTGGAGGCTGGCACGCTGGTGACGCTGCTGGGCCCGTCCGGCTGCGGCAAAACCACCACGCTGCGTCTGCTGGCAGGTCTGGAGCATCCCACCTCGGGTCGCATTTTGATTGGCGGCAAAGAGGTCACGCATCTGCCTGCTAACGAGCGCGACGTTGCGATGGTGTTCCAGTCCTATGCGCTGTTCCCTCATATGTCGGCGCTTGAAAATGTGATGTACGGCCTGCTTTCCGGCGCCATGACCCAGCGAGAGGCGCGAGATCGCGCGCGGGAAGGGCTAAAGCTGGTTGGGCTGGAAAATCAGGGGGATCGACTGCCGTCTGAGCTTTCCGGCGGCCAGCAGCAGCGTATTGCGGTGGCGCGCGCGCTGGTGCTGGAACCGCAGGTGCTGCTGCTGGACGAGCCGCTCTCTAATCTGGATGAACGACTGCGCCGCCGCGTGCGCACAGATATTCGCGATTTGCAGCAGCGTCTGGGCTTTACCGCGGTCTACGTCACGCACGATCAAGAGGAAGCGCTGGCCGTCTCCGACAAAATCATCGTGATGAAAGAAGGAGAAATCGCCCAGCAGGGCGCGCCCGAAACGCTTTATCGGTCGCCCAATTCGGTTTTCATCGCCGATTTTATGGGAGAGGCCAACATCCTGGCCTGTGAAGTAGAGTCGCTGGAGGGTGATGAGGCGATGGTTCGCATTGGCAAGCGGCTTTATCGCGTGCGCGGCAGCGGCGCCACGCCGGGAAAAGCGCAGCTTTCGGTGCGTCCGCAGTTCATTACGCTGTGCCCTTCTGGCGAAGGTGCGCTGCCGGGCGAAATCATTCATGCCACCTGGCTAGGCGATCATATTGAGTATGAAGTGAACACCCCTCTCGGGGCGCTGTTTATCGTGGATAACCAGATGGAGCAGCGATTGCCGCTTGCTGCGAACGTCAACGTAGATTTTAAACCGCAGGGACTGGCGCTGATCGTCCCTTAAACCGGCCATGAAGGAAACATTATGAGTGAGCTTGATAATAAGGCATTGATGACGCGTCTGGCGCTGGCAGAAGAGACGACGCGCGACGCCGGGGGTCTCGCGCTGAGCTGGTTCCACCAGCGCGACAGTTTAGTGGTTGAAACTAAAAAAGATCTACAGGATGTCGTCTCCAGGGCCGACCGCGATGTGGAAAAGATGATTGATGCCCGTATCCGCGAGAGCTTTGCGGAAGACGGTTTTCTGGGCGAGGAGTTCGGCTTACAACCCGGCACGTCGGGCTTTACCTGGGTGGTCGATCCCATTGACGGCACCAGCCCATTTCTTAACGGAATGCCGAACTGGTGCGTTTCAATCGCGGTGTTGTACCAGGGGGAGCCGGTGGTTGGCGTGATTTTCGCGCCATGCTTTGACGAATGCTATGTTGCCGCGACAGGAAAGGGCGCGACGCTCAATGGTCGCGCCTTGCAGGTTGACCCTGACAGAACGCTGCAAAATCATGTGGTCGGCTTTGGCGCGAACAGTTACGTTACGCCGCAAGCGGTAGGCGAGCTGCTGACCGCGCTGTTAGCGGCAGGCGGAAATTTTATTCGTATCGGGTCGGGCGCGTTAATGCTGGCATGGGTCGCGGCCGGGCGGGTGGTGGGCTATCTGGAGCCTTACATGCATGCCTGGGATTGCATGGCGGGGTATTGCCTGGTGCGCGAAGCCGGCGGCTGGTATTTACCTTTTAACACAGAAGGCGAGCGCTTAACGAAAGGAGCAAAAGTGCTGGCCGTCGCGCCCGGCGCCCGCGATGAGCTGAAGAAAATAGCTGGCGTTTAGCATAAATACGCCTGACGTCAGCCTGGTCAGGCGTGTTGATGATCGGCACGAAAGCCTCTTCGGCTAGCGTGAATTCTCTGGTGCGGGATGGCGAACGGGCGTGATTGCCGATCGTTAACGTTAACCTGCCCGTTCAGCGTTTCAGATGCGAACGCCGAATACGCAGCTCGCCCTGTTTTCAGCTACCACCCGGGTTTTCCTTCCTGATGTTGTCAGCTGCGCCGGCAGAGGCCGCCTCATCAATATCGTCAAAGCCTACTACGGCAAGTGGCGGGTTGCCTGCCGCATCCCACAGAGATTCCAATGCGACCAGCGTCAGTATGTCGTTCTCGCAAAAGAACGCCTCAACGCGCTCAGCGTCGGGCGCGCTGCAAATACGCTTTTATGAGGGCGTAACCTGCGCGTTTTAACCCGCAGTATTGCTCAGGTTGTTCTATCTTTAGTGTCGTCAAAATAAAACAACCGCTGGAGTAAGGGTTTATGTCGGAAGAAACAGAAAAGAAAACACTTAGCCACCGCGCGCCCCACACCGGCCCGGAATCCTCAGAAGCCGGGTTGGGTTCGCTGGCACCCAAGGATGGTTCGCATCAGCCGCAACCCGAACCAACGCCGCCTGGCAAACAGCCTACCGCGCCAGGCAGCCTGAAAGCCCCGCAGACGCATAACGCCAAACTCGACCAGCTCGAAGCAAACCGCAAAAACGGCACCGATCGCGCCCTTACGACCAACCAGGGCACGCGCATCGCCAACGATCAAAACTCGCTGCGCGCCGGTACTCGCGGTCCTACGCTGCTGGAAGATTTCATCATGCGTGAAAAGATCACGCACTTCGATCATGAGCGAATTCCAGAGCGAATCGTGCACGCTCGCGGCTCTGCGGCGCACGGCTATTTTCAGCCTTACCGCTCACTTAAAGATCTTACTAAAGCCCAGTTCCTGAGCGATCCAGACCAGACTACGCCAGTTTTCGTGCGCTTCTCCACGGTGCAGGGCGGTGCCGGTTCCGCCGACACCGTACGCGATATTCGCGGCTTTGCCGCCAAGTTCTATACCGAAGAGGGCGTGTTTGACCTGGTCGGGAACAATACGCCGGTCTTCTTTATTCAGGATGCGCATAAATTCCCCGACTTCGTGCATGCCGTTAAGCCGGAACCGCACAACGAAATTCCGCAGGGCCAGAGCGCCCATGATACCTTTTGGGATTACGTTTCCCTGCAGCCGGAAACCATGCACAACGTCATCTGGGCGATGTCCGATCGCGGCATTCCGCGCAGCTATCGCACCATGGAAGGTTTCGGCATTCACACCTTCCGCCTGATTAATGCCGAAGGCAAAGCGACCTTCGTGCGTTTCCACTGGAAGCCGGTAGCGGGCAAAGCCTCGCTGCTGTGGGATGAGTCGCAGAAGCTGACCGGCCGCGATCCTGACTTCCATCGCCGCGATCTGTGGGAAGCCATCGAAGCGGGCGACTACCCGGAATTTGAGCTGGGACTGCAGCTAATCCCGGAAGAGGATGAGTTTAAATTTGACTTCGATATTCTTGATGCGACCAAGCTGATTCCAGAAGCGCTGGTGCCGGTCGAAATCGTTGGTAAGATGGTGCTTAACCGTAACCCCGATAATTTCTTTGCTGAAACCGAGCAGGTTGCGTTCCATCCTGGCCATATTGTGCCGGGCCTGGATTTTACCAACGATCCGCTGTTGCAGGGCCGCCTGTTCTCCTATACCGATACCCAGATCAGCCGCCTGGGCGGACCGAACTTCCATGAAATTCCGATCAACCGTCCGACCTGTCCTTACCATAACTTCCAGCGCCAGGGCATGCATCGTCAGGATATCGATACCAACCCAGCTAACTACGAGCCGAACTCGATCAACGACAACTGGCCACGCGAAACGCCGCCGGCGGCTAAAAACGGCGGATTTGAAAGCTATCAGGAGCGGGTTGAGGGCCACAAAGTGCGTGAGCGTAGCCCCTCTTTCGGCGAATACTATGCCCAGCCGCGTCTATTCTGGCTCAGCCAGACCGAGGTCGAGCAGCAGCACATTATCGGCGCCTATTCGTTTGAGCTGAGTAAAGTCGCGCGCGCCTATATTCGCGAACGCGTGGTGGATCATCTGGCGCGCATTGACATCGCCCTGGCGCAGGGCGTCGCGGATAATCTCGGCATCGCCCTGACCGACGAACAGCTGAATATTCAGCCGCCAGCGGCGGTAAACGGCCTTACCAAAGACGATAGCCTGAGCCTCTATGCGATTCCAGACGGCGAGATCAAAGGACGTCAGGTTGCACTGTTGCTCAGCGACGGCGTTAAAGCGGACGATGTGCTGAACATACTGCAGGCGCTTAAAGACGCTGGCGTACACGCCAAACTGCTGGCGCCGCATATGGGCCAGGTGCGCGCAGACGACGGTTCTGTGCTGCCGGTCGACGCAACCTTTGCCGGTCTGCCTTCTCTGACCTTTGACGCGGTTATCGTGCCGGATGGCAATATCGATGCCCTGCTGCAGAGCGGCGATGCACGCTACTTCCTGCTGGAAGCCTACAAGCACCTGAAGGTGATCGGTCTGGTGGGCGGGGCGCGCCGTTTTAAAACGCAGTTCGGTCTGGAAGATGCGGATCGTGAAGAAGGCCTTGTGCAGGGCGATAAAGCGGAAAGCGCGCTGATGTCTGAGTTTACACAGGCGATGAAAGCGCACCGCGTCTGGTCGCGCAGCCAGAAGGCGAAAACTATTCCGGCATGACGATAGCGGCCGGCGATCTTTGCGCGGCTCATACTCTCTGTTTCAGGCTGGGTTGACCGCTGACAAGTAGAGGCAAAAAGAGCGCCATATTTATCATGGCGCTCTTTTTTTAACTGCACGCTTTAGGGGCGTGCGCTATTCTCCTGTTATCGCACCAGGTTATTTTAATTCAGTCAATTCAACGGCTTGATTTTTTCATCTCAGGCCCGATACCTTCCGATCGATCAGGCGGCCGACAAGGCATGCCGTTAAGATTATCTTGTTACAATTCCTGCTGGAAACGTCTGATTATTCGCTGAATTTCTCTCTCCTCGCGCCGATAAATCATTGCAGGCATATTTTGTGTCGGCGTAGCTTCACCAGGAGAAACCATGTTTCGAAAACTATTAAAAAAAGCGCCCGCCACAGAGTGGGCTCAGTCAGCTATAGCTGAAGCGCCGGCCAGTGAAACGATCGTGAGTAATCACAATGACACCACGCTATTGAAATGCGTGATGACGCTCGGTCAGGAGGGCGTCTGGTATATTGAGTCACCCGATTTGCAAAGTGATTCGCCCGCCTTTTTTTCATCCTCGGCGCGTCGTCTTTTAGGCTTACCTGCTCAAAAAGATATTGGGCTGGCTTCGCTGCAGCAGCGTGTGCATCCGGATCACCGGGAAGCGTTCAGAGATTTTATTCGATATGTGCTTAGCCACGGCGGTGCAGGGCAACCGCTGCGCTGCCGCATTAAAACCGACGGCGCCGCTTTTCAGTGGGTTCTTCTGCGCGCGCTGTATAGCACCGACTTTACGCCGCCGCGTCTGGTCGCCGTTGTGGAGAATATTGAGGAAGAAACCGCTCAGGCCCGTCTTTTCGATATCGTCTCTACGCGTTTTGACCTGTCGCGGGAAATGCTTAACGATGGACTCTGGGACCTGGATATTATCGGCGGCAATCCTCTTAATCCCGATAACGTATTTTGGTGGTCACCACAATTCAGAAAGCTGCTGGGCTTTGAAACGGTCGAAGAGTTTCCGGACGTGATGGAGAGCTGGGCTTCGCGCCTTCATCCAGAAGACAAGCAGGCTGCCCTTGACGCTTTCGTCAGCCATCTGATGGATTTCAGCGGCAAAACCGGTTTCGATATTGAATATCGACTCAAACTACGCAGCGGCGAATACCGATGGTTTCAGGCGCGTGGTCAGACGAAGCGCGCTACAGACGGTACGCCGCTCCGCGCTGTCGGCGCGCTTATTGATATTCAGGGCCGTCGCGATCGATTGCTTCATGAAGAGAATGAGATCAAACGCAACGTGCAGACAGCCGAAACCGCGAAAGAAATTGCCGAACTGGTCTCTGAGAACGGCAATATCGCCGCCCAGATTAAACTCATTTCGCTCAACGCCAGTATTGAAGCCGCAAGGGCGGGCATGCACGGGCGAGGCTTTTCCGTTATCGCCAGCGCTATCAGGGGACTGGCCGAACGAACCGCGGATATTACCGGGCAAATCTCCCGACTTCAGATGCGTATAAGGAACTCCGCCACGCGCACCGATTCGCCTCACGAGCATTAAGCTTCAGCCTTAATGAGCGTTTGTTCCGGACAGGCCTGTAGGCCTGTTCCGTTCATGCTGCTGGCTGAAAGCGTAGAGGATGCGGAAACTGGACGAATACGCACGGAATATGGCAGCGATCAGGCGCAGGGCTATTTTTATGCGCGGCCAATGGCAGATAAGACGCTGGACGCATGGCTGCGGTGGACGCGAGACGCGCAGCCTGAATGAGTGCGGTCAGGCGCGTTGCGCTTGTAGAGTCAGAGAGAGAGACAAATTCATCGGGCGATAAGCGGCAGTCAGGAGGAAGCTTGCTTCTATGGCGCGCGAAAAAGCATAAATAAGCCTGCCGCCTGAGCGGCAGGTGCATTTCAGAACGAGATCATCTTGCCCGGGGCAATCTTTGTCGTAATCCCTAACAGGGTTTTAGCGAGCGGGATGGCGACCGGCGCCAGCGCGCGACCTATCATCAGCGGCGTATGTTTGATGGTGGTCAGCATGGCGAAATCTTTATTGGCTCTGACGATATCATCTTTAATCGCTTTGCCGATCCTGACCGTTTGCGCGATGCCGTGGCCGCTCCAGCCATGAACCGAATAAATATTGCCGTTTCTTCTGCAATCCGTGGCCCCATTCAGGGTTAAGTCGGTGGTGCCGCTCCAGGCGAAATCGAGTTCGATGTCGTCTCGTTCAGGGAAAACGGCGCGTATCCGCGAGGTTAAATACTCCACTGTTCTGCTGTCATCCCAGCGTAGACCCGTTCCCTGGCCGCCGAATAAGATCCTTTCATTGCGTACGGGACGATAATAATTGATCTGCAGCTGGGTATCGTAAACGGGCTTGCCCGTGGGAAGCAGCGTTTTAGAACCGCCTGCTACAGGAGACGTGACGCCGACATAGGTATAAAAGGGTATCGTGGTTTCTTTGTTTTCGTCGAGAAGCTTATGGGTGGCGTCATGTACGGCAATCACCACGCCTTTTTTGGCGAGAATGACCCCTTCAGGCGTAATCACTCGGGTACCGCTGCTGGTTTTCTCAATTTTAATCACCTCGCTATGTTCATAGACGCTGCCGCCATTTTTCAGGAAACCGTACACCAGCCCACGATTCAGGGCTAATGAGTGCACCTGGCCGCCCAGGTTATCTAACACGCCGCCATAATATAAGTCAGAGTTGATATGTTCCTGCAGCTCATAGCTGCCGAGCACGTTGACATTATCTTCGCCAAGGAATTTCCTGGCATCAACGCCCTGTACCAGTGCATTCATATGTCCGGGATGAACGGCGGCGGTGATATGGCCATGGTGACGATCGAAATTTAAATCGTAGCGCTGCGCGATTTCATCAATCAGCGACATGGCTTCCGTCGACGTAAAATGCCACAGGCGTTTCGCCTCTTCGAAGCTGAGATGCTCAATCATCGACTCGGCTTCCCAGCGCGCCAGGCCTGGCGTAAGCTGTCCGCCATTCCTGCCAGAGGCGCCAGAACCGATGGTGTTCTTTTCCAGCAGAATGGTATCAATACCCGCTTCAGAAAGATGAAGCGCGGTTGATGCGCCAAGCAGCCCGCCACCGATCACTACGAGTTCACACTCTTCCTCTTTTTTTAAAGAGGGAAAGTCGATCCAGGGTGCAAGTGTCGACTCGTAGTAATTTGCTGGGTTTCCAGGATCGCTGATTTGCGTATCCTCTTTATTTCGCACCCAGTTCCAGTCTGCATCTGGGTCGGCCTGGCTCATCATGGTAATTTTCGCGTCTGATATTAATTGCGGCTTGATTAACGTTTTATTTCCACTCATATGTTTTCTCAGTAAGTAGCGTGTACCACAGGAGACTTCACTGTGAATGCAAAACCTGTTTATTCAGAGATAGCGACTTCTTTTTTGGTATAACTACAGTAAACAATCCAGCCGAGACCTAAGGTTGCCCAGGTCAGGCCCAATATAAAGGCATCAAAGCTTAAGTTAATCCACATTACGGCGACGCAGCCCAGACCCGCCAGCGGCAAAAGAATATTGTGGAATATCTTCTTTATGCCGATAGTCTCTTTTTTAATAATGGCAAAATGTATGATGACGGATAAATTAACCGCGCTAAAGGCCACTAACGCGCCAAAGCTGATTAAGGAGACGGCGGTATCGAGCTGGATAAAAATTGCGGTCAGCGATATCAGACCGATCAATAAAATACAGTAGACCGGGTTTTTATTTGCAGGATGCAGGTAGCCGAAAAAGCGGTGCGTCAGCGTGTTGTTTTTACCCATGATATGCAACAGCCTGGCGGCGCTTGCATGGGAAGCCAGCGCTGAGGCAAAGGTATTGAGCAGAATGGCGATAAGAAACAGCGTTTGAAACAGTTTGCCGCCTACGTTCAGTACGATTTCCGGCAGCGCTTCCATGGGGTTTTTAAACTGCGAGTTGTCTGGGAAGTAGAGCTGAATAAACCATGCGGCGACAAAAAAGATACAGCCTCCGCTCAGCGCCGTATAAAACACCGCTTTAGGGATGGTGCTGACCGGGCTTTTGGTTTCATCCGTGAGCGTCGTAACGGCATCGAAGCCAAGAAAGGAGAAGCAGAGCACCGCCGCGCCGCTGATCAACGGGATAATGCTGTTATGCCCGTTGAACAGGGGCTGAGTAGTAAAGATATGGCTGTCGCCATAATCCCTGAGGAGATTATGGATAACGAAATAGATAAAGACGCCCATAAGAATGACCGGAATGCCGACAAATATGAAGTTCGCATTTGCCAGCGTTTTAATATTGCAGCAGTTAACAAAGGTAACCAGCGAGGTGAACACTAAAATAGAGAGCCAGGCAGGCACCTCAGGCAGCAGCGTCTGTAAATATATCCCTGCCAGCAATGAGTTTATCATCGGCAGGAAAACATAATCCAGCAGGGAAGACCAGCCGACGATAAATCCGGTTTTATTGCCGCACACCTTTCTCGCATAGGTATAAGCCGATCCCGAAGAGGGATGCAGACGAACCATTCGGCCATAGCTAATGGCCGTCAATAATACCGCAGCCAGCGCCAGCAGATAAGCCAGCGGCACTCTTCCTTCCGTTATATTTGAAACGATCCCAAAAGTGTCAAATACCGTCATCGGTGTCATATAAGCGATGCCGATAATGACAACCTGCCATAGTGAGAGGCAGGCGCTATTTGTCTCTTTTAATCTCATAGCAATATCTC
This sequence comes from Pantoea sp. NGS-ED-1003, assembly GCF_000738765.1. NCBI lineage: Bacteria > Pseudomonadati > Pseudomonadota > Gammaproteobacteria > Enterobacterales > Erwiniaceae > Pantoea > Pantoea sp. NGS-ED-1003. Next base: position 165,690 of record NZ_JPQA01000002.1, read on the forward strand.
ACTCGAAATTTCAGTTGAATGACTTTTAACCTCTGATGCATTAAGCAATTAAAAAGATGCGCAACGTAGTGAACCGGGCCTGTCTGTTAGCGTGTCCAGTTTAAGGTGTTAAAAATTCATCATGTCTGCTGTTCCAGCATGATCGCTATGGGCAACCAGCTCCTCATAGCGGGAGTGAGAATGATTTAGCCTCTTTGCTGGTTTATCAGGTCGGCTGCGAATCCTGATATGACAATATATAAAACATAATATTATATATGTATACGGTATGTGTCACAAAAGTGTTAAATTTGTCTTATCGCGATGTAATGTAAGCCATTTTAGATAAATGCCGCGACGCTGTTGCCTTTCTCGATTATGAGTGCTGATTATTCAAATAGTTAGGGGGCTGACGTGAGGCGGAGCGAGCCAGATGAGTGCAGGCGCAGTCACTTCTTCAGGCTCGGAGGATAAAGCGCACTGAAGCATTGCTGATGTGGCCGCCGCTTCAGCGCCAGCGGTAAAAAACGCCTGTCGAAAGCTTACGCCTGCTGCGCTTCTTTGATTAGCGCGGCCAGCCTGTGGAACTGGGTATGAATTTCGCTCTCCTCCATGCTGGCGAAGCCCAGCAATAAGCCTGACTGGCTTTTTTCGCCGGCATAATAACTCGACAGGGCGCGCACCAGGATCCCCTGGCGATTGGCGCGCTGCGCCAGCGTGACGTCGTCCACGCCTGCGGGCAGTTGCAAAATCAAATGCAGCCCGGCATTGCTGTTGTACTGGCCTAAAAAACCGCCGCCTAATTCGTCGTTGATTAAATTGACCAGCACCTGCCTACGTCGGCTGTATAACTGGCGCATTTTCCGTATGTGCGCCGCGTAATAGCCTTCCCGGATAAAATCGGCCAGCGCTGCCTGCGTCAGCTGATGTCCGCCGCGATAGAGCTCGCTATGCATTCTTTTCAGCGGCGTTTTCAGCTGCTCAGGCAAAACCATATAGCCGAGCCGGAGTGCGGGATAGAGGGTTTTACTGAAGGTGCCTACGTAAATTACCGGGCTGTTGGCCTCCAGACCCTGTAACGCGGGAATAGGCTGGCCGGCAAAGCGAAACTCGCTGTCATAGTCATCTTCCACGATCCAGCTATGGGTTTTGCGTGCCTGCGCCAACAGTTGCTGCCTGCGGCTCAGGCTCATCACCGACCCCAGAGGATACTGGTGAGAGGGCGTAACAAAGATCAGCTCAGGCGGGACGCTCATCTCGCCGTTGGGGATCAGCCCCTGTTCGTCCACCGGCATGGTGACGATCTCAACGCCGTTCATACGCAGGATATTTTTAATTCCCCAGTAGCCAGGCTCCTCTGTCCAGGCGCGGTCTCCCGGATTGCAGAGCGAGCGCGTCACCAGATCGAGCGCCTGATGAATGCCTTCGGTAATCAGGATCTGATCCGGCGTGCACTGGACGCCGCGCGCCGTGCGCAGGTAATCGGTCAGAGCGGCTTTAAGCACCTCGGAGCCGCCCGTGGTGTCATAGGTTAAAAGCGCCGGCGACAGCTGACGAGCCTGACGGTCGTAGAATTTTTTCAGCACGCGGTGAGGGAAGTTCGCGACGTCGGGCACGCCGGGTAAAAAGGCTCCCCACTGTCTGGGGCTTGCGCTGGCGTGCTCCAGTAACAGCAGGCCGCGCTCCGACAGCAGGGAATAGTCCTCTGCGGGCGCTTCATCCTGACTCACGGCAGGTCGGCACTCTAAATTATCGAGCACGCTGTGCGTGACGACCGTTCCGCTGCCCGCACGAGAAGAGATGTAGCCCTCCGCCTGCAACTGCTCATACACCCGCAGTACCGTATTGCGCGACAGCTCAAGCTCACTGGCCAGATCGCGAGTCGGCGGCATGCGCGAAGAGGGCGTCAGATTGCCTGAAAGAATGGCGTTGCAAATGGCGATATACAAACGCTTATGCAGCTTTCCTTCCGTGCCGTTAAAAAATGCTTGTCTGATCACATCTCCAGCAAGTGAGTGCATTTGGATCCTGCAAATAAAATGATTTGGCTCTCGAATAAGGTACCAAACGCTGACAGATTGTCCCCAAGAGTTCAAATAAATTGTGAAGGGAAGGGGCTTACTATGAGTAATAACAATCTTCAGCAGCGTCGTCTGAATGCCACGCCGCGCGGCGTGGGCGTAATGTGTAACTTCTACGCCAGCTCGGCGGAAAACAGTACGCTGACGGATGTCGAGGGAAACCAATATATCGATTTTGCTGCGGGCATCGCCGTACTCAACACGGGGCATCGCCATCCCCGCCTGGTGCAGGCGATGGAGCAACAGCTCAAGGCCTTTACCCATACCGCCTATCAGATCGTGCCTTACGAGAGCTACATTTCGCTGGCGGAGAAAATCAACGCCGCCGCGCCGATCCAGGGCGAGCTAAAAACCGCTTTTTTCTCTACCGGCGCCGAAGCGGTGGAGAACGCGATCAAAATTGCGCGCGCCCATACCAAACGCCCAGGCGTCATTGCCTTCGGCGGCGGCTTCCACGGGCGTACCTATATGACGATGGCGCTGACGGGCAAAGTAGCGCCTTATAAAATCGGTTTCGGGCCTTTCCCGGGTTCGGTTTTTCATGTGCCGTATCCTGCCGAACTGCATAAGGTGACCACCGCTGATGCGGTCAACGCCATCGAGCGCCTGTTTAAATGCGATATCGAGCCGACCCAGGTTGCGGCGATTATCTTTGAACCGGTACAGGGCGAGGGCGGGTTTAATGTGGCTCCGCCAGAGCTGATTGCCGCTATCCGTGCTATCTGCGACAAGCACGGCATCGTTATGATCGCGGACGAGGTACAGAGCGGCTTCGCCCGCACCGGCAAGCTGTTCGCCATGGATCACTATCAGCACCAGCCCGACCTGATGACCATGGCGAAAAGCCTGGCGGGCGGTATGCCGCTCTCTGGCGTCGTGGGCAAAGCAGAGATCATGGATGCGCCGGCGCCGGGCGGTCTGGGCGGCACCTATGCGGGCAATCCCATGGCGGTGGCTTCCGCGCACGCCGTGCTGGATATCATTGAGGATGAACAGCTTTGTCAGCGCGCCGACGCGCTGGGCGAGCGCCTGCGCGTGGTATTGAGGGATTGTCAGGCCTGGTGCGCCGAACTGGCGGAAGTGCGCGGTCTGGGATCGATGGTCGCGGCGGAATTCTGCGACGCGCAGACCGGCGAGCCGTCCGCCGCCGCCGCGCAAAAAGTTCAAAAGCTGGCGCTTGAGCAGGGACTGCTGCTGCTGACCTGCGGCCAGTATGGCAACGTGATCCGCTTCCTCTATCCGTTGACCATTCCCGATGCCCAGTTCGAAACGGCGCTGAGAATTATCGAATCTGCGACGAAACAGTAGGAGAGCGATGCGATGAAACTGAATAATCCGGCTCTTCTGATCGAGAAAAACCTGGTGGATGGCCAGTGGATCAGCGCCGATTCGGGCGCGACGCTGGCCGTAACAGACGCCGCAACGGGCGAGGCGCTCGCCAGCGTGCCGCTGATGGGGCGCGCTGAAACAGAGCGTGCCGTCGAGGGCGCGCGAAAGGCGCAGCGCGAGTGGAAGCGTCGCACCGCGGGCGAACGCGCTAAGGTATTGCATCGCTGGGTTGCCCTGATCGAGGAAAACCGTGAGGATATCGCCCGCCTGATGAGTTCAGAGGGAGGAAAGCCGCTGGCCGAAGCGCGGGGGGAGGTCGGCTACGCGGCTTCATTCCTGACGTGGTTCGCGGAAGAAGCCCGCCGGGTGGACGGCGCGATATTGCAGCCGGTCAACGCTTCGCAGCGCTATGTGGTGACCAAACAGCCTGTCGGCGTCTGCGCGGCGATCACGCCGTGGAATTTTCCGGCGGCGATGATTACGCGCAAAGTGGCGCCCGCACTGGCGTCCGGCTGCGCCATTATCGTCAAACCCGCAGAGCAGACGCCGCTGACGGCGCTGGCGCTGGCAAAGCTGGGCGAAGAGGCTGGCCTGCCCGCCGGCGTGTTGCAGGTGCTCACCGGCGACCCGCGGGGGATAGGCGGTGAACTCTGTCAGAATCCCACGGTTCGCAAACTGAGCTTTACCGGATCGACCGAAACCGGGCGCATCCTGATGGCGCAGTGCGCGCCGGGCATTAAAAAGCTCTCCCTTGAGCTTGGCGGCAACGCGCCGGTAATCGTCTTCGACGACGCTGACATTGAGCAGGCTGTGAGCGGCATTATGGCCTCGAAGTTCCGCAACAGCGGCCAGACCTGCGTCTGCGCTAACCGGATATATGTGCAGCGCGGCATTTACGCCGCGCTGTCGGATGCGCTGGTGAACGCGGTCCAGTCACTTAAGGTCGGCAATGGTCTGGATGAAACCAGCCAGCAGGGACCGCTGATTGATGAGAAGGCGGTCAGCAAAGTCGAATCGCATATCAGCGATGCGCTGGAGCAAGGCGCGACGCTGCTGACGGGCGGAAAACGCCATCCGCTGGGCGGCAATTTCTTTATGCCGACGGTAATTGGCGACGTCACGCAGTCGATGCGTTTTGCGCGCGAGGAGACCTTTGGTCCGGTGGCGCCGCTTTTCCAGTTCAGCAGCGATGAAGAAGCGATCGGCTATGCCAACGATACGGAATTTGGTCTGGCCGCCTATATCTTTACGCGTGATGCCCGCCGTCAGTGGCTGGTTCCCGAGGCGCTGGAATATGGCATGGTGGGCGTCAATACCGGCCTGATATCCAATGAGGTCGCGCCTTTCGGCGGCATTAAGCAGTCCGGATTAGGGCGCGAAGGGTCGCGCTTCGGCATGGATGAATACCTCTAAATTAAATATGTTTGCGTCGCTCTGTAAACCTGATGCCGTAGTACTTTGCTCTTAAGAGCCACGACGATAGCGCTTATCGTCGTTTTTTTTCCTGCGATTTTAGCCCCGCCGCGCGGGGCAACTTTCCTCTTAAGCGGTTTCATGCCGCCGCTCAAATCACTTGTAAATGTTTAACAAAACTGTGACATGCGCAATATACATATAACTTAATATGTTTTATAAATTAGTCTCTATCGCCTGCGATTATGCCATTAAAGAGAACGACATATGGAACAGACACCTGAAAAAAATCTTTATAATAATCAGCCCGAAAGCAAAGAACAGTTCAAGCGATCTATTGGACTCATCTCTAACTTTGCCCTCGGCTTTACCTACCTTTCGCCTCTGACGGCTGTTTATTCGCTGTTTGCGCTTGCCGTTACCCTGGCCGGGCCGCCCGCCGTCTGGTGGATCCTGATTGTCGCATGCGGACAGCTGCTGGTGGCGCTGGTGTTTGGCGAAGTGGCTTCTCAGTATCCGATTACCGGCGGCTTATATCCCTGGGCGAGACGCCTGTGGGGCAAGAAGTTTGCGTGGATCGCCGCCTGGATCTATCTGTGGGCGCTGGTGGTCACCATTACCTCCATTGCTGAATACACCTCAACCTTCGTCGCCTCGCTGTTTCATTTTGCCCAGACGCCGCTCAATCTGCTGATGACCTCGGTGGTGCTGCTGCTGATGATGGGCGTGAATATGTCGGGCACCAAAAACCTGGCGCGCGTGGCGAAGATCGGTTTCTGGTGTGAAATCGTCAGCGTGATCGCGCTGGGCATCTATCTGCTGATCTTCCATCGCTCTCAGCCGTTCTCCGTTCTCTTCGACTCGATGGGCGTGATCGCTAAAGATGGCAGTTACACGACGGCGTTCATGTCCGCCGCGCTGATGGGCCTGTTTATGTTTTTTGGTTTCGAAGCCTGCGGCAACGTGGCGGAAGAGGTGAAAAATCCAGGCAAAAAGATCCCCCTGGCGATGATCCTGAGCATCGTTTTCGGCGCCATTTCAGCGGTGATTTCAGTCATGGGCTATCTGCTCTCTTCGCCCGATCTGGTTAATATCGTCACCGGTAAAATCGCCGATCCCATCCCGGCTATTCTTAACGAGGCGCTGGGAAGCACGGGCGCCACGGTGTTTATCGTAGTCGCAATCATCGCCATGCTCTCCTGCATTCTCTCGCTTCAGGCCGCGCTAAGCCGTCTGATCTTCTCTTTCTCGCGCGACAGGATGCTGCCCGGCAGCGAATGGATGGCGAAAATTTCCAAAAACAGCGTGCCGGATAACGCCATGCTGGTCAGCTGCATCCTGCCCGTCATCATCTGCGTTTGGGTCTACTTCCAGCCGGATAACCTTTCCCGCATCACCGCGTTCGCCGTGATCGGTATTTACATCTCTTTCCAGCTGGTGGTGCTGGCCGCGCTGCGCCAGCGTCTGAAAGGCTGGAAGCCGGCAGGCGAGTGGACGCTCGGCTCCTGGGGTTTCATCGTCAACCTGTTCGCGCTGATCTATGGCCTGTGCGGAATTTGGCTGCTCGCACAGCCTGCCGACGGCAATAGCTTCCTGGATCGCTGGACGGTGCTGGTGGGCCTGGCGGTGGTGCTAATCGCCGGCCTGCTTTATATGATGATTGCCAAACCGTTTGGGCGTTCCAGCGCGCCGGAAAACGACGCCATTGAGCACGCCACCAGGCTCCGGGCAAAAGAGGGCTTCTAAAAAATTCACGCTCGCTGTCGACACGGTCTTGAAGTGCGTCATCCTGAGCCGTAGCGTTCACGCTACGGCTTTTTTTTGCGTCCTGACAGAGAAGGCGTCGGCGCTCAGGCTGCTTTCGCCTGAACGCTGACGGGCAGGGCTACAGCTGGTAGAGAAGCACGTAGCTGTTTTGATAGACCGGTTTCCGCTCGTCCGCCTTGAAGAGTTCGCCGATGCGTAACCGTGGATTAGTTGAAAAAATGATCCTGCCGTCAAGGTTGGTCAGGAGCAATTTTTCCTTGCCGCAGAGTGGCAGCAGCTCTTCTTCAACGCGGCTGACGAGAATATCGAGCGCGGCGACGCCCAGCACCTGGCCTTGAATAAGCACGGGCACGGCGGCGGTCAGCGTCAGCGAGGTGTTGCAGATATAGTCGACGTAGGGGCCGTGGATATAGGCTTTGCCTTCCGAGACGGGGGTTTTAAACCATTCAAAGGTGCGAAAATCGAGTCGCTGCTGCGTCGCCTGGTCAAGATCGAGACTCACCTGCTTTAAGCCTTTATCTTTTTTATACCACCACTCCAGCAGCCAGTACTCCCGCACCGCGCCGCTGCTTTCAATGTGGCTCGCAAAGCCCGTTCCCGAGCAGTAGTGGTGATGGTTAAGCGTTTTTTTGATGTAAGACTGAATCGCCGCTTTAACGCCCGGCTCCAGCAACATTTCAGGGCGGCTTTCCTGATGAACGTTAAGAGATTGCCTGATCTCGTCTGCTAATAAACCAGTACTTTCGACAGTGGAGTTAATGATGTCGTCAATTTTACGGGTTAGCGCGCTAAGGTGCTCTGAGTGATTCATTTTCTACACTGCCTATACGGTGATTATTCAGAGTGATAATTCATTTTCTTTTCTAATAAATAGTCGGTGAACGTGTCGATAAGCTGTGTGGCGGCCTGAACGGCAGGCTGCTCTGCATGCGCGGCGAGCGCATCCGTCAGCCCGGCGTAAAGCGCGATGACCTCGCGATGGATATCGTCGGAGCGGTAAAGCGCGGCGACCAGAGAAGCCCATTCCGCCTGCAGCTGCAGCTCCTGGTTGGCCAGTCGGGCAGATTGCGAACTCGCCGCGATCGCCAGCAGGCAGCGCATATCCGCCTGCGTTCGCTGCTCGGGCGTTTCAGCATTTGTTAGCACCTCGGTAAATTCCAGAAGACGATTCAAATCCGCGTGAGTCATCCTCCGCGAAGCGAGCCTCGCGCTGTGGCTGATGATGGCGCAATGCATCTCGCCCAGGTCCGCCAGATAATCCGTACTGATGCTGCGAAAGGGGTGAAGATTCTTGCCCGATTCAGGCACGGTTTCGCAGACGAAGCTGCCGCCGTTGCGGCCGCGCACCGTATGTATCAGCGCGTTGGCGCGCAAGGTATTCAAGGCTTCGCGGATGGTAATGTGAGACACGCCCATCATCCTGGCGAGATCCGACTCGTTTGGCAGCTGTTCATGCGGTTCAAGCAGGCCGGTGACGATGGCGTTGGTCAGGCGCTGAACGATTTGATCGGAACGGCTGGCCTGGCCTATAGGAGCGAATATAACCGCGTGAGTAATCATAATCTTCTCTGAAAGTCCCTTATACAGGCCGCCATACTTAGCATAAACATACCTGTCACGAAAGAAGTAAATAACGTCAATAGCTTGTTAAAAGATGCCGAAAAGAGCAGGTCATCCTGCTGCCGTTGTGGGCCGATGCCGCCGGGCGCATAGCGCCTTTACCTGTGTAGTCTTAACCAGCGCGCGCCAGCGGCTGAGTGGATTGTAATCAATTTGTTAGAAATGCGATGCGCTTCATGTTATAGGGACGCGGGCATTGAAACAGCGCCTTATAATATATTACATAATATCTTTTATGTATTAATGTGAGCGGAGAAGGCGATGAAAACCCTACAGCACTTCATCAATGGGCAGTATGTATCAAATCAGGAAAGCGATTTTTTCGATCTGGTCAGTCCGGTTGATGGTGAAATCTATGCGCAGTCGCCCAATGGCGGCAAGGCGGAAATCGATCTCGCTTACGCGGCGGCTGAGAAAGCGTTTTTAGTCTGGAAGAAGTCCACGCCGGCAGAGCGACAAAAAGCGCTGCTGCGGTTAGCAGATGAAATCGAAAAAAACGTCACCCGCCTGGTGGAATGGCAAAGTAAAGAAACGGGGCAGCTCAAACATTTTATTGAGAAAGAGGAGATCGCGGCGTCATGCGACGCTATCCGCTTTTTTGCGGGTGCCGCTCGCTGCCTGGAAGGCAAGGCGGCCGGCGAGTACGCTGCCGGCTTCACGTCGGTGATCCGTCGCGAGCCGCTTGGCATCGTCGGACAGGTGGCGCCCTGGAACTACCCCTTTATGATGGCGGTGTGGAAAATCGCCCCGGCGCTGGCCGCCGGCAATACCGTGGTCCTGAAGCCAAGCGATACGACGCCCGTCAGCACCTTGCTGTTGGCTGAACTGGCCGCGCCCTTATTTCCCGCCGGCGCGTTTAACGTCGTACTGGGTAAAGCGGAGACGGGTTCGCTGGTGGTTTCAAATCCTGTGGCGTCGCTGGTGTCGATTACCGGGTCGGTGCGCGCCGGACTGCAGGTTGCCGCCTCCGCCGCCGCAAACCTGACCAAAGCGCATCTTGAGCTAGGCGGCAAAGCGCCGGTTATCGTCTTTGCGGATGCCGATATGGATAAGGCGGTCGAGACGATTACCACGGCTGGTTTTTTCAACGCCGGTCAGGACTGCACCGCTGCAACGCGTATCCTTGTTGAGGAGTCAGCCTATGACGATTTTCTTGCAAAGCTGGTTGCCCGGACGCGCAGCATTACATTCGGCACGCCTGACGATCGCGACGCCCTCTACGGCGCGTTAAACAGCCGTAATCAGCTGGAACAGGTAAGCGGCTTTATCGCGCGCCTGCCTGCGCATGCCAAAATCGAAACCGGGGGCCGCGCCGGAAAAGGGCCGGGCTTCTACTTCGAACCCACCATTATTTCTGGCCTTCACCAGCATGATGAAGCCATCCAGCATGAAGTGTTTGGGCCTGTGATGACCATCCAGCGCTTCTCTGACGAGGCGGACGCCTTGAACAAAGCCAACGATGTCGAATATGGACTGGCGGCCAGCGTCTGGACCCGGCACCACGGCCGCGCGCAGCGTTTCAGCATCGAACTCGACTTTGGCACGGTGTGGATCAACAACCATATCCCGCTGTGTGCGGAAATGCCGCACGGCGGCTTTAAGAAATCGGGTTATGGCAAAGATCTCTCTTCTTACTCACTTGATGAGTACACCCGCGTAAAACACATCATGTGCGACATTAACGACTAAAGGAAGCAAGATGAAATCGATTCGAATCGCTGCGCTCTCCCTGGCGCTGATCTCATGCGGCGTAATGGCGAAAGCGTCGCCTGAGTCCGTGATAAACAGCTATATGGCCGCATGGAATGCTCATAGCGCGTCGCAGGCTGCGCAGTATCTGGCGAAAGATGTTGTCTATTACGACGCGGCAACCGGTTCGCCGGTCAAAGGGCAGCAGCGTGCGGAAAAAGAGGTTATCGGCGCGTTTATCCGCGCGGTGCCCGACCTGCAGTGGAAGATGACCAGCAAGCCGGTCTTTAACCAGGATACTATCGCTTTTCAGTGGGAATTTAGCGGAAAGAACGCCGGTGAATGGGCGGGCGCGCCAGCCACTAATAACAACATCAAGTTTGAAGGCGTCAGTTTTATCAAGGTTGTCGACGGTAAGATCGCTTATCAGGGCGACTACTATGATTCGAAAAAGCTAGAGGCTGAACTGGAAGCGAAGAAGCCGTAACGCAAAGCATTAATTCTTCTCCGTAGTCAGCTGCGGGGAAGAATAACCTGGGCTGAGATAGCTTATCTGCTTCTTGTCATAGTCTGACTCCCGCCACGCGAATATTCACTTCAATTTCATAATCCGCCGTCTCCTGACACATTTCGGAATATCCCCTTGCGCAAGCGAATCGTAATGCGGCTACGGGCAATATGTGCGCTTATCAGCAAAATCTACCGATAGCGATTGTCAGCATGAAAGACGCCTCGTAGGCTGAAAATGATTTTATTTGTCCGTTTTATACATAAATGAAAAATATGTTTCGTCTAAAAGCTTACTCTGGAGTCTGCAATGAAAATGCTTAAGTCATTAGTGTTACTTAGTCTGTTGTCTGTTTCAGCCACGGTATGGGCAGAGAAAATTGCCGTGTCGATGGCTTACTTCGATCAGAATTTTTTAACCATTACTCGGCAGTCGATTGATAAAGAAGCCAAAGCGCGCGGACTCGATGTGCAATTTGAGGATGCGCGCGGCGATGTCGGTCGCCAGACCGATCAGGTGCAAAGTTTTATCGGTTCCGGCGTGGATGCCATCATTATCGATCCCGTTGATTCAGCCAGTACGCCACAGCTGACCCGACTGGCGCAGCAGGCGAAGATTCCTCTGGTGTATGTGAACCGGACGCCGGGCGATAAAACGCTGCCGCAGGGCGTGGTGTTCGTCGGATCTGACGAGCGGGAATCGGGCACCTTGCAGATGGAGGCGTTGGCGAAAATGGCTAACTATAAAGGCAATGTGGCGATCATGATTGGTAACCTGACCGACGCCGGCGCGCTGCAACGTACTAAAGATGTGGAGCAGGTTGTAGCGAAATATCCGGGAATGAAAGTTGTACAGAAGCAACCGGCAAATTATGCGCGTAACGAAGGCATGGATTTAATGCTGAACTGGCTCGGTAATGGCGAAGATATTGACATCGTCGCTGCCAATAATGATGAGATGGCAATTGGCGCAGCGATAGCGCTGTCTAAAAGCAATAAGAAGGTTTTAGTGGGGGGCATCGACGCTACGCCAGACGGGCTGAAAGCCCTTGCGCAAGACAAAATGCAGGTAACCGTTTTTCAGGATGCCGTTGGACAGGGTAAAGCGTCTGTGGACGTAGCGCAAAAGCTCATTAAAGGCGAAAAAGTTGATTCCCACCTGTGGATTCCGTTTGAGCTGGTCACCAGAGAAAATATGCAGAAATATGTGGAGAAGGGCCAATAACGACGGGAAGAACCGATCGGCTTGCCTGTGCAGGCCGATCGCTCAGATCACTTCTTTTCACTCCGCCTCATCGGCACGCTGCGCGTCATAACCCGCCTGCGCCTGCTCAATGGCCGCGCCATATTCCCTGGCCCAGCCCACCAGCGCCACAAAAGGCGCCTGCAAGGTCCTGCCCAGCGGAGTGATGGCATACTCCACCGCCACGGGCGACGATGCAATCACGCGGCGGCTGACCAGACCGTTGCGCTCAAGTCGGCGCAGCGCCTCTGTCAGGGCCTTGTGTGTGATCGGATCAAGCCTGCGCTTGATGGCGTTGAAGCGCGCCGGTTCGCTGCACAGCACGGTCAGGATCAATACCGACCACTTGTTCGCCACCTGTTCCAGGATAGGGCGCGTGCTGTTGATCTCTGCCAGCAGAGCCGGGATATCGGTCGCCATATAGTTTCCCTCTGTATATCTGGTATAGATTAAGTGCGTAATTGACACTAAATATACGAAATATATTATCTGGCTTCCACTCTATTTCTGGAGCAGCCATGTTGAAACTCGAAGGAAAGACCGCCCTGGTGACCGGCGGCGGCAGCGGTATCGGCCTTGCGGTCGCGCGCCGCTTTGTGCAAGAAGGCGCCCACGTTTTTATTACCGGCCGACGCGAAGCGCAGCTGGCTGAGGCGGTCAGGCTTATCGGCGGCCGCGTCGAGGCGATAGCCGGCGACCTCACCTGTGCCAGCGACCTTGCTCGTCTGTTCGAGACCATCCACGCCAGAGCAGGGCGTCTCGACATTTTTGTCAACTCATCAGGCGTCTCCGAGCCTGCAAGCCTGGTCGATACCACTGAGGAACATTTCGATCGCGCCTTCAACCTGAACGTGCGCGCCATGGTGTTTGCGGTGCAGCATGCGGTTCAACACATGGGCGAGGGTGGCGCTATCGTGCTGGTCGGTTCTATTGCCGGCAGCATCGCCAATCCGGGCTACGGCGCCTATTCCGCCAGCAAGGCTGCGGTACTCTCCTATGCCCGCACCTGGAGCACGGAGCTGGCCCGGCGCGGCATCAGGGTCAACACGCTGAGCCCAGGACCTACCGACACGCCGATGTTCGACCGGGCCAGCGACGACGTCAGGCAGACGCTGACCGCGCGCATACCGGCCGGGCGTTTAGGGCATGCCGATGAGGTGGCGTCCGCGGCCTTGTACCTGGCCTCGGACGACAGCGCTTACGTCAGCGGCGCAGAGCTGGTTATCGATGGCGGGATGACGGCGTGAAAGGCATCCCTTGCGCACTGTCGCGCTGAGTAAAGGTCACAGCATAGAGGGCAGACCGCATCAGGGCATATTGCGCTGATGCGGAAGCCGCAGCCTGAACCGGCGATAGCGCCCCCAGCCGCGCTGAAAACCAAAGCGAAAAAGTGAACCGTACCCTTTACTTATTTACAAATTTAAATGTGTAAATATAATGCCCTCTCTTTTTTATCTGAGGATGTTTGTTATGTCGTCTCTTTTCGCGCCCCTGCCTTTAGGCGATCTCATGCTGCGCAATCGCATTGCGCTGCCGCCGTTAACCCGCTGCCGCAGCGATCAGCCCGGCAACGTTCCTGGTGAGATGATGGTGGACTATTATCGCCAGCGCGCCAGCGCCGGCTTTATGATTACTGAGGGCACGCAAATTGAACCTCGCGGTCAGGGATATGCCTGGACGCCAGGCATACATAGCGAGGCGCAAATTGCGGGATGGCGAAAAGTGACCGATGCCGTTCATGCAGAGGGCGGGACAATTTTTTGTCAGCTCTGGCACGTCGGCCGCGTGTCGCACAATGAACTTCAGCCAGGCAAGCAGCCGCCCGTTGCGCCCTCGGCCGTTGCCGCTACCGGCGTAAGGGTGTTTATTGAAACCGGGCCTGGCGCCGGCATGCTGACGGCGCCCAGCATGCCGCGCGAACTGACGACGGCAGAAGTGAAAGCGCTGGTGACGATGTACCGTACCGCGGCAGAGAATGCCAAAAAAGCGGGCTTCGACGGCGTGGAACTTCATTCGGCTAACGGTTATCTCATCAATCAGTTTATTTCTGAACATACCAACTTCCGCAGCGACGAATATGGCGGCTCACTCGAGAACCGTCTGCGCTTCCTGCGCGAAGTCACCGAAGCGGTCAGCGCCGTATTCGGTAGCCACCGCGTCGGGGTACGCTTCGCGCCGCTTTTCTCGAGCACAGATGAAGAGCGCGTTTATCTGGGGCTGGTAGAAAGCGATCCGCATGCCACCTACATCCGCGCCGCGCAGCTCCTGAACGAACTTGAAGTGGGATATTTATCCATCGCCGAAGCCGACTGGGATAATAGCCCCGAGATGCCGGAGTCGTTTCGCACTGCGCTGCGGGAAACCTTCCGTTCTCCCATTATGTATTCCGGCCGCTACACCCGCGAAAAAGCGGAACGTATGCTGGAAAAAGGCTGGGGCGATCTCTTCGGCTTTGGACGCACCTTTATCGCGAACCCGGATTTACCGGCGCGTTTTAAGGCGGGCCATCCCCTGAACAAGGTCGACGCAGCCTCACTGTATGGCGGGAGCCGGAAAGGATATACTGACTATCCTTTTTATTCCGCCTGACGTTCGGAGACGGCATGTCACCAGAAAATGCCATTAAATTACTGGCCAACCCGACGCGGGTTGCGGTGCTGAAATGGCTTAAAAACCCTGACGAAGCCTTTGCTGATTATGCTCAGCTCTATCCCTTCGAACAGTATGGCGTATGTGCCAGTCTCATTCAGGACAAGGCGGGCCTGTCGCAGCCCGCCACCTCGCTCTGTCTTAAAGCGTTGCATGATGCCGGCCTGCTTGAGGCCAGCAAGGTAGGCAAATGGACCTACTATCGGCGGCGCGAACAGGCGGTGCGCGAGATGAACCAGATGGTTATTCAGTCTCTGCAGGAGCTGTAAAGCGGTCATATGCAGGCGGCTGCGCTGAGCAGCCGCTTCGCGCGTGTCAGCCTATACCTTTATCCCGGCATCTTCAGACCGTTCCTTCTGGCCTGCTGGGTTATCCAGCGCGGGATCCGTCAGCGTCGCCCTCATGCGAGGGAGACTGTGCGGATAATTTTGTTGAACAAATTCAATCATCTTCTCCCGTACGTGGCAGCGAAGATCCCAGGCCGTGGGTGAGTTTTGCGCCGTCATCAGGAGTCGGATGGTCATGGTTTTGTCATCGGCATCGGTGACCTGAAGCACCTGAGTCTGTTGATCCCAGAGTCTGGTTTCGCTCAGGATTTTTTCAAATTGCCTACGCAGCGGCTCCAGCGGCATGGAGTAATCCAGATAAAGGAAGACGGAACCTAAAATTTGCGCATTCGTGCGCGTCCAGTTCTGAAAGGGATTTTCGGTGAAATAGGTAATGGGCAGAACCAGTCTTCGCAGATCCCAGAGACGAACGACCACATAGGTCAGGTTGATCTCTTCAATCCATCCCCACTCTTTTTCAACCACCACCGCGTCATCTATTTTAATCGGCTGGGTAAAGGCGATCTGGATACCGGCAAAGAGGTTGACGAGCGACTTCTGCAGGGCAAAGCCGATGATTATGCCCGCCACCCCGGCCCCGGCGAGAATGGTAGTGCCAAATTTTCGCACGCCGGGAAAGCTGAGCAGGATAAGAGAAAGACAGATGGAAACCAGCAGAACAATCGCCACCTTTTTAACATAGATAATCTGCGTGCGGATTTTACGGGCGCGCAGATTATTGGAAAGGTTAATGTCATAGCGGATAAAAAGCATATCTTGCGCGACGTTAATCAGGCGAATTAAAACCGAGCACAAGGATAATATAATAAATATATTGAGAGTGGTGGTGACAAAAGAAAAGGATTCCGGGTGAATATCGATATAATTCACGCCGACATTAATCATGATCAACGGGATGAACAGAAACATCGAGCCGCGCAGATGTTTTTCAAGAGATTTGAACAGTTTCCTGTCGCGGCCCTGCCAGTAACGGATAAATCTTAGTAGTAGAAATCGGGAGAGAAAACCCGCAGTTAACGAGAAGATGACGAGCAATACAGCAGGCACCCATGTTGGCATGTCAGATAACTCACCAGATAGTAAAGCCATTATTTTCCCTTATGTTCAGCTGACAGCAAGGTTGTCAGATAAGTCGTAAAATGCAGTAACCGTTGTCATCTCGGTTATCTGCTGATGACATAATTAACCCCCTTAGTTTATGAAAAAGTGAGTGACCTGCCTGGTTTACCCTATGAAAAATTGAAAAGTGTTCGGAGTTTGACGGCGGCGATGCTTCATTTCATTGATATATAATGAAATTCTCCGTGTCAGGACGTGACATTTTCATTCAGCAACTGCTACGGGTAGATCGCAAGAGGGTAGTGCTTAACGGTCAGCCGGTGGTCAGCTTATGACTTTCGGAAAGAAGATCGTGAATCTCTTTCGGCAATAGCGGACCGGAGAGAACGACGCTTATCCAGTGCTCTTTATTCATATGGTAAGCCGGCAGGATGCCCTCTTTTTGCCTCAGGGAACCGATATGTTCTGGCCGGATCTTGACCTCCAGCACGTCAATTTCTTCGTCGCTTGCAAGCCCCTGTTTACTGCCGGGCACGTTCATCACGATGCCGAACCATTTTTTCCGTCGTGATGCCGGAGCACAGCATAGCCAGGCAGATTGCTCCATAAATATTCCGGTTCCGCCTGGTAGTGCTCGCGGGCATACTGGAATAGCGTCTCTCGTTTCATCTTGTCTCCCAGCGCTTTGTCGGTCCTGAGGGACGCGAACGCGCTTAATGCTTCTTCAGCTTTAAGTAGGTATATAGGGCGAACAGGCTGAGAACGCAATATTGCCGCAGGCTGGAGTTGACACTCTCAGCCTGCACGCGCATTTATGGCTAGTGAATAAACGTTTTTTTAACGCGTACCGAATAGTGAAAATAAGGTATCCAGATACAGGCGTGAAGGATATGCCTGAAAATCGGCATTATCTGCTCATAACCCAGCGAAACTTCCGGGAAAAGATATTTCGTGCAGGCCAGATCAAGCAGCATGATCGCTACGCCGACGGCGAGCAAAAGCGTATAGGCCAGAGGTAACGATCGCTTTTTACGTATGAAGAGAGAAGCCGTGAAGATAATATAAAGCAGCGCGAAAAAGTTAACGCCGGAGGCGATAAAAAAATAGCTGGATTGCGCGATCGGCGCACGGCCTGCCGTATAAAGAGCGGCCTGTAAGGTGATCTGCAGCGAAGAGAAATAGCTGTAGGCGAAAACAAACAGGTTTAACAATGGCAGATATAAGAAGCCGCCAATTTTGCGAAACTGCTTTTCCTCACACTCGGCGCAATATTCCTGATACTGAGAGATTTCGTTATCGCACTTTATACATGTCCATTTGAAAGGGGCGTCGGTCATTATTCATCCTTGTTGTTATTCCGTTCTTACGGTCACCGATCGTATCAGAGCGGTTAAAAGTCGTGTAGATCGCTATCGGCCGACAGCGGGAAATGCTTTAACGCTTTTGATGCCCATCCTGGACCCAAAATCCTTAGCACAATTCCACAACGTTCGCTGTTTCATGACTCATGCCGCCAAACGTTTTGCGATAGGATGAGAGCGAGATCCCGACCGACTTGCGAAATGCGGCGCGGAAGCTCTCCATCGATCCAAATCCACAGCGCGTCATGATTTGCTCGTTAGCGAGCTGATTATTTTCCAGCAGCTCGCGCGCCAGATTCATTCTCGCCTGCAGCAGCCAGGCTTTGGGCGTCGTACCCAACGCCTCTCTGAATCGTCTCAGGAAGGTCCGCTCCGACATCAGCGCCTGCTGCGCCATCTCGCCGACCGACAAAGGGCAGTGCAAATGCTGCAGCACCCAGTCCAGCACCGGCGCAATCTCATCCCGAGGCTTCTGCGCGACAGGAGAGGGGATAAACTGGATTTGCCCGCCGGAGCGCTGCGGCGCCATCACCAAACGTCTTGCTACGATATTGGCGATATGGGTGCCGTAATCCCGGCTGATCAGATGCAAACAGGCATCGATGCCCGCCGCGCTGCCCGCTGATGTGATGATTTGCCCGCTGTCGACATAGAGCACGTTCGGATCCACCGTAACGTCAGGATAGCGCGCTGCCAGTTCGTCGGTGTAGCGCCAGTGGGTGGTGGCACGCTTGCCGTTCAACAAGCCAGCCGCAGCGATAACAAAGACGCCTGAACAGATAGACAACAGGCGTGCCCCGCGCTGATAAGCATCGCATAAGGCGTCCAGTAACGCCTGCGGTGGCCTTTCATCGAGGTTACGCCAGCCGGGAATAATAATGGTCTGCGCCTCGCTGAGCGACTCAATGCCAAAACTTGATACGATCTGAATTCCTTCGGCAACCTGCATCGGCGACGCGTCGACCGCGACGATGCGGTGACGATACCAGGGAAAATCGAATTCAGGTCGAGGCAGGCCAAATATCTCTACCGCAATGCCAAACTCAAAGGTACAGAGTCCGTCATAAGCCAGTACGGCCACTACACCCGCTTTATTCATCATTGGCGGAAAACTACCGGTTATTGTCGGAACCGCCACTTTATCAGTCTGATGGTGCTTCATACAATCAGCACACTTTCAGACAGGAGAGATAAAGGATGACCAGTTTAATCAGCGAAATCGCGCCAGCCACCCCTGCGGAATCGTTGCAGCATTTCAGCCGTCGCTTAGCCTTTGAGACCGACTGCGCCGATGTGCATCACTGCCAGAAAACCGGCGATATCGACTATGTACTGGTCGATGTCAGAAGCAACGAAGCCTTTTTAAAGGCGCACGTGCCGGGCGCGATCAATATCCCGACGCGCGTCATCACTGAAGAGCGCATGGCCGAATATGCGCGCGACACGCTGTTTGTCGTCTATTGCGCCGGCCCGCACTGCAACGGCGTCCATCGCGCCGCCGTTCGTCTGGCGAGCCTGGGATTCTTCGTTAAAGAGATGATTGGCGGCATGACCGGTTGGGTTGACGAAGGGCTTGCTCTGCAGCAGGAAAACGGCACCGCTTCCGTTGGCGGCTTCTCCTGCGAATGCTGAATCGGGACGCCTTTTCCGTTTTTCTGCCGGAAAGGGCGGTCGCTTACCCCGCAAAAATGTTGTGGGGTAGCTCAAGCTTTCCGCCAAAGGTATTATAAAGGTATTGTTATTGGTGTTAGGTTGCCTCTACCAACACCGGGGAGTCCTTTCCAATGAAAACAACAATACCAAAACTGGCTTTTATGATGTTCCTTGAGTGGTTCATATGGGGCGCATGGTTCGTGCCGCTGTGGGCCTTTCTCAGCAAAAACGGCTTTTCACCGGTTGAGATCGCCTGGTGCTACGCCTGTACCTCTATCGCCGCCATTCTGTCGCCGATCCTGGTGGGATCGCTGGCGGATCGCTTTTTCCAGGCGCAAAAGGTGCTGTCGCTGCTGACCATTGTCGGCGCGCTACTGATGTTTTTCGCCGCGCAGCAAACCCATTTCAGCGGCTTCTTTCCGCTGCTGCTGCTCTATGCGCTCACCTACATGCCGACTATCGCCCTGACCAACAGCATCGCTTTTTCCCACGTCGGGGATGTTGAGCGCGACTATCCACGCATCCGCGTGATGGGCACTATCGGCTGGATCGCCTCCGGCATCGCCTGCGGTTTTCTGCCGCCGCTGTTCGGCTTCGGCGATATCTCCGCCAGCAATGTTCCGCTGCTGATCACCGCCGCCAGTTCGCTGCTGCTCGGTCTGTTCGCGCTGACGCTGCCCGCCACCGAACCGAAAAGCACGGCGAAATTTAGCCTGCGCGTCGCGCTGGGGCTGGATGCGCTGCACTTGCTGAAAGATCGCAGCTTTCTGGTGTTTTTTGTCTGCTCCTTTCTGTTCAGCATGCCGCTGGCGTTTTACTACATCTTTGCCGAAGGCTACCTGACCGAAGTCGGTCTGCCGCACGCCACGGGCTGGATGACGCTTGGCCAGGTGTCGGAAATTTTCTTCCTGCTGGCGCTGCCCTTTTTTATCAAACGCTTCGGCATCGGCAAGGTTCTCCTGCTCGGCCTGACGACGGCGGCGCTGCGCTACCTGTTCTTTATCTTCGGCAGCGATCAGAACCTCCTGACCTTCGGCCTGCTGTTTATGGGCATTCTGCTGCACGGCGTCAGCTATGACTTCTACTTCATCACCGCCTATATCTATGTCGATAAGAAAGCGCCGGTGGCGATGCGTAACGCGGCGCAGGGACTGATTACGCTGGCGTGTCAGGGGGTCGGCAGCCTGCTGGGCTACCGACTCGGCGGTTATCTGATGCAGGAGATGTTCGCCTATGACCAGCCGCGCAACGGCCAGACCTTTAACTGGGCAGGCATGTGGCTGTTCGGCAGCGTGATGATCGTCATTATCACCGTCGCCTTTATCGTACTGTTCCGCGACGGCAAAAAGCGCAGCGACGAACTAACCACTTTCGACCATTCAGCCACCGCTGACAGCCATAAATAAGAGATGTAAACATGACGATAACCAACCAGGAAAAACGGATTTTAGGCGCGTTTTACGGCCAGGCGCTGGGCGATGCGATGGGCATGCCGTCGGAGCTGTGGCCGCGCAGCCGCATTAAGCACCACTTTGGCTGGATCGATCGCTTTTTGCCGGGGCCCGCCGAGAACAGCGCCGCCTGTTATTTCGGCCGCGCGGCGTTCACTGACGATACCTCGATGGCGCTGGCGCTGGCGGATGCGATTATCAGCCATGACGGCGAAATTAATGCTGAAACCATTGGCGCCAATATCCTGCGCTGGGCAGAAGCCTTCGACGCCTTCAACAAAAACGTCCTGGGGCCGACATCCAAAATCGCGCTGAATGCGCTGAAAAACGGCACGCCGGTAGCGCA
Source organism: Pantoea sp. NGS-ED-1003 (assembly GCF_000738765.1). Classification (NCBI taxonomy): domain Bacteria; kingdom Pseudomonadati; phylum Pseudomonadota; class Gammaproteobacteria; order Enterobacterales; family Erwiniaceae; genus Pantoea; species Pantoea sp. NGS-ED-1003. The sequence goes on from NZ_JPQA01000002.1 coordinate 186,184, forward strand.
GCTGGAGAACAACGGCATGACCAACGGCGCCGCCATGCGCGTCTCGCCGCTGGGCTGCCTGCTGCCCGCGCGCCATCTCAGCGCCTTTATCGACGCCGTCGCGCTGGCATCGAGCCCGACGCATAAGTCGGATGTAGCGATCGCCGGCGCCACGGCCATCGCCTGGGCGGTTTCGCGCGCCATCGACGGCGGCGACTGGGCGACGATTCGTGACGAACTGCCGGCCATCGCCCGCGCGGCGCAGGAGAAACGCATCACCACCTTTAGCGCGTCGATGGCGGCGCGTATCGAGCTGGCGCTGCAGGTTGTATCACAGAGCCGAGGCGTGGAATCCGCTATGCAGCAGATCTACGATGTGGTGGGCACCGGCACCAACACCATAGAATCCGTGCCGGCGGCCATCGCCATGGTCGAGCTGGCGCAGACCAACCCGAACCGCTGCGCGATCCTGTGCGCCAACCTGGGCGGCGACACCGACACCATCGGCGCGATGGCGGTGGCGATTTGCGGCGCGCTGCACGGCATCGACGCGATTGACGAGACGCTGAAGGCCGAGCTGGACGCCGCCAACGCGCTGGATTTCACCCACTACAGCCGCGCTTTCCTGCGCTTCCGCCAGCAGCGCGAGGCCGCCTATGCTGACGCCTGACGATCTGGCGCGGCTGGAGGGACGGCTGCCGGTGTGCGTCATCGGCGCGGCGGTGGTAGATGTGATTGCCGATGCCTACACGCTGCCGCATCGCGGCAGCGATATCGAACTGCATCAGCAGGGCGTCAACGTTGGCGGCTGCGCCCTCAACGTGGCGATTGCGCTGCATCGCCTCGGCATCCCGGCAATCAACGCGCTGCCGCTTGGCAACGGCATCTGGGCCAGTATCGTGCGGCAGAAACTCGCTGACTACGGCATTCACAGCGTGCTGGAAAGCGCCAAAGGGGATAACGGCTGGTGCCTGGCGCTGGTGGAGCCGGACGGCGAACGCACCTTTTTATCGGTGAGCGGCGTCGAGAACCTGTGGGATACGGCGCTGCTGAGCACGCTGCCGCAGCCTGAACACCGCTGGATTTATCTCTCCGGCTATCAGCTCACCAGCAAAAGCGGTGAGGTGCTGATCGACTGGCTGGAGCGGCAGGCGCAGCCCTTCCAGCTGCTGATCGATTTTGGCCCGCGGCTGGCGGATATCGGCGAGGCGCATTTTGACCGCATTATGGCGCTGCGGCCGCTGATTACCGTTAACCGACAGGAGGCTGAGCTGTTATGGCGCGAGCGTTTGTCTCTCTTGGCGCCTTTCGACGCGCAGCAGCTGATGGCGCGCTGGCGGCAGCGTTTTAGCGGCGCGATGGTGGTACGGCTGGATAGCGAAGGGGCGGGCTTTATCGACGACGCCGGTACGGGCTGGATCCCGGCGCTGGCGACCCAGGTCGTCGATACTATCGGCGCAGGCGACAGCCACGCCGGCGGGCTGTTAGCGGGGCTCGCGTCCGGCTGGTCGCTAGCGGAGAGCGTGGCGCTGGGCAATGCGGTCGCCTCTTACGTGGTCTCACGGCGCGGCGGCGACTGCGCGCCGGATCGCACGGCACTGCGCGCTTACTGGCAGCAGCGCCTTACTCCGCGATAAATACGTACATATCGCTGCGGCAATAGCTGATGCTGTACTCCAGCGGATTGCCCTGCGCGTCGAGCGTCAGCTGCTTAATGACCAGCACGGGCACGGTGGCGGGCAGGGCGATTTGCTGTTGCAGCGCCTCGTCCGGCATGCGTGCGCTTACTCTGCTCTGCGACTTCACCGGCAAAATCTGCTGCTGGTAAAAGTAGTCATAGAGTGAAATGCCAATCTTATCGGGGTCGGCGATATAGCGCGCCGGCACCCACGACTCTTCGACGGAAACCGCCTGCTGATCGACATAGCGAATACGCTTCAGCAGATAAACATCGCTGCCGGTGTTCAGTCCCAGTTTTTCCGCGATGTCCGCGCTGCAAGCGATCTTACTTTTGTTGATCCAGACGGTATCGGGCTTTTTGCCACGCAATACCGCCTGCTGCGACAGGCCTTTAGGCTCTTTTAGGGAGTATTCAAGCTGGCAGCAAATTTGCGTGCCGTATCCGCGCGAGCGAAACACCACGCCCTCTTTTTCCAGCTCATCCATCGCCTTACGCACGGTGATACGCGAAATATTCAGCGACTGGCTGAACTCCCGTTCGCCCGGCAGGATCTCTTCATGCACCAGAGTGCCGTCGCGCACCGCCTCTTTAACGGTGCTGGCGAAGCGTTTGTACAGCGGCGTGCGGCTCTCTTGCGCCAGCGTGGCGGTAAGCCGCGAAAATAGCGCGTCGTGATCGGTCATAACAGGCTGGGCACCCATTTCAGTAAGCGGCGGATGGGCTATGATACTGAATTTTCGGCGGCGGCGAAGCGCCATCGTTTGCAGAGGGAATGTTGGAGCCTTTCCCTGCGAGAAAAAGTGAATAATGAATTGCGCTGTCTGACCGTTAGAGAAGATGTTTTTACTCAACTCATGAGGTGGATCTGATTTAAGAAAACAGGCGATTGTTAAGGTGACTGCCTCATCTTATATTTCAGGCGTCTATTCAATAATATCAGGACATAATCATGATTAAGCATCGCACTCTCAAAGCAGCCTTTGCGGTGGTTATATCTTTCGCCGTGCTTGCTGCGCCGGTGTATGCAAACCCTGGCAACGGCAACGGCAACGGCAACGGCAACGGCAACGGCAATCACGGCAATAATGGTAACCATGGCAACAGCGGAAAACATGGAGATCATGGAAACAAAGGGCAGGGTAATCGCAAAAGCCACGGACGACCAGACCGTGTCGACTCTGATATCAACTTCTCACGTGCGCGTGCTCTTGCCGTCAGTTATGGCCTGGTCGGTTATCAGTCGCTGCCCCCAGGGATAGCCAAAAAGGTCGCCCGTGGAAAACCCTTGCCTCCGGGGATCGCCAAAAAAAGTTTGCCAGCATCGATGATTAATGAGCTTCCCTATTATCCTGGCTACGAGTGGCGAGCCGTCGGTGATAATTTGGTGCTTATCGCCTTAAGTACAGCTATCGTGACGGCCGTTATCAACGGCGTGTTCGACTAATGATATAGAGTAGAAGTTTACATCATGCTATGACGTTAGCGCTTCCAGGCGAGCTGGAAACGCTAACGCAGTCAGCATTGAAAAGAGGCTATCTTACGCCCTGACAGGTTTGTCAACGACATTGCCTAACGCATTCCGCAGCGCCGGCTCGGCATATTTGCTGATGAGCCAGGCGATATAATAGAGCACGCTGACCACTACCACCGGCAGCGCTATCATCACCGCTTCACTCTTGATATAAATATTTAGCTTGATCATCATGGCGATCATCAGATTTTCATGGATCAGATAGAGCGCGTAACTGACAAAGCCAATGGCGGTGAAAAAGCGCACCGAAAGCCAGCGCTCCATCTGTTTTGAATAAAAGCTGGCGATAAAAAAGAGCATCACCATTAATAATGGTACCACTGAAATAACGCCGTCGTGTTTAACGTAGTAGCTGAAGTTAATCAGCAGCCCCAGTAATACCAGGAGATAGTGATAGCCTTTATCGCGCCCGTGTAAGCGTTCATAAACCAGACAACCCACCATAAACCAGGCGTAATGGATAAAGCCGAATTTTGAAATAACATCAATCAATAAGGGATGGCCAAGTGATTTCAGTACCGACGATGCCGAAAGTAATAACATCGGCACGAGCAGCGCCGGCAGGCAATATTTTCGTCCGATGGTGAAATAGACGGCGCCGATAATCAGGTAAAACAACGCTTCGACATATAATGACCAGAACGAGCCCGCCATGGAGCTGAATTCAACGCCGGTAAATTGCGTCAGGGTTTCTGGATTGACAAATATCAGGCCGGGAATGAGATTCCTGCTTTCTGTGGTAATCACTGACGATTCGGTAAAAAATCCGCCAGCGATATAGAGCAGCAGACTGGCGATCAGCATCGCCGGAAACAGGCGCAGCCAGCGTTTTTTCAGGAAGTGTTTATAACTACGCGATTTATCCAGCGTCATAAAAATGACAAAACCGGAGATCATAAAAAATAGCTGCACGCCTACCCAGCCGAATGCCAGCAGCGGAATATGTTGCGTCGTCGCCACGTAAGGTAATAGTTCTGGCCATCGCGCATAGGCATGATAAGCAATGACCATCAGGATGGCTAAACCGCGCATGCCATCGAGATGCGTAATACGTGCGTGCATATATTCCCTTAGTAAAGAAAAATGGTGCAAAGTGTTAAGGCTAAATTAACACTGACGTAGATTTACACTCAACCAGAATTATCCTGGAAAACTGCGTATAAAATAAGCGCGAACTGGTGGCTGTGAGGAATTAACAGGGCAATGCTCTGAGCCGTTATGGCGGTAATATTATCGCTGACGACAGGTCTGCCGTGAGCAAAAAGCGCAAAATATCATTCGGCTGGTTTTCAGGAACCTGCTTTTTTTAAAAGCGAATTAAGTCCAGCCTCCGTTGTCTTCTGACGTTAACCATAGTCATCCTGACGCTCTCCTGGCCTGGGGCTATATGCCAAATTCATCTACATTACAAATTTATTATCAAGAGGAGAGGGTGACACGCCATTGGGAGGAATTTTCTCTTTACCTTTCGCTTTTATTCTTTGTAAGCAAAATACTTAGCAGGCTTATAGAATAATTAGCAGACTTATAAGTTATCCATATTTTACGGGCGCAATACCGGTATAGCGGGTAAATGCAACGCTAAAAGCGCTGGCTGAGCGATAGCCGACGCGCTCGGCCACTTCGAATACCGCCATATTTTTCCCGCGTAGCAGTTTTTTCGCCAGCGCCATTCGCCAGGTCAGCAAATAATCCATCGGCGCCATGCCCACCGTTTCACGGAAGCGTACAAAGAATGCGGAACGCGACAGCGCTGCTGCTTTCGCCAGTTCGGCGCCCGTCCAGCTATGCTCTGGCCTGGCGTGAATGGCACGGATCGCCGCTGCCACGCGTTCATCAGCCAGACCACTCATTACGCCGGGGCATGCGCTACCGAGCAATATCGATCGTAACGCTTCGATCAATAACAGCTCCAGCAATCGTTCCAGGACGATATCGCGCGCCGAACGTTGCGCGCGGCATTCGTCCATCACCAGCTGCACCAGCAGAGTCAGCCGCGATTCACCGCGAACATGAATGACCTGCGGCAGCAGCGAGACAATCAGCCCAGCATCGGGCGCGTCGAAGTGGCAATAGCCAATCAGGGTTTGCACGTCGGCGGATTGTTCTGGATCGCCTATCCAGAATTCCCCAGGGGCGAGCATTTGCGGCAGGGTATCCGACGCATCGGCTGCGGGCGGTTCGACGCTGCTCATAGAAAATTCCAGCGCGGCGGGGATGAGCACAAAGTCCCCGGGCTCCAGGGTGATCGGCGGGTTTCCTTTCAGGGTGAGCTGACTGCGGCCTTCCAGCAGCAGGCAATAGAACGGCTGACCGGTTTCGTTGCGCTGTACCCGCCAGCGGCCGTTGGCGCACACGCGCTTAGAGAACGCCGCTTGCGGTTGTAGCAGCGAGACGATTTCAGCTAAGGGATCGATCATCTGGACTCCTGCGAATGAATGCTGGACTGTGCATTATAGTGCGTACATAAAGCTGACTATATAGTAATCGCCTACCCCAACACCAGCAGGAGTAAATTGTGAAAACGATCTTAATCACCGGATGTTCTTCAGGCTTTGGCCATGAAACGGCGCGTTATTTTCTTGAACGCGGCTGGAACGTGATCGCCACCATGCGTAATCCCCGAGCCGATCTGTTTCCGGATGCCGATAATCTGCGTCTGCTGCCGCTGGATGTCAGCAACGAGGAGAGCATCAGGCAGGCTATCGCAGAAGCGGGCGAGATTGATGTTCTGGTGAACAACGCCGGAATAGGTGTGCTCGCCGCGCTGGAAGGTATGGAGATGTCCACGGTGCGCGAGGTATTCGAAACCAATACGCTCGGCACTATCGCGATGACGCAGGCTGTACTGCCTCAGTTTCGCGCGAGACAAAGCGGCAGGGTGATTAACGTCACCTCTACCGTGACGCTTAAATCTCTGCCCTTGCTGGCTGTTTATACGGCGAGTAAGGCAGCGGTGAACGCTTTTACCGAATCGCTGGCGCTAGAGTTACAGCCTTTCAACATCAACGTGCGTCTGGTTCTGCCGGGCCTGGCGCCAACCACGGATTTCGGCAAAAACGCCAGGTCGCGCATGGAAAACACCCAGCCTGAACCCTATCAGCCGCTGCTGGATAGCGTGTTTAGCGGAATGCAGCAGCCGCAACCCACCACCAAAGCGATTGACGTTGCGGAAGCGATATGGCGTGCCGCCACCGATCCCAGTGCGCCGATGCGTATTCCTGCGGGAGAGGATGCGGTGGCGCTGATGCATGAAGTAGGCTAATCCTGCGCGTTGCGACTGCCACTCTTCCTGTCAGTGGCAGCTCGCCATTTCATCAGGGTCTACCTGCTGGCAACCTTCGCCGCTGGTGCAGGCATTGGCATGGCATCAAGTCAGGGCGGCGTCATGATAAAAGCGGGGAGCGCTGGTGACGGTGCTGGCTGAATGTGCCGCAGCGCGACATAACCCGCTCCTTCTCTGCCCTAAAAGGCGCCGATTAAGTCCCGCCGTACGCGCCTTTCTGAATAGGTTATTTGAGTTTCTTTGATGAGACAGTGCTGGAGGGTCGTAGTCAGCCAGCTTGCTGCTGAGCTTAGGGCTTCACGGTGAATGAAAAGTAGTCTTTACGATGTCGTCACTCTTCAGTTTGAGTAATGATTAAAGTCATAAAAATCACAATACTTTAGTGCGAAAAACTTAATTTCGTGATATGAATTCTTATAAAAGAAAATCAGAATTGTCCTGAAAATTGATTTTTCATACTGGAGGCTATCAAAACTACCTCCTTTGGCTTAGAGCTATACCTATGGAGGCAGGGGCACAATGGAGCTTAGAGCTTTAAAAAAACAGCTACAAGCTCATCTTAGTGATGGGCTCGTATTAATTGTTGGTTCTGGTTTGTCTTGTGCTGAAGGAGTTCCAGGGATGGGCGGCCTTAGTGACCATCTTATTACCCATATCCCTGCCATTATTTCTCAAGATGATATTAAGCTTTGGCACAGCATAGCTCCTTCCATTACTACGGAGGGATTAGAAGCAGCTTTATTGAAGCAGGCTCCTACACAATCTCTCGAAGCAGCTATTGTTAAGTGTACTGCCGATTTCATTGACAATGCCGAAAAAAGCATTATATCTGAAGTATTTAGTAATACGAGAAAGCTTCGCCTTACTAAGTTACTTCCACATTTGCTTAAGCCTGATGCAGGTATACCAATTGTGACGACAAATTATGATCGTCTTGTCGAGTTGGCATGTGAAGAAGCTGGACTGGCAGTCGATACTATGTTCAGTGGTCATTTTGCAGCACGTTTTGATCCACATGCTAGTAACTGGAGTTTTTGTCGCAATGTTCAATTAGTTGGCAGAAATGTTCGTTATAAATTTGCGACGAAAGTTAATATTTTTAAGCCACATGGTAGCCTTGACTGGTATCATCGAGAAGGTAATCCAGTCCGCTATGCTGGGTCATTACCATTCCCTCGTCTTATCATTACTCCAGGATTAAACAAATTTAGGAGCGGGTATGAAAGTCCATTCGACAAACATAGGGAGAAGGCAAATGACGCAATCGATAAGGCACGCCGATTTCTCATCATTGGGTATGGTTTCAATGATGACCATTTGGAAACGCATCTTACACCCCGTATTAAATCAGGTGTAAAAACAGTAATTTTAACTTTTGCTCTCTCTCCTAAAGCAAGAGAAATTGCCATCAATAACAAAAATGTTATTGCTGCGGAGTTTCACAAAAAAGATGGTGTCGTAGGCGCTTGCTTTATCATAGATGGAATAGAGGTTTTTTACCCTGGTATTGATTACTGGGATCTAGACGGATTTGTTAAAGGGGTATTATCAGCATGACTATTCCTGCGCTCGTTTTTACAGATAACGATCAAATAGGCAGAGTGGCAGGAGTTGACACAAGCCGCGTAGCCGTTGACGTCACTAATTCTGAGATGTTGACCCATATAGGTATTGGCCAACTTATTGCTATCAAGGGCGCTCTCCAGTCGGAATACTTGATTGGAGTAATTGACCGAGTTACTCGTTCTCTCCGTGAAGAGCTCCCTGATCCTGAAGCCAATGAACTTGGTATGCTCACCATTTCACCATCAGATCACATGCAAGCTTTTATCGTAGGTACTTACAGAACTGTAGATGGAGAAAAATCCAACATTTTTAAACGCGGCGCTGACAGCTTTCCGCAAATAGATCGTGACTGCTTTGTAATCGAAGGCAATAATCTGCAGCGTTTTATGGGCATTTTAGGAGCAGGATTATCCGACGAGGAGCGATTAAAGCTTGGAACTTTTGTGGCCGACCAAAGCGCTGTAGCCATCGCGAATGGGGATAAATTTTTCCAGCGGCATGCAGCCATTCTTGGAAGCACTGGTTCTGGCAAGAGCTGGGCGGTGGCACTTATTCTTGAGCGTGCAGCTAAGCTAAAATTTCCTAATATCATTGTTTTTGATATGCACGGCGAATACGCCCCTCTAACAGACAAAAGTAAAGGTGGTTTTGCACAGCGTTTCCGTATCGCAGGCCCTGGAGACCTTTCCTCTCCTAAAGACGATGCACTATTTCTGCCATACTGGCTTTTAAATCGAGATGAGATGCTTTCAATGATTCTGGATCGCAGCGATCAAAACGCTCCAAACCAGGCATCACGTTTCACTCTCCATGTCCGTGCTTTGAAAGGGAAATCTCTTGATTTCTCAAAAAAAACTAAAGTTAAGGAGACATTTACAGTAGATTCCCCAATCCCATATGCTATTTCTGACTTAATTACCTGTTTGAAAACTGATAACACAACAAAAGGGGTGGGAAAAGGTGGTGCTGCGATTAAAGGCGAATGGGAAGACAAACTAACGCGCTTTATATCGCGGCTTGAATCCAAACTTGATGATCGCCGTTATGGCTTTATGTTTTCACCACCGTCAGATGCGCTTGATTACGGCTGGCTTGCCAAGCAAATTATAAAATTGTTGCGCGCTGATTCTGGTAATGGTGTCAAAGTTGTGGATTTTTCTGAGGTCCCTGCGGATGTGCTCCCTATTGTTACAGGAACATTAGCCCGCTTGCTTATGACGTACAATTCTGGATGAACGCTGACTCACGTACGCCAATCACCTTACTTTGTGATGAAGCTCACCTTTATCTGCCAGTGAAAGACAATGCAGATGCAGTTCAAAGACAAGCTCTGTGGTCTTTTGAGCGAATTTCAAAAGAAGGAAGAAAGTACGGATTCTCACTGCTTGTAGTAAGCCAAAGGCCATCTGACGTTAGCAAAACTATACTCTCCCAATGCAATAACTTCTTAGCTCTTCGACTTACTAACGATAGCGATCAAAATGTTATCAAGAGACTAATGCCTGATTCCTTGGTGGGCTTAACCTCAATGCTTCCTCTTCTCGATACCGGAGAGGCCCTTCTATTAGGTGATGCAGTTCTTCTTCCAACCCGAATTAAACTTGATCAGCCACAAGTTAAGCCAAATAGTGCAACACGAGATTTTTGGAGAGAGTGGGGCTCAATTATGCCTAATGAAGAGTTACTCGAGGCTGCAGTTGAATGTTTGCGTAGCCAATCTCGTATAAACCCCTAAAATAATTAATTATATATAGGGGTTTCTTCTTGAGTTAATGTTTTCACTCTTAATATCCATTATTTGTTTTTTTAGCCATCGCATTTGAAATTATTAGCGTCCGCTTCTGGCACAAAGCGGGCATGCTTGTCAGATATAACTCTCAGCAAGCGATAAGCGCCGCTCGAAAATGCAAAGTCTTCTTGAAAAAGAAGTGTCCATATTGTTCGGGATCCCTCTAAAAAACAGGCATCTGCCAACGCATATGCCTGTTTAACCTCAGACTAGCACCGAGAAGTTCAGCGACGGATGAGATATTAAATATTAAGATATCTTAAAGTTCTGTGCAAGTTATCTCCGATCTGTAACGCCTAAAAATCCTCGATTTCTCTGAGACCGCGCCAGCAGCGGCCGACCGACTCTGTCACCATCACGCCTGGTGCAGGTACAAATTCGGTTAACAGATGGTAGACGGCATCCATCAGCTCTTGTTTAGAGATATCTCCCTGATAGGTAAATATATCTCTGGGGAGCCAGTAAGTTTTATCACTGTCGTCAGCGATGCTGTGCCGGAATCCATTGTCGTTCATGGCATTGCGCAGGCGCCTGTACTCTTCAGCCGCGTTTACTTTCCCACGGAGTTCAATTGAGATGTCATATACTGGCATGGGAATCGCCCTTAACTGTGGATAGAAATTTAAGTTTACTTTAGTTTGACGGTTTTGCCAGTTTCTTGCTCTCTATTTAAAAAAGAAAAGGCGTAAGCCGCTGGTCCGTACTACAGGCAGAGGCTTACGCGCAGAGTCAATTCGCTTTCGGGCATCCCTCAGAGCAGATGCCCATTTAACCTCAGAACAGCACCGAGTAGTTCAGCCCAAAGGTCCGTCCGCGCCCCTTATAGGTATAAAGCGCTGCGTCGCCGTAGGTCGGGCTATAGAGCCCCGGCGCCCGCTGCCCCCACACCGTGGTGTAATCTTTATCCAGCAGGTTCTCCACGCTGAAGCTGAGTTTGCCGACCGGCAGCGCATAGCTTCCCAGCAGGTCAACGGTGTTATAGCCGTTGATTTTCTTGCCGTCCGCATCGGAAACGTCAAAGGTTTGCGTGCTCTGCACGCGCAGGTTCCAGTCGCCAGGCGCCCAGTTCAGCCAGGCGCTGACTTTGGACGGGCTGGCGCTGTCGATGGTCAGCTTCTCCCATTTACCCTCGACGCGCGTTTCAGATTTAATGACGTTGAAGTTAGAGCCGGTGCTCCATTCGCTGTCGTTAAAGAAGTAATCAACCTGGCCTTCCACGCCATAGATGCGGCGCTTATCGTCATCCAGGTTAATCGTCATATCGGTTTTATTGATACTGATAGTTTTATCCGACAGCGAATAGTAAGCCGCCAGCTGGGTGCGCAGGTTATCACCGGTATAGCGCCAGCCGAGCTCGTAAGAATCGACTTTAATCCCATCGAGCTTCGAATCATTGACGTTAACGCTGTTGGTGAGGTTGTAGTGCCCGTTCGCCAGGCGATAGGTGCCGGAGCCGTAATATTTGGCCAGATCGGGGATCTCAAAGCCCTGCGAGAAGTTAAACCAGACCTGCTGGCGCTCGGTCAGACGACCCAGAATGCCGGCATTGAAGAGCAGGTTATTGTAATCGGTCGAGCCGCCCGGCACCGCATCCGCCGAGTTGGCCTGGCCGGTGGCGATTGCCTGCTGCTGCGCATAGCCGACAAAGTCGTCCACTTTGTTTTTCGTATACTGATACCGCACGCCGCCGCTCAGCGTGATGGCGTCGATGTCGTAGCTCGACTGCAGGAACGGCGCGAGATTGGTGATGCTATAGCCTGGATAGCGCCCGACGTTATAGGCGTTTTTTAGCGTCATGCCGCCGCTTTGCGCCGCGGTATTCAGGTCAAAAAACTGCTGATTGGCGTCAAAGGTCTCATGGTCGGCGTCAACGCCGTAAGTCAGCGTCAGGGCATCGAGCGGCTGGCTGTTGAGGGTCAGTTTGCCGCCATAGAAATCGGTCTTTTGCTGCGAGGCGCCGATACTGGAGACGCGGTTGCGGGTAAGGGTAGGGAAAGGATAGAAGGTCAGGCTCTCGTCGCGATAGTAAACCTGCGCCACCAGATCCTGGCCGAAAAAGTCGGTATTGGAGTACTGCACATTGATCAGATGGCGTTCGGTGCCGGGCAGGCGGTCGGAGTCGAGATTGCCTGAGTTATAGGCGCTGCCGGAGCCGGTTACCGCCGAGAAATTCTCGCCCAGATAGAGGCCGTGCTTGCCGTCCGATTCGCTCTTGAAGTACTGCGTGGTGAGCTGCAGCTGCTGGTTCTCATCGATATTGAGCGTGCCCGTGCCCATCACATCCAGACGATCGGAATACTGCAGCCCGGTTTGGGTATTGTCGATGATCGCCTCGTTGCCTTTGCCGTCGTACCAGCCGCCGTAGCGCTGATAAGCAACCGACAGGCGACCCGAGGCCTTGTCGTCGCCGCCGCTCACCGCCGCCGCGACGTTCTCATCATGATCGTTATGGCTGTTGAACCCGCTTTTGACGCCGGTTTGCAGCTCCGCCTGCGTGCCCGGCTGGCCTTTTTTAGTGACGATATTAATTAAGCCGCCGGTACTGCCGCCGCCATAGAGCGAGGTCGCGCCTGAAATCACCTCGATACGCTCGATATTGAACGGATCGATCGCGTCCAGCTGGCGGCTGTCGCTGCGTGACGAGTTAAGGCGAACGCCGTCCACCATCACCATCATCGAGCGACCGCGCATGTTCATACCGTAGTTGGTGCGTCCCTGACTGCTAACGTCCATGCCGGGAATGAGCTGCGCCAGCACCTCTTTTAACTCCTTGCCACCCTGAACCTGCTGCTCAATTTCATCCTGCTCGATAATCCAGGTGGTTTGCGCCATTTCCGCCACGCTGCGGTGCGAGCGGCTGGCGGAGACCACCATTTGATCCTCTTTTATCTCTTCGGCCCAAGCGCCGGAAGAGAGCATCGCGAGTAAACAAGGATTTAAAACCCACAGATACGGCTGTTTCATTTTTTATTTTTTTCCGATGGCGTGTTCAAAACTGAACTGTATTAACGGTGTGTTGAGGATCCCGATCGTGATTTTCCGGCTGCTGCGTGCGCCACTGGATCACGCCAGGGGTGGTGCTCAGCTCGAACGGCTCTGCCGGGTGCGCACGGTTAAGAATGCGGGCGGCGCGCCAGGCCATCAGGCTGAGCTGGGGTTCCGCAATGCCCAGACGCTGCATCCCGGCATTGACGGCAAAAAGGCTGTTGCTTTCCGGTCCGTCCCAGTTAAGGGTGAAGTCGGTGTTGATCTGGAAATTTTCGTCGCGATCGAGCTGCAGGCGATGCGCAACAGGCGCCAGAAAAGCGGGACGCGCCGAGCGGTAGCCGGTGGCGAAAATCACCACGTCGGTCGTCAGCTGCTCTTCGCCGCGATCGAGATGGTGACGCAGCCTCAGCTGCTGCGCCTCCTGCGCCTTATCGAGCGAGATCACCGAGCGCGACGGCATCAGGCGCGCCCAGGGCTGCTCGCGCAGCACCTCAAAGCGGTGATACATCGCCCGATAGATGGCGAGAAGCGACTCGCTGGTGATGCCGTCTGAGGTCATCTTCTGCTCGTTCAGCATCTGCTGGCGCGCGCTTTCGTCCAGCGTCGAGAAGCTTTCCAGGTACTCCGGCGTGAAGTACTCGTTGGCGAAGGCGGCTTCATCCAGCGCGTTGAAGTTATTCCTGCGCGACACCCAGTTCAGGGCTGCGGGCTGGCCCCATTCGCCGCGGAAGATATTGAGAAACAGGTCGGCGCCGCTCTGGCCACCACCGACGATGGTAACGCGCTTGCCGTGCAGGTCCGGCCGACGCAGCATCATTTCGCTGGCGTGAAAGCAGCGATCGCTTTGTTCGGTGACGCACGCCGGCAGCCGGGCCTGCTTTCCAATGCCGAGACAGACATGGCGTGCCTGGAAACAGTCATGCGCGGTTTCAACCGTGAACAGACGCGTCGCGTCGTTAAAGGTCACGCGGGTGACCGGCTGGTTAAAGGCCAGATTGCTCAGCCGCTTCGCCACCCAGGCCAGGTAGTCGGAAAACTCCTCCCTGGAGACCGTGCGCTGCTCGGTGGTGAGAAAACGGTAGAATTTCTTTTGCTGCACCAGATAGTTGACAAAGCTATAGCGGTTGGTCGGCTCGACCGCGCTCACCAGGTCTTTAAGAAAGCTGGTTTGCATTGCGCAGTCCGGCACCATCATGCCGGGATGCCAGGCGAAGTCGGGTTTGCGCTCAAGAAACAGCGAGCTAAAACCGTCCAGTCCTTCCGCCAGCGCGGCGACGCTGAGGTTGAACGGGCCGATGCCTATGCCAATGAAATCATAAGGCTTCATTTTGCAGACTCCTGGGTCACCAGATAGAGAGGGTTATCGAGATCGGTAAGGTAGTTGGGCAGCATTCGGCTGCCGCCGTCGTGCTCTGAGAACCTCAGCTTTACCGGATTAAGCACGACGCGGATGATCTGAGGTTTGAAGAGATCGAACAGGGCGAAGCGATCGGCCATTGCCGGGTGTTGCGCCATATAGCGCTGCAGCACGCTGGCGAGAAGGCGATAAAAATGGCGTTCGTCGATGCCCGACTGCAGTGTCAGACGGGAGATAAAACGCAGCACGGTGACAAAGTGCCCGGTCTGCAGATCGTGAATAAGGTAGTCGGCGCTCAGGCGCGCGGTGACCTCTTTCACCGCGGCGGGCAGCGACGCCGCCTCCGGGAAATCGCGATCGACAAGGCGCATATCGCCCTGAAAATCCTTCAGCAGAATGCGCTGCGGAATATGGTCCTTCATCACCAGCGTGACGTTCTGACCGTGCGCGATAAGCGCCACGCCGTAGCGACACATCAGGTGATAGAAGGGGATCACCACCACGTCGAACATGCGGCTCAGCCAGCTTGCCGCATCCAGCCCCGAAGCCTTAATCCAGGCGTCAATCAGCGGGCGTCCGGCGTTGTCGGTTTCCATCAGCGCGGCCATCAGCACCGCCTGTTCGCCTGCCTGCAAGTAGCAGCCGGGGCTTTCGCGCCAGATCACGCCGAGCATCTCCTGGTAGCGATAGGGCGCCTGCGGCAGCGCGGCGTAGCCTTCGTGAGACAGGTAGCCTGCGGCCGGCTCCGCCAGAATCCGGGCGCCGGTGGCGCGCAGCGTCTCATCCTGCGCGAACTGTCGCGTTAACCAGCCGGAGGCGAGCGGCCCGGCGGCGATATACTTGCCGGGAATGCCGCGATAGCAGGAGGTGTTATAGATGGTCAGCGGCAGTTTGATGTCGAATCGCGCAGCGCGGCTGACATTAGTCAGGGTGCGCAGCGACTGCTGCGCCAGATAGCGGTCGCCGAAGGCGCCCAGCTCGACTATCTCGCCGCGCGCCAGCTGCGGCAGAAAGTGAATCGCGATTTTTTGCTGCCACTGCCAGGGATGAACGGGCAGCGCCATCCAGCTGTCGTCGAGTCCGACTGACTGCCAGTGCTGGTGAAAACGCGTCAGCTCGGCGTCATCCATGGCGCTGGCAAGCAGGGTAGAGATGTCGCACGCCTCTTCATGGCTCCAGACCAGCTTATCCCGGCGCACCGCGACCCAGTGCAGCTGAAACCGGTTGCGGTACTCCGGCGCATAGGTGCGCAGCGCATCCAGCCCCCAGCCGCGCCGCCCTTTGTTGAAGATGAACTTGGGATGTCCGCTGAGCAGGCACTGCAGCTCATCCGCATTGAGCGCGATCAGATCGTCGGCGCTCAGCGAGCGGCGCGCTTCCAGCAGCTGCAGATCGCCGCGCAGCGTGGCGTAAAGATCTTCAAGATGCTCGGCCGTCTGGGCATCGCTCATCTCCAGCGCCACGGCCAGCTGACGCAGCAGCGCGTCAGCCTCCAGCGGCCCGCCGCTGAGAGAGGCGGGATCGATATGCAGCCAGCCCCAGATGCCGCGGCTGGCGGCAAATTCCCAGCGCGCTGAGCCCACGATGATTTCCCAGCGGCCAGCTGACCGCTCTATAGCGCGCAGCGCCTGCTCATACTCTAGCTCGGCGAGAATTTTGGCGATCATCTCGCGGTTGACGCGCTCCCACATCATAACCCCACCTCCGTAAAGAAGCGGTGGCGCTCGCTCATCACCAGGCGAGAGCGTTTGTGGGGGAAATCGAACTCCTTGAGGGGGTGATAGCCGGCAACCGGCAGATGGCGGAACAGACGCTGATTGTCGTAGCGCGGTTCAGCGACGATGCGCTGCGTACGGGGCTCGTCGAGAAACAGATAGTGCGTCAGTCCGCGCAGCCAGCTGCGAATAAAGTGCGCGCCGCGCCACGCCTCTTCGCCCACCAGCATGTGCAAACCGCGATCGTAAGGCTGCCAGCGGTAGTGACGGCCGATGCGATCTTCCGCCGCCCAGTAAATTTCGAAATAGCCGAACGGCTGGTCGTCAAAGCAGCCAATCACCGGAATGCAATATGCGGAGTCGAGCTGCTTGCGCAGGTAGTTTTCCAGCTCCGGCTGCGGCGCCGCCATTTCCCAGAAGGCGTTGACGCGGGGCGCGTTCATCCAGCGCGTAAAGCGCGCGGCGTCCTCCGCCACGTCGGCGACGCGAAAGCTGAGCGTCCGCTTGATCTGCGGATCGTAGCGGCGATAGATTTCGCCTTCCGGCCTGGCCGGACGCACGGGATAGAAGAGCTGACGCTCATCGTCGAACTGCATTTTGCCGCTGGCCGTCGGGCGTTCGCCGCGGCGCCAGATCGGCAGCTGCCAGAAGGTTTCGCGGGAAATGTAGTCGCCGTCGACCGCCGCGAACAGCGCCTGCGCCTGCGGCTCATGCTGCCACTGCGCCCAGGGGAGATGAACGCCGCTCAGGTGCGGTGCGGCTACCAGCAGCTGATCGATCGCCTCGGCAAGCCAGCCTTCCGGTATCGCCGCTATAAACTGCAGCGCGGCGCTGTTGTCCAGCCCGAGCATGAGCGGCAACGGCTGTCCGGTCAGCGCACAGCGGAAACCGGTGTCGCCATGTACGATATGCGCGTTTGGCATCACGGCTTCTCCCTGTAGAACGGATTCTGGAAATCGAAGTAGATCACCGCCGGATCGGCGATGGTGTTTTCGTTGTGGTCGTAGAGATAGCAGTTGAAATTGCCTTTACAGTTCCAGTGTCGGCTGTCGAGCACGTAATCAAGGCTGCGGGTATCGCTGACGCGACTGCGCAACGCCGCCAGCCGGTCGCGCACCTGCGCCATCAGGCGCTCTTCGGTCTCGAAGCCTTCGGCGCCCAGCGCGGCGGTGACCGCCAGCGTGGAGTTGACCAGCAGGTAATAGGGGAAGTAGCGCAGCACCTGCTCGCGACTAAAGCGGTTTTCCGCATCCGCTTCGTCAATCTGCGCCAGCCAGTCGGCCGCGTTTTCCGTGAAGCCGCTGCCCTGGCAGTCGCGGTAGAGCAGGCCGACCGGCAGATCCTGCTGCATCTCCACCAGAATGTTTTGCTGATGCGCCAGCAGCACCAGGCCGTAATTGGCCTCGGTGCCGAACAGCGGCAGCAGTACGCGATCGCAGTAGGCGTTCAGCCAGCACTGCGCCGCCTGGGCAAGCGTCAGCCCGAGCCGAACGCTCACTCTTCTTACCGCTGCCGCCAGCAGGCTGTCGCCGCCGTCTGGCGCGGCCTGCGTCAGGCTGACCAGCACGTTGGTCTGGGTTGCCGGGGTATCGAAGAGGCTGTTGACGCGAAACGCCATCAGGCTCTCTTCCTGGATCGCGCCATCAGCGGCGCGCAACCCGGCCCAGCCATCCTCCTGCATCACGCGCATAGTGGGATAGTCCATCTGCAACGACTGCCAGCGCGGGGTCTGGGCGAGACGCGCCAGGCGCATACCGCGCTTCACCTCTTTCACCGACAGGGTCCGCACCGAATTAGTCAGACGCACGCTCAGCGAGAATTTGATCATGTCGCTGCTGGCGGGCGAGTAGAGCGAACGCGACGAGCTGGTAGGCAGCCAGGCGCTGCCGCATTCCCCTAAGTCCGCCAGCGCGCCGCTGGCGACCAGCTGCTGGCACCACGCCTGCGACAGCAGATAGCGTGCCTGCCACGGATGCATCGGGATCAGCCAGCGCTGGTCGGTAAACTGGCTCAGCAGCGCGGGCGCGCTCTGCGCGGCAAAACGCAGCAGACGGGCGCGCAACGACAGGCCAAGGCTTTCGCCCGCCACATACTCGCTATCGACAGCAAGCCAGTGCAGCGGGAAGTCAGAGGCAAACTCAGGCAGATAGCGGCGCGCTTCTGCTTCATCAAAAGGCTCGTGCGATTTCGGGGCTGGGTGGAATGCGTGCCCCACCAGCAGCGCCTGCTCGGCCTCAGCAAACGAAAGCGGTTTGTTGCGTAGCTCAGGCCAGCGATGACGCACATTGATCGCCTGCCAGGTATTGGCATGGCTTTCGCCGACGCGCTGCTGGAAACGCTCGATGACGTCGCTGCTGAGTTCTGCGCGAATAGCCGGTTTTGCCAGGATTAGCGCTACCAGGGTTGCAAAGCTGATGGCTTCGCCCTCAGGCGAATCCGGGCTGATGAGCCGCGCGGGAAACTGATACTGATGGTGCTGAGTAGGAGAGAAGTAGCGCAGCGGCAGGCGGATCGCCTGCGATGACGAAAGGGGCAGGTCAATATGCTGCCTCTGGCCGGGCGCAGCCTCGGCAACATATTTCCAGTCGCGCGTTTCCCGAAAAAGTGCATTGAGAAAGCACTGCGCCGCCACGTCAACGCCAGCCGTTTGAGAAAAGCCATCCATAAGATAATCTCACTTCTTAACTGATAATGATTATCGTTATGATAATTATTTAATTTACAAAGGCAATCATTTTTGCAATATTTGCATACATCTAATGAACTGTATATCCCTGTTTTTAACGGTGTCTTTACATTTATGTGTCAGTTATTACAGAGCAGGCGGGTATGACGGGGCCGGGTAAATCAAGCTGGCCGCTGGCTTTTTGCGCCGGGCTGCTGGGAATTGGTCAGAACGGCTTACTGGTCGTGCTGCCACAGCTGGTAGAGATGACCGGCCTGACGCTCTCGACCTGGGCCGGTTTATTGATGTTTGGTTCGATGCTGTTTCTGCCCGCCTCGCCATGGTGGGGACGCGTCTCCGAAGTGAAGGGCTGTAAATTTGTCGTGGTGGCGTCGCTGTCAGGCTATCTGGCCAGCTTCGGCATTCTGGCACTGGCGGTCTGGCTGATGGCGGAAAAGCGGGTCGGCATGCCTGCTGGGCTTGCCGCGCTAATCCTGTCGCGGATGGTGTACGGTCTGACCGTCTCGGGTATGGTGCCCGCCGCGCAAACCTGGGCGATGCAGCGCGCTGGCGCAGAGCGGCGCATGGCGGCGCTGGCGGCGATCAGTTCCGGGTTAAGCTGCGGGAGGTTGCTGGGGCCGCCTCTGGCGGCGTTGGCGCTCAGCCTTTATCCGATGGCGCCGCTGTGGCTGATGGCCGCCGCGCCGCTCTTCGCCCTGATGCTGATCGGCCGCGAGTATGGCGATCTGCCGCTGGCGCCGGTGGCGCATCATGCCGCACGCTGGCATAGCAGTTTGCTGCCGCTTCTGGCGCTGGCGGCGCTGCTCGCCCTCAGCATCAGCCTGATGCAGATCGGACTGGCGCCCGTGCTGCGCGATTACATGAGCGAGCCCGCGGCGGTCAGCCGTCATATCGCCTGGCTGCTGAGCCTGGCCGCCATTGCGACGCTGCTGGCGCAGTTTCTTGTGGTCAGGCCGCAGCGGCTGCAGATTCAGCCGCTGTTGTTTAGCGCAGCGGTAATGATGAGCGCAGGGCTGGGCATCATGGTTGTCGGCAACCTTATTTCGCTTTATGTAGGCATCGCCGTCACCTCTTTCGGCGCCGCGATGGCGACCCCAGCCTATCAGCTGATGCTTAATCAAAAACTCTCTATCGGCAAAGGCGCGGGCCTCATCGCCACCAGCCACACGCTTGGCTACGGCCTGAGCGCCTTGCTGATCCCCTTTATCACGTGGCAGTGGGGACAGCACCAGGTGCTGGCGGGCGCATGGATAGCATCGGTGATGTTTTTCATGGTGGCCTGTTGGCTGCGAGTAACGGCAAGCGCGGAAAGCGCGCGCTGAACGTCAGGAAAAAATATGGATCCCATTCCAGCCTACCGCTTATTCAATGTCACCCTGCTGCGCAAAAGATGGCTCTCTCCCTCGCTGGTGAGCTGCCTCTTTACGGGCGAAGAAATAGAGATGATGAAGCGCGATGGGCCCGATCAACGCATTAAAATTCTCTTTCCGTCGTTACAGGGGATTCCCGCCTCGTTAACCGCGCATCTTCCGTGGCGCGAGCAGCTTAAAGCCTTGCCGCCCGAGCAAAGACCGATACCGCGCACCTACACGCTGCGCGCGGTTAACGCTGCCGACCGCCTGGTGGAGGTGGAGTTTGTGATTCATGGCACAGAGGGGCCCGCTTCGGCCTGGGTCATTGGCGCCGCGCCAGGCGACGCTCTGCAGATGGTCGCGCCCAATCGGCAACACGCCGCCGACAGCGGGGGATATGAGTGGCGGCCTCATACCGAGGTAGAGCGCGCGCTGGTGGTCGCCGATGAGACGGCGCTGCCGGCGGTGAAAGGGATCCTTGAGCAGGTGGCGCAAATGGCGTCGCCGCCTGCGCTGCAGATTTTTCAGGAGGTACCGCGGGCGGAGGACTGCGTCGACTGGCAGGAATATGCCTTTGCCGAGGTCTTCTGGCTTCCCCGCGACCAAATCCGGTCGGCGCACGACGCAGCGCTGCTGCAGGCGGTAAAGGCGAACGTCGCCGTGCCTGACTCCGCGCTCCGCGCCTCTCCGGCGTCCCTTGAGGTCGAACAGGAGAGCCTGTGGCGCAGTGCGGCGTGCAAAAACGATCGTTTTTACGGCTGGGTGGCGGCGGAGTCCTCAGCCGTCAGGCATATCCGGCGCTATCTGGTGAGCGAGCGCCAGCTGGCGAGCGAGAGCGTGAGCTTTATGGCCTACTGGAGCAAAGGTTAACCGCGTCGGTTCGCTTAATTTACCGTGCGGAAAGCGATACGGGCGGAGGCGAGGCGCACTGCGGTACGGCGCGCCTCAGAGAGACTTGTCAGGAGTTTTCAGAGGAGCGCACGGCGTAGAAGCGCGCTTTTTGCCGCTGCCGCTCCCTGCGCGGCATCACCAGGCTGGCGATGATAATCACCAGCGTCAGACCGCCGGTCGCCAGCAACTCATTTTGATGCTGCGCGTTAAATAACATGCAAACTAGCACGGTGACGATAAACAAAATGGTCAGCCAGGTCAGACCGGGAAACAGCCACATGCGGTAACTCAGCGTTTCGCCCGCTTTTTCGCGCTTTTTGCGCAGCACCAGATGAGAGAAAGCTATCACCAGATAAACCAGCAGCGCGATGGCGCCTGAGCTTGCCAGCAGGAACTCAAACACCACGCTGGGCGCCAGATAGTTAGCCACCACCGCGACAAACGCCGCCGCCGTCGAAAGCAGCACCGCAACCCATGGCGTACCGCTGCGCGTGGTGCGCGAGGCCGCCGCAGGCGCATCTTTTCGACGCGACAGGGAGTAGAGCATGCGCGAAGAGGTATAGAGCGCCGAGTTAAGGCAGCTGCAAACCGCGATCAGCACCACGACATCGACGATGAGTTTGGCGTGCGGGATATTCATGGCCTGCAGCACGGTCTGATAGGATCCGTGCTCAACCAGCGACGGCGAATTCCAGGGCACCAGCGCGACCACGAAAAATATCGACAGCAGATAGAACAGCGCGATACGCCAGATAACCGAATTGGTGGCCTGAGTGATCTGCTTGCCGGGGTTCTTCGATTCGGCGGCTGCGATGGTAATAATTTCGGTACCCATAAATGAAAACATGGTGGTCAGAATCGCCGCCATCACCTTGCCGATGCCGTTGGGCATAAATCCCTGGGTGTCATAAAGATGCTGAAGGCCGCTGGCGCCGCTGTTGGGCAGATAGCCGAATACGGCCAGGCCGGCGGCACACAGGAATGCGACGATCGCCGCGACCTTGAGCAGGGCGAACCAGAACTCGAACTCGCCGTAGTTTTTTACGCTCAGCAAATTGGTTAGGGTTAAAACCACCGTAATAGCGAGCGTAAACTGCCAGATGGCGATCTGCGGAAACCAGGCGTGCAGGATGGTGCCGGCCGCGTTCGCTTCCAGAGGGATCACCAGCACCCAAAACCACCAGTAGAGCCAGCCGATGGTAAAGCCGGCCCAGCGGCCGAGCGCCTTGTCGGCGTAGGTAGAGAACGAGCCGGAGTCCGGCAGCGACACCGCCATCTCCGCCAGCATACGCATAATCAACACCACCAGCGCGCCAGCGGCGGCATAGGCGATAAGCACCGCCGGGCCCGCCTCGGCGATAGCGTGGCCGGATCCCACAAACAGGCCTGCGCCAATCACGCCGGCAATGGACAGCATGCGCACATGGCGCGGCTTTAGATTTTGTGCCAGTGCATCTTCATTCGCACTCTGCATTCTCGTCATCAATACATCTCCAGAACGGCTCCCGGGCTTGTGTGCCCGGGACGAGCAGGGGGGACAGACTCGCGGCAGCGAGCCGGGAAGCTGATACGTTTTATTTACAATTCCCGACAAAGGCTTTTATTAATGCGTGCGGAGAGGTAAGTTGCCAGAGCCAATTTCAGAGAGTGGGATGGAGCCAATTGCAGCTGTTATATGCCGATCACTTATTAGAGCGACTGCAGGTTTTGCAGAGTGGTTCGCTACAGCAGCGACTGCTGGCCTGCATACAGGCCGCTATTATTGAAGGGGTTTTTCCTCGCGGCGGACGTTTGCCGCCGACGCGCGACATGGCGCGCGAGCTGGGCGTATCGCGTAATACGGTACTGCATGTTTATGAAAGTTTAATGGCGCAGGGCTATGTTACGGCGCGCACCGGCAGCGGCACCCGCGTGGTGGAGACGCTGCCGGAGATTTGTCTGCAAAGTCAGGCGATCGATCTGCTTCAGCCGGTTGCCGCGCCGCTGCCGGCCACGCTGTCAAAACGCGGCGCGATGCTGCTAGGGCATGCCACCGCCTCGCCCTATCAGTGGGGCGCCTTCGTGCCCGGCGCGCCCGACGTGACCGAATTCCCGCATAAGCTGTTTAGCCAGATTCAGGCGCGGCTCAATCGCGATCCCGACGTTCACCGACTGATTTACAGCAGCGGCGGCGGCTGCCCCGATCTCCGTCATGCGCTGGTGGAGTATCTGCGCGTGGCGCGATCGGTGAAGGCGGATGCCGATCAAATTCTCATCACCGAAGGGGTGCATCAGGCGGTGGATCTGGTGAGCTGCGTGCTGGGCGATCCTGGCGATCTGGTGTGGATGGAAGAGCCGGGATACTGGGGCACGCGCAACCTGCTGCGTAAAAACGGCATGAAAATTCGCGCCATCCCGGTCGACGACGAGGGCATCGTGCCGGCGTCCGGGCCGCCGCCTCGCATGGTATTCGTGACGCCGTCACATCAATATCCGCTGGGCGCGCACCTCAGTCTGGCGCGGCGTAAAGCCCTGCTGGCGCTGGCGCGACGTCACGGCAGCTGGATTATCGAAGATGACTACGACAGCGAGTTTCGCTTTTCAGGCGCGCCCTGGCCGTCGCTACAGGGGCTGGAAGAGGATGCGCCGGTCATCTATATGGGCACTTTTAGCAAAACGCTCTATCCGGCGCTGCGCATTGGCTACATGGTGGTGCCGAAGATGCTGGCCGAACCGATGCGCACCGCGGCGACCGAACTCTACCGCGGCGGTCATCTCTTGATCCAGCGCGCACTGGGTGAGTTTATCCGCCAGGGGCACTACATGGATCATATCCGCCGCATGCGGTTACTCTACGGCCAGCGGCGTCAGTTCTTATGCAAGCTGATCGAGCGCTATCTGGGGCCGTCGTTTTTACCGCCGGTCAACCATGAAGCGGGGCTGCATCTGGTGCTGCGGCTGCCGCCGGGCTGCGATGACGTCGCGATTACCGCAGAGGCGCTCAAGCGCGGCGTAAAGGTGCGGCCGCTCTCGCAGTACTATATGCATCCGCAGCGCGAACGCGGATTGCTGCTCGGCTACGCCTGCGTCAATGAGCGGCAGTGTCAGGACGCGTTTGGCGTCCTCAAAGGCTGTCTGGTCGCGGCGGGCATCGAGGTTAAGGCGCAGTAATGTCTTAAACGGTGACAAGGGCGATGTTTTTCTCTTTCAGCGCCAGCTGAAATGCGCGATCAAGCTTGTCTTCAATAACCAGAACGTCTATTTCTTCGCAGCTGGCGACGGAGAACCTGGCGACGCCTGGGATTTTCTCTGCGGTCAGCCCGATAATGGTCTGGCTGCTTTGCCTGATAGCCGCTTTCTTAAACTCACAGTCATCGTAATTAAAGCCTGTCAGTCCAGTATCGGGACTCATGGCGCATCCGCCTATAAACGCCTGGTCAAACATCACGCCTTTCAGCTGCTCAATGGCCCTGTTGCCGACGCAGCCGCCGCTGTTTTTATCAATGCGACCGCCAAGCATAATGACGTCAATCGCGGCAAAGTTCAGCAACGCCGCGGCGATATCGGGCGCATTGGTGACCACCGTAGCGACGAGCGTTGCAGGCAGAAACCGGGTCATAGCCAGATTGGTGGTACCGGCATCGATAAAGATGCAGCTCGCATTTTTTATTCGCTCTGCGCACTTTTGCGCGATGGCCTCTTTAGCTGAGAGATTGTGCTCTTTTCGTATCGCAAAAGTGCCGGCATCCGGCACGATGAGCACCGCGCCGCCATACACCTTTTTGCACAGGCCTTCCTTGCTGAGTTCATGGAGATCGCGCCGAACCGTATGCTCTGAGACACCCAGCTGGCGGGCGAGTTCGGCGCAAACCACGCGTCCCTGTTCGCGCAAAGTTTGTCGGATCAACGCTTGCCGCTGCTCCGGGAAAGCTGCATAATCGAGCATAAATTACCTTTAATATTATTATAACGCGCTTAAGTGAGCATGATCGTGCATGCCACCGCACCTGTCAACCCGTTCCTGCTGCGCTTTTACCCGTACGCAGAAGGGGTTTGCAGCCATCTGACGAGGAACTACATGGTTATGCCATTCACCCGAATTACTTCGCGCCATGCGACGCGGCTGGCTTTTTTTATTGCGGGCGCGCTCACCGCCGCCTGGGCGGTTATCGTGCCCTATGCTCGCGCCAATACGGGCGTCGATGAGGCGACGCTGGGCACGTTGCTGCTCTGTCTGGGCGTCGGCGCGCTGATCGCGATGCCGGTAACAGGCTCGCTCACCAGCCGCTTCGGCTGCCGTCGCGTCATCATGGTTTCCATGGCGGTGATTATCGTCAGCGCGCCGCCGCTGGCGTTTATTGCCAATCCGCTGCTGCTGGGGCTGGTGCTGCTGCTATTCGGCGTGGGCATGGGCGTCACCGACTGCGCCATGAACATTCAGGCGATCCTGGTGGAAAAGCAATCATCCGTTCCGCTGATGTCGGGTTTTCATGGCATGTACAGTTTTGGCGGCATTGCGGGCGCGGGCGTAATGACCTTGCTGTTAGCGATGGGAACAGAGATTGCTGTCGCGACGCTGCTGGTTAGTTTTATGGTGCTGGCGTTAGCCATACTGAGCTATCCGGGGCTGTTGACCTACGCCAACCCTAAAGAGGGGCCTGCGTTCGCCAGGCCGCGCGGAATCGTTTTGTTGCTGGGGATTGTCTATTTTTCCGTGTTTCTGACCGAAGGGACGGTGCTGGACTGGAGCGCGCTCTATCTGACGCAGGTGAAAGGCATGCCGGATACCCTGGGCGGTCTGGGATATACCTGTTTCGCCGTGGCCATGACCGCCGCCAGGCTAACGGGCGACCGCATTGTTCGCCATCTCGGCCGCTTAACCGTGGTTGTCGGCGGATCGGTGATGACGATCGCCGGACTTGCGCTGGTGATCTACGTTCCCTCGTGGCACCTGTCGCTGCCGGGATACGCGCTGGTAGGAGCCGGCTGTGCGAATATCGTGCCCGTGATGTTCTCGGCGGTGGGGCAGCAGAGCGTGATGCCGCAGTCGGTTGCCGTTCCGGCCATGACCACCCTGGGATATCTGGGCGTGCTGAGCGGCCCGGCACTCATTGGCTATGTCGCTCATTTCACGTCGCTCGCCGTCGCCTTTTCACTCATCATGGGGCTAATGCTGTTTGTCGGCGCGCTGGCGTTCAGCCTGAATCTTGGCCGCGCGCGGTCGGTAAGGGAAAACGCATGAAAATCGCACACGTGGCGTTATGGACCAGAGATCTTGAAGCGCAAAAGGCGTTCTGGCGGCATTTCTTCGCCGCTGAATCGAACGATCTCTATATCAGCAAAAACCGGCCTGGCTTCCGCTCTTATTTTGTCAGCTTAGCCGAAGGGCCGACCATTGAGCTGATGAGTCTGGACGGACTGGAGAGCGGCCCGCACGGGAAAGAAGTGACGGGATGGGCTCATCTCGCCATCACGGTAGGCTCTCGGCAACGGGTCGATGAGATGGTCAGGAAGGCTGACGCCAGTAACATATTGGTTAGCCCCGCGCGGGTCACCGGGGATGGCTATTATGAGGCGATTATCCGCGATCCAGACGGCAATCTGATTGAGATTGTAAGTTAGGGTGGGAACCTGGGCCGATTATCGGCCCAGAGATCGCGCGCCGCATTCGCTATGCGGCGATCCTGCCGCGCACGATAACCTTTCCTGGCTTGCTGTCGCCATCCTGCACGCGGCGAATCGCCAGGTTGAGCGCCTGCCAGGCGATCTCCTGCAGGTCGTGGCTGACGCAGGGAAAGTGGAAACCGTAAATCTCGGCGTGGGAAACATGATCGATACTGAAAAGGTTGACCTCGTCCATGAGCCGCAGTTTGTGCTCGATACAGGCTTTAATGATGCCCAGCGAGATCTGGTTATTACAGCCGACAAAGTAATCTGGAGCCTGATGGCTGTTCAGCCAGCGGCTGGTTTCGCGCCACGCGGCATCCATAAAGAAATCGGCGTACAGAATTTCGAACGACTCCACCTTGCCCAGCAAAGCCGCCTGCAAACCAGTGACTCTTTCACGCGCGACGTTGGAATTTTCCGGCCCGGAAACCACGACGACGCGGCTGGCCTGCTGCTCTAACAGCCAGCGGCCGGTCTGCAGGCCGCAGTCCAGGTTATCGATATAGACGCCGCTGCAGTGCGACGCCTGCAGTTCGCGATCGACCAGTACGACGGGAATGTTGAGAATTTCCAGCCGCTTCATATAGGCGGGATGATAGTTAACGTCATTGGAAATCACGGAAAGAATAATGGCGTCGACGTTATAGCCGATCAGCTTATCGATAATGCGGTCTTCCGCTTCCTGCGATTCGCAGGAGTCAAACACCAGCGTGTCGTAACCCATCTTTTGCGCTTCCAGCGTCATCAGCCGCGTCAGTCCGCCAAAAAACGGGTTTGCCATATCAGGATTGACGATGCCGATGGTTTTACTGGCTTTCGCCCGCAGGTTGCGCGCGGCGGCATTCACGACATAGCCAAGCTGCTCTGCCGTTTCGCGAATGCGCTGCAGCGTTTCCGGATGCACTTTCTCAGGCTGCGAAAACGCCCGGGAAGCGGTAATTTTACTGACGTTCGCCTGCGCGGCGACGCTTGCCAGCGTCGCCTTTCGTCCCCGACCTGCTGCCAATTTCGGCTCCTTAATTAAACCACATCATTTTGTATCATTTACAAATCATGACAGATCCTGGGGTGCGATGCTAATGCTGATTGTTACGCCAGCCGGTTTACGCGCGGATCGGTGAAAATATCCAGCTCATCGCGGCTTTCAGACGAGAACTCCGAGACCACCGCTCCGTTATCGCCCGCCTGAAACCAGTGGCGCGTATTCGGCGCGATGGTGTATTGCTCGCCGGGCCGCAGCAGGACATAGCCGGTGCAGGTGTACCAGGCCTCGCTTCCTTCCGGCACGCGGCAAACCGGCGCGCCGCCGGCGTCATTCTCTGGCAGGCTGCTGTCGTCCACGAACAGGTAAACCTCGCCCCAGCGGCAGCGAAACGTTTCCTGTTTGCCCGGCGTGCCTTCAAACGGCGGGTGCAGATGCTCAGGACAGGTTTGTCTGGGAAACAGCACCAGCTCTTTGGCGCAGTAGCGCGGCGAGTTCACGTAGGTCAGCAGCTGCAGGCCGGAAACAGGGTAATCCGGCAGTCCGAACGTGGCGATCTCAATACGCTGCTGCTCTTCCTGCGTGAGCGTAATGTGGGCCTGACGCAGCGCGCTCAGCGTGTGTTGCACATATTCATGGGTGTCCGTCATCGCTTCCTCAACTCATCATAATGGTATCGATAACATTTATTGCAGGGCAGCCAGGGTTAATCTGTGATCAAACTCAATGTTACTCATTGCTATAGGGTTTGGTTGTTAACCTTAATAATGATTTTTTAACAAGCATCACAGTTTTGCAGCTTTATTTGCAGCAGTATCGCCGCAGTTAAATGATATCGATACCATTAAAATGATCTTACCGGGGGCATAAAATGAAAGCATTGGTTCTGGCGCAAGCGGGCAAAATCGCCATTGAAGATCGCCAATTCGATGAAACGCTCGGCGATAACGACGTCGAAATTAAAATTCACTCCGTCGGCATTTGCGGCAGCGACGTTCACTACTATCAGCACGGCCGCATTGGTCCTTTTGTGGTTGAGGCGCCGATGGTGCTGGGCCACGAAGCGTCGGGCGTGGTGCTGGCCACCGGCAAAAATGTCACTCACGTCAAACCCGGCGATCGCGTCTGCATGGAGCCGGGCATCCCGGATCTGAACTCGGCCCAGTCGCGCGCCGGCATCTACAACCTCGATCCCGCCGTACGTTTTTGGGCGACGCCGCCGGTACACGGCTGTCTGCGTGAAACCGTTATTCACCCCGGCGCCTTTACCTTCAAACTGCCCGATAACGTCAGTTTTGCCGAAGGGGCGATGGTGGAGCCGCTGGCGATTGGCATGCACGCCGCGACCAAAGCGGGGATTAAGCCAGGGGATATCGCGCTGGTGATCGGCGCCGGCCCTATCGGCGTCGTGACGGCGCTGGCCGCGCTCGCAGGCGGATGTTCAGACGTCATCATTTGCGATCTGTTCGATGAGAAGCTGGCGGTCGCCGCCAACTACGACGGGTTGCACGCGGTTAATATCAAAAGCGGCGATTTGGCCTCTACCGTCGCCGCGCTGACCAGCGGCAACGGCGCTGACGTGGTGTTCGAGTGCAGCGGCGCCAAACCGGCTATCGCCACGCTGGCGCAGCATGCCGCGCCGGGCGCGACCGCGGTGCTGGTCGGCATGCCGATCGATGCGGCGCCGATGGACATCGTGGCCGCGCAGGCGAAAGAGATTACCTTCAAGACCATTTTCCGCTACGCCAATATGTATCCGCGCACGCTGCGTCTGCTGAGCAGCGGCAAGCTGCGCGTGCAGCCGCTGATCAGTCAGACCTACAAATTCAGCGAAAGCGTCGCCGCTTTTGAGCGCGCGGCCGCCGGCAACGCCTCAGATATCAAAATCATGCTGGAAATGGAGTAACTCATGTCGCTCTATGCGGGCATTGACTGCGGAACGCAAGGCACCAAAGTCGTAATTGTCGACAGCGAACAGGGGGTGATCCTCGGCGAGGGCAGCGCCGCGCACCGCCTGATCAGCGACTCCAGCGGCCGACGCGAGCAGCAGGCGGCGTGGTGGATCGAGGCGCTGGTGGACGCTTTCCAGCAGGCGGTTTCTCAGGCGGGCGTGGATGCGCGCCGCATCAACGCGCTGGGCGTCTCGGGTCAGCAACACGGCTTTGTGCCGCTGGACGAGCAGGGCGAGGTGCTGCACAGCGTCAAGCTATGGTGCGATACCGAAACCGCCGACGAGAACGCCGCGCTGCTGGCGCAGCTGGGCGGCGTAAGCGGATCGCTGGCGCAGTTGGGTTTAACGGTCGCCACCGGCTATACCGCTTCGAAAATCCTCTGGTTCAAACAGCAGCATCCCGAGCTCTGGTCGCGTCTGCACACGGTGCTGCTGCCGCACGACTACCTTAACTTCTGGCTGACCGGGGAGCGCGTTGCGGAGTATGGCGACGCATCCGGTACCGGAATGCTGAACGTGCGCACCCGCGAATGGGATCGCCGCACGGTATCGCTTATCGACGACAGCGGGCGACTGTGGGCGGCGCTGCCGCCGCTGAAAAGCGCTGAAAGCTGTATCGGCACGCTGCGTCCGGAAGCGGCGGAAAGGCTGGGCCTCTCTACCGCCACGCGCGTCGCCACCGGCGGCGGCGACAATATGATGGCCGCTATCGGGTCCGGCAATATCGCCGCCGGCACCGTGACCATGAGCCTCGGCACCTCCGGCACGCTGTTCGCCTGGTCTGATGCGCCCGTCGTCGCCGACACAGAGGCCATTGCCGGTTTCTGCTCCAGCACCAACGGCTGGCTGCCGCTGATATGCACCATGAATGTCACCTCCGCGACCTCCTCGGTGCAGGCGCTGCTGGAAGAGGATGTCACGGGGTTTAACCGGCTGCTGGAGCAGGCCGCGCCTGGAGCCGGCGGATTAGAGATGCTGCCTTTCTTCAACGGCGAGCGCGTGCCGCCGCTGCCTCATGCGCGCGCCAGCCTGCATAACCTCGACAGCGACAACTTTACCCGCGCCAACCTCTGCCGGGCGGTGGTGGAGAGCGCCACCTACGGTCTGCGCTACGGCCTGGATCTGTTTCGTCGCCAAGGCATCGCGGCGCGGGAAATTCGCCTCACCGGCGGCGGCGCACGCAGTCCGCGCTGGCGGCAGATTGTGGCGGACGTGACGGGCTGCCCGGTGGTTTGCCTGAAGGTCAACGAGACGGCGGCACTGGGCGGCGCGATTCAGGCGATGTGGGCGACCACGCTGGCGGACCATCCGCATCAGCAGGCGCAAAGCGTGCTCAGCGATCTCTGTCGGCGTTTTGTCTCTCTTGATGAGTCAACCCGCGCCGAGCCTGACGCCGAACGTCAGGTGCAGTACGACGCGCTTTATCAACGTTACCTGCAGCGCCTGCAACAGGCTTACCCGGAGGTTTCACTGTGACACGCGATCCGCACACGCAACAGCCCGCTTATCTGCTGGAAGTGACCGGCGTAAAAAAAGCCTTTGGTCCGGTCGTGGCGCTGAAAAACGCTGAATTCGCCCTGCGGCGTGGCTCGATCCATGCGCTGTGCGGCGGCAACGGCGCGGGAAAATCGACCTTCCTGAGTATTCTGATGGGCTTTATCCAGCCAGACGGCGGCAGCATTTTCATCAACGGCGAGCGCTGTGAGTTTCATCATCCTAAAGATGCGCTCGCCGCGGGCGTGGCGATAGTGCAGCAGGAGCTGAGCGCCATTCCCGATCTGACCGTGGCGGAGAATATCTGGCTGGGGCGCGAACCGCGCCGTCTGGGTTTCGTCGATTTCGCCACCCTGAACCAGCGCACCCGCGACCTGCTGAAAGAGCTCGATTTCACTATCTCCGCCACCGAGAAAATGCGCAACCTCAGCGTCGCCGAGCAGCAGCTGGTGGAGATCGCCAAGGCGCTCTCCCATGCGAATGCCGACATCATCATTATGGACGAGCCCACCTCCGCAATTGGGGAAGAGGATGCGCAGAAGATCTTCCAGACCATCACCCGGCTGGCGCAGAAAGGCAAAGGGATTATTTATGTCTCGCACCGGCTGTCGGAAATTTTCCAGATCGCCGATAGCTACACCATCTTTCGCGACGGCGCCTACATCCACGAAGGTTTTATCGCCGACATCACCCGCGAGCAGCTGATTGAGCACATCATCGGCGGCGAGTACGACAGCGAATTCGCCAAGTTCAACCAGCCGGGCGAGGAGGTGATGATGGAGGTAAAAAACCTGCGCTGGCGCGACAAAATCAAAGATATCAGCCTGCATCTCAAGCGCGGCGAGATCCTGGGGATTTATGGTCTGGTGGGGTCAGGGCGCAGCGAGTTTCTCGACCTGGTCTTCGGCATCAATCATGCCGACAGCGGCACCATCCAGTTGGGTGACACCACCCTGGGACGCCATTCACCGAAAGAGGCGATTAGGTGCGGCATCGCCTATGTCACCGAAGACCGCAAACAGACGGGGCTGGTTCTCTGCCGCTCGGTTAGCGAGAACATCAATATCTCTTCTTTTGGCGCCATCAGCCGGTCGGGCTTTATCAATGAGAAGCAGGAACGCGATCGCGCCAGCGAGATGATTAAACGCTTTAACGTCAAAACGCCGGACGGCGATCAGATTGTCGGCAACCTGAGCGGCGGCAACCAGCAGAAAGTGGTGCTGGGGCGCTGGGCGCTGCTCGATCCGGATGTCCTGCTACTGGATGAGCCTACGCGCGGCATCGACGTGGGCGCTAAAAAAGAGATCTATCGCTTTATGTCGGAATTTGCTCTGAAAAACAAAGGGATAATTATGGTCTCGTCAGAGTTGTCGGAAATTATCGG
Organism: Pantoea sp. NGS-ED-1003; assembly: GCF_000738765.1. Classification (NCBI taxonomy): domain Bacteria; kingdom Pseudomonadati; phylum Pseudomonadota; class Gammaproteobacteria; order Enterobacterales; family Erwiniaceae; genus Pantoea; species Pantoea sp. NGS-ED-1003. The sequence continues at coordinate 218,462 of NZ_JPQA01000002.1, forward strand.
CATGAGCGATCGCATACTGGTCTTCCGCGACGGGCAGCTAGCCGGTGAATTAACAGCAGCGCAGGCCACGCAGGCCGAGCTGATGAAACTGGCGGTATAACAGAGAGATAATAAGATGAACGGTACGCATTCTATGACACCCGGGGTTTCGTTTTTTACGCGCAACAAGCGCCGCATGCACAAGTACGGCATCATTATCGCCTTCTTTGTCCTGTGTCTGATTGTCGCGGCAATCGGCGAGGTACAGGTGGCGAAGGGCGCCTGGACCAACAACTACTTTCTCAGCAATGAAAATATGCTGATCGTCCTGCGCCAGGTCTCAATCAACGGCATTCTCGCCATCGGCATGACTTTCGTGATCATTACCGCCGGGGTCGATCTGTCGGTGGGATCGGTACTGGCGCTAAGCGGCATAGTCGCCGCGCGTTTCGCCACCAATAACAGCGGACTGGCGATTGGCGATACCGCGCATGCGGTCATGATGCCGTTAATCATCGCGCTGGGCATCGGCATCGTCTGCGGCCTGATTAACGGGACGGTACTGGCGCGCTATCGTCTGCAACCTTTTATCGTCACCATGGGCATGCTGTCGGCGGCACGCGGGCTGGCAATGCTCACCACCGACGGCAATCCGGTCTCGCAGCTGAACCGCGATTTCCGCTGGCTGGGAAATGGCTATATGGCCGGCATTCCGGTACCGGTGATTATCTTCGTGGTGCTGTTCGGCCTGGCCTGGCTGCTGCTCAACAAAACCATTTTCGGCCGCTACATCTATGCGGTAGGGGGCAACCCCAAAAGCGCCCGCACCTCCGGCATTAGCGTGGTGCGCATCAAAGTGCTGGTCTATACCCTGTGCGCCGCGCTGGCGGGGGTGGCCGGGCTGATCCTCACCGCCCGCACCGGCTCCGCGCAGACCAGCGCCGGCGCTGGCTATGAGCTGGACGCCATCGCCGCCGTGGTGATCGGCGGCACCAGCATGGCTGGCGGCGTCGGGACGCTGCTTGGCACCTTCTTCGGCGTACTCATTATCGGCGTGATGAATAACGGCCTCGACCTGCTGGGCGTGCAGTCCTATTACCAGCAGATCATTAAAGGCGCCTTGATTGTAGTGGCTGTATTGCTCGACCCGTCGCGTAAACAACAGCGCGATTAACCCTACTTATATAAAAAAAGCGACCAGGAGATAAGAATGAAAATGACCAAAATTGCATTGCTTGCCTCGGCAATGATGATGGGCAATATGGCGGTGGCGCAGGCCGCGCCGGTGAAAATCGCGGTACTGATGTACGGCAACAAAGCGGAGTTTGTGCAGCTGATGGAGCGCTACGGCAAAGAGCATCCGGCAGTGAAAAGCGGCGATGCGGTATTGACCTTTTATGACGGACGCTACGACGCCTCGGTGCAAAATGACCAGGCCGCGACCGCCATTCAGACTCGCGCCGACGCGATTATCGTGAACCCCATGGATTTTGAAGCCAATATCGATATCGTCACCAACGCCAACGAGGCGAAAATTCCGGTCGTCGTCACCAACGCCCGCCTTAATACCGAGGAGATGACCTCGGAAGTGGTGTCGAACGACGAGCTGGGCGGTTATCTGGAAGCCAAAGCGGTGCTGGACAAGCTGCAGTGCAAAACGAAAAAAGTAAACGTGGTGATCATCGAAGGGCCGAAGGGCGGCAGCGGTGAAATTCAGCGCGGCAAAGGCAACGATAAAGCCATTGCCGAATGCGGCCCGGGTCAGGTGACCGTGCTGGAGCGCAAAACCGCTAACTGGTCGCGCGCCGAGGCGCAGCCGCTGATGGAAAACTGGCTGCAGAAACACCGTGGCAAAATCAACGGCGTGATCGGCCAGAACGACGAAATGGCGCTGGGCGCGATTGAAGCTATTAAGGGCGCTGGCCTGAACGTGAAAGATTTCGCCATCGCAGGCGTCGACGGCGTGTCAGATGCTATCCATGCGGTTCAGGCTGGCGAAATGGTTTCCATTCTGCAGGATGCGAAAGGCCAGATGCAGGGCGCTATCGATGTGGCGATGCGCGCCGCTAAAGGCGACAGCTATCAGCCGCAGTCCGACATCTGGAAACAGTACGCGAAAGATCTGAACTGGAACGGCGGCACCAGCAAACACTATTACATTCCCTGGACGGTGGTGACGCCGGAGAATGCGCAACAGCTGCTGGATGCGCGTAAATAAAGGCATGGACGCACCTGAGCCGCTCCCAGCGTTGAAATGCCCGCTACGCTGAGAGCAAGGCCCGCTTAAATGACAAGATATGCGCGCGCGCGGCTTCGGCGGCGCGCCGCATATCGCCTGACGCCAGCGCCGCGATAATCTCGTTATGCTCGGCGATGACTTCGTCGATATGGGTCACGTCCGACAGCGTAATCGCCCAGAAGCGCTGCGCCTGCGCATGGATCACGCTAAGAATATCCGACAGCCGATGATTGCCGGCGATATCCGCCAGCACCTGATGAAACGCGCGATCCAGCAGCATGATCTGCTCCCGGTTGCGGGATTCGCTCGCCTGTTCGATCTGCTGATTCATCTCGCGCAGCTGGGCAAGGCCGGCATCCGTCACCTTCTGGCTGGCCAGCTCCACGCACAGGGTTTCGTTAACCAGACGCACCTCAATCAACTCCAGCGCGTCATCTACCGACAGCGGCGCAACCATCACCCCTTTACGCGGAATAATCTGCAGCAGCCCCTCGGTTGAAAGGCGATGAATCGCCTGATTGACCGGCGTGCGGCCCATGGTTAAATCCTCCATGACCTGCGCGGTATTCAGGTACTCGCCCGGCTTATAGCGCAGCGTAATGAGCTTGTGCCTGAGGGCGACATAAGCCTGTTCGTTCAGCGAAAGCGTTTTATCCGGTCTGGCCGGGTTCACATTTTCAAGAGCCGTCTCACTCATCACATCATTCCTTTTCTTGTCTCTGAGACATATTACACAAAAAGCTGGCATGAAAATCGCTACTTTAGAATTACTGTGAAATTTCACTGTGATTTCTTAAGGAGCGTTTTCATGCATCTTCAGTTCACCATCGCCGACGAAGCCGCGAATATCCTCAATGTCGAGGTAACGCATCTTGTCATCGCAGGCTGGGCCGGGCGCGACAGCGAAGCGGTTTTGCACCATATCAGGGAGCTGGAAGCCCTCGGCGTGCCCGCTCCCGGTGCAGTGCCGCTGTTCTATCGCGTCGCCACCAATCAGCTCAGCCAGCAATCGCAGCTCGAAGTGGTCGGCAATGAAACCTCAGGCGAAGCCGAGCCTTTCGTGTTCTCCCATAACGGCGAGCTGTGGGTATCGCTCGCCTCGGATCATACCGATCGCCATCTGGAAACGTTTAGCGTCGCGCTTTCCAAACAAGCGTGCATTAAACCGGTCGGCCGCAGCGCATGGCGTATGCGTGACGTCGCCGAACACTGGGACGCGCTGGAGCTCACCTCATGGATTGAAGAGCAGGGCGAATGGGTGATCTATCAGCATGGAACCCTGGCGTCGCTGCTTACGCCGCAGGATTTGCTGGCACGTTATCTGAATAACGGCGAGGCGGATGAAGGACTCGCCATCTCCTGCGGGACGCTGGGCGCAATTGGCGGCATACGTCCTGCCAGCGCGTTCCGCATGGCGCTGCACGATCCGGTGCTGAACCGCACCCTCGAGCACAGCTACTGCACCGGCGCGCTGCCGGTGGTTGCATAAGGAGCGCGCATGACCACACTCTGGCAGGCCAGTCAGCAGCTTCAGCAGCAAGCGTCCACACCCGGCGTCTTCACGGAGGCGGCGCTGAATGCGGCTCAGGATAGTGACAAAGAGGGGGCGCAGGTCTTTACCCGACGCTATGCCGCGCAAGCCATCCAGCAGGCCAGCGAGGCAGAGGCTCGCTGGCAGGCGCAGCGGGCATTAAGCGCCATCGACGGGCTCCCCGTCAGTATCAAAGATCTGTTCGATGTGAAAGGCGAGCCGACCACCGCCGGCTCGCTTCTGCTGGCGGATGCGCCGGCCGCCGAGGCGAATGCCAGCGTGGTGGAGAGGTTGAACCAGGCGGGCGCCGCTATCGTCGGCAAGACCAATATGACGGAGTTCGCCTTCTCTGGATTAGGGATCAATCCCCATTTCGGCACGCCGGCGAATCCCTGGCGGCGCGCTGAAAAGCGCATTCCCGGCGGATCCTCTTCCGGCGCGGCGGTGGCGGTGGCGGATGGCATGTGTCTGGGCGCCGTCGGCACCGATACCGGCGGCTCCGTACGCATCCCCGCTGCGCTGTGCGGCCTTACCGGTTTTAAACCCACGGCTAATCGCATTGAGCAGGCGGGTACCCTTCCGCTCTCGACGTCGCTCGACAGCATCGGCGTGATTGCCCATGACGTGCGTAGCTGCTGGCTGCTGGACAGCGTCATCGCCGATCGCCCGCTTGAGCTGCAGCCGCAGGATCTGCGTCATGCGCGCTTCGCCGTACCACAAAGCCGGGTGCTGGACGGGCTGGACGCGACAGTTGCCGAGGCGTGGCAGCGCGCGCTGGCAGCGCTACAGCAGGCGGGCGCAACGCTGGTAAATATCGCCCTCAGCGAGCTGGATGAGCTGAACGCCATGAACGCGCGCGGCGGCATCACCGCCTGGGAAGCCTGGCAGTGGCACCAGCGTACCGCCGTTGCTCAGCCCGACGCTTACGATCCTCAGGTGCTGGTGCGCGTGCAGCGCGGCAGCTATCTCACTGACGAAGACGCGGCTGAACTCTACCAGCAGCGTAAAAACTGGCAGGAGCGTATCAATGCGGCGCTGGCCGGTTTTGACGCGCTACTGATGCCCACCGTGCCCTGTATCGCGCCCACTATCGCCTCGCTCGACGATGCGCAGCGCTACATGGAGATCAACGCTCTGATACTGCGTAACCCTAGCATCATCAACATGCTGGATGGCTGCGCCATCTCTCTACCTTGCCAACAACCCGGCAGCGCGCCGGTTGGTCTCAGCCTTGCTTCCGTTCATGGCGACGACGCCCGCTTAATCAGCTGGGCGCTCGCCGTGGAAACCGCCATTAACCGGAGATCCTAATCATGACTCACCCTCACGGCATGCTGTATGTCGCCACCAATATCGGCGCTGAAGACGAAGCGGATTTCAATCAGTGGTACGACCATGAGCACGTAGAAGAGCGGGTGGCTATTGCCGGCTTCCTGAGCGGAACGCGTTATCAGGCGATCAACGCAGAACGAAAATATCTGGGTTTGTATGAAACCGACTCGCTGGAAGCGTTCACCAGCGCGGATTACCACGCCGCTTTTACTCGCCAGACGGCGTGGTCGGTAAAAAATCTGCAAAAGATGGTCAATCCTCAGCGCCGGGTCAGCACGGTCACGCATACGCACGGCAAGGGCACCGGCAGTCAGCTGGCGGTCGTGACGCTGCAAGCGGTAAACGCCGCAGCATTGACCGCCTGGCAGCAGCAGATCGGCCAGAAGGCTGGCTATATCGCCTCCAGCCTGCTCACGCCAGATCCCCGTCTCAGCTCGCCTTTGCCCATGGAAAAAACGGAGGATCGCCCGATGTCGCCGATGCTGCTTATCCACTGCCGCGAGGCGCAGTGCTGTGACGAGCTGGCGGCAGACGCAGCACGCGCGCTTTCGGGCAAGGTTCAGCGCTATGCCCTGAGCTGGCAGTTAACCAAACAGGAGCTGACGCATGGCTAACACCGACTCTTCTTTACAGCATGTGGTACGCGACAAGCGCGCCAAATCGAAAACCGGCCGTCTGGCGGCGGCCAGCTCGATAGGAACGGCGCTGGAGTGGTATGACTTTACCGTTTACAACATCATGGCCGCGCTGGTCTTCAACCACGTGTTTTTCCCCAGCTTCGATCCGCTGGTCGGCACTATTCTGGCGTTCTCGACCTACGCGGTAGGCTATATATCCCGACCGCTGGGCGGCTTTGTGTTCGGCCACCTCGGCGATGTGGCCGGACGCAAGGCGGTGTTGATCATCACGCTGGTGATCATGGGCGTCACCACCGCGCTGATGGGACTGCTGCCTGGCTACGCGCTTTGGGGCATCTGGAGCCCCATCCTGCTGGTCGCGCTGCGTTTCGTGCAGGGCATCGCCCTGGGCGGAGAGTGGGCCGGCGCGGTCTTGCTGTCGATGGAGCACGGGGAGGCGGGCAAGCGCGGGCGCAACGCGTCGTTCGCGCAGGTAGGGCCCTCCTGCGGCACCCTTATCGGCACCGGCTTTATTACGCTGGTGACGGTGATGATGAGCGGCGAGCAGTTCCAGGCATGGGGCTGGCGCATTCCTTTCCTGCTCAGCCTGCTGCTGGTGCTGTTCGGCCTGTGGCTGCGGCGGGGCGTAGAGGAGACGCCCACCTTCGTCGCCATGCAGGCCGAGCACAAAACCACGCATACGCCGCTGAAAGAGGTGTTCCTGAACTATCCCAAAGCGCTGCTGATTGCCGGAGGATCGCGTATCGGCTCGGATGTGCTCTACGCGCTGGTCGTGGTGTTTACGCTGACCTATGTCACCACCGTGCTTCAGCTGCCGCGCCCGTTGGCGCTGGCGGCAACCATGCTAGGCGCGATTGGCAACGCGATCACCGTGCCGATGTTCGGCGCCTTGTCCGATAAGTGGGGACGTCGTCCGGTTTACATTACCGGCGCGCTTCTGGCGATCGTCTGGTCCTTCGTATTCTTTGTACTGCTTGACAGCACGCAGCCGGTGTTGATTGTGCTGGCGGTGATTGGCGGTCTACTGATCCACGCGATGATGTATGGCCCGCAGGCGGCCTTTGTGACCGAGCAGTTTCCCGGCCACGTGCGTTATGCCGGATCGTCGCTCGCCTACACCCTTGCCGGCATTATTGGCGGCGGCTTTGCGCCACTCATTATCACCTCGCTCTATAAAGAGACGGGCAGCACGCTATGGGTATCGCTGTATGTCACTCTGGCGCTGGGCATTACGCTGCTCGCCTTATGGAAAGCCAAAGAAACCGCGCACCATCCGGACTGAAAATCGTTGCCTGCCTGATATGCCGTGCGCATTCAGGCAGGCTGTATCGCGGTCGTCGCAGAGCTGCGTGACGCCAGGCCCGCGATCCTGCAAAAAAACTGTAAAATTATTGCAACTTAAATCAATTCCCGATCAGCCACTTAAAGGCAATTGGGCCGCAAAGCAGCGGAACTGCTGGGTTCACAGCTAAAGCCGTCTTTCGCCATGCCGATAAATCATACAGTTTCCATGAAGGTAGATAGCGGCTATGTTAACAATCAACCATAACAAATTTGCCGCGCTGACGAGTAATTCGATGAATAACAGCTCGTCAGTGCTGGAGCAGGTTATCGAACGGCTCTCATCAGGCTCACGTATCAACAGCGCAAAAGATGATGCGGCGGGGCAGGCGATCGCTAACAGGATGACGGCTAACGTTAAAGCGGATAGCGTCGTTTCACGCGGCCTCAACGATGCCATCAGCCTTGCGCAAACCGCAGAAGGCAGTTTAGGTACCGTCAGCGAGAAGCTTATTCGCGCCAAAAGCCTGGCGATCCAGGCCGCTAACGGCACGCTCTCCGACGCCGATCGCGCCACCGTCAACAACGAGTATCAGCAGATTCTGGCGAGCATTACCGACATTTCCCAGCAGACGGAGATATTTGGTCAATACCCGCTGGCAACAGACGATCCGGAGCTGCCGCCTGCGCTGTTGGGCAACGTACAGCCGATCAAAAATAAGTTCCCGGTCGCGAATCAGAGCTATTCGTTCACCTCCGGCGTGATACCGCTGGCTTATATTCCGGCAGGCGCTACCAACATTACCATCAGTATCGACTCGCTGGGTCAGGATGACGATTTACAGCTGTTTACGCGCGACGGCAAGCATCTGGTTGGCACGCCGATCAACGGCAGCGATCCCGACTTTACCTGGGTAAGCAAAGGGATCACCGATGACGCTACCGCGACGACGTCGCTGCTGACCAGCGCCAACGGTTTTGACAGCGGCGCCGCCTATGACGATTCCCAGCTGCTTCAGGGCGGGGCGAGCTGGTCGCTGAGCGGTAGCGCCTCGATGAGCTACAACGGCATGAACATCAGCTACAGCGGGGATGGGGATCGTTATGAGGATACATCTACCGGGGCCTATAACAACGGCACTATCCAGACCAATCCGCTGGAGCGTATCAGCCTGGATAAGGTGACCGAAGATCTGATTGTGGTCGTGGTGGGCAACGGCTCTTTCACCAGTCAGCTCACCTGGGGAGATCTGCCGGAGCCGGTGACTCAACCCGCGGTGCCGCCCATTAAGAGCCAGCATTTTGACGTCGTGACCAGCGCCGATTTCGGTCAGCAGATGCAGTTCGATACCCTGAAGCCGACGCCCGCTGACCTGAAAACGCTGGGGCTGAAGAATACGACGCTGTTAACCAGCGCCGATATTTCCGTCACCACGAAAGCGCTGGATGCGGCGCTGGAGAAAGTGAGCGCCTACCGTTCCTACTACGGCGCGAAGATTAACCGCTACGAATCGAACAGAACGGTGCTGGCGCAGCAGAGCGTCGATACGCAGTCGGCGCGTAGCCGCATTCAGGATGCGGACTACGCGCAGGAAGCGAGCCGCCTCGCGCAGACGCAGATCCTGCAGCAGGGTCAAAATGCGGTAATGAAAATCGCCAATCAGACGCCGGACATGGTGCTGACGCTGCTGCGCAGCTAAGGTGCCGCTGCTGTTTAGTTCCCGTCACGCCGGTTAACGCGCCCGCTTTTTTCTCCATATCACCAGGGATGGTTTCTTTCTCTTTTTCTCTAGCTGCCACCAGGATAAAGCGCCTGTAGTGAGTGAATTTATATTAGAGTGTGAAGCACTTATCCTGAAGTGTTTCAAGGTGCTGGAAAGAGGGCAAGCCATGCTGTTCGCTATTCGATTTACCGATCATTCAGCTCAGTCAGGCGTCCGAGAGCGCTATTTCGACGCGCATATTGCGTGGCTGAAACTCAGAAGAGACGTCATCAAGATCGCCGGGTCTTTACGTGAAAAGCATAACGATCACCCCATTGGCGCTTTATGGATTGTTGAAGCCGCTACTGAAGAGGATGCCTTTAACCTTTTTGCTGAAGATCCTTTTTGGGTACATGGATTAAGGGCCTCTGTGGAGATCCACGCCTGGAGTCTGGCATTTAGCGACATGCTTTCAGAAGCCTCTTCCCAGCCGCCAGCCGCATGACTGTCCGGGCATCTTTGCCGTTCCCCAGACACGCTCAAGTAGTCAAAGCGCGAAACAGACGCGTCTGAACCTGACTCCTCTTGCGCAGTTGCAAACATGGCAGCGACGATCGGCTGGATGTCCTGCACGCCTGGCTGATTGAAGATTTATCAGACAAGCGCGTGCGCATCCTTACGCAAGAGGTACAGAACGGCAAGCCCGCTAAAGAGCTGGCAAAGGCGAAACCCAATCCCATGATCAATGGTCATCAGGAGTGGCTGGACGGGCTGGTCGCAGCGGCGCACGCGCGGCAGTCGCGCTGACTGACACTTGCTGGATAATGCCGACAGCGCCGTTGCTGATACCCGACTTACGCATCTTCGTTTCGCCATTCCGTCTTTAAGCGGTGAATAAGCCTCAGGAGAATGCGATAAGGTCAGCGCATTAGGCCTTTTACCGAAATAAAAATGAGCACCAGCCCGCCAGCGATATTGACATATTTTTTAAGGCGGGCGGGGTCGGCCTTTCTCGCCGAGAAAATCAGGGCATGGCTAACGGCAAGCAGCCAGACGCTCATCACCACGATATGAACCGTGGCCAGCAGCAGAAAGGATGAAAGGCCGCCATGACGGCCCGCAAACGGCGAAACCACCGTCAGATAGAACATAACGGCTTTGGGGTTGAGGACGTTAGCGAGCCAGGCCTCTTTTACCGTAACGGAAGCGACAGGCTTTTCAGACGCCGTCTGCCTGGCGCGGAGACCGCTGCGAATAAGCTGGATGCCGAGCCAGAGAAGATAGAGCGTACCAGCGATTTGCAGTGCGCCAGAGAGCACTGGCGCCGACGCGATAACAGCGGTGATACCGAGCCCGATAAGCAGCGCATGGGTATAGATGCCTATCGCTGTTCCAGTTAGCGTCCGGTAAAGCCCTTTACGCCCGCCGGCTAACGCGCTGTTCATCACCAGCGTAAAGCTGGCGCCGGGCGAGAGGGCTACAGGCAGCAGTGCGGGCAAGAAACCCAGCAGATCGATATTCATAGATTGAGGATAGCCGTTCCAGCGCCCGACTACTTATCCCGACCGGCCGTCCAGGGATTAAATGCTGGCTCGGCGCTGGCTTCAGCAGCGGGTTCATTCAGCGAGTCGAGATAAAGGGCTTCCACTTCGGCGCGCGCCCAGGGCGTACGACGCAGAAATTTTAAGCTCGATTTAACGCTCGGATCGTTTTTAAAACAGTTGATATTGATCCGCTTACTCAGTTCCAGCCAGCCAAAGCGCGTCACTAACGCATTTACCTGCATTTCAAGCGTGACGCCGTGCAGCGGGTCTTTCGCGCGATGATCGGTCATGAAAAGTCCTCTTTATATGGACCGGAAAGGGTACAAGAAAGGCGAAGCAGCAGCAATCAATCACTATTCAGAGTACACTCACCGCTGTGAATTCACTCAGGACGATACGCTATGAACGATAAAAAGATGATCTCCATCGACCAGTTCGACCCGGATGAGCGGCTGGCGGTCGATGGCGTTTTAAAAGGGTTAATCGAAAAGTATCGCCAGCGCACCGGCAAAGAGCCGGACGTCAAGAAAGAGAAAGAGTTTACCGCCGAAGCCCGGCAGCAGATTATGAGCGTGAAGCTGGCGAAACAAAAAGCCCAGGCCGAAAAAGCCAAAAAGACGCCGACGCGCAGAAAGAAACCCGAAGCGATGAAGGAGAGCGAAGTCTCCGATTTCAGCTGGAAAGCCTCGGTAATTAAAGGCCGACGCTAACGTTAATTAACAGATATCGGCTGGCATCGGCCAGCCGATATAATCCTGCGTCAGGCGCAAAGTTTCACAATGCGACTGCGATCGGCAAGCACTTCCGGCCCCATGGTAAAGGTTTTATAAAAACGCACCTCCGATCCTGCGCCGCGTTTATAGATATCGGCGAACATCGAGTTTTCCCAGGTATAAACCGTCACTCTTTGGTTTTCATGTTCCAGATGGGTAGTATTATCTTTTTGCACAACTTCGGTGGATGACCAGCCTCGATAGATGCACTCACTTAACTGTCCGGCGCTTCGGCCGCTAACCTGCTGAAAGTCGGCGGATTTCATTCTTGCTTCCTGCGGCGTCGCCTGGCAGCCGCTCAGCATAAAAAGGGCGATCAACAGCGGTAACGTAAAATTACGCATCGGAAAGCTCTCCGTCAGATCGAAATAATGCTAAGGCCGGATGAATCTGCCTGCGGGCTAATTTACGCTTAGCGCCGCATAAGGTGAGTATATGAGATGGCGAGTTATTTACCACATGGCGACAATATTATTCAGTGCAGGGTTATTTTTAATTCAACCTGTAACTATGATCGATTTTAAAAAAGCCGCTGTGGCGCTGCGCACATTTTTACGCTGCGCCTTTAGAGTCGCGCTTTCAATCTTTAACGCTATTTAAAAACTGCGTTTCGGTTAATGGCGGCAGCCGGTCTGGCGCTCGGCGGCCTGATCGTGGGCATCGCGATTAAACGCTAAAAAAACGCGCCGGTCTGGTGGCGCGGCGGCTTCTGATCCAAAATCGCCGTCTGCTTTCGAAAGGATCAACAGATGGCACGCACTCATACAATCCTGACCCTGGCCAGACGGGCGCTGATCGGCATCGCTGTTCTGCTGCTGGTTTTCTTTATTGGTCGTATTTATCAGTCGGAGCAGGGACCGTCGCTGCATCGCTGGCACAGCTGGGTGGCCGACGAGATGTCGGCCGATGAGATAGATCGCGCCAGCTTTGCCGATTATCAGCAGCGGGAAGCGCGTATCTTCCAGGAGATGAAAGCCGAGCTGAACGATGCGCTGAGCGATGAGGATAAAAACGCGCTGAACCGCTTTTATCCCGGCAGCGCAGTTTATCCGGCGCGCTTCGATACCGACTGGAATCGTTCGTTTATTCTGATGCCCAAAGGAGAAATTCGGGGCGCGGTGGTGCTGCTGCATGGGCTGACCGACGCGCCCTACAGCGTGCGCTATCTGGCTAAGGATTATCAGCAGCGCGGCTTTGTCGCGGTTGCGCCGCGGCTGCCGGGGCATGGCACGGCGCCGGGCTCGCTCACGGCGGTCGACTGGCAGAGCTGGATGGCGGCCACCCGACTGGCGGTGCGGGAGGCGACCCGGCTGGCGGGCGCGCAGCGGCCGCTGCATCTGGTGGGCTACTCCAACGGCGGCGCGCTGGCGATGAAATATGCGCTGGAGAGCCTGAGCGACAAACAGCTGCGCGCGCCGCAGCAGATCGTTTTGCTGTCGCCGATGATCGGCGTCACCGGCTATGCCCGCTTCGCCGGTATTGCGGGCTGGCCCGCCTTGTTTCCCGCCTTCGCCCGAACCGCCTGGCTCAACGTGGCGCCGGAATATAACCCTTTTAAATACAATTCGTTTCCCGTAAACGCCGCGCGTCAGTCCTGGCTGCTGACGCAGGCGTTGCAGGCGCAGATCGTTCAGGCGGCGCGCAGCGGGCAGATCAGCGCGCTGGCACCCGTGCTGACCTTTCAGTCGGTAATGGACGCCACGGTAAGCACCCGCGCGGTGGTTGATGCGCTCTATCACTATCTGCCGCGCAACGGCAGCAGTCTGGTGATTTTTGATATCAATCAGGCGGCCAATATGAGCGCGCTGTTCCGCGCGCCGCTCCCCTCGGCGGTGAGCCGTCTGCTGCCAGCCGCGCCGCGCGCTTACGCCGCCACCGTGATCACCAACCGCACGCCGGTGACTTATCAAACGGAGGCGCGCACCATTAATGCAGGCGAGGTTGAGGAGCGGGTCAAACCTTTAACCCTTGCGTGGCCGCAGGATATGTTCTCTTTGTCGCATATCGCCGTGCCTTTTCCTTTGAACGACGATCTCTATGGCGAGCAGCCTGACGAGAAAAACCGCTACGGCATTTCGCTGGGCGACATCTCGCTGCGCGGCGAAACCAGCAGTCTGACCGTGGGTCCGGAAACCTTTATGCGCGCTACGTCGAATCCCTTTTTCAGCGAGATGATGGCGCGCATCAATACGCAGATTGCCTGCAGCGGCGCAGAGGATTACCGCGCCTGCATCGGCCGCTAAGTTGCGACGGGAGAGACGCTAAACAAAAAAGCCCGCGCAAGGCGGGCAACAGAGCGTGTCGTTAGTTTCTTGATTTCGTAGGCAACACTTTGCTGTGTGTTACCTGTTAATCATAGCGCAGCGGCAGGGATTTTCTGTGTGAACTACGCAACGTTCTGTCTATATCTCTGACAGGCAGTAGCCGACCGGCTTCAGGGTCAGGCATCCAGTTCATACTGAACCGAGAGCTGGCCTTTTTTCTCTTTGAGCTTAAGGATACGAATGTTGCCGATCTCCAGCGTATTCTGCACGTGGGTACCGCCACAGGCGTAGGGTTTGAGATCGCCCCAGGTCACCATTCGTTTGCCCGCCGTTTCGCTGATAACGCGGCTGTCGCCACGCTGAACCAGCGCCGCCGCATCGGCATTAAGCTCGTCAAGGGTAACGGGCGTTAAGGGCGCGACGGCGTCAAAAACGATGCGTCCTTCGCCCGGCTTATGGTTTCCCTTTACGCCCAGCCAGCCATATTTCTCTCCTGCGAGGCCGATGAGATGGCCGGCGGAATGGTAGCGTGAGTGAAGTGCGCGCAGTCCGGCGTCAACCTTTAGCTGCGCCGGACCCGTCTCCAGCGGGGCATCGGTAAAATGAAGCACCTGGTCGCCATCCTGCACCGCCTGCAGCATGTTTACGCCGTTAATCGTGCCTCTGTCAGAGGGCTGTCCGCCGCCCTGCGGATGGAACAGCGTGGCAGAAAGAATGACGCAGAAACGATCGTCGCTCTGCGGCGTGCAGCTTATTACCTGGCTTTCTGTCTCAAGCGCATCGCTGGTGAAATAGCGTTTTTCAGTCACGGCAACTCCTGTAAAAAAGAAAGACAGGAGGCAGCATACTGAGTCCGTGTGGAATAAAAAAGGGCGAGGAGGTAGGAAGGGAAGGTCATGTGCGAGCATCCCTGCTCGACGAGTAATCCGTTAAATCGCTTCGCGAAGCTCCGGCCAGGCGACGGCGGCGCCGGTATCGCTGAACAGACGGCCCTGGAAGTTGATTACACCTGCCGCTTCCAGCCACATCCACTCTTCCGGACGTTCAATGCCGGCGGCGATAACGGTGATTTCCAGCGCGGAGCAGCACTTGATAATCGCCTGAACCACCGCCTGCCGCGGGCCGCTGCGGTGTACGTCGCGGATAATGCCCGCGCCGATACGAATACGGTCGGGCTGAATGCGGGTCAGCATGGAAAGTCCTGCCGAACCGTCGCCGAAGTTATCGATCGACAAGCTGATGCCCGCTTCTTTGAGCTGCCTCACCGCAGTTGAAAACGCATCGAGCTGAGAAATGACCTCTGTTTCGCTGACGCCGATAATCACCTGCTCCGGCACCAGTCCGGCGCTACGGATCTCATCCACAATAATGCGCACCGCCTCAGGAATGGCGACCAGCGTCATCGGCAGCAGGCTGACGTAGAGCGGCATGCCTTCCGGGCAGGCTCTGCCCGCCTGGTCGAAAGCCTGTCTGGCGGCGTTCAGGCTGGCCTGATATTTCGGCAAACCTTCAAGCGCAACCTCTCCATTCAGCGTAGCGATAGCTTCAATCGCCGTGACCTGACGACCCAGCGGATCGATAACTGGCTTAAAGGTCACGCCGTGATTGGCGGGCCAGGCGTCTGAGGCGCCCGTCTGGTCTGCAATAAAGTCCCAGTATTCAACCGGCGGCACTTCAAAATAGTTCTCTTTTTCGCGCGACTCGACAAAGGTGCGTAAGAACTGTAAGCCGCGATCGTCGTAGGTGAGACGATAGCGCGAGGTGCCCTTATCCAGCACCGCCTGCAGAACAGTGGAACGCTCATGTTCGCGCAGATCGAACAGCTCCATACCGGCGTTGCCAAAACGGCGCGACGGCGAATAGTCGCGCATCAGCTCGACAACGTTATGATGGCGCTTGTCGGCGCAGATGCGGCTATAAATCTCCAGCACGCCCGCCTCCGGCCCTTCCAGGATCTGGAAAAAGTGGGTGCCGTTAAACAGCAGAATGCCGGTCACTTCATGGGACGCATTCAGCTGGCTGGCTTTATCCACCATGCCAGGAAGAGATTTTACAGGCACCTCGTCAGAGAGATGGCTGCGGTAAATTATTGTTGTAAGCATGAATGCTCCGGTTACGTGATTGTCGCGGCCACATTAACAGCAACAGGCAGGTCAACGCCAATTAACGCTGAGTAATTTGTGCGATAACAGGATTAATCCTGCTCGTTTTAGCGAGAGCGGCTGAATAAAAAAGATAACTATGCTGCTTTTTCACCGTCAGCAATAAGAAGATTCAAACTGCCATTTTTGTAAGGTTATGTATTTATTGTGATTAAATATTTTAACCTAAAATTTATTCTGGGCTACCGCTTCGCTTGAAAGAAAGTTGCAGTTTTTACAATTTTTACCCTTGTTTAAAAGCAAGGCTTTTTAAGCCAAACGGCAACTCTTTACAAAAATAAAAATCTGTACAGGTTTGTGGTTACTAAACTGACAAATGAGGTTATGTCTAATTCGCAACAAAAGGAGACTACGTGTTATTTCACAACGACGAGAAAGGTCACGCCATTATTGGCGAAGCTGTCATCAGCCTGGCTCTCGGTGAGAAAGAAATAAGCGTTGAGACACTCATCGCTGAGCTGAGTCGGATGGCTGAAAATGAAACCCACGCCGCAAGGCTAACGGCTATCTCGGAGGCCAGACGCTGGCTGAAGAGCTATCAACATCATGACATCCGGGATCGATCCGAACTGCACTGGCTGACAGTCGCAGGGCGGGAAGATGATGGAAAACACAGCGAGGACGTCATCCGGCTCCGGCCGGAAAACGACGATGAAAGATAACCTCATTATCGGGCGCGTCTGACGCGTTCCGGCCGGAGACCGTTGTCAGGGACGACACCTTCTTTATCTACGCCTGATCGCACCACCTGCAAAGTTGTACAACTTTACCTGAGCCTTTTAAGTCGCTGAAAGCCCGTAAAAACGGGCTTTTCAGGCGATGTAGCACTTTTTGCACAAAAATAAGACCTGTACAACCTCGCAAGGGCTGTACAACTTTGCAGGAGTTGTATAACTTTACTGCAGGTTTTGACGACCACTATTTAATCGCTTGTTAACGCAGAGGGTTTACCATGCGCCAGAACGTCGTAATCGCAGACACAGTTCGCTATATCAGCACCACCGCGCTGCCGTCGCAGCAGGAAACTCTGGGTCAGGTTGTGACAGAGATTCTGCGCGCTGGCCAAAACCTGAATCGCAAGGCGCTGTGTTCGCGTTTGATCCGTCGCCTGGAGCAGGCGACGGGGCCGGAAGAAGAGCAGCAGCTTCATCTGCTCATTGGCATGCTGTTCAGCCGCTAATCGCCCGATGTAGAAACTGGTTCAGGCTGAGCTGCTGGGCTCAGCCTGAGCAACCATTATTTGACGGCGCTGCACCATGCTCGCAGGCCATACTAAAAGAACATACTATGCAAATTCAATCGAATGCTCAGCAGAGCGCATCTGCAGAAGCCGACATTATTCATCACTTCCGCGAAGCGGGCGATCGTCTGGAAGCGGAGTCTCGCGTGCTGGATGGCGTTATTCGCGATATCGTAATTCATGGCAAACGCGTCACCAGCAAAGCGATTATTCTTTATCTGATCGCTGAACTGGAGAGCACCACCGACGTGGTGCATCTTGATGTACTGCGTCACTGCCTGGAAATCGTGGTAGGCCGCACGCCGGACGACGAAGGAATCTAATCAGCGATGCGCCGTCTGGCCTGCGGGCGCCGGCGCAGCCGTTTCAAACTGACCCTGCGACGCCATAACCGAACAGCTCACTGCGGCGGCAAGGGAAACGGCAATCCAGATTTTCATCACTCTCTCTCCTGTTTTCGTTTATTTCACTCTCTTTAGCCTGGCACGCGAGCGCGTCAGCGAAAGTCTCTATGATAAGAAAAGGAATTTTCTGAGAGCGAAGGAGAGGGCATAAACGAATAACGCGCTAGTGCAGCAATCTTTCCGCTGACGGACGCCCCGTCAGCGAACCGTGCGTTCCGTAGTGCGCGCGCAGTTCGTCATGCACCTGATTGATCGCATGGCGCATCGCCATCAGGCGCTCGCTGTCCTGCTCCATTTTAAGCTGAAGCTGCAGCGTTTCCGTTACTGTGCGCCACGAGATATCGGCGCCCACGCTCACCAGCTGCATAACGGCTTCGCCGATAACAATATTCGTCATCTTCTCGTTTGAATTATTTTCCATATTTCTTCGTCTCGCCTGAAACCTGGAAAAAGCTTAGCACAGGAATAGCGAACTGCAGGACATCCTGTGCTCTCGCTAAACTAACGCCTGAGGCGGTAGATATCCGCAAAGTAGAGATAGCCTTTCTTGTCATACTGGCTCTTTAAGCGCGCCTTTTCATCGACGCTAAGCACGTCGCCGGCAAGCAGCGACTGAATAAAAGCGTCGCGTACGTGGACTTCCATATACCAGTCGCCGGTATAGCAATTTTTCAGCGCGCCTCTGTCAATATCTTTTACTCTGTAGGCGGGATTGATATGAAAAAAGAAGAAGAAATTACAGACGGCGAAAATAGCGCAGCAAACAATATATTCAATGGTGCCGAAGGATGAGGAATAAAGCAGCACGCCCATGGTAATCACAAACAGAAAGCACATCAGGCCATACAGTCCTGGATATTGCTTAATAAAGGAGACGTCAAAATAGGGTCGATCATTGCGATTTTCAGCGCGGTTTATTTGGTCTAATTCTTGCTGCAACAGGCTTTCTAATTCGTTATACATGTAACTACTCTCAGCTAAAAACAACCCCAAAAGTATAGATGAATCGCGTTTGATTAGACACCGCAAATAAAGCCTGATGCGGCAATGCCGTGTTCAGGGCAATCACGCCAGCGCGAAGAGAGGCTGGCGTACTAAGCGGCAGAAAGCGGGCGCGCCCTCAGGCGCGAGAAGAAAAAATAAAGTGGGTATCGGTTTCGCTGATCAAATAGAGGTTTTTCGCTTCGCCGCTGGGCGATACGAAAACCATATCCTGACCGATGCTAAGCGGCGCGAACACCTCGACCGGTTGGTTTTCTTTCTGGATCTCAAGCAGCATGCGCGACTCGAATGCGCGATCGGCAACGCTATCGAGATGATAATTGCAGCTAAAAGAAAGTTCAGGCTTATCGAGAATATAGAACTGTCCGGACGGCATAAGCTTGACCTCATTAGGGGAAAACCGCGTGGCAAAAACGCCAGCGATAACCTTAGTGTAGCTTTAAAAAGGAGAGGGGCGCGAAAGAAACAGAAGCGAACCGCACGCGTCGCAATGTTTGTTAGCAAGCTAATAATACCATGCGCAAGAAAAGTTAAAGCCTGTGGCGGTTTTTATGAGACTATTCTTATGCCCTTTCAAGAGCTAAGCCATTGCGAGTGCCGGAGATAAGCGCCGGGTGGGGCACGCGTATTTTGTCAGGTCGCCTCAGGCGGCCTTTTTTATGCGCGGCGAAGAGATAAAGCAAACCGCCATTCCATGGCGAACAACATTCCTAAAGGTACCTTACTCAGAATTACTCGGCGGACGACGGCTTTTTTGACCACCTTTCCGACCGGCTTCCCTGGCTCTGTCAGGATTGTTTCTGAAATTGCCTCCGCTGGCTTTGCCTCCTGCGCTGCCCGCTTCTTTTGCTCGATCCGGATCGTTAGCAAAATTACCAGCGCCACCTCTGTATTTCTGTTGTGTCATAGGTAGAACTCCTATCAATGTTCCATGAGATAAAAGGACTAGCTAGTCACCTTTTAAGCGTAGCCCGGCGCCGGGCTTAAGAGCAAGGCTATGTCTCAGCAAAAGGTGCTTATTCTTCGCGAAGTTAATTCCAGAGGCCAGGCGTGCCGCTGCGCGCAGCGGCATAAAGAAACAAGGTGAGCCTGTCTGAAAAACCTCACCTGTTCAGGCGAAAGGCGAGCGGTTTTCCTCTGACGCCTGCGCGCGATCGCGCGAAAGACGCCAGAAATCGGAGCCGGAAGGGTGCTGATAAATGCGCAGCGAAAAGATCCCGGCGACGGCGTAGATATACTCGAAAATCGCCGACTGCGAATTTTCATAGTCGGCCCACAGCGTCGACGAGGTAAAACAGTAGACCTCGATTGGCAGTCCGTCCGGCGAGGGTTTGAGCGCGCGCACCACGATATACATATCCTTGCGAATGTCGTCGCGCTGCGCCAGCCAGGCGGTCAGGTAGTGGCGGAACACGGTGAGATTGGTCATGCCGTTTTCAATAAACCAGCGATCGCCCACGGCGCTGATGTCGCGCCCGTCGAGCAGCACCGAAAGCGGTTCGCTGACGCCGCGCAGCTGGGTCATCGACTGCAACATTTCCTGATTCACAAAGGTGACCGAATCGAGGTCGAGATAAAAGCTGCGCATAATGCGCCGCGCGCCCGACGAAAACATCGCCTGCCAGTTGGTGTAGGTTTCCGTCAGGAAATTTTTGGTGGGAATGCGGGAGATGGTGTTATCCCAGTTGCGGATAGTAATGGTATGCAGAGCGATATCGGTGACTTCGCCGCTGAGATTTTTATCCGGCATCTCTATCCAGTCGCCGAGCTGCAGCACGTCGTTGGAAGAGACCTGAATATTGGCCACCAGCGACAGCAGCGTATGCTGAAAAACCAGCATTAATACCGCCGCCGCCGCACCCAGGCTGGAAATAATAATCACCGGCGATTTATTCGACATGATCGCCAGGATCATAATCGCCGATAAAATATGCACCAGGATTTTGCCGACCTGAATATAGCCTTTAATCGAATGATTTTTACGCTTCGATTTTTTCGAATAGGAGTTGTTGACGATCTCCAGCACTTCATTAAAAAAGAGTGAGAGATAGACGAAGAACAGAATGCCGCACAGGGTTCTGATGGCGATTTGCAGATGCTCGGGCAGTTCAGGCATGAACTGCAGCAAATAATAGACGGTGATAACCGGAATAAAGTTGGAGAGCTTCTCCGATATCCTGACATCCTTATCCAGCGGCACGTCGCTTTTATGGGCGCTGAAAAAGACTTTGCGCACCACTTTGACCACGAAGAATTTGCAGACAAGATGCGCAACCATGCCGGCGAGGATCAGCATAATAATATTGAAGGTGGCGGAAAGCGCGACGTTCCCCTCAATAAAGCCCATTAAATCGTTAAAATAGTGCATTTTTACCACGTACTGAAAAAGGTAGAGCGAAAGTTAAGCATAAAACAGAGGCGGATGATAAGCGACGAATGCGTCGCTAAGGGGCAGCGGCAAGAGGACAACGCCCAGACGGAGCCGGGCGAGGGGCGCCATGTCGACGGGTTAAGATTGAGGGAAAGCCGACCGTCTTATCCCGCCGCACGGCGTGTCAGAGCAGAGAATCCGGATTGGCTTTAGCCGCTTTTTTCTCCTCTTCGACAGCCTGCACCGGATCGGCGGCGCTCAGCCAGCGATCGAATTTCTGGTAGGTCTCGATAAAGGATTTAAAGTAGACGGTAATGCCGGTGACATTCTCTTTACGCTCCATATAAGCCACCGCCAGTTTAAACGCATCCTGATTTTCAAATTTCACGGGCTTTACTCTCCTGAATTACGGGTTTATTCAGCGTAGCCTGGCGTCGAAACCCGCGCCTGTGCATCTGTCTGCTTTTTCCCGCAAGGCGCGGCGGATAGTGACGACGCATGACCCGCAGCGGCAGCATCATAACCCCACGCGCCTCGCTTTACATCAGGTTAAATCAGCAATCTTTCTCCGGCGGCCTTTCGTGGCGGATCGCGTCATCGCTTCAATAAAGCGCTGATTGTCGAGACCGAACGAAAATCGACCACTAGCGCACGTGCGCCGTTCGGCACGCCAATTAGATCGCACATCTCGATCAGCTGTATGTCAAAGTAGTCGAGCTCGCCGCCTGCGAAGCCGAAATCGAAAAAATCGCTAAAGGTGGTATAGGGTGTTTTAAAGTCGCGTTCGTGCATGCCATCGTCGCAGCGTGCTCTTCAGCTCGTTAAAGCGTTCGTGGTCCATCAATAGAAGGCCCGCCTCGCCGAAGGTCTCCCAGGCGAGGCTGAAAATCTTACTGACCTCGATGCGTGATGACTTTATCACGCCGCCTGCGCGATTCTTAGATGTTGCCAGCGGCTGGAACTTGGTTGTCATTCTAAACGGACAACTGCGCGGCATAGCCGCTGCCGTGCACGGAGCGGATCGCGATGATGTCTGCTTCTGACCCACGACGCTATCAATCGTACCCATCAAATATTGCGCCACCCTGATCACGTGCGAGCCATGATCACACAGCGAGCCGGAACTCGTCTGCTTGCGCGAACCGCACCAGCTCTAGGGCAGGTCAAGCTCGTTGGAAGAGTCCTAATCGAACCAGCCGTGAAAGCGCGCCGGCGAAGCGTGACAGGTGGTCGGCATAGGCTTCGACTCGGTCGGCGGGCAGCAGGCGGTGCTTGCGCCAGGATGTTGCAATACTTCATTGCCCTATGAGTGCGGGCTGACGCCCAGTAGCGCCGACGGAATAAAAGGGAGAATGATGCATCTTCCTGTTTCCTCTGCGAGTTAAAACAGGAAAAATAAGCTAGGGCGAAAGGGCCGGCCACGTCTGTTTTGAGTGATTAACATCAGTACAGGGAGCGGCGGTGAGAAGAGTCCGCAATCAACTCTGATTGGACAGGATTGTCATCTCTTTTTTATTCAGCACGATAGAGTCATCCGGCACATTTTTATTTACGAAAGACATCGCGCCAATCATCACGTTATTACCAATAAAAATGTCGTCGCCGATAATACAACTATTGGCGCCGACTTCTACCCGATCACCGATATGAATATGGCCCGCCTGATTGGTATAACGCACGCCAATAGTTACGTTTTGTTTGATGTGAAAGTTTTCGCCAATGATGCAGTGATGAGAGATTACGATACCGACAAAATGCGAAATACGCAGCCCAGCGCCGATTTGCGTGCCAGGATGGATATCGCAAGCGTATTTAAGCCGTAGCTTTCGAACCATACGAATAGCAAGCTTGCGGTGTCGTTTGCTGAGGTAAAGATAATTCGCTATACGCCACCAGAAATAATAACGGCGGCCCGGACATTTGAACGCTTTGTGTATGGTTTTAAACCATGAGAAAGGTCCAGAAGAAACCATAACCTCTTTCTTCAGACAGCGTTTCAAATGCTCTAAATGAGGATCGCTCTTTGTCATTTATTTAACCGGTGGCAACTTAATAGCGCCCCATTATAACTGGCTTAACAAGGTGATGGTAGTCTGGCCTTAACCTTTTGCGAGCCAAATTACAACGTATTATGGACCCTAAATTAACGTTCAATGCGGTCCGCGCAAACAGCCGTCGCGCAAATGCGTCGCGCAACGGCGGCGGCAGGGCCGGTCAGAAGTTGTACGTTACGCCGGCGTACCAGGCACGGCCAGGCTCATTATAGGTCGACGCGCCCGCGTTCTCGCGATAAATCCGTTTATCGAGCAGGTTGCTGACGCCTGCGTTGGCGCGCAGGCTTTTCGTTAGGTCGTAGTTGAGGTTCAGGCCCAGTACCGAGTAGGCGCCGACTTCGCGCTGCGACAGATTGTTCACCTCCAGACGCGACTCGGAAAACTCGCGCGGCTTCTGGCGACCGTACATCGTCCAGTTGATATTGCCGGAAAGGTCGCGCGTCATCTGCCACTCAAGCTGCGAGTTGATGGTGTACTTGGGAATAATCGACAGTGGATTACCGGTCTCTTTATCTTCCGACTTCAGCATATAGGTGGCGTTGCTGCGCCACTCCAGCGTATCGGCGATCAGCGGCACCGTCAGGTTGCCTTCCAGCCCTTCGACCACCGCTTTGCCGGCGTTTTCCCAGCGCAGAATGTTATAGCCGTTAGAGGCGATGCCTACGCGCTCGCGGCCAGAGACAATCTTGTTTTTATAATCGTTACGGAACCAGGTAATGCCCGCCACATAGCCTTGATGGGTGAACTCGATGCCCAGCTCTTTATTCACGCTCACTTCCGGCTCAAGATCGTCGCTGCCCAGCAGATAACAGCTGCCTGACGCGATATCTTTCGGACAGCCGTTGCCGCGGGTGGAGAGCAGGTAGCCTTTGGTGGACTGATAGAGGTTCGGCGCTTTAAAGGCGCGAGCGATACCCGCCTTAAGCGTAAAGTAGTCTCCCAGACCCTGCGACAGGTTAAGACTCGGGCTCCAGTTGGCGCCAAAGCTGTTGTGGTAGTCGAAGCGGATGCCGGGAATGATCTCGGTCGAGTCGGTCGCGGCAATATTATCCTCGAAGTAGAGCGAGCTGAGGGTGGCGCTGTTCTTGCTGCTGCGATCCGCCGCGTTGCCGCTGACGCCACCGATATTGACGCCCGCCTGGTTGGCGGCCTGCATCGAGGCGGGATCGTTCAGCTTGTCATGGTTCCACTCCGCGCCCAGCGTTACCGTCTGGTCGCGCAGCCAGTCGAGCGGGAAGTTAATCTCCGCGTTGCCGCGGTAGCTCTCCAGTCGGCTGGTGGCGAATTTATCGCTGTTGATCATTCCTTCCACGCTGCCGCCGGAGCCTTCCTGCAGGCGCGTGTTATTGGTTTTTTCGTAGTTGAACGTCAGCTTCGACAGGCCCCAGTCCCAGATGCTGTTGTGCGCCAGGCCATAAGACTGGCGGTAAAGACGGTTGGTTTCGCTGCCGACCAGCGATTCGACCAGGCCGTTGGCGCTGTTATTGCCGTTGCTGTTTTGCGTGTCGCCCGCGTAGATATTGCCCTGGCGGCTGTAGCCGTATGAGAAATCAAGGATCTGCTCTGGGGTTAACTTCCAGGAGAGCACGCCGTTGATATCTTTATTACGTACGCCTTCGCGACCCGCGGCATAGGAGCCGTTCTGCGCGGTATTAATGTCCCAGGCGTCGGCGTCGGTTTTATTGATGTTGCCATAGAGGCGCATAGTCAGTGCATCGCCCGCCAGCGGCCCGCTCAGGCTGAAGTTGGCGCGTTTGGTCGCACCCTCTTTGCTGTCTTCGGGCTGGTTGGTAAACAGCGAGAGCGACCCGTGCCAGTCGTTGGTCGGCCGCTTGGTAATGATATTCACCACGCCGCCCGCCGCGCCGGAGCCGTAGCGCGCCGCCGCCGGGCCGCGGATTACCTCGATACGCTCAACCATTTCCGGCGGCACCCAGTTGCTGTCGCCGCGCGAATCGCGTTCGCCGCGCCAGCTGTAGCGCACCGCGTTGCGCGAGGAAACCGGCACGCCGTCAATCAGGATGAGGGTATTTTCCGGCCCCATGCCGCGAATATCGATCTGGCGGTTGTTGCCGCGGCTGCCGCTGGCGCCGTTGCCGGTTAGATTGACGCCGGGCATTTTACGGATGATGTCGGAGAGGTCGTTCACCGGCGGGCTTTTTTCAATATCTTTGGCGGTAATGGTGGAGACGCCGGGCTGCTGCTTGAGGATCTGCTCGGCGGTGACCAGCATCGTCTCGTCGTCGGCCAGCTTTTCTGTCTCTTCCGCCGCGCCTACGCCGGTGGCGCTCAACATGCCAACCATCAGCAGGGCGCAAGGGCGCTTTCTGAAATCTACCGTTACATTCACTTAAACTTTCTCCCTGATACGTTAATGAGTGTAAGTAAATGCGCATGATAGTGATAATGATTCTCATTGTATAGTTGGTGTCAGCATATTTACATTCCTACACAATGGGTTAAGAAACGGCCTATACGTCACGCTAATGCTTGTTACGGCAATGCTTAGCGTTTTTTCGCATTTGTTAAGCCAGCCTCTCCTCCTTGAGAATGAAGCCTTCTGGCCGTTTGGATACATATCCACTTTTCCCGCAAGGGATTTTATTTGATCAGGAGAAAGGTCCCCGTGAAACTCATGCAACGTGTCACCCTTATTGCTCTCGCTCTGGCCGCGCAGGGCGCGATGGCCGCCGACACCTCGGTGCCCACCGACAGCTCGCTGCATGTGCAAGCCGATCCCGCGCTGAAAAGCCTGGTGCCTGCCGCTATTCTGCAGCGCGGCTATATTGTCGCCGGGACTAATCCCAATACGCCGCCGACCACCTTCTATAAAGAAGACAATAAAACCCTGGCCGGGCGCGAAATCGACGTGATGAACGCCGTCGGCGAACGGTTGGGCGTCGCGGTACAGTGGCGCGACACCGGCGGCTTCGACAATATCATTCCCGGCCTGAAAACCGGCCGCTACGATGTGGCGCTCTCCAATATCAACGCCACTCAGGCGCGCCTGAAGCAGGTCGATTTCGTCGGCTACTACAACGCCAGCCGCCTCGGCATTATCTCTCTGAAAAGCGCCAGTATCGCGCCGTTCACCACCTTCGACGCGGTCTGCGGCAAAGAGGTCGGCGCGGGGGCGGGCACCACGCAGATCACCCGACTGGAAGAGGCGAGCAAAGCCTGCGAAAGCGCAGGCAAACCGCCGATTAAAATCGCCGTTTTCCCGGATCGTCCTGCTGGCGTGCAGGCGGTTGTCAGCGGACGCGTGCCGATGTTCTTCGGGCCTTACGAAGGGCTCACCTGGCAGGTGAAGCTGATCAAACCGCTGACCATGAGCGGCGAGATCAGCGTCAACGATGCCCCGGTTTCCGTGGCGTTCCCGAAAGATTCACCGCTGGAGCCCGCAGTACAGGCGGCGCTCAATTCGCTGATCAAAGACGGCAGCTACCAGAAGATCCTCGATCGCTGGGAGATCGGCTTCGGCGCGGTGAAAGAGGCGAAACGTAATCAGGAGATCTTCCAGTGAACCCGGAACCGCATCGCGCTGACGAGCTGCGCATCGTCGGCAAACGCTACTATGGCCGCTGGCTGAGCGCGCTGCTGGTGCTGCTGTGCGTAGTGGCGATGGCCCACTCGATGATCAATAACCCACGCTTCGAATGGGGCGTTATCGCCGACAACTTTACCGAAGCGTCGATTCTGCAGGGCGTTTTAATGACCCTGCAGCTGACGGCAATTTCGGTGGTGCTGGGGTTCGCCTTCGGCACGGTGCTGGCGCTGATGCGCCTCTCCTCGAATCCGGTACTGGTGGCGGTAAGCTGGGCCTATACCTGGTTTTTTCGCGGCGTGCCGATGCTGGTGCAGTTGTTTCTGTGGTACAACATCGCCGCACTCTATCCCACGCTCTCCCTGTCGCTGCCGGGCGTCGGCGAACTCTGGAGCGCCCAGTCCAACGCGCTGGTCAGCCCGTTCAGCGCTGCCGTTATCGCGCTGGTGATGCACCAGTCCGCCTACGCGGCGGAGATCGTGCGAGCCGGCATTCAGAGCGTCGGCAACGGGCAGCTTGAGGCGGCGCGCGCGCTCGGCTATCGGCCGGCGCAGATATTCCGCTTCACCATCCTGCCGCAGGCGATGCGCGCCATTCTGCCGCCGGCAGGCAATGAGGTGATCGGCCAGCTAAAAACCACGGCGGTGGTATCGGTGATCTCGCTGCAGGATGTGCTCTTTTCCGCGCAGATCATCTATCAGCGCACCTATGAGGTGATCCCGCTGCTGCTGGTGGCGACGCTCTGGTATCTGCTGATGACCTCGGTGCTGTCGGTCGGGCAGTTCTATGTCGAACGCTATTTCTCGCGTGGCGTATCGCGCGGTCAGTCGCGCACCCTGTGGCGCAGCCTGCTCAACGGCTTTACGCCGATGCGCAGCGAAAGGAGTATCACCAATGGCTGAGGCAATCGCTCTGCGTAACGTGACCAAACGCTTTTCCGGCGTCACCGTTCTTGACGAGGTCGATCTGGATATTCCCGCCGGTTCGGTGACGGTGATCCTCGGGCCGTCCGGCTCGGGCAAATCGACGCTGCTGCGCTGCATCAACCATCTGGAAAAGCTGGACGGCGGCACCATCCGCATCGGCGGCGAGCTGGTGGGATACCGACAGAAAGGGCAGGCGCTGCATGAGCTGAGCAGCGGCGAGGTGGCGCGCCAGCGCCGCGACATCGGCATGGTGTTTCAGCAGTTCAATCTCTTTCCTCATCGCACGGTGCTGCAAAACATCGCCGACGCACCGATACGCGTGAAAAAAGCGCCGCGCCAACAGGCGCTGGAAAAAGCGCGCGCGCTGCTGCAGCAGGTCGGGCTGGCGGGTCGCGAAGAGGAGTGGCCGCAAAATTTGTCGGGCGGACAGCAGCAGCGCGTCGCTATCGCCCGCGCGCTGGCAATGGATCCCGGCGTGCTGCTGTTTGACGAGCCGACTTCCGCGCTCGATCCCGAACTGGTGGGCGAGGTGCTGCAGGTGATTAAGCAGCTGGCGCACTCCGGCATCACCATGGTGATCGTTACGCACGAGATCGGCTTCGCGCGTGAAATCGCCGACACTCTGGTGTTTATGGAAAGTGGCCGGATCGTTGCCGCCGGGCCGACGCAGC
Source organism: Pantoea sp. NGS-ED-1003 (assembly GCF_000738765.1). Taxonomy (NCBI): domain Bacteria; kingdom Pseudomonadati; phylum Pseudomonadota; class Gammaproteobacteria; order Enterobacterales; family Erwiniaceae; genus Pantoea; species Pantoea sp. NGS-ED-1003. Next base: position 246,120 of record NZ_JPQA01000002.1, read on the forward strand.
AGGTGCTTGACGATCCCAACAACGGACGCGTGCGCAACTTCATCGCAACGGTGCTCTGAGCGCCATTTCTCCGCAGGACGATCATGACCGACAGTATGCACAGCGCCCACTGGGGCGCATTTCGCGCGCGCCGCGACGGCGACAGCCTGACGATTACCCCCTTCAGCGCCGACCCCGATCCCAGCCCGCTGCTGGCGAATCTGCACAACGCGCTTGCGCATCCGGCGCGCGTGGCGCGCCCGATGATACGGCGCGGCTGGCTGGAGAACGGGCCGGGTCCCGACGCGCGTCGCGGCCTGGACAGCTACGTGGCGGTAAGCTGGGAAGAGGCGTACGCGCGGGTGGCGGACGAGCTGCGGCGCGTCGGGGAGCGCTATGGGCCGGCCGGCATTTTCGGCGGATCTTACGGCTGGTCGAGCGCCGGACGCTTTCACCATGCGCAAAGTCAGGTGCACCGCTTTCTGAATACTGTGCTGGGCGGCTATGTGCGCTCGGTCAACAGCTACAGCTCCGGCGCGGCCTCGGTGCTGCTGCCGCATATCGTCGGCGATATGAACGAGATTGCGCGGCGCGGCGTCAGCTGGGAGTCGATCGCTGAGCACAGTGAGGTGGTGCTGGCGTTCGGCGGACTGGCGCTGAAAAATTCTCAGGTGGCGAGCGGCGGCCTGAGCGAGCACACCGAGCGCGGCTTTATGCAGCGCGCCGCCCGACGCGGCACGCGTTTTATCTCCGTTAGCCCGCTGAAAAGCGATCTACCTGATGAAGCAGGCGGCGAATGGCTACCGCTGATCCCCGGCAGCGACGCGGCCCTGATGCTCGCGCTGCTGCATGAGCTGACCACGCAGGGCCTGACCGCCGACGACTTTCTGGCGCGCTATACCCACGGCTGGCCGACGCTCAAAGCCTATCTGCTGGGCGAAGAAGACGGCATTACGCGCGATGCCGACTGGGCCGCCGATCTCTGCGGCCTGCCCGCGGCGCAGATCCGCGCGCTGGCGCATGCACTGCACGGCAAACGCGTAGTGATTACCGTGGCGCACGCCCTGCAGCGCGCGCAGCATGGCGAGCAGCCGGTCTGGCTGGGCCTGGCGCTGGCAGCCGCGCTGGGTCAGCCAGGCCTGCCAGGCGGCGGCTTTACCTATGCGCTCGGCGCGCTGGGGCACTACGGCAAACACCATAATCTGGCGAGTTTTCCGGCGCTGCCACAGGGTAAAAACGGCATCGATCGCTTTATTCCGGTAGCGCGCATCGCCGATATGCTGCTGCATCCCGGCGAAAAATTTCACTATAACGGCCGCCATCTTACCTATCCCGACATTCGGCTGGCCTACTGGGCAGGCGGTAACCCGTTTCATCATCATCAGGATCTGGCGCGGCTGCGGCACGCCTTTTGCCGTCTTGATACGCTGATCGTCCATGAGAGCGCCTGGACGGCTACCGCGCGGCACGCGGATATCGTGCTGCCCGCCACCATGACGCTGGAGCGGGAAGATGTCGGCGGGGCGCCGACCGACCGCCATCTTATCGCCATGCAGCCGGTGGCGGCCCCGTACGGCGAGGCGCGGGACGATTACCAGATTTTCAGCGAGCTGGCGCGGCGCCTGGGACGAGAGGCGGCCTTTACCGAAGGGCGCGACGCGCGCGGCTGGCTTGAACATCTTTATGCGCAGCTGCAGGAGAAGCTGGCGGCGCATCAGGTAGGGCTGCCCGATTTCGCCGCCTTCTGGCGGGAAGGCGTGGTGACGCTGCCGCAGCTGCAGGATGGCGGCCGCATGATGAACGCGTTTCGCGCCGATCCAGTGGCCCATCCGCTGCCGACGCCCACCGGGAAGATCCAGATCGTTTCCGACACCATCGCCAGTTTCGGCTATGAGGATTGTCCCGGCCATCCGGTCTGGCGCGCGCCGCGCGAGCAGCCCTCCGCAAGCTATCCTTTCTGGCTGATCGCCAACCAGCCGGCGACGCGCCTGCATAGCCAGCTTGATTTCGGCGACTACAGCCGCAGCGGCAAGCACAACGGGCGCGAGGTTTGCAGCCTGCATCCGCTGGACGCGCAGCGGCTGGGTATCGCCGATCACGACGTGATTGAGCTTTACAACGCGCGCGGGCACCTGCTGGCGAGCGCCGCGCTCACCGAGGCAATCAGGCCCGGCGTGGTGCGGCTGCCGACCGGCGCCTGGTACGACCCGGTCGATCCCGCCGCGGCGCGGCCGCTCTGCCGTCACGGCAACCCCAACGTGCTGACGCAGGATATCGGCACCTCGGCGCTGGCGCAGGGCTGCACCGGCCAGATTGCCGTGGTGAACGTCAGAAAATATATCGGCGACGCGCCGCCGGTCGCCGCCTTTACGCCGCCGCAAAGCTAAGCGCCGGACGCTACAGCGCGGCGATCAGCGTCTGCGCCAGGCGGCGTAAATCCTCATCATCGCGCAGCGCGCTGCAGGCCAGCAGCGCGGGCTGCCCGTCCAGCGCCGCGCGCAGCTTGCCTGCGACGTCCACCGGCGTCGCCAGCGACTGCTGACGGGTGCGCCGCTGGCGCAGCAGCGTGCCGTCGTTGAGAAACAGCGTCACTTCATGGAAGCGCAACCCGGGATTGAGGGCATCCGGCGGCGCATTCTGGTCGGGCTGGCGCGTTACCTTCGCCGCCAGCGCCATAATCTGCGGGTTGACTTCACCTTCGGCAAAGTCCGCCATGCGCAGGTCACCGTAAATCAGCATGGCGGCGATGACATATTCCAGGCTAAAACGCGCTTCGATGCCGTTTTTCGGCTGGCGCACTGAGGCGGCGATATCGCCGCCGGGCGGAAAGGCCACGGTTATGCGATCGATAGCGCTCAGCAGCTCTGGTGTCGAACCGCTCCAGCGCTGGCGGATCTCACGCGTCGCCTCCGCGGCGCTATGCGTGCCGGCGCAGGTGGCGAAGGGTTTGAACTCCAGGCCTGGCGAGACGATGCGCCAGGGCGCGCCCCAGTTTTCCAGCAGCTTTTCAGGCTGCGCCTCACGCGCGCTGCCCAGCGAAATAAAGGCCTCGAGCACGCCCTCCGGCTGTCCGTCGAACCCCGCCAGCGCCAGCTGCGCGGCGCGCACCGCGCGCTCGGCGGCGAAACCGGCATGCAGTGGCTTCACCGCCGAGCCGAACTGGGCGCGCAGGCCGCTCGCTTCGGTAGCGGCGATGCCGAGCAGCACCGCGGTCTGGCGCGCGTCCGCGCCGCTAAAGCGCGCCAGTGCCGCGGCGGCGGCCAGCGTGCCGAGCGATGCGGTATTGTGGTAGCCGAGCGTGTAGTGGCTTTGCGTCATCGCCAGGCCGAGCCGGCCGGCCATCTCTACGCCGATGCTACAGGCGTCCAGAAAGCGCGCCGCGTCAAACGCCTTGTTCTCCGCCGCCCACGCCAGCAGCGCAGGCAGGATCACCACGCTGGGATGGCCGCGAAAGTCGGCGTGAAAATCGTCATAGTCGAGCGCGTGCGCGGCGTAGCCGAGCAGCAGCGCGCGCGACGCGGGCCCGCTATCGCTATAAATCGTTTTCAGCAGCGGCAAGCCGCTGTCTGGCGCCTGTTGGTTGAGTATCGGCCAGCTTACGGCGAGAAAATCCTGCACCCCCTGGCGCGCGCGCTGGTGCGCGGCGTCATCGGGCTGTGACAGGCGGATCGGCTGGCTGAGCTGCGTGGTCAGGCTCACGGCGTCGCCGCCAGATAACGGAAAAAATGCATCGACATCTCCGAAATAAAAAGCAGAACCCAGAGGGTAGCAACAAAGGCGCCGCTGTCTATATCTGAAATATCGCTAAGCTAATGCGAATTTATGAAGAGGCGAGGCCGCATAAGGCGTTGCTTAAATTAGCGTTTGTCGTACTATGCCCTGCATACGCCACGCGCATGTGCAACCTTATTAACTCTCTGTTTACCCGACCTTTTTAGCGGGCAGCAGACCCACAGCAGGATAAGCCGTGTTAGCCATCAAATCGCCGCAAGCCTATCTACAGCAGGCCGGGATCCGCGCGCGGGCCGGAGAACATATTCGTCCCATCGCTACCCATCTTCGTATTCTCTCCTCGCCGCGCGCCTGGCAGGCGGTGAATCCTGAACTCACCGAAAGCCTCGAAAGGCAGGGCATCCGCTGGCAGCTGGAGCTGCTCGACGGCGAATGCACCGACGAGGCGATTAGCCAGCTTCAGGCGAATACGGCGCAGCAGGGCGCGGAGGCGATTCTGGCCGTCGGCGGCGGGCGCGTGCTGGACTGCGCCAAAGCGGCGGGCGACGGGCTGGATAAGGTTGCGGTGATCAACTTTGCCACGCTGGCCGCCACCTGCGCCGCCTGGTCGCCGGTGGCGATCGTCTATAACGCGCAGGGCGCGCATCTGCGCAGCCAGCCGCTGCGCAATATGCCGGCGCTGGTGCTGGTGGACAGCGAAATCATCGCCCGCAGCGATGTGCGCTACCTGAAAGCGGGCATCGTCGATGCGCTGGCCAAGTGGTATGAGTTTCGTCCCTATCAGCGCCACAATCCCGATAGCCTGGCGCTCGATTTGAAGGTCATGGCGGCACAGCGCGCGGTGGACGCCTATCGGCAGTGGGGCGACGAGGCGGTAGCGGCCAACCGGCAACGCCAGGTGACCTTTGCGCTGGAGCGTATCATCGACGCGAATATCGTGCTGGCTGGACTGGCCAACAGTATGCGCGATACTCTACCGACGCCGGGCTACGCCCACGCCATCCATAATCGCCTGACCGGACTGCCGGCGCTGCACCCCTGGCTGCACGGCGAAAAAGTCGGTTACAGCCTGTTGGTTCAGTCTTTTATGGAGCAGGGCAACGGCGAACCGGACCCGGCGCTGGTGGCGCTGCTGCGCCGCTTCGACGCTCCGCTGAAGCTGCCCGTGCTGGCAGGCGATCGCGCGGCGGCGCTGCATCGTCTGGCCGCTGAAGTGCGTTTTCCGGCAGCCAGCGCGGCGCGTCTGCCGTTTGACGTTTCGTCGGCGGCGCTGGAACAGGCGCTTATCGCCACCGACCATTTTTCATAGCCGCCCAAAGACGGCTCTTACTTTAATCAGGGAAATAATATGGACAGTTCATCTGCAAAAAATCGTCTGCGTCTTGGTCTTTTCGTTCAGCCGGTAGGGCATCACGTGAGCGGCTGGCGCCTGACCGAAGAGCTGGGGGCGCCGACCGATATCGACTGGCTGATTCGCCTGGCGCAGAAAGCGGAAGCGGGACGTTTCGATCTCTTTTTCGTCGGCGACGCGCTGGCGACCAGCATGTATCGTCTGCCCTCTACCATGGCGCGCCTCGAACCGCTGACCATGCTGTCGGCGGTAGCGGTCAATACCCGCCGTATCGGGCTGGCCGCCACCGCGTCGACCACCTTCAGCGATCCCTTCACCATGGCGCGCACCTTCTCCTCGCTGGATCATATCAGCCGCGGCCGCGCCGCCTGGAACGTGGTGACGTCGTTCTCCGCCGACGTGGCGAAAAACTTCAGCCGCGACGATATGCCGAACCACGCCGAGCGCTATGCGCGCGCGCGCGAATTTCTGCAGGTGACCAGTAAACTGTGGGAAGGCTGGGAAGAGGGCGCGGTAGAGCCGGATCCGGCATCGGGCCAGTATTTCGTTAACGACAAGATCAATTCGATCAACCACGTCGGCGAGCATTTCCAGGTGCAGGGTCCGCTGAATATCACCCGCTCCCCGCAGGGGCGTCCGGTGATTATCGAAGCGGGATCTTCCGCCGACGGGCAGCAGCTCGCCGCCGAAACCGCCGAAGTGGTTTTTACCGCCGCCGCCAGTCTGGAAGAGGCGCAGGCGTTTTATCAGTCGCAGAAGGCGCAGGTCGCAGCCGCAGGCCGCAATCCGGATCACGTGGTGATCATGCCGGGCGTGATGCCGATTGTCGGCCGCACGCGTGAAGCGGCGAAAGCGCTGTGGAAAGAGCTGAACACGCTGGTGGATATCGACAACGGGCTGAAACAGCTTTCGCTGCGCTTTGGTATGGATCTTTCCAGCTATCCGCTGGACGGCCCGGTGCCGGAAGTGCCGCTGGGCGAGGGCAACCAGAGCCGCGTGAAGCTAATGACCGATATGGCGAAGCGCGAGAACCTGACGCTGCGCGAACTGGCGGCGATCGCGGCGGGCTCGCGCGGGCACCGGGTTATTGTCGGTACCGCAGAGGATATCGCCGACGACTTCCAGCTCTGGCTGGAGCAGGGCGGCGCAGACGGCTTTAATATTATGCCGGCCATTATGCCGGAGCAGCTGGATCTGTTTGTGGAGCTGGTGATCCCGGAACTGCGTCGTCGCGGTCTGTTCCCGACCGACTATGCCTACGCCACGCTACGTGAGAACCTTGGTCTGCCAACGGTCTGACCTGGCTGCCGCGCAGAAAGCCGCAATGCAGAAATAAAAAAAGGCGCTGATATCAGCGCCTTTCTTATTAGATCAGGAACTCGTCGAGCGAGCCGCCTGCATCCAGCACTTTTTTAATCGGCGAAGGCGTGCGGCCCTGACCGGTCCAGAATTTGGTTTCGCCGGTTTCATCCGTGAACTTATATTTTGCCGGGCGCGGCGCGCGTTTCGCTTTGGGTTTGCTTTCGTTCTGCGCCAGGTCGGCCAGATCGGAAATATCGATGCCGTCTTTCATCAGCATCTCTTTATACAACGCCAGCTTCTCCGCTTTTTCTTTTTGCGCGGCTTGTTCAGCATTCACTTCTTCACGGCGTTCTGCGACAACGACAGAGAACTTTTCGAGCATCTCGTTTAACACGTCGAGCTCAATTTCTCGTGCCTGAACGCGCAGCGTACGAAGATTATTCAATGCTTTCAGCGCATCACTCATGGATATAACCCTTAACGAATCAAAATATGTAAAGCGCGCAGTTTACGGTAAAAAGTAGATAAAGGAAATAAGCTAAAGCACAGAGAGTATCATTAAATTGATAGCCAATTGCTACCTCGCCCGGGTTAATGTATTAGCATAAAAAAACAAGCACAAATATAACGCAGCGGAAAGCAGGGAGGGCGATGAATAGTTTTCGCGCGGTTGCCGTTAAGGCGATCGAGCTGCGGCCTTACGTTTATTTTTAAACGTAACAGCTCTTATCCTGCTGATAACTGGCAGTTTAACTCACCTGCATCGCCATATCTCCCCGCTATTTTACAGGTGATCTGTACAATGGCGCCAAATTTATCAGCGAATACAAGTTATAAACCTATTAAAACGGCCACTCTTTGCACAGCGTTATCATTAACTTTTGCAATATTTACCTCTTGCAAGCGTCAGCGGCTATTTAGCGTAACGCGGCGGTAGTGACGTGCGGAACTATTTTCCCGCTTAAAAAGCTCGCGTTGTTTCACTATTTCATAATCTGGAATAAATTTTCTTCGGTCGCAGAGGCGCCCTTATATTAATCAGCCGACAATTAGCGAATTAATAAGGCCTCTGTTCTTTCCAGCCATCGCGTCGGTTATGGAACCGTCATAGATTCCCAGCATCGCGAGCTAAGCGGCGAAACCGCTTTATTTGGTCATCTCGCCTCAGGTTGCGGCCTGCGCGCCCAGAGTCTGCCGGGTCAGTTGCCGCCTGACTTTCCTGTAAATTCCAGTAGTTACGCCGTGCTTAAGCAGATTTACTTCATAAACCTCTTATTAATCAGTGTTTTTCTGCCGATTCCTGGCTGATGAACTTTTGCAGCATTTATTAACAATTGCTTGCAATGATAATAGCAATGCGTATATTTCTCATTTGCTTTATTACAGCATCACGTCAGGACAGCGTCCTGCGGCCGGACAGGCGAGTCGATCCGGCAACCAGTGGCAGCCATACCCAATAATGAAAAAAGAGGAAGAGTGATGTCTTTTGATGTTCAGCGCGTCAGGGAAAACCGCGCAGGCGATTGCGCCAGCGCCATGAAACACCCTCTGCAACGCTCGCTGCTGGCCGTGCTAATCGCCGCCAGCGTCGCGCAGAGCGCCCATGCTGCCGATACGGCCGCCTCCAGCGGACAGACGCTTGTCGTCGAGGCCAGCGCCAGCAGCACCGGGCAGCAGGACGCGCGCGATTACAGCGTGCCGATTACGCGCGCTGGCACCAAAATGGCGCTGACCGCGCGCGATATTCCGCAGTCGGTCACTGTCGTCAGCAAGCAGCGCATGGAAGATCAGCAGCTGCAGTCGCTGAATGACGTGCTGCACAACACCACGGCGATCACCGCCGTCAGTCCCGATATGGATCGCATTACTTATTATTCGCGCGGCTTTCCCATCGACAACTTTATGGTCGACGGTATTCCGACCACCTTCGCCTCAAACTGGAACCTGGGCGACGCCAAGTCTGATATGGCGCTCTACGAGCGGGTCGAAGTGGTGCGCGGCGCGACCGGTCTGCTGACCGGGCCGGGCAACCCGTCGGCCGCTATCAACATGGTGCGCAAGCACGCCGACAGCAAAGAATTCACCGGCAGCGTCTCCGCGACCTACGGCAGCTGGGGCAAGCAGCGCTACGTCGCCGATCTCTCGACGCCGCTCAACAGCGACGGCAGCGTGCGCGGCCGCCTGGTAGCGGGCTATGACGACAAAAACAGCTTTATCGAGCGCTACGGCGCGACTAAGCAGTTTGTCTACGGCGTGGTTGACGCCGATCTGACCGACTCTACCACCCTCTCGGTGGGCTATGAGTTCTCGCAGGTCAATACCGACTCGACGATGTGGAGCGGCACGCCGCGCTGGTACACCGACGGCACGCAGATTCATACCCGCCGCGGTTTCAACACCGCGCCGGAGTGGGCCTATAACGATCAAGAGAACAAAAAGCTGTTCGTGAACCTGAAGCAGGATTTCGACAACGGCTGGAACATCACGCTGAACGGTACGCATAACGAGATGTACCTCGACAGCAAGCAGCTCTACCTCGACGGCTACTTTGATAAAACCACCGGCCTCGGCGTCTCGCAGTACGCCAACTATCCGGTAGTGGGCGGCACCGGCTACAACACCGGCAAGCGCAAGGTGGATGCGGTAGACGCTTTCGCCAGCGGCCCCTATGAGCTGCTGGGTCGTCAGCATGAGCTGATGATCGGCGTTAACTACAGCCGTCAGGACAATAAGTATTACAGCTCCTGGGCCAATATTTCGGCGGACGAGCTGGGCAACTACAACGACTATAACGGCAACTTCCCGGAGACCGACTGGGGCCCGCGTGAGCTAACGGCGGACAGCACCACTGTGCGGCAGAAAGCGGTCTACCTCGCGACGCGCATTTCGCTCGCCGATCCGCTGCATCTGATCCTGGGCGCGCGCTACACCAACTGGAATCGTCAGACGCTGGCCTCCGGGGAAGAGCTGGAGAAGAATAACACCACGCCGTACGGCGGGCTGATTTACGACTTCGCCGAGAACTGGTCTGCCTACGCCAGCTACACCTCGGTGTTCCAGCCGCAGGACTACCGCGACAGCAGCGGCGCCTTCCTCTCCCCGGTGATCGGGAAAAACTACGAGGTGGGCGTGAAGTCCGACTGGCTCAACAGCCGTCTGACCACCACGGTCTCCGTGTTCCGCACCGAGCTGGACAATGTCGGGGTAGATACCGGCCAGGTTATTCCGGGCTCGCAGAGCACCGCCTACGAGGCGAAGGATGGCGTGGTCAGCCGCGGCGTGGAGTTTGAGTTGAACGGCGCGCTCACCGACAACTGGCAGATGACATTTGGCGGCACCACCTATCTGGCGGAAGATCGCGACGGCAACGCCTATAACTCGCAGCTGCCGCGCACCACCTTTAATCTCTTTACCAGCTATCGCCTGCCGATGCTGGATCAGCTGACGCTCGGCGGCGGCGTGAACTGGCAGACGCACACCTGGCAGGATGTTGGCGCGCCGGAAGGCAACGGCACCTGGCACGCGAAGCAGGGCAGCTATGCGCTGGTGGATCTCTTCGCTCGTTATGAGGTGAATAAAAACCTGTCGCTGCAGGCCAACCTGAATAACCTGTTCGACAAAGAGTACGACACCTGGGTCGGCGCCTATAACGTCTATGGCGCGCCGCGAAACTTCTCGGTATCGGCAACCTATCGGTTCTGAGTGGACTTTCAGCGAGTAAAACCACGGCGGGACAGCTCAGGCTGTACCCGCCGTTTTTGCTTCAAAGCGATGACATCGCCAGGCTAGCTGAACAGAGAGGCAAATTAAGGGATGTTTTTGATATAGCCGCTTAAATAAACGACATTCCCGCTAAAACGAATGTCGCCTTCAGGAGCAGCGACTTCAGTAAGCTCATCCAGTAAACAGGGGGTTATTGCCAACGCCTGCGCAACCGCTGCTTTATCAACATTCATATTCTCATAAAGAAAGTTCAGAGCGCTGGGCAAAAACTCCGGCTTCTCGCTGACGATCAAACTATCTTCCTTTTCATCTATCGCTTCGCCTTTGCGTTTCAATGCGGTAAAAGCCGTTTTGTACTGTGCGTCTGTTAATAAACCGAGCTGATGCGCTCTGTAGACGATCGCCGCTTTGCTGACCTTCCAGGTTAGCTTGAATTCGCTTAATCCTTTCCAGTTGATGCGTCCTCCGACCGGCGGCGGAAAGAAGCTTGCCATAGCCGAACGAGGAAGCAAAAGCGCTGAAGCAAATCGGTTCGCCTGAGATTCTGTCGCACGATCGCCGGTCGTTATCCCGCTGTGCAGAATCAGATGCGCAATTTCATGCGCTATATCGAAGCGCTGACGACAGGCTGATTTCTTCGCTCTGTTTCTGACGATAAACGGGCGTTCGAGCGGCACAGACAATGCGTCTACCTCATCGGAAAGGGAATCAAACGAGGTAACAAAAGCGCCGAGCTTTTCGGCCAGACGCGTCATATTATCAATCGGCCCCAATCCCAGCCCCCAGTCGACACGGCATTTTTCAGCCGCACTCTCAATCTCTTCCGGGGTATGGGCGGTAATCTCCTGAAAACAGACGGGAGGCAGTTCCAGTTGCCGATCGAGAAGGGTTATCAAACGGCCGTAAAGCTCGGCCTTTGCCAGCGTTGAAAGCCGCGTTGACACTCGCGTGCCTTCCCGTTTACGAAAGTGCACCAGCTCTTCGTTGACGCGTTGCGGCTCGTGTAGGCGAAAGAATTCAGGCGTCACCTTTAAAGCGACGGCTAATTCTTTTGCCAGTACGGGAGTAGGGACAGCAATGCCGGTTTCCAGCCGCTGTATGTACTGACGAGTCTTGCTGACTCGCTCAGCCACTTGCTCCAGCGACAGCTCGTGATACAGACGAGCCAGTCGTAAATTCGAACCGTTAAACACGTTTCACCTGTTACTTATTATCTGATGGCCTTTGCTTATCGCGGGTCGGTGCCCGGATAGGATCCAGGACAATGGGAACGGATGCGGGCGGGGTATCGCCCATCGCATGCAGCGGCGGCACACGTCCTTCTCTAAAGGTCCATTTTGAAACAATTTCATCCAGCGCATTAGTGCCAATGAAATGCACTCGCGCGCCTTCACCCTCAAATTCTGGCTTCTCAACCACAAAACGATGCAGCGTAGGCGTGGTCAGCTGAGGCTCAAAGAGCTGGTCCACTTCATTCCTGCGAAAAAAACCGGGCTTTTTGGGATTGTCCGGATCGTCTGCGAAAAAGCGCACCGGAATATTTTCAATATTGAACGTCACATCCATTCCCGGATGGGTCAGCTGCAGCCAATTATGCTTACCACTCAGACAAAGAGCGATAAGCATTTGTCGCTGTCGGCCAAACGTACAGGTTCCGCGAGTGTAGTTATCATCCAGCGGTGAAGAGAGTTGCTGCCAGGTCATATCAAGTACCTTAAGCAGCTCTTCGGCAATAAGTGAAAGACGTTCTTCAGAAAGTTCAGGATAAAAAAGCCAGGGGTAAGGGTGAGTTTGCATTTTAATATTCCTTCAAATTGCAATTCGAAGGATTTGTCAATCGGGATGTTGGTGCGCAAAGGCAGGTTTGTCAATCATTTTTGGGATGCACGACGCGTCAGAGGGTTATTTATGGTGCTGTAAGTTAATGCCGACGCGCGCTGCATCATACGTCGCGACGCGCTCGCGGATCGTCGGCAGCAGCAACCGCCCGTAATCCGCCGCGTCGCGCAGCTGATCGAAGCCGCGGAACAGGAAGGTGGTGACGCCGAGCTTGTAATATTCCAGCGCCGCCTCGGCTACCGTCTCCGGCGCGCCGACCAGCGAGGTGGAGTTGCCCGCCGCGCCGGAAAGGGCGGCGATGCCGGTCCACAGGCAGCTGTCGTAGACCTTACGCGCCGTCGCCAGCTGATATAGCCGCTGCGAGCCGGTATTGCTGTCGGGCTGGATCGCCTGGCCGCCGAGCCTCGCCTGCGCCTGCGCGAGCAGATGGTCGGCGCGCTGCCAGGCCTCTTCATCGGTCGTGCCCAGCACCGGGCGCAGCGACAGGCTAAAGCGAATCTGATCCTCGCGGCCATATTTCTGCGCCGCCGCGCGCACCTGGGCGATTCGCTCTTTCACCTGCTCCAGCGGCTCGCCCCACATCATATAAACGTCGGCATGGCGCGCAGCAATCTCTACCGCCGCATCCGACGCGCCGGAAAAGTAAATCGGCACGCGCGGTTTCTGGTACGGCTTCACCTCGGTAAAGTTGTCCCGCACCTGATAGAAATCGCCCTCAAAGCTGAACGGCTGCGGCGACGTCCATACCTGCTTCATAATCTCCAGATATTCGCCGCTGCGCGCATAGCGGCTCTCTTTATCGAGAAAGTCGCCGTCGCGCTGCAGATCGCCGCTGTCGCCGCCGGTAATCACGTTGATCGCCGCACGCCCCTGGCTGAGCTGGTCCAGCGTCGCGAACTGGCGCGCTGCGAAGGTCGGCGCCTGAAAGCCGGGCCGATGCGCCACCAGCAGGCCGAGCTTATCGGTGAACGCCGCCACGTAGCTGGCGATAATCATCGAATCTGGCGCGCGGGTATTTACCGCCAGCAGCACTTTGTCAAAACCCGCATACGCCTGCGTCTGGGCAAAGGCTTTGATAAAGGGCAGATCCACCACCTGACCGTTGCCGGCGTCGGACTCGCTCGCCTCATGCGCGCCGACCAGACCAATAAATTCCAGCGTCATCATTCACTCCTGTCGGATAAAAGGGCCGCTTTGCCGGCGGCGGTGAAAATAACATCGTCCTGCGGCGTATGGATCCGGCCGCACAGTACGTTGCGCAGGTGGCGTTCGAGCGGGTTGGCGCGCGTCAGCGCGTGATTGCCGATATGCTCGACCATCAGCTGCACGCTGCGAATGGCGTTATCGATAGTGACCTGTTTCACTTTCGCCGCGTCGGCTGCGGCGATCTGGCCAGCTGCCGCACTGTCGAGCAGCGTGCGGCTGGTAAACAGCAGGGTTTCGATGCGGCCCGTCAGCTCCTGAAAGCGCGGCAGGCTCGCCAGCGGCTGGCCCAGGTTGGCGGGCACGCGCTGCTGCAGAAAGCGGATGAATTCACGCTGCGCCGCGCGCGCCACCGCGTCATAGAGCGTGCCCAGCAGTACCGCCATCCACAGGTTCTCTTCGTCGTTGAGCGCCGGACACGGCGTGCTCCAGCGGCTGACGTTGACCGCATTCTCCAGCGGCACCCAGACCTCCTCCAGCACCACGCGGTGGCTGCAGGTGGCGCGCATGCCCAGATGATCCCACTCCTCTTCAATGCGGATGCCGGGCGCGGAAGCGGGCACCAGCCAGGCGCCGACCAGCGGATCCGCGTCGTCGCTGCGGCCCCAGACCAGAAACCAGCTCAGTCCGACACTGCCGGTGGAGTAGATTTTTTCGCCGCTGATGCGCCAGCCGTCGGCGGCGCGTCGCGCGGTGGTGGCGGGCAGGCCGCCGCGCGCGGGCGTGCCCAGCTCCGGCTCGACGCGCAGCGCGTTAATTAGCGCCCCATGCTGCGCGATGCTCTGCGCCACCTGGCGGCGCACGTCGGCGGGCCAGCTGGCGTCGTCGCCGAGCCGACGGGCGTTCAAGTACTGCATAATCAGGATAAGCGCGGTAGAAGGTTCGCCCTGCGCCACCGCGGCGATCGCCGCGCGGCACGCCGCCAGATCCGCGCCGCCGCCGCCCGCAGACGCAGGCAGCGCGAAACTGAGCAGGCCGTGCTGGCGCAGCAGCGCGAAATTGGCCGTGGGAAATTCGCCACGTCTGTCCACCTCCGCCGCGCTGCTCGCCAGCGTCTGGCTAATCACCGGCAGCAGCTCGTGAAGATATTCGCTAAGCGCCATCATCTTGCCTCAGTTATTCAGGGGGATTGTCGATTCTTTATTTTTCTCTTAGCGAAGTAAAAGCATTAAAGCGGATAACCACATGCGGAATCGGCATAATTTACAGGCTGGTTGCCCCCTCTGTTTCCCATTACTCTGCCCCTGTCGTCATATTTCTTTGATATTTCATTTCCGGCAAAGGGTATTTCATTCGGGGGAAAGAGCATGCCAGTAAATAGCGTTTTATCTCGTCGGCAATTTTTGCATTATTCCGCCGCGGCGTTTGCCGCCAGCGCCTTTTCGCCGTCGCTCCGGGCGGATAACGCCATGCCCGGCATGTCGATGCCGCACGATCTGCTGCAGGGCGGCGCGGGCAAATGGGCGCTGGCGCAGCCGACGCCGGTGCGTCTGGCGGTCAATCTCAACGCCATCTGTCTGGCGCCGGTCGTGGTGGCGGATCAGCATCAGTTCTTTAAAGCGCACAACCTGGAGGTCGAGTTCGTTAACTTCGGCAACTCCACCGAGCTGCTGCTGGAGTCGATTGCCACCGGCAAGGCGGAAGCGGCGGTCGGCATGGCGCTGCGCTGGCTCAAGGCGCTGGAGCAGGGCTTTGACGTTAAGCTGACGGCGGGCACCCACGGTGGCTGTATGCGGCTGCTGACGCGCGACGACGGGCCGACCTCGCTGCAGGCGCTGAAAGGCAAAACCATCGGCGTCACCGATATGGCGGGCGCGGATAAAAACTTCTTCTCGCTGCTGCTCAAGCGGCACGACGTCGATCCCAATAGTGACGTGGACTGGCGCGTTTTCCCGCAGGACTTACTGCCGATGGTGCTGCAAAAAGGGGGGATTCAGGCGGCGAGCGGCTCCGACCCGGTGATGTGGCGTCTGACGCAGCAACCGGGCTTTCGGGAAGTCGCCACCAACCTCAGCGACGACTATGCCAACCTCAGTTGCTGCGTGATCGGCACGCGCGGCAGCCTGATCCGCGATCGCCCTGAAGTGGCCGCGGCGATTACCCACGCGATTTTGCAGGCCCACGCCTATGCCGCGCAGCATCCCGAAGTCATCGCACAGGCCTTTAACAGCAAGGCGTTGAATACCAATCCTGACGAAATCGCCAGCGTGCTGAAAACCCATACCCACGGGCACTATTCCTCAGGGGACGCCTTTGTGAAAGAGATCGATATCTACGCGCGCGACCTGAAGGCCATCAAGGTGCTGCACCCGGAAACCGATCCGCTGCTGTTCGCCAAAGGCATAACTGCGAACGTGCTGGCGTAAAAAAATTCGGCAGCCCGAGGCTGCCGTTTTATTCCTCTGTCTCTCTTACAGCAGTAGCTGCGAGGTCTGCACCGCCGTCGCCTCTTTCAGGCTCTCCGCGGGGTGCTCGTGGCTGAACAGGCGCGTGCTGAGGTAGTTGACGCCGCCGTCGGCCAGCAGCAGAACGATGCGCTTGCCCTGATTTTCCGGCCGTGCCGCCAGCTGCTGCGCAGCAAACAGCACCGCGCCTGACGAATCTCCGACCAGTATGCCTTCCGCCAGCGCGAACTGGCGCGCAGCCTGATACGCCTGCCAGGTTTCCACCGCGATCGCGTCGTCATAAATCTGAGGATCCAGATTCGGCGGGATCCGCTCCGGCGGCTGGCCGCTGAAGGCATGGACGCCGGTAATCTCCAGCGGTTCCGGATGCTGCGGGCTCGGCTGCGAGCCGATGCCTGGTTCCACGGCGACCACCTGAATGGCGGGATCCTGCGCTTTCAGATAGCGCCCGATGCCGGAAAGCGTGCCGCCGGTGCCTACCGAGGCGACGAAAATATCGAGTTTGCCTTGGGTATCGCGCCAGATTTCCGGGCCGGTGGTCAGCTCATGCACGCGCGGGTTTGCCGGGTTCTGTAGCTGCTGAAGAAAATGCACGTCCGGCTCGGCTTCGGCCACCTGCGCCACCAGCCAGCGCGTGGCGGCGACAAAGTCGCCGTCGCTGGCCTCATAGTAATCGGCGAAGCCCGGCACGGTGCTGAAGGGTACCACCTCTGCGCCGTAGGCCTGAATAATCTTGCTGCGCTCGATACTGACGAAATCGTTGATGTAGACGCGAAAGCGATAGCCTTTGGCCGCCGCGATCGAGGCAACGCCGATGCCGGTGTTTCCGCTGGTGGTTTCGGCGATGATGTCACCCGGCTTGATATGGCCGTCGCGCTCCGCCTGTTCAATCATCGCCAGCGCGATGCGATCCTTGACGCTATGGTTAGGGTTAAAGAGTTCCAGCTTGCCGAGCAGTTCGGCGCGTACGCCGTGGCGCTCGCTAAAGCGCGACAGGCGCAGCAGCGGCGTTTGTCCAATCAGTTCGGTCACAGAGTTATAGATAGATGCAGCCACAGGCGACTCCTCTTGAGAAAGCGTTACCATTTCACCGCGTTGCGCTGCCAGGCGAGCGTGCGGTCGCGCACCAGAAACAGCAGGGTGATCAGCGATGAGAACAGCACCGCCATCACGATCAGCGCGGCATACATATTGGCGTAGGCCGCCCAGCCCTGCGCCCACTGCAAATACCAGCCCAGCCCAGATTTAACGCCCATCATTTCCGCCGCCACCAGCACCGAAAAAGAGGCGCCTAACCCCATAAACAGCCCGACGAACAGGTGCGGCAGCGAGGCGGGAACCGCGACGCGCAGCACCAGAAACAGCGATTTCGCCCCCAGGGTGCGCGCCACGTCGTAATAGCGGCTATCGACGCTGGCGACGCCTGACCAGGTGAGTACCGTCACCGGAAACCAGGTCGCCAGCGCAATCAGGAACACGGCGGCGGCGAAGCTGGAGGGGAAAAAGTAGAGCGACAAGGGCAGCAGCGCCGTCGAAGGCACCGGGCCGAGAAAGCGCAGGATCGGATGCACCCAGTAGCCCAGTCCGCGTGACCAGCCGATGGCGACCCCGGTGACGAAGCCGACGACGCTGCCGTAGAGAAAGCCGAATGCCAGCAGGCGCAGCGAGTTGAGCACGCTGTCGAGCAGGCGCGGCCAGTCGGTGGCGTAGGCTTCAATCAGCGCGCGCGGCGGGGCGAAGAAGGGCGCGGGCAGCAGCGCCAGCTTGGCGGTGACGTATTCCCACAGGCCAATCAGCAGCGCCAGCGCAATCAGCCAGCGGCCGCTGCGCTTCAGCGGCTGCCAGGCCTTTAGCGTGGGCGCGGCGCTGGAGCCGAGCACCAGCGCAGTGAGCAGCGTCGCCAGCGCAATAAACAGTTCGTGAGTCTCGTTGACGAAACGCGGCGCCGCGAAGCCCTGCGGCTTATCCGGTACGCCTACCATCAGCGCCACCAGCGCCCACCACGCCAGCAGCGCGCCCCACAGCGCCGGTTCAAGGCGCCGCGACTCGGCGCGGCGGCGCAACGTCAGAATATCTGTGGCCATGCTGCTCTCCCTAACTCATCTTCATATGGTGATGCTGGCCGTTATCCGGCAGCAGATCGGGCACATAGTGATCGGCAAACTGCTGCGCGTCGGTGTCCGGGCGGATCACGTTGATTTTTTTCAGCTCGTTGACGTAGGTCGCCACTTCGCCGCGCAGCTGCGCCCCGGTGGAGTGGTGGCTGTGGGTATGCTCTTTCAGCATCGCGGCGATGGACTCAACCGGCACCGAGCCGGGCACGAACGGCTGGAAGATCTTCGCCGTCTCCTCTGGATGGTCGGCGGTCCACTGCTGCGCGTCGACAATCGCCTGGGTGATCGCCTGCGCGGTTTTGGGATCGTCGCGCACCAGCGAGCCGCGCAGTCCCAGCACGCAGCAGGTAAGATGGGCATATTCGCCGTTCAGGTTGTTGTCTACTTCTATCAGGCCGTGCTGCTGCTTCAGCAGCCAGCCCTGCGGATCGTCGGTTGCCAGCGCCTGCACTTCGCCTTTGCGCAGCGCCTCGCCGAAGAGATCGGCGGGATACTGCAGCCAGTTCACCGCCTTATCGGGATCGATGCCCTGTTTCGCCAGCTGAATGGCGAAAAAGTTGCGGATTGGGCTCGCCTGATCGGTCACCGCCACCGATTTGCCCACCAGATCTTTTACGCTACGGATGTTGCTGTTTTCCGGCGTCAGCAGACGCATGCAGCCGCCGTGGGTGCCAACGGTGAGATCGACGTCGAATCCCTGCTCCAGCGGCTTGAGCCAGCGCAGCGCCATGCCGATGCCGCCGTCCGCCTGACCGGTGGCGATCGCCTGCAACAGCGCGTCGGTCGGGCCGCTGAAATTTACCGGCTCGACGTTGAGCCCATATTTTTTAAAGAATCCCTGCTTCAGCGCCACCGAGATGGGCGACTGGCAGACCGCGGTTTGTCCCCAGGCGAGCTTGATGGTTTTTAACGGCGTCTCCTCCGCCAGAACGGAGCCGGTAAACAGCGGCGTTAACCCGATGCCTGCGCCCAGCGTGGCGAGGCCGCGCAGTACGGTGCGTCGGCTCAGCGAGAGTGAATGTAATGCCATAGCGCCTGTCTCTTTTAGTGAATTACCTGGAAACTAACGCATGCGCCAGACGTCACCAAATAACAATCCCGCATGTGCTCATGCGATATTTCATTATGAAGAATGGGCAAACCTATTACCGCTTTCGGCATATTTCATTCGCGAGGCGCGTGCTATTTATGGGGTTATTAAGCGGACTTCGGAGACTATTTTATGGCGACGCAAGCGGCAGGCGTAAATATCGATATTGAAAATGTCAGCCACCATTTTACGCTGGAGGGCAGCGATTTGCCGGTGCTGGAAAATATTAGCCTGCAGGTGCGGCCCGGGGAATTTGTGGCGCTGCTCGGGCCGTCGGGCTGCGGCAAGTCGACGCTGCTGCGCCTGCTGGCGGGGATTGAGCAGCCCGCCAGCGGCGTGCTGGCGGAAGAGGGGCGCGCTATCACCGCGCCGCATCCGTCGCGCGTGGTGGTATTTCAGGATCCGACGCTCTATCCGTGGCGCACCGTGTACGACAATGTCGGGCTAGGGCTGCAGATCCGCGGCGAGAGCAAACAGGCGGCGCAGACACGCATCGACGCCATGCTGCGTCGCGTCGGGCTGCAAGAGTTCGCGCGCGCCTGGCCGCATCAGCTCTCTGGCGGCATGGCGCAGCGCGCCGCGCTGGCGCGGGCGCTGGTCAACCATCCGCGCCTGCTGATCCTCGACGAGCCGCTCGGCAAGCTTGACTCGCTGACGCGCCTGCGCATGCAGCAGGAGATTGTCGATCTCTGGCAGGAGCAGAACTTCACCACGCTGATGGTGACGCACGACGTGGAAGAGGCGCTGGTGATGGCGAATCGCGTGGTGGTCTTCAGCTCGCGTCCGGCGCGGGTGCTGGATGTGATCGAAGTCGAGCAGGCTTATCCGCGCCGCCGCGACGATCCGGCGCTGGTGGCGCTGCGCAGCCGGGTGCTGGCGCTGCTGGGCACGGAGCAGGCCGCCGCCTGACAAATGCCGCTTATTTCGTCAGGCGCGCCGCTATTTTCAGCGCATTGTCGAAGATGGCGTCGGCGATCGCTGGCGGAATAGCCGCAGGCAGTTGCGCCCTGACGCGCGTCACGGCGACGGGCAGCGCCTCGGCGAAGAAGGCAAGGATCTGCGCCATCCGTTCCCTGGAGAAGCGCACGCTTTCCGCCGTGGCGAAGAAATGGCGTGGAAAGATTTTATCGATTTCGCTCTTTTTACCTTTCGACGCGCTCAGACCCATTGCCAGCTTCAGCTCGCGGATATTGAGACCCGCGCCGCCCAGCACCGGATAAGCGGAAAGAATGTCGTAGAAAGGCGTCAGCCGGTAGCTGCCGCCGCGCTCGATATAGAGAGAAAAGTTTTTCGCATGTCCATCTGTGGCACCGATCAGCCACTGAAACACCTGAAACTTCATAAAATCGTCGCGATCCTCAAGCGCATTGCTGGATCCCATCAGCAGCGACATGATCGTCGCGATGCCCGGGCCGCCGTCAGACTCATATTTGGTCGCCGAGGCGAGGCCGAGGCTCTGGCAGATATCTTCCTGCGGCAGACGCAGCAGCCGGGCGCCGTCGGCGCTCCAGCGGCGATCAAATCGTCTGACCGCCAGCGCGCGCAGCCTGCCTGCCGTAATAATACTGGCGTCGGGCACGCGGAAGCCCAGCTCACGCGCCAGCGCCAGGCAGACATACTCATTTTCCACGCTGTCGCGCATATCGAGGGTAGCGAAGGGCTGTTTAATTTCGCCGATCGGCAGCTTGATGATATGCGAGGTCGGCGTCGGACCCTGGGGGATCGCCCAGCCCCGATCGGTATGCAGCAGCGCGGTTTTCTCCTGCGCGCCCGCCACGGAGATGCGGAAATCGCGCTCTTCCGGGATCATGCCCAGCGGAATATCGCTCTGGTAGGCCGAGAGGATTTTTTCCAGCCGCGCAGCGTCGAGCGTTTCATAACGCACCGCAAGATCGGGCGCGGCGGCCTCTTCGGGCAGCAGCATCACCGCGCCGACGCTGTCGCGGCCCACTTCCCGCAGCAGATCGAACGGCTGCATCGATTTCGCCCGATAGCGGTTTAGGATGCGCTCCCTGACGCGCGGATTGTCCGGCAGCAGGTTGTCGAAAAAGTTAATCACGCTGACCGAGGCGATAGCGGGGTACTGCAGCGGCAGCGAGAGCGACAGCGGCCGCGCCAGCGGATTGCTCAGCCAGCTCGCCTCATACTGAAAAAGATGCGCGCCGTTTTTTTGTCGCGTCAGGGTGCCGACGCGCTCGCCGTTCATCCAGGCGATAAGCCGATCCATTACCAGTCAAGCTCCTTGCCGTTCTGCGCCGATTTACCCTGGATCACCAGTTCCTGCTCCAGCGACTGCAGGATCTTAAACAGCGTCGTCAGCGTGGTTTTGTCAGGATTGTTTTCAAAGTTCGACACCGTGGCCTGCTTGATGCCGACCCGGCGCGCCAGATCGCTCTGCGTCCAGCCGCGCTTCTGCCGTTCAAGCCGGATCAGCTGGGCCAGCTGTTTGGGGCTGTATATCATCGCCGCTCCTGATAAAAGGCGGGGATGCAGCTATCCCCGCCTGGGGGTAAACCAGAAAATATACCCACTAAAGGATAAAGTAAAGCGTATCCTTTCCTGGGGATAAATCAGCCGCCCCAGCGCTGCTGCAGATAGTGAACGGCGGGCTGCGTCTGCGGCTGATTAAGGTAGTTTTCCCGGAACAGAATGGTGCCGTCGATGCCCGGCGTGCTTTCGTTCAGATCGAGCTGCTTCTTCAGCTCCGGCACGCCGCCTTCTACCGTCCAGTCCGGCTCGGTACGCGATGGCTCGCCGACTTTATAGAGCGCGACGCCGATATAAAGGCGTGTATGGGTCGGCTTCACCACCTGCGCCCACCAGTGCGCCAGCACGTCGTAGCGCGCCGCCTGGCGCGCGAAGGGCCAGTAGAGCTGCGGCGCGATATAGTCCAGCAGCCCTTGCTGCACCCAGCGTCGGGTATCGGCAAAGGCTTCGTCGTAGGCGGCCGCGCCGCGCGTGTCGGAGCCTGCCGCATCGTGCGACAGATTACGCCAGACGCCCGCCGGGCTGACGCCGAATTCGACCTGCGGTTTAATCTGCTTGATAGTGCGCGACACCTGCTCAATCAGCAGCTGCGTATTGTGCCGCCGCCAGTCCGCTTTCGAGACGAATCCCTGGCCGTATGTACGCCAGGTCTGTGCATCATTAAGCGGCGAGTCGGCCGTCTCTGCGTAGAAGTAATCATCGAACTGCACGCCGTCGACGGGATAGCGCCTGACCACTTCCGCTACGATGCTGGTGATCCAGTCACGCGCGTCCGGGATGCCGGGATCCAGCACCAGCCGATCGCCTGCGGTGCGGATCCAGTCGCGGTGCAGCACATAGACGCTGGCGGGATGCAGCGACAGGGTGCGGTTCAGCTCGGCAAGGGTTGACGGACGGGTATTGACGGCGACGCGGTAGGGATTGAACCAGGCGTGCACTTTCATGCCGCGCTTGTGCGCCTCCTCCAGCATAAACGCCAGCGGATCGTAGCCGGGATCGTCGCCGATAGCGCCGGTCAGCATATCGGACCAGGGCAGAATGTCCGAGCGCCAGAGCGCGGTGCCGTCCGGCTTGACCTGGAAGAATACCGTGTTGATGCCGAGGCTTTTCAGCCTGTCGAGTTTGGCCGTCAGCGCCTGCTGCTGTAGCTGAATGCGCTGCGTGGCGCTGCTGACGTTGACCGAGTTGACCGGCGGCCAGTCGAGGCGCGAAACGGTGGCCAGCCAGACGCCGCGTACCGGCTGCGCGGCTGCCGGCGTGGCTTTTTGCGGCTGCGGTTTCGCGGCGGGAAAGGGCGTGACCAGCGATTTGGGCGGCTCGGAGGCGCAGCCGGCCAGCAGCAGCGCGACGGCGATCAGCAGTTTTTTGCGCGCCGCGCAGAAGGAGACGGTGGAATAACTAATGGTAAACTCCCTTTCATATCGCTAACTATCCGGAGAGCATCATTCTCTGGTTATCGCGGCGTAAGTCAACCGCTTATCGGAATGCGTTGTCTTGAGGAAAAGGGGAATAGCGACCCGCAGAGGAGCGGATTAGAGGGGGAGGTTGGATACGAGGTTGAAGGATGTCTGCTCTGTGTCAGACGCGGTGCTTCGCCCTCTTTGCGTCATCAAGTCTGTCTGCTGCGGATAAATTCCAGGAGTGAGTGTCAGATTGTGACGGCATACAGGCGAACATCAATCGGCACTTTAATAGAGCGGCCGTCCCGCTTCCTCAACGCTGACACTCATGATCTGTTTTCCTGTAACCCGTTGAACTCAGGTCACAGGACCTTGCTACTACCGAGCAAGCTGTTTACTTGCCAGCCTGCGACATCTGCTGAGCGGCCTTCAGATGCTCCTCGACTACCGGCGTGTGCGCGTCAGCCACGGTCTTTACATCCGGATCCTTAATATTTTTGGCGTCACTCTGCAGTTTTGACAGCACCATCTTGTGGTCCATAGTGCCGGCATTTGTCATATACATCTTGTCAAAGGCGGCGCCGCTCTCTTTTTCCAGTTTCGCTGCCATGGTTTTGTGTTTGGCGTCCGGCTCCGTCGGCAGCGTCACGCCTTTTTGCTCGGCGACCGTCTGGACTTTGGTCAAAGCGGCGCCGTGGTCGTCGACCATTTTCTGCGCGTAGGCTTTCACTTCGCTGCTTTGCGCTTTACTCAGCGCGATTTTGGCGGCAGCGACTTCATTAATATTGGCCTGCGCCATATCCTTCAGCGCTTTTTCATCGCCGGCGCTGAGTTTGCCGCCTGATGCGGTCTGGCCTGCAGCGCCGTTCTGCGCCGGGCTTGTTGGCGTCTGGGCGTACACGCCAGCCGTGCTAAACATGGCGACGACTGCAGAGACGGTCAGCAGTGCTTTCAGGGTTTTATTCTTGTGCATATTGTTCTCCAGATACTTATAGGGTGGCTGGCGTCAGGCTATTAACCCCGGGCAACCTTGTAGGGAAATCAGAAGTGCATTGGTCAGTATAGTGGATTAATCATTCGAGACAGCAGGGAGCAGGGAAGTGAGAGGCTGTGGAGCGCGAACCGGGCTTAATTGACGTGCCCGCTCCCAGGGACTGCCTGGCAACAGGAGAGTTAAAACGAGCTGCCAGGAGGTGAACGATCCTTAACTGGACATCACTGTTCAGTCAGGAGGTTTGTATATTCGCCGTTAAAGCTGATAGTTTTTTGCAAATATTTCAGAGAACCATTCAATAAAAACCCGAACTTTAGGCGGAAGGTAGCGCCGGTCAGGGTAAAGTATGGATACTGGTTTAGTCACAGTAGCATAACCGGATAATACTTCCGTCAGTCGGCCTGTTTTTAGGTAGGGTTCTAATGCTGTACGTAATGCGTGAAGCATACCGAGGCCCGATAGACCGCATGAGAGCAGCACATCTGAATTATTCACTCGCATACTACTTCCTGGACGTCGTGAGATAACTTCGCCATTCATAACAAATTTCCATTCCTGTACCTCGCGGCTGTGGTCGCTGAAAAAAGAAACGGCCTTATGATAAACAAGATCATCCGGCGTCAAAGGAATGCCATATTTTTCCAGATAGGCGGGAGCCGCACAGGTGACCATCTGAAGATCGCCCATACGACGTGAAACAAAACTTGAATCGGCAAGTTCGCCGAGACGAATGACACAGTCGACGCCTTCTGTAACCAAATCGGTCAGGCGATCTGAAGCTGTCAATATCATTTCAATCTGAGGGTAGAGTGCCTGAAACTCACTTAAATGCGGGATCAATATAGTGTGCATCAGGGCCAGCGGGGCATCAATACGAAGCTGCCCACGAGGCGGTTGATTTAGAGAATAAGAAGCCATCATGTCGTTGACGTCGGACAGGAGATTTTTCGCCCGCTGGTAAATTTCATCCCCTTCAGCGGTCACGCTCAGGCTACGCGTTGTGCGGTGCAGTAGTTTAACGCCCAGAGCGGCCTCTAACTGCTGGACAGACTTACTGACGGCAGGACGATGCAATTGAAGGGCATCAGCAGCGCGGGTGAAGCTACGTAGCTCAACAACCTGAACAAAAATATCCATTAACTCAAGCATGTTTGAGCGCATAATTTTTAACTCCGCGGGAGTTTTCCAGCTAATGTGAGGTATATCGGATTATATCCTGGCCTGATTGTTTCTCCTGCAATAACACTGAACTCCTTTTCTATGGCTTTTTACCGCTCCCCGCCTTTTTTATCATTGACGCATCAGCACATACATATGGGAAGCGACAGAGATGAAAGCATGGCTATTAAAAGATTTTGGGCTCGAAAACTTACAGCTTGCAGAGGTCGATACGCCAACACCGGGGCCAGGAGAACTTTTGGTAAAAGTCGGTGCGGTCTCCCTCAATTTCAGGGACAAGGCAATTGTGGAAGGCTTTTATGAGCCTCATTTGGTTCCAAAGCCCCTGATCCCTGTCTCTGATGCGGCAGGAACCGTAGTTGCCGTAGGTGAAGGTGTAACCCGGTTCAGCACGGGTGATCGAGTTAACTCGCATCTGTACTCGCGCTGGATCGACGGAGAGCCGGCGGCAGATGAACCCGCATGGTGTCTTGGCATGCCGCTGCCGGGCGGCCTGGCTGAATACATGATCATTCATGAAAATACTGCGGTCAGAGCACCAGCACATATGTCTAATGAACAAGCGTCCACATTGCCTATAGCTGCGCTGACAGCTTGGTACTCATTGATGGACATGGGTAATTTACAGCCGGGACAGACTGTTCTGGTGCAGGGGACTGGCGGGGTTTCCGTATTTGCTGCACAAATTGCGCATGCTCATGGTGCGCGTGTTATTGCCACATCCAGTAAAGATGAAAACCTTGAGCGCATTAAAGCTCTCGGTGCCGATGAAGGGATCAATTATACGTCTTTTCCGGACTGGGAGAAAAAAGTGCTAGAACTCACCGATGGAAAAGGCGTGGATATCACTATCGAAGTGGCGGGTGGGAATGGAATTAATAAGTCAGTGGCAGCAACAAAAGTGGCCGGAACCATTGCCCAGGTGGGTTTTCTTACTGGACAGACATCTCAACTGGATCTGATGCCGGTAATTTTCCGCCAGACGACTATCCGTGGCATTGCGGTTGCGCCCCGTACATCTTTTGACCGCATGAATCCTTTCCTGGATAAACACAAGATTGATCCTGAAATCGAGCAGGTATATCCCTTCGAAGAAGCAGTAGAGGCATTTAATCATCTTTCCCGCGGTGCGTTCGGTAAAATCGTCATTAAAGTAAGCGATTGATTCGTACAAAATTGTAAAGCCCGTCATTTATGTGACGGGCAATATCAGGAGATGCCAACCTCTGCTGTTCGCTCAAAGCAGACATCAGCCTTAACGTAGTCCGCTTCGTACCTGCAGCGGACATAACGCTCAAGTGAGCCAACGCACAAACCAACACGAAACCTTTCGACGTAAATTTACATAATTTCATGAAATTTAAAAAATTCACGGCATTTGCCTAATTGTTCCAGGGCAACAACACATAACTCTTCACCCACCCTCCTGCGTATACCTATAACGGTGTTTTCTCTCCCCAGCAGGTGACGCATGACACAACAAATACATGAATTATCGGCCGATCACGAAGCTCATATTGCTTCTGCAATCGGTAAATTTTTCCGTCGCATTATTCCCATGCTGGCGTTGATGCTTATCGTTAATCAGATTGACCGCGCCAACATTGGCTTCGTTAAAGCCGAACTGCAAACTGATGCCGGCATTAGCGCTGCTGCTTTCGGTTTAGGCGCGGGGCTTTTCTTTATTGGTTATGCGCTGTTTGAAGTCCCCAGCAATATGATGCTGAAAAAATACGGCGCACGCGTGTGGCTCACGCGCATCATGATAACCTGGGGAGCGGTGGTAGTTCTTACCGGTTTCGTTAGCACGCCGCTGCATTTTTATCTGCTGCGTTTCCTGCTTGGCGTAGCTGAGGCGGGCTTCTTTCCTGGCGTTCTGTACTATTTCCGTCAATGGGTGCCAAATGCATGGCGAGGGCGAGCTACCGCAATGGTGTTAAGTGCAACCGCCAGCGCTTTCCTGTTTTCTGGCCCGCTCACAGGCGCAATCCTGATGATGCATGATGTTGGTGGGCTTGCGGGTTGGAAATGGGTAATGTTCATGGAGGGCGGCGGATCGATAGCGATCGGCGTGCTGGCGGCGCTTGTGTTGGTATCGAAACCAGAAGGGGCAAAATGGCTCAGCGATGCGGAAAAACAGGCACTGGCGCAGCAGCTGGCTCTGGAAGATAGCGCTCGCGAAGAGCATGCCGTCACGCACGGTCGCTGGGGAGTGATCACCGACCGTGGCCTTCTTTCCTACTGCTTGATCTTCTTCACCATGACGATGACCGGCTACACGCTGGTGTTCTGGTTACCGCAAATTATCCAACGTATTCAAGGGTTCAATAGTTTTGAAACCGGATTGCTGACGGCCATCCCGTGGTTATTCGCTATCGTTGCTCTGTTTCTGCTGGGTAAAGTCACCGATCGTTATCGCGATAAGCTGGATAAAGGTCTCGGAATCGCTATGCTGCTCGCCGCGTGCGGCACCTTTATGGCCACGCTCGGCACGCCGTGGTTTGGCTTTGTGGCAATGATTGTGGCTTGTATTGGCTCTAAAGTTAGCGCCGCATTCTTTTGGCCGATGCCGCAGAGTGAACTGCCCGCCGCGATCGCTGCACCAGGCATTGCGATGATCAACTCCATTGGTAACCTTGGCGGTTTCTTCGCGCCTACGGTGTTCGGCTATCTTGAAATGCATACAGGCAGCACTACCGGTGGCCTCTATGCGCTGACCAGCGTGTCAGTGGCTACCGGCCTGTGGCTGTTGCTGCGCAGCAAACCGGCTCCCCCATCTTTAGGTTACAAGGAGAAACACCATGTCGGACAGTCCAGTCATTAACTCCATGCGCATCGTACCGGTAGCTGGCTACGACAGCATGCTTTTGAATATTGGGGGTGCACATAACTGCTTCTTCACACGAATTATCGTCATCCTGACTGATTCTGCCGGGCACACCGGTGTTGGCGAAACGCCCTGTCATGCATCTACCTTGCAGCTGCTGGAGCAGTTTCGCCCTTTAATTGAAGGCAGCTCGCTGCTACGCCTTAATGCCACGCTGAGCCAGCTCTTTAATAGCGAGGCGCGTCAGCAGCAAACCTCACATACCAATGACATTCATATTCCACAAATGAATCCGGAGAAGTTTTATAACGCTGCTGCTGCCATTGAGGCTGCGCTACTGGACCTGCAAGGTAAGCTGTTAAACCTGCCAGTAGCAGATTTGCTTGCCAGCGGAAAACAACGGGATCGTATCCCGGTGCTGGGGTATTTGTTCTACATCGCCGATCGCAGGCTTACCAATATGCATTATCGCTCGGGAGATAAGGAGCCGGATGGCTGGTTCCGTTTGCGTCATGAGGCAGCGATGGACAGTGCTGGAGTGCAACGGCTGGCCGAAGCAGCAGTTGAGCAATACGGCTTTCGTGACTTTAAGCTAAAAGGCGGTGTGATGGCAGGCGAAGTCGAAGTTGAAACGGTTGAAGCGCTGCTAACGCGATTTCCTGACGCGCGCGTAACCGTCGATCCCAATGCAAGCTGGTCGCTGGATGAAGCGATTCGCTTTGGCAAACAGCTGGCGGGGAAAGTGCCGTATCTGGAAGATCCTTGCGGTGCAGAACAGGGCTATTCAGGTAGGGAAACACTTGCAGAATTCCGACGCGCCACGGGCGTGCCGGTCGCTACCAATATGATCGCTAACGACTGGCGTCAATTGCACCATGCGCTGCAACTTAACGCCATAGATATTCCGCTCGCCGATCCGCACTTCTGGACGATGCGCAACGCCAACGTGGTGGCGCAGTTGTGCAACGAATGGGGTCTGACCACCGGTTGTCACTCCAACAATCATTTTGATATCTCATTGGCCATGGTGGCGCACCTTGGCGCGGCGGCGCCTGGTGAGCGTCAGACCGCCTTTGATACCCACTGGATCTGGCAGGACGGACAGCAACTGACCCACCAACCGCCGCAGATTCGCAATGGCTATCTGGAATTGCCACCCGGATCAGGTCTAGGCATTGAGTTGAATATGGAACGCGTCGAGCAGGCGCATGCGCTTTACAACACGCTGCCGGATAAGAACCGAAACGATGCAGTGGCAATGCAATTTTTAATTGATAACTGGCGCTATGATGCCAAACGTCCGTCACTGGTTCGCTAAGGAAGCAATTAAAGAAAGTAATACGTGCACAACCGACGGTGGCGTATTAACGCCGCTTGATAACATGAAATTTGCCGCCCTAATCGATGGCGCCACAATAGCCTAATCTGCTGAGGATGCATGAATAAATCTCTGGTGACTCTGATCTGCTTTATTTCTTTTTCTTCTTATTTAGCGCAAGCCGCCTCTTCAGTCTGCCGTCCCCAAGAGTTTGGGGGTAAAGCGGATGGAGAGACTCTGAATACGAATGCTATTCAACAGGCTATACAGCAATGTAGTCAGCTCGGTGGAGGAACTGTTCTACTATCGCCGGGAATCTGGTTGAGTGGGCCACTGCAATTAAAAGATAATATCACGCTAAACATCAAAAAAGGGGCAACCCTAAAAGCCAGCAATCAGGAAGGTAAATTCATTTCAGCATTTATTGGGCATCCAGCCAAAATGAATGAAGCATTTATCTTTGCCGATAATGTGAAAAATGTGGCCATTATGGGCGAAGGCACACTGGATGGCGATGGAGAGAAAACCTGGTGGCCTGAAGCATTAAAAATACGTGGCGAAGTAAGAGCCGGGAATAAAAAAATCTTCACCGACCGCTTCCCCGGAATTCCCCTGGCGAATGGTGTCCCACGCCCTTGGCTTGTAGAACTTAATGAGGTTATTCAGGGTAAGATTGAAAATATACACCTGACTAATTCGCCAATGTGGAACATTGTTATTCGTAACAGCTTCGATATTATCGTGAACAAAGTAAAGATTACCAATCCTGTCACCTCGCCGAATACTGACGGGATGGACATTGTCTCTTCACGGAAGATTACTGTTTCAAACATGGATATTGCAACGGGTGATGACAATATTGCGATTAAGTCCGGATTGGTTAACGGCACGGGAGCAGCATCGAAAGATATCACCATCTACGACTCCATTATGCGTGATAACCACGGTATCTCTGTAGGGAGTGAAACCGCGAACGGTATTGGCAAGGTGACGATCAGTCGCGTCACCTTCCTGAATACAGAAAATGGCGTGCGCATTAAATCAGCCAGGGACAGGGGCAATGCCATAGGCCCTCTTATCGCCAGCCATCTTACCATGTCCAATGTGAACACGCCGATTCTGGTGACCAACAGCTACAGCGGCCAGGCCGGGGCACAGGGGCATACTCTTACGCAACCGATAGAAACGGCACCGCTTACGGCTTCAACGCCAAAAATCAAAGGGATAACCTTCTCAGATGTGATGGCGACCAAAGCGACCTATGCCATGATTTTCAGTGGCCTGCCGGAATCCCCAATCCAGGATGTCTCGCTACATAATGTCAAGATTGATGCCAGCTATGGCGTGCAGGCAAGATATGTCGCAGGTAAAGGAAATAATGTGAGCATTTCCGTAAAGGAAGGTTCGACGATGGATAAAGGCCCGGATGCAACGCTGCAATTGAATGCCGGAATAGACTAATGAAATGAATGCTTATAGTCCCTGAATCAATTTGAGCTTTCAACGTCCGTTTTGTGCCAGAAGCGGACGTTTGGGTATTGAGCAGCTTGCGCCGAAAATGAATCTGTTTATTTTTTACTTAACCAGGATTCAGTATGCTTTTTAAGGAATGACACCTGCCTTGCCTGCCGCTAACGCGCGCTGTCAATAATGGCTCCGCCATCAGGCGTAAGACTGTATCCCGTCAGAAAACGGGCGTCCTCACTCGCCAGGAAGAGAACTACCGGGGCAATATCTTTCTCTGGTGAGCCAAAACGTCCGAGCGCATTCGGCGGCGGCGGGACGTTTACGTCATCGCCCCATGTTTTCGCGACCGGGAGAACATTGTTGACCGTAATACCATCCTCTGCCCACTCGCGCGCCGCGGTGCGGGTAAGCGCACGTACCGCTTCTTTGGCCATGTTATAAGGACCGTATCCTGCAAGGCCCATGATGCCCGCCATTGATCCAAAATTAATAACGCGCCCGCCACCACTCTTTTTTAACCAGGGATAGCAGGCCTGCATGGTCCTCAGGTATGCCACGGGCCCCATATCAAAATTGCGCTGCAGCTGCTCTGCAGACAGCTCCATAATGGATGATACCGGGACCCCAGGATCAAAGGCGTTGTTGACCAGAATGTCGATTTTGCCATAGGCCGTAACAGCTTCATTAACCATTTTGCTGATTTTTTCCGGGCGACTGATATCACACTCAATACCCGTAGCAATGCCGCCCTGATCCTGAATCTGACGTACCACATCATCAATGGCGCTGCGCGTGCGCGCTACAACGGCGACCCTGGCTCCTTCTGCTGCAAGAAGCATGGCGGTTGCTCGACCAATACCCCGACTGGCGCCGGTAACAATCGCTACTTTGTCACTTAATCTGTTCATGTTCTCTCCTCTAATGCCCCTGAGCAGGGGCATGAATAACGTCACTGTATGCGTAAGGTGATGGTATTTCCCGGGCAACGTTTTGCATGCTGAAAGACACCATCATCAGGACAAGCCCCGTTAGTGCCGGTATTGCACCTGAAGAATTTCGACTGCCGATGTGAGCCAGAGCAGAGAGAAGCAGGTGATAAAACATGCCCGCGTAAGCCAGATCGCTGAGAAAAACACTCACCCGGAAAAGAATGGCCAGAACAGCCAGAATCTTGACAACAATGAGCAAGGAATGCAGATAACCCGGGTAGCCAAGCTCAACAAACGTCTGGCGTACTAATCCCCTCTTCATCACATAGAGGGCTGCAGAAATTATGTAAAGCAGACACAACAACCCTGTCGAAATCCAGTAAGCATAAAATGCAGTCATATCATCCTTCTCTCTGTAGATTAGCTATCGACCAGCACAAGAATGTCGCCTAATATGAATTCAAACAAGTAGGATGAAATAAAGGTGGTTAGTATGGAAAAACATACTAATGAAGATAATGCGGTAAACATGCATGATGAGATGCGTCGGGCATTCAGCCTGCTGTCAGGCAAATGGAAGCTGGAAATCATGTGGCTGCTGAACCAGCACATATACCGGTTTGGGGAGCTTAAAAAAGCGATTCCCGGGATAACGCAGCACATGCTGACTGCCCAGCTTCGGGAGCTGGAACGTGACGGGCTGATATCCCGCACCGTTTTTGCAGAAGTGCCGCCCAGAGTGGAGTATGAAATTACGCAAAAAGCACAGGGTCTGCGCCCGACGATGGAAGCGCTGACGGCCTGGTGGCTGGAATACGGTGATACCCTGCCCGATAAACCCGCCGGGCGTGGGCGGCGCGCGACACCTGAAAAAAAACCGGGAAAATAACTCTGCTGGTTCTGAAGAAGTTTTACGCTCCGTAAAGAGGTGTCTGCCGGAAGATCATTCCGGCACACCGTAAATCAGCCAGATGTCTCGAGCCCTTTAGTCAGCCAGTCAATAAAATGCCTTACCCGCGGAGAAAGCTGCCGGCGCGTCGGGTAAACCACGCACACAGGAAAGGCCGGAGACGTATAGTCAGGCAGTACAAGCTGGAGCTTTCCCTCCTGAACATCTTTTTCTGTCAGAAAAGTTGGCAGGAAGGCTATTCCCAGCCCACCCAGCGCGGCGTCACGAATGGCGCTGGCATTATCGGAGAGCAGAAGTGGTTTTGCAGAAACGACGACTTCACTCTCTGTCCCTTTCCGGAGCTTCCACGTCTGAGGCCGGCTACGGGAGCCATTCATCAGCAGATGATGCTCTTTTAGCTCGCCGGGTGTAGCCGGTATACCCTGCCGCTCCAGGTAGGCGGGCGAAGCATAGAGCTGCGCCACCATCTGACCCACACTACGAACAATCAGCTCGGACGATTCCGTCGGCATGCCAAAACGCACCGCTACGTCGTACCCCTCCTCAACGATATTGATAATCCGATCTGTAAATTGCGTTTCGGCGGAGACGGCCGGCCAGCGCGCCAGAAAACCGGCGACGATGGGAAGAATGACCTGACGACCGTAGGCCTCAGTCGCAGTTATGCGGAGGGTTCCCTGCGGCTCTGCGCCAGCACGCTGAAATTCGGCCTGGGCCTCTTCAAGGTCAGTAATAATTTGCGCCGCCCTGGGCAGAAAAACCGCCCCCTCCGTCGTCAGACCAACCTTCCGGGTCGTACGGTGGAGCAGACGCGTGCCGAGAAGCTCTTCCAGCCGCGTAATGGCCTTACCTGCTGCCGAACGGGTGAGGCCCAGCCTGTGGGCACCCTCTGCAAAAGATCCGCTTTCAGCAACAGCTATTAAGGCACGCAGCGCACCGATATCTGCCAGTTTTTCCATAAGGCCTCTCTGTAAACTTTTACGCTTCTTTCCGGGGACGCATATTCGCCAATTAAAGAATTATGATGATATTAGAGAAAAATAACGGCGTCCGGGAATTTTCAATGCATATGCAGATGCCTGACCGCCTTCCTGACTATCCAGAATCATCAGCAAGGAGTCATATCATGCGCCAGAAAACCGTTCTTGTTACCGGAGCAAATGGATACATCGGCAATGCGGTGGCAAAAGCCTTCAGTCACGCGGGATGGAAAGTGTACGGACAGGTACGCCGTCAGGAAGTGGCCGGAGAACTGGCGCAGCATGAAATTTTCCCGCTTATTGGTTCGCCTGAAGATCTCTCTTTCCTGGCGCAGGCGAATAATGTGGCGTTCGATGTACTCGTTGCCTGTACCGAAAGCGCTCAGGATCCCGCCGGACATCTGGCGAAAGTGCGTACAATGATGGACACCGTAGTTGCTCAAAGCGAGGCGGCGGGCGTTCGTCCCCTGGTGATGTTCTCCAGCGGATGTAAGGACTACGGTGCGATGTCGGAAAAAGAGGGTGACGCCGGGCTTAAGCCGCATACCGAAGAGAGTCCGCTGAATCCGCCTGCGGTCCTGATCCCCCGCTGCGAGATGGGAACGAACCTTCTGGACAAGCGCAAAACGCCTTATGACGCAATCGTGCTGAGGCCGACTATCGTTTACGGCTACTCATCGAGCTACTACGGCGCCCTGTTCGATTTTGCCGCCGGAAGCAAGGAAGTCCTGAGGCTGGAGGCCGATCCTGCGGCGGTGATGCACTCATGCCATGTCGATGACTGCGCGGAAGCCTATGTCCTGCTTGCCGGTCACCCAGATCGGAGCCAGGTCGTGAATCAGGCCTTTAATATCTCCGGTGAGCACTATGAAACGGCCCGGGAAATTGGGGAGGCTCTGGCACGCTCCTATGGTATAGAACTGGAGTTTACTGCTCCCGAGGGACCGGCTGAGCACTATTTTAACTCCGTTCACGGACTCGCTAATTTCTCGCAGTGGGTCGGCTCAGACAAAATCCGCAACCTTCTGGGGTGGAAAACGCGCCGGGCTTCTTTTGTCTAGGGGCTGGAGCAATACCGTCTGGCCTATGAAGCGCTCAGCGGTAAAAAGTAAACCCTTTGCATTTCCTGCGTTAAACAATCTTGAGCTGTATGAGGATTTTTATGCTCGAAACTGCACAAACGGTTGCCGCCAAAAATCAGGATAACGGCAAGGCGAAGTGGACATCCGCTCAGCCAGCTAACGCTTATTATCTTACTTGAGGGAAAAGCGGGGCCGGGCGGCAGAGGGCGCAGAGGCGCGCCGAATTAGCCGGATACTCAGCCCTGCGCCCGTCGCGAGGCAGACGGCCATTGCCAGAAGGGCGACGATAAAGGCATGGGCGATATCCGCTTCGCTATAGCGGGTGCCCAATAGGCTGTAAAAAATGCCGCCGATAACGGCGACGCTCAGCGCCGTGCTGATCTGTAGCGCCGAGCTGGTTACGCCGGCAATCATACCTGAAAACGCTGGCGCAACCTGGCCTGTCACCATCCGCACCAGCGTTGGCATCGCCAGCCCCTGGCCCAGACCGGTGGCAAACAGGAGTAGCGCGAGCGGCAGCATAGCAGGAGGCGTGCCCGTCAGCGTATGGGCGATCAACCATGCCAGGCCCGCTAACCCTGAGGTTTCGAATCCCATCCCGATGGCGCTAAGGTAATTTCCGACAAAACGCCTCAGGTACGGCGTCAGTAATGGACCAATCAGAAAGCCGATGCCAAAGGGCAGAAAAAGCGTACCTGCGGTCAGGGCGTTTAAGTGCAGCGCGCCCTGCAGATAAACAGAAAACAGCAGAAAGAACGCGCCGATAGAGTAAAACAGCAGCACGATCGCCAGCCCCTGGCCCAGACCAGGCGCGCGTAACACGGCGGGATCAAGCAGCGGCGAACCGCCATTCTGGCTAAGGCGTCGTTCATAACGCCATAACCACGCGGCCAGCAGCGGGAAAGCAACGAATAACAGCCAGGTCCACCAGGGCCATCCCGCCTCACGGCCTTCAATCAACGGCACAATCAGCGCGCTCAGCGTCAGGGTGGCCAGCAGCATACCGACGGGGTCGAGCCGCTGTGCCGATGGCGCCCGCGTTTCTTTAAGCAACGGCAGGCCAAAAAGCATGACCAGCAGCGCCACCGGCAGGTTAACGAGGAAAATTGCCCGCCACCCCAGGTGAAACAGGTCCGCTGCAATCAGGATGCCGCCCAACACCTGTCCGATTACGGAGGCCAGACCAAAGACGGCGCCATAAATACTCAGCGCTAACGGCTTCTCCGCCTCCGGGAAAATGGCCTGCACGGAGGCCAGCGCCTGGGGCGCCATAATAGCGGCCGTGGCGCCCTGCAATATGCGTCCGGTAATTAGCACCCACGGCGACCAGGCTAAACCGCACAGCAGCGATGCGGCGGCAAAACCGATAAGCCCCAGGAAAAACATCTTTCCTCGACCGTAAATATCGCCCAGGCGGCCGCCGGTAATGAGCGTTACCGCATATACGGCCGCATAGGAGGAAATGACCAGCTGTTCAGCCGAGGAAGAGGTGCCCAGATTGCTCTGAATAGCAGGCAGCGCCACGTTAACGATAAAAAAATCGAGCGGCGGCAAAAAGGCTCCGACTAGCAGAATGATAAACATCGCCCAGCGACGCGGCTCGGCTTGCGTGAGGCTATGTGCCGACATAGAACACTCCTTTGGAACGGTCCCGGTAAGGGATGCAGGGTGATGGCAGAATAGGGCGTTACGCCGTCAGGGCTCAGCGCATACCGCCGGAGGCCAGGATCACCTCGCCGGTGATCCACCGCGCCTCGTCCGATGCGAGAAAAGAGACGATTGGCGCAACATCCTGCACCTGGCCGATGCGGCCGAGCGGCGTCTGCTTTTCATTCCACGTCTGAAAGTCCGAGTTCATCGCGCCGACGCTATGGCTGCCTTCCGTTTCAATCAGGCCAGGGTTGACCGCGTTGACGCGGATGCCGCGTGGACCCAGTTCCTTAGAGAGAACGCCGGTGATGGCGTCGATAGCACCTTTGGCGCCGCTGTAGATGGCGCTCTCGGCAATAAAAACGCGGGTGACGAAGGAACTGATGTTAATGATGCTGCTGCCTTTACCGAGGTGCGGCGCGGCGGCGGCGGTCACTAACAGCGGTCCCAGAACATTGATATCGAACTGCCTGCGATAGAGTGCTTCGGTGCTCTCCTCAATCCGGGCGAACTGATAAATGCCGGCGTTGTTCACCACAATGTCCAGGCGGCCGAAATTATCGATGGCTGCGTTGACCAGCGCCTGGACCTCTGCCTGGCAGGTGACATCCGCCGCTACCGCCACAGCCCTTCCACCGGCGGCTTCAATATCGGCCACGACCTTATCGGCACCGATTCTGTCTGAGGCGTAATTGACGATGACCTGCGCACCGTCAGCCGCCAGCTGACGGGCAATCGCTGCTCCGATACCTTTGGAGCCACCGGTAACAAGGGCAACTTTATCTTTTAATTTGTGCATGTTTACAGCTTCCTGACAGGGCCGCATAGGGCTATTGAGTGATGGAAGCTATGGTGATACCTACAAAGTTGTTTGAGAACTGACAATTTTGTATATTCAACGTTCATTTTTGAACGGTGAGGCGGCGGCATGGAGTGGGGTGACGTTCAGGTATTTCTTGCAGTGATGCGCAACGGTTCTTTCGGCAAAGCGGCCCAGAGTCTGGGCGTGAGCCACCCAACGATCGGACGCCGCATAAAGGCGCTTGAGGATGAGGCGCAGCAGGCGCTATTTCGTCGGACAAAGGAGGGGCTGGTCCTCACTGACGCCGGTGACGGCGTGATGAAGCTGGCGGAAGCGATGGAGAACTCCGCGCTGGCGCTGGAACGTCGCCTGGCCGGGAATCATGACCGCCTGGAAGGGATATTGCGCATATCGTCAGCAGAGTGGTTTGCCAACTATGTTCTGGCGCCGGTACTCGGCGAACTGACGCGTCGCCATCCGGCGATTGTGCCGGAAGTCATCGCAAGTTTCCGCCTGCTCAATCTGTCGCGTCGCGATGCCGACATCGCGTTTCGCATCGTGCCTTTTACCGATCCCGATATTGTCCAGCGGCGCCTGATGAGCATGCCATACGCTCTCTATGGCACGCCTGAAAATACGCAGAAAATGGTCGCCGATCCCGCGTCGGTGGGCCTGATCCTGATGAACACCGAACAGTCGCACTTTCCCGATGTCGCCTGGCTTCTCGAGCGTTTTCCGCAGTCAAAGCCCGCGTTTAAAAGCACCAGTCGTGCGATTCAGGCGCAAATGTGCCGGTGCGGCATGGGCGTTGCCGTATTGCCGCAACCTCTGGGCGATGCCACCCCCGGACTGCAGCGTATTGCCACTCCCGATCTGCCGCCATCAAGGGATATCTGGGTAGGCTATCATCAAGATCTCCGGCATATGGACCGCCTGCGCGCCATGCTCGATATCGCGGACAGTATGCTGGCTTTTCAAGAAAGTTAATTTGCTACAGAGGTTGAAAAGAGAGGGGCCGACGCCCGGAAAAAACGGTGCGCTCGGCCAGGCTATCCTTTATTTGAAATATTATTGATGACGACGCATTCAGCTACTCTGGATTACTATTGCCTGCACAGCGTTACGCTTTCAATTTTTCATGCCTGCGTACGACCTCGTCAATAATTTTACGCATCACTTCTTCCATAAAATTCACATCGAGACCCGAACTTTCCGCGATCTCTTTCAGTCTGGTTAGCTGCACGGCCTCCCTGTTTTTATCACTTTCCGGCATATTATGCGCCGCCTTGAGCTCGCCGACTTTATGCGTGCAACGAAATCGCTCTGCCAGAATATAAATGAGCGCGGCATCGAGATTATCGATCGTTTGTCGATGCGATAATAGCGCTGCCTGATAATCATCAGTAGACATGTATTTATCTCTCGCCATAAGTTTGAATAAAGGAAAGGGCGAACGCCTCGCTTGTTCACTCAGCAAAGCGGGTCAGGCGTATTTTCAGACAGGACTATTCCCCGTTAATCCACTTGTCGTTTGGCAATGATTTTACTTTTGCGGCTGTTTTTTATCGTCAGGGTGACGGCTGAGATCAGGAAATAGAAGACGCCGAAAGCCGCATAGGGTGCAACAGTCGTGACATCTAAAAGCTGGTCACTGCTGGCCTGCTTAAACATAAATATGCCCGCTAATGCAGATTGCGCGCCGCTTAAAATCATCGCCCACTGCCCGTTAGCGGTTTTCCAGCGACGGAGGGAAGCGGAAAGCTGCAGCACGCCAGAAAATATTGCCCATAAACCAAAGACTTTGATGGTGGCATTTATACTTATGGAGAGCGCCCAGACAATAGCCAGTGCGACAATCATACTGACAATAAGGTTGAGTTTTTGCGGTGGGTTTACCGCTAAACCTCCTGATTTTTGCGCATCGATATAATTAGCGAGTGCGTCCCAGGCAGGATAGAGCACCAGCAGAACGGCACCGATAACGGGATTCTCTTTCCCGAGAAGTACCGCAAGCGTAATCCAGATAACAGATACCGCAGCGCGCATATAATAGTAAGACTGAAGCCAATGATTTTGCGGGTCAGTAGACGTTAAATTTTTGCTTTTCATACTTATTCTCCAGATGGACAGGGGCTGTTACAGACTGAGTAAACGTTGTTTGTGCATAAAGGAATGACCAAATTAAACCTCTTCATTAAGGCTATAACTATTCTGGCGGCGACCTGAACGGTCTAAAAGACGCACTCTGCGTACACGCAAAGGGTGGCCGTTAGAAAATTGCACAGGGAACCGGACAAACTCGGGCGAAACCCAAATAAAAATGTAAGTAAGCGGCAGCATCGCCATGGCAGGAAAATAGGGCTGAGCCGCAAACTGAATGTCTGCAACAGGCGTATTACACGCCAGGTTCAGGGGATCTGAATCATTGATCCGATCAGGACATGAGCGAGAATCGATTTTGTGAATAGGCGCAGAAGAAGTTATTTCACAGGCTTCACTATCAGAGTGATTATCCTGACGACACTCTGCCAACGCTTTTCTGTTGGTCATTGCTGAATGACACTCAGGGCTCCTGGGAGGTAATAGCATTTTTCTACTGGCAAGCAGCTGTGCAAGCAGAGTATCGGTGTCTAACCGATGCGATGAGATATTTTCTGACTGCTTCAGTTGCATAGTTTCAATCTTTAACGCATGACGTTGTGAAGCTTTCACCTGGTTCTGCAGGAGGGTCTGGAAACCTGATGCAACAGAATCGGGAGATCGGTTTTTTATGCTGTCAACGTTCGACAATATTAAATTTACCGCTGAAGGCAGTGCACCAATACTGGTCATAAATAACTTCCCCATGATGGCAAGCGCGTTTAAGCATAATTTCACCAGCATTATGCCTGTTGGTTGTAACTGTAGCTTATCAACCTACTAGAAGGTAGGCTGAGCATCAACGACAAATCCAGCTCCTTATTCCCCTATACAAGGGGATTTAATATCCAGAGCGGCTATATTTTTCTGTTTGCCTGCGAGGGGCAGAGCAGAGTGAATCGAGAACAAAAAGTGTCAGGCGCAGCTTTTTAGCAGGCAGCAGTCAGTTCGATTTCATCAGCTTATTGATTGCCGGTTCGACAATGTGCAGGAACAGGTCAACGTTATTAAAGGCGCGCGCTGCGACCATCGCACCGTGTACCGTTGCCATAAAAGATGCTGCCTCCGTCGCTGCACTTTCCCGCAAGGTAAATACGCCGCTCTTTTCGCCCCTTTTCAGCACGGCGGTCAGCCATTCGGTAAGGTCCGTAAAATGCCCGCTGACCTCCTTCGCCACCTCTTCAGGTAAAACCGGTAATTCCACCGCCAGCATGACGCAAATGCAGAAGGGCGAATCGTTGTTTTTAATGCAGGTGGACCAGTAATTCACATAGCCATGAATTTCGCCCAGTGCATCCCCGGCAAAGTGCTGGCTGGTTGCCGCCATTCCCGCCTGCGCCTGCTGACGATAATCACTGACTACCGCCTGCACCAAATCAGCTTTGTTTGGAAAGTGGTGATGAATACTGGCTTTGCGAATCTGTACGCGCTCGGCTATATCGGCGTAGCTAAAGCTTTTATAGCCGCCTGAGGTGAGCAGCATCCTGGCGTGATGCATGATTTCTGCGGCTTTCAGTGAACGTTCGGTATTCATGCATGCTCCGACAATAAAAATAAGGTAACGACTGTTCATCAATCTACTAGTAGGTAGGCAAGCAAGTCAACTGATATTCATCTGCATACAATGCAGCGTACTTTTGCCCTGGAGCCGTGATAGCTGACAGATGGCTCAGAGAACGCGCCGCTGTAAAACCATGATCTCTCAGGCCGCTGCCTTAGATGCAGCGCAACAGCCTGGAGAAGGACGTAATTGCTGTACTATCCCTTACCTCACAAATGAAACCGCAGCGCTACGTTAAACCCTTGTTCCGCCGCCACCACAATCGCATCCGGCTCCTCGCGAAAGGGAATATCGCCCAGCAGCAGGCTCGCTTTCACCTTCGCCAGATCGTCGCTGCGAAAGCTGAGCGCGGACATACGCGCCGAGCCGTCATAATCTGCCGGCAGCGAGCCGAAGCGCGTCTGCGCATAGGCGGCGGAGGCGAAACGCACCTTTGCTTCGCCCGCTTTCAGCACGAAGGCGCCATCCTGACAGGCGAGGATGCGATCCGCGCCGAACAGGTGACTGTAAACCTGAGCGGAGAGCGCCGGATCCTGCGCCACAATGACAAACTCGCTGATATTGCGCACGCCGTTAGGATGCGTCTGCCAGGCAGCCTGCCATACCGCATGCGGCGTGTCGTGCTGGCAGAAAAAGCTGCGGCCGTTGGGGATCAGCGCCGGGCGCAGCCGCACGGTGCGGAAGTGCGCCTCGCTCGCTTCGCCGTCCGGCAGCGTCACCGGCCGGTGAAACGCGGCGGGCGCGTCGCCGTCCAGATCCTGACGCTGCAGATGCAGCCAGGCGCTCTCTGCATCCTGGGTTTTCCATACCAGTCCGGTCAGGCCAGGCGGCGCCTGCCATAAATCTTTGCGCTGTTCGCCGCGGCCTGGCTCGTAGCCCAGCAGTTCAAGGTAGTTCTCGCCAAAAATCGCCAGATGGTTGCTGGAGCCGAGCGTATGGTGGCCGCGTTCGCTGAGCTGAAAGCCGAGCCGCCGGTAGAGCGCGCTCGCCTCATCCAGCCGATTCGCCACGTTAATGACCACATGATCCAGCACCGGTACGGGAACGGGAATAGCCTTCTCCTTTCTCCTCTTGTTCGTCATGCGCTGGCCACGATATCCAGGGCGCGCGGCGCAAGCTGCGTAAAATAGTCCACCGCCGTTTCGAGCATGCCTTCATCGGGATCGAACCCCGGATGATGCAGCCCGAACGCGCTGGCGCTGCCGATGCTGACAAAGGCGCCCGGCACATGGTGCAGATAGAAGGCGAAATCTTCGCCGCCCATCTGTGGCGTGCCGCGCTCGGTGGCGAAACCGCGCGCCTGCGCCAGATCCAGCGCAAAGTCGGCCCAGGCGGGAGTATTGACCAGCGCAGGCGGCCCGGCGATCCACTCCAGCTCCGCTTCCGCGCCGAAACCCGCGGCGATGCTGCCGATCAGCTGACGCATCCGGTGCGGGATCGCCTCGCGGATCGCGTCGTTATGGGTGCGCACCGTGCCTTCCAGCTCGACGCTTTGCGGCAGCACGTTCCAGCTGTTGCCGGCGGTAAAGCGCGTCACGCTCAGCACCACCGCCTCCAGCGCGCTGAAAACGCGGCTCGGCAGGGTCTGCAGCGCAGTAACGATATGGCTGCCGATCACAATCGAATCGATGCCCTCATGCGGCCGCGCGGCGTGCGCGCCCTTGCCGCGGATGCGGATGGTGAAGCGGTCAACGTTGGCGTAAAAGGCGCCGCCACGCGTGCGCAGCGTGCCGAGCGGCAGATCAGGCGCGTTATGCATGCCGAAAATCGCCTGCACGCCCTCCAGCGCGCCGGCGTCGATCAGCTGCTGCGCGCCGTCAAAGGTCTCTTCCGCGGGCTGGAACAGAATGCGCACCCGGCCAGGCAACAGCTGCTCCTGCTGGCGCAGGCGGTGCGCGACGCCAAGCATTACCGCGGTATGTAGGTCGTGGCCGCAGGCGTGCATTACGCCGGGCTGCTGCGACCGCCAGGGATGGTCGACAGCTTCATCAATCGGCAGCGCGTCGATATCGGCGCGCAGCGCGATGACGGGTTCGCCGTGGCCGATCTCCGCCACCACGCCGGTTTTCAGCGGCAGCGGCAGCAGACGAATATCGCCCTGGCG
Source organism: Pantoea sp. NGS-ED-1003 (assembly GCF_000738765.1). Classification (NCBI taxonomy): domain Bacteria; kingdom Pseudomonadati; phylum Pseudomonadota; class Gammaproteobacteria; order Enterobacterales; family Erwiniaceae; genus Pantoea; species Pantoea sp. NGS-ED-1003. The sequence continues at coordinate 288,687 of NZ_JPQA01000002.1, forward strand.
CAGCCAGCGCGTGATGCGCTCGGTGGTCTGAAATTCATGATTCGACAGCTCAGGATGCTGATGCAGCTCGCGCCGCCAGGCGATCAGTTGGTCAGATAACAACATGCTTATCCTTGTGCGTCAGAGGGCAAAAAGGGTTCGCCGAGCGTCAGCATCAGGCGGTTCGCCCAGGCGAAGAAGGCGGTTGACTGGATCAGGTCGAGCAGCGACAGCGTATCCAGCTGCTGGTCGAGCAGCGCCTGAAGCTGCTTCAGGTTGGTCGCAGGTGGCGTGACGGAGAGCGAGGCGGCGAAGTCGATCTCGGCGGCCCAGCGCGGCGACTGGCCGTGCGACAGCACCGCGCCGGGCGCGACGTTAAGTAATTTCTGCACCGCATCGTTATCTTTCGAGAGCTGTGACGCCTTTCGCGCGTGCACCGAGGCGCAGTAGATGCAGCCGTTGATCTTGCTCGCTACCGTCGCAGCCAGTTCGCGTTCGGCGCGCGGCAGTCCGCCGGCGGTGTAGAAGATGCCTTTATCGGTCAGGGTGCGCTGTTCCAGCACCGGCTGGTTGCGCGCCAGCAGGCGGAAATAGTCGGAGTCGCTGTGGCCGAAGCGCGCCAGAAGCGCCTGCTCTTCGGCATTAAATGCCTCCAGCGGCTTCGCCGCCAGCCAGGGTTCCCAGCCAAGTTCCGCCTGGGTAAAGGCGGTCAGCGCAGTCTGGCCGCTAAGGGTCTGCCCGGCGGTGTGCCAGCGGCCCGCAACGGCGGCGTGCGCCGGACTGCTGCTCTCTTCGCCCTGCAGCAGGCGCAAACCGGCCAGCAGGCGGCTCTGAAAGCTGATAAAGCCGACCAGCTGCGCCAGCGTCACCACGCCGCGCTCGCTCCAGCCTGCGTCGCGCAAGGCTGCAATATGCGCCGGCGCGGCGGCGACCGGCTCAACGGTCAGGCGCTGCGCAAAATCGCGCGCCTGCTGATGGCGCACGTCGTCGCTCAGCGGCTGATACGTCGGATGGGCGGCATAGTGGGCGCGCAGCCGTTCAGCGCCGTGCCATTCGGCCACCTGCGCCGCCAGCGCGAGGCGCTCGGCCAGCGGAAAATCGCTCTCCTGCTGGCTAAACAGCACCTCGTAGCTGCCCTGCGCGTGGCGGGTCGCGGCATCGCGCGTGGCCCGCGCCTGCGCCAGCGCGCTGGCGGGATCGATATCGGCCAGGTCAGCCAGCAGATCGTGAGAATGGGTCATAGGGTCTCCTGAGAGGTGAGCGTGCGCAGCCAGGGCGCAAGCTGTTCGGCGATAAGTTCGATGGAGCGCAGCGTATCGGCAGGCGACGGCTCGACCGAGTGCACCTGAAAAGAGATATCGGTGACGCGCGGCAGCACGCTGTCCTGCGCTAGCGAGGCGCGCACCGTGACGGCGTCACCGACGTGGGCGTCGAACTGCGCGAAAAGATCGTCCAGCGATTCGCCGCGCAGCGCATGGCCGGCGGCGCGGTACTGCTGCGCCTGCTGGCGGATGCCCGGCTCCGCGACGCGGCGCGCATAGCTGTCTGAATCAGCGATAAAGGCGGTGCGCGAAGCGAGAATGCGCGGCGCAACTCCGGCGGGCAGCGCGTCGAGATAGGCGTCGATAAGCGGATTCTGTATCGCATCCAGCGGCAGCGCGGGATCCCAGGCCGGGCGCGGCTGGGTTCGCGATAGCATCAGCCCGTGTCCGGCGGCCCCGGCACGCGCTGCGCCTTCGATAGAGAAAGTGGCGATCCAGACGCGCTGCGCCAGCTGCGGCGCAGCGGGATAGAGATGGTTGTCGGGATGCGCCAGCGAATCGCCGCGCCAGGCGCCGAGCAGCTGATGCAGGTTGTCGGCGAAGGCGGCGGCGCGCTGGTCGAAGGTCAGGCCGAACGGCAGAAAGGAGTCTGGCGTGCCGCCGGAGCCCAGTCCAATCTCCAGCCGTCCTTCAGCCAGCAGATCCAGCACCGCCGCATCCTCCGCCACGCGCAGGGCGTTCTCCATCGGCAGGGTGATAATCGCCGTGCCGAGGCGAATGGTGCGGGTATGCGCGGCGACGTGCGCCAGAAACACCAGCGGCGCCGGCAGGCCGCCTTCCGCCTCGTGAAAATGGTGCTGGGCGATCCAGGCGCTGTCGAAGCCGAGCCGTTCCGCGTGCTGGATCTGTTCGGTCGCCAGGCGGTAGCGCTGCTGCGCAGGCGCCTTATCCAGCAGTCGGGTGAAAAAGCCAATACGTCGCCTCATGCGGAAGCCCTCATACGCGGAGTGAACTGCGGAATGGCGGCGATCAGTTCGCGGGTATAGGGGTGCTGCGGGGCGGCGAACAGGGTGACAACGTCACCGCTTTCCACCACTTCGCCTGCGCGCAATACCGTGACGCTGTCGGCCATATGGCGCACCGTCGCCAGATCGTGGGTGATAAACAGATAGGTGAGTCCCAGCTCGTTTTGCAGCTGTTGCAGCAGCAGCAGGATCTGCGCCTGAACGGTCACGTCGAGCGCCGAGGTCGCCTCGTCCAGCACCAGAATGTCGGGGTTGAGGATCAGCGCGCGGGCAAGGGCGACGCGCTGACGCTGGCCACCAGAAAGTTCGCGCGCGCCGCGCGACAGCATCTCAGCAGGCAGCGCCACGCGCTCGGCGACCGCTTCAACCCGCCGCCGACGCTCAGAGGCGCCGAGCCGTTCGAAGTTGCGCAGCGGCTCCTCAATGATCTGCAACAGCGTCTGGCGCGGATCGAGCGAGGCGAACGGGTTCTGATAGACGAACTGGATCTTACGCCGCAGCTGGCGCAGCGCTTCGCCGCGCAGGCTGCCGACGGGCGTGCCGTCCAGCGTCACGCTGCCGCTGTCCGCCCGTTCGAAGCCGAGCAGAATGCGCGCCAGCGTGGTCTTACCGGAGCCGGATTCGCCCACCAGCGCGTGCGTCGAGGCACGCGCCACCTGAAAACTGACGTTGTGCAGCGCCTGCAGCTGCCTGTTTTTGCCCAGCGCGAAGCGCTTGCCGAAGCCGGCGGCGTCGATCGCGGGCGTCGCCAGCCGGTCGGGCGCGCGCCGTGTGACGCGATGCGGCGCCGCATCCCGCAACAGCTGGCGGGTATAAGGATGCTGCGGCGTGCCGACCAACTGTGCGGCAGGCCCCGACTCCTGAATCTCGCCGTGGCGAAACACCATAATGCGATCCGCACGCTCGGCCGCCAGCGCCAAATCGTGGGTAACGAACAGCACGGCGGTGCCGGACTCGCGGCGCAGCGCGTCGAGCAGATCGAGGATGCGCTTCTGTACCGTCACGTCGAGCGCGCTGGTGGGCTCGTCGGCGATAATCAGATCCGGGCTAAGCGCCAGCGCGATAGCGATCAGCACGCGCTGTTTCATACCGCCCGACAGCTGGTGCGGATATTGATCGACGCGCTGCTGCGGATGGCTCAGGCCGACGCGCGTCAGCAGCTCTACCACGCGGCGGCGGCGTGCGTCGCCGCTGAGTGCGGTGTGCAGGAGCAGGATCTCCTCCAGCTGCGCGCCGACGGTTTTCACCGGATTGAGCGAATTGCCGGGATCCTGCGGCACCAGGCTGATGCGCACGCCGCGCAGCCGGTCGAGCCGCTTCTGCGTCCAGTCGGCGATATCTTCGCCGTTGAGGCGGATCTCGCCGCCGTCGCGACGGCCATTCTCCGCCATCAGCCCGATAATCGCCTGTGCGGTGGTGGTTTTGCCGGAGCCCGATTCGCCCACCAGCGCCACCATTTCCCCGGCCCGGAGTTCAAAGCTGACGTCATGCACCACCTGACGCCACTGATGCCCGCTGCGATAGCTCAGGCTGAGATGTTTCACCGCCAGCAGCGGCGCGGATGCGCTCATCGGCGACCTCCTGCAATCTGAATGCTGATGCGATTGGCGGCCAGCACCACGGCGATCACCAGCATGCCGGGGAAGGTGGTAAGCCACCATGCGGTAGAGAGATAGTTGCGGCCTTCGGCGATCAGCAGCCCCCATTCGGGCGCGGGCGGCGGCGTGCCGTAGCCGAGAAAGCTGAGCGTCGAGAGCGCGAGGATCGCCTGGCCGAACTGCAGCGCGGCGAAGGCGATCACCGGCATCAGCGCGTTGGGCAAAATATGGCGGCGCAGCACGGCGAAAAAGGTGCCGCCGCTGCCGAAGGCCGCCTCGACGTAGTCGCTGTGGCGGATGCGCACCACTTCGCCGCGCGCCAGTCGGGCAAAGCTGGCGATTGACGCCATGCCCACCGCCAGCGCAGCGTGCAGCGTGCCGAAGCCGAGCAGGATCAGCACGCTCAACGACAGCAGCAGAGAAGGGATGGCGAGCAGCACGTCGACGGCGCGCATAATCAACGTCTCGGTTTTGCCGCCGCTGGCGCCCGCCAGCACGCCGAGCGCAGTGCCTGCCGTCAGCCCCATCGCCACGGCGATCAGCGCGGCGGAGAGCGACGCCGAGGCGCCGTACACCATACGCGCCCAGAGATCGCGTCCCAGCTGATCGGTGCCGAGCCAGTGCCCCGCCTGCGGCGCCAGACGCTGCGCCCCGGCGATGCCTTCGGTGGCGCTCCAGGCGGTAAACAACGCGGGCGCGATGGCAGCGCCCACAGCCAGCCCTATCACCAGCCACGCCAGCCATAAGCCTGGCTGCACGCGCAGCGTCTGGCGTCCGCTTAAGGCGCGGCGCGCGGTTGAGTAATCGACAAGGCTCACAGGGCACCTCCCGCCACGCGCTGCAGGCGCGGATCGAACAGCGGCATCAGCAGATCCACCAGCAGGTTGATCGCCACGAAGCCGAGCGCCGAGATCATCACCACCGCCTGCAGCACCGCGACATCCTGATTATTTACCGCCTGCTGCGTCAGCTGGCCGAGACCGCCGAGGCCGAACACCGTTTCGGTGATCAGCGCGCCGGCGATCAGCTCGCCCAGCAGCAGTCCGGCGATGGTCAGCACCGGCAGCATGGCGTTACGCAAGACGTGACGCCACAGCACGCGGCTTTCGCTTGCGCCTTTGGCGCGCGCCACTGCCACAAAGGGCTGGGTCGAAACCTCATCGATGCTGCGCAGCAGGATCTGCGCCAGCGGCGCGGAGATCGGCACCGCCACCGTGACGATGGGCAGCAGCAGGCCCTGCCACGGCGAGGGGTTGATCACCGGAATCCAGCGCAGCTGAAAAGAGAAGATCTGGATCAGCGCGATGCCGAGCCAGAAGGTCGGAATAGAGATAAGCAGCGCGGGGAGCGACTGCAGCAGCGCACGCAGGCCGCGCAGCGCGGGCTGACGCGACAGCGCCGCCAGCGCGAACGCCAGCAGCGTCGCCAGCAGAAATCCGCACAGCGCCAGGCGCAGCGTGCCCGGCAGATTATCGGCGATCTGCGCGCTCACCGGCACGCCCGCCTGCACCGAAAAGCCGAAGTCGCCGCGCAGCATGGCGAGCAGCGTATGCAGATACTGTTGCCACAGCGGGCTGTCCGCGCCGTAGGCGAGGCGCATCTCCGCAATCTGCTGCGGGCTCAGCCCCAAATCCGGGTTCTGAAACTTAATCAGCACCGCGTCGCCGGGCAGCACCTGCAGCAGCACAAAGGAGAGGGTAAAGGCCGCCCATAGTACCAGCAGCCCGCTAGCCAGCCGTCGCAGCAGATAGTGTTGCATCATTTATCCCGCCTTAATGTTTTTCCAGCCAGGCGCCGTAAAACGCCGGGCGCCCGACCGCTTCAAAGCGCACCCCTTTCAGCCAGGGCGCGCCGGCAAACACCTGCGGTTCCTCGAAGATCGGAATGACGTAGGCGTTATCCAGCAGATAGCGCTGCGCGTCGCCCGCTAGCTGCAGGCGCTTCGCCGGATCGACCTCGGCGGAGATCGCCAGCAGCAGCGCGTTGAGCTTGTCGTCGCGGAAGCTCTGCACTTTGTCGCTGGAGCCGCCTTTTTGCAGCAGCGCGTCGCGGTTGCTGGGGTAGAACTGGCTTTTGATGACGTCGGGATCGGCGCGGCCCACTTCCGAGACGGTCAGCGGCGTTTTCAGCGGATCGAGGCTGTCGAGGGTCTTGCTGCCCGTGTCGCCCGCTTTCACCGTCAGCGTCACGCCGACCTGACGCCACTGCTGGGCAATCAGCTGCAGCACCTCTTTGTTCTGCGGCTGCGGCAGCGATTCATAGATGGTCAGCGCCAGCGGCTTGCCCGCTTTGGCGCGGATGCCGTCGGCGCCCGCCTTCCAGCCCGCTTCGTCCAGCAGCTTTTTCGCCTGTTCCGGATCGAACGTCAGCCTGTCGCTGAGATCGACGAAGCCCGCCGCGCTGGCGGCGATCACTGATTTAGCCTGCGGGTAGTTGGGCGAGAAGAGGGTATCGACCACCTGCTTCGCGTTGGTGGCGTGCAGCAGCGCCTGACGCACGCGCAGGTCGCTCACCAGCGGGTTGTCCGGACGGAAGCTGATACTGTCGTTTACGCCGCGCGTCGGCGCCGCGTAAAGCGGGAAGTGCTGATCTTTCGCCTGCTTCTCGTCATAGGCCTGCACCTGACGGATCACGTCCGCCTGGCCCGCCAGCAGCGCGCCGATGCGCACGCTGTCTTCCGGCGTGACGATGATTTTGATGCCGTCAAGATTGGCGGGCCCCTGCTGCTGGCCGTTTTTCGGCCCCCACTGGTAGCCTTTGCGCGCGATCAGGTCGACCTCGCGGCCCAGCTTTTCGTCGCTGACCACGAAGGGGCCGGAGCCGATAATATGTCGCGCGTCGCCAAGCTGGTCGAAATTACGCGCCAGCGTACTGAGCGAAACCAAACCGGAACCGATGGTGGCGGTGCCCTGTAAAAAACCGGGCGAGGGCTTTTTGAAATAGAACTTCACCGTCAGGAGATCGATAACTTCGCTGTGGTCGTAGTTATTAATCACTTCAGAGACTGGCAGGCGCTGCGCTTTATTACCCAGACCGTAGGTATCGAAGTTTTTCGCGACCGCGTTGGCGTCTAGCGGCGTGCCGTCGGAGAAGGTGACGCCGGGCCGCAGCTTAAAGGTATATTCGGTTTTATCCCCATTGCTGCTCCAGCTCTCGGCAATCCAGGGTTCGACCTGCAATGTTTCCGGGTTCTGCCAGGTGAGCTTATCGGTAATTTGATTAAGGATGCCGCCGTTAGGATAGAAGCCGCCCGCAGGCGGATAAAGATTGGTGTGCGCCTGCTGCTCAAGATAGATCAGCGTGCCGCCTTTCACCGGCGTCTCCGCCGCGTGAACGGTGATACTCCCTGCAAGCAGAGCAAATGCCAGCGCGCGCGGCAGTGGCGAAAAAGTGAAACGCGTCATGTGAATTCCTTTGTTATCAACTGTCTTAAAAGACGGAATTCATCATCGGACGCGGCGCAGGCCAAATGAACCAACGAATTGCGCAAAGCTTATCTGAAAATAACAAATAACGCCGGATTAAGGAGACAAGCGTCATTCGCCAGAGAGGATGGGTTTTATTATTTCTCTCGCTATCCGCTTTTATTTATTTCAGGAGCGCACTGCCCGGCAGAAATAACAGCCGCTATGCCATTTTTCGCGATCCTTTTTTCATATTTGTTGTTTTACTAAATTCAAAGTTGCGTTAACAAGCGTTAATAGCGTTTAAGTCTCTTGAGGTTTCCAAATAACATCATTGGCTTATATGATTTTTACGCCTAAAGGTGCATTAAGCTGCGTTATTCCGTATAGCTTAAACTAAGTGTTTTTGTGTACACTATTGGGTATAGGTAATCATGACGGTGTACACAATGCTGACAGACACAAAACTGCGAAAATCTCTAGGGAAGCGCCGTGATGCAGTAGAAGTTTTATCTGATGCACATGGCCTAAATGTCCGCCTTTCAGTGGCCGGCGCAGTGACCTTTTTTTATCGTTACCGCTGGAATGGAAAACCAGCCCAAATAACTATTGGTGAATATCCCCATTTATCTTTGAGCGAGGCAAGGGAGCGGCGTCAGTTATACAGAAAATGGCTTACTGAAGGTGTCGATCCTCGCCAGCAGGTAAAATTTGAAAAGAAAAACAAATCCGAAGCGATGACGGTTGATGAGGCTTATGCCTATTGGGAGCAGTTTTATTGCCGCCCTGAGGGCATCGTAGGACTTCCAAGTAACAGACGATGCTATGAGCGGCATATTAAGCCGACGCTTGGCAATGCTGTTGTTGATCAGACCACCAAGGGTCACTGGATATCGACATTCGATGCGATGGGAAGGACTGTGATGGCGGGTGAAATGCTTTCCATCATGAAAAGGGCCTTTCGTTTTTGCTCAAACCGTGGCGTCATCAATAACAACCCGCTTGAATCGCTGCGCAGATCTGACGTTGGCACGTCGCCTGCTTACCAGGACAGAAAGCTGTCTGATGCTGAGATAAAAGTTATCTGGGAAGAACTGGATACTTTGCCATTGCATAAACAGGTGGTGGTAAGATTTTTACTACTTACCGGTTGCCGAACTGCGGAAATCAGAAAGGCGAAATGGAAGTGGTTCGACTTCAAAGACAAAACATGGACAATTCCGGCCGAGGAATACAAAACCGGCAAAACAATCAGAAGAGCGATGGGGGACGTTACGGTTTCAATGATGAAAACTGTTCAGAGCTTGTCTAACACTGAGCTTGTACTGACTAAAATGAATTCTCGAGTAAAACTGCCGGCGCCGCTGAATCAAGGGCAGGTCTCCGAGTATGCTCGCTTCATCTCTAACAGAACTGGTCTCGAGCCCTGGACACTTCACGATATCAGGAGAACGGTGGCAACGCGCCTTTCTGAACTGGGCGCGCCGCCACACGTCATTGAGAAGTTACTTGGCCACCAGATGGGTGGCGTTATGGCTCGTTATAACCTTCACGACTATCTTGAAGATCAACGCCATTGGCTGAAAGTGTGGCACGATCATCTTGAGAAGGTTGTTGGCCGCCCGCTGATAAAGAATTAACCTCATCTTCCCATTTCATGATTTCTGATAGCCGCCAGCGATCTGGAGCTCCTGGAATAGTTGGCGGCGGGAAAGGACGGCTGAACCGCTTAGGCATGCGTTTAGGCGTTCTCCAGAACTGCAGAGTGCTGCGGGAAATTTTAAACCGCGCCATTACATCTTGAGTTCGCAAAATCTCTTCTTTAAATTCCATTTTCTGCCTCCGCCTTCAGTTTCGCCCGGTGATCACATGCCAGAAACGCAGCGCGCGAGAAATACCGCTTCATTTCTTTGATGAGGCAGTCAGTATGAGCATCGCGGAATCCCACATTACGCTCTTTCTCCTGCTGCCGAAGAATAGCTAGGCGATTGCAGATTGCCGCACGGATGCCTTGCTTCTTCTTCAGTGCGTATCGGGCTCGAGTCTCCCAGTCACGGTCTTTACCTTCCGGAAACTCCAGCTGCAGCTTGATTTGCTCGATGCTGGCGCCGACGTTCTCCAGCGCCTGCAGGGCTTCAGTAATTGTGGTGATGTTGTTCAAGTCGCTGTATTTCATTTTTCCACCTTTGGCGCGGCTTCAATCATGGCTTTGAAAACCTGATAGGGCGCATCTGAAGATATTTTGCTGTATTCGTGTGTAGAGCCGTCTTCACAGCTATCGAATCCGTGATCGATACACTCTTCAAACCTATCCTGGCCAGCGGCCACCATTTCTTTGGTTGGCTCAATTGGGACCGGCATCCAACCAGATGGAATGTTAAAGCGCTCCATATCGGCTAGGGCTTGTTTGGCCAGCTGGTGAACGATGTTCTCTTCTGGCCAGAAAGTTACAAGGCGGCGCAGGTGGATTGGGTCACGCGCCAGCTTGCTGTTATGCTCGATCATCACTTCTGTTGCTGAAATTCGTGTCATCACACTGCTCCTATCGCATGCTGGACAATCTTGTAACCGCGTTTGCGAGGCTTCTTCTTTGGCTCGATCTTTACCGGCGCTACCTTCGGCGCAGGCGGGCGCGCCGGGCTTTGACCATTGCGCATAAAACGCTTCTGGTTCATCTGCCACACGATGCGCTGGGAGTGATCGCAGCCGTCATCAATCTTGACGCTGGCTTTTACCAGTGTGTCGTTGAGGTCTGCCATTTCACGCTGCGTCATTTCGCCGCCTCCATTGTGGCCGCACGGTATGCACGAAGCCCGCGGTTAACCGGCCCGCTGATAACTGTTTTCCGGATGAAGATGCCTGACGTTCTGGCGATCACATCAGCAGAGAGAAGGGCAGCATCCACTGCCCGGTTGTGCCGGCGAAACTCCAGCAGGCTGCTGGTGATAGTCAGCGTGGCTACAGCGCCTTTATCGACGAAATCAAATTTCATCTGCCTTCTCCTTTTCAATCATGGCTTCAACCATTTCCTGCCCGCCAAAATGCATGACCATTTCCCCGTAACGATTGAAGCAGGCATTGATCCATCGAATGCCGCGGGGCTTAAGCTTTGGCACAGTTCCCCAGTCCACAAAGTCTGAGTTAATACCTTCTGCAAACGCATCCATGTCCAGCAGGCTGATATAGCGAGCGCGGCGTTCTTTGAGGCCTTTGCCTTTTTCCGCAAGGTGGGTATCGATAAAACCTTGAACCGCGTGCTGGCTCAGTGAAATATCGCCATACTGGTGACGGAAAACCGGGCGGCGATGCATGCTTACCAGGTGAAAAAGGTAAGCGTCAGCCAGCCATTGCAGAGCCTGCTGATGGCTCCGCTGAATATCATTTATCAGCATGACTAACCTCCCACCCAATTACCTGAAATAGCCCCATGGCGGGATGGAACCACTTTGTGCCGCGCTGCTGTGCTTCAGTCATCATTCCGCGAAACGCCTTCATGAAATCAGCTTCCAGCACGATCTTCATCGGGCGTGGCTGGCCCTCTGGCGTCATGATGGTTATTGTGTCTGTAGGGATGTTGTAGCCTTTCACCAGAGTCCGGCATTTGGCGTCTGTCATGCCGCATTTAACTCTCAGCACCGAATATCCTGCCCAGCCAGCTGGAATAGAGCCGCGCTTAATTTTCTCTACGGTCTCAGCCACTTCATCGACCTTACTTTCAACGCTGTTCAACCGGCGCTCCTGCTCAAACTGGGCCAGCGCATAAGCCAGGTTAAGTTCGGCCTGTGATTTCGGGCGCGCACGTTCTTCTTCCAGCTCTTTCCAGCGGTCTACCAGACGAGCAGTAAACTCAGGGCAAAGCTGAGCTACAACTATGATGCTGTCACGCTTACCTTGTTCACCTTCCAGCTGATAAGCATCGGCAAATCGATTTGGGCTAGTTGATTGTTTATTCTCAACTTTCACCACTGGTGGGAGTTGGATGATTTCCATTTCTGACAGACGCTCAATGGTGCGTTTTACGCTGTCGTGGCGGCTGCCCACCAGGTCAGCAATATCCAGACTGGTCATGGTTGGCTGCGAAGCGGTACCGATAATGAAGTTATTCATAGCTGGGCCTCAGTAAGGTTTCTGGCTAAGCAGCTGGGCAATGGTGCTGCTGGCTGCGTCGTAATTCTTCTTCCACTTCTGGATCGCCCGGCGGCGGGCCATCAGTTTCAGAACGCGGCGATAGGTGCGATTGTGTGCATTCCAGTACTGCTCGGTCAGCTCGCCTTGCTTGTGAACCAGAACGCCTTCACTCCACACCTCGCGCATATCCTCATGTGTCGGGATGCCTGCTTTATCGAAGGTGCCGGTCACCATGAAATGCACCAGGTTATTGATCGCAGCGCTGCGGCTGAGGAATCGGCGGTTACGGCCGTGACGTGTCACGATATAAACCGGTGATTTCACCTGGCGGAAAGCGTCATCCACACCAGGCAATTTTTTGGATACTTGGATCATTTTCTGTCCTTAACGTGGTTGTACGTTTCATGTGTCATTAACTGCCAGTCTTTGCCGCCGTTCTGCGAAAGCAGGCGCCAGCGCGGGTTAACCTTCAGGCTGAGATAGCCGGTGCCGCGTATGCGACAGGGGAAGACGCGCCGCTTTCTGTATTGCCCCAGCTTCTTTGTTGCCTGGTTGATCACCCATTCCGGGGCGCGAAGTGCTGTAATTGTCATGACCGGTTATCCTTGGCTGAGCTTGCGGACGGCGCACTGGAGAGCGCGGTTTCTACAAAGGCATTCAGCGCTTTTACTGTTTCGGTGTGACCGAATACCTCGCAGGACGTGATCTCTCCGCGCTTAATGTGCAGCAGAGCAGGACCTTTGATTTCGCATGGAATAGAAGCATTCGTTTTCATTCCGCACCTCGCTGACCAAATGCCTGCTCAATAAGGTTTGTCAGAAGGGCGCTCATGAAGCCGACACCAATGTCAGAAAGCTTTCCTGATTTGAGCTTCACGCATTCCCCATAGGTTTCTGCAATTTCACGGTCAGCTGCATCGCCAGAGATAACTTTGCGAACAGCAGTTTCGAAAAATTTAATAAGAGCCTTGCTAACGATTTCTGCGTCCAGTTCAATCGCTGTCATTTTCCCGTCAGGCAATTTAACCGGCGCTACCATTGCGCCGGTTTTATGCACCAGTGTTGCCAGGTAGATATTCACCAGGCGGGTGCGGTTACGCTCAACAATGCTAGTCATAGACCCCCTCCTTTTTTGCGCCGGCTCTACAAAAGCGGTAGAGGTCCTGCATTAAGTTCAGTGCAAGGCCAATAAGGATGTCCTTTTCTGGCTCGCTTAGGCCTCCTGTGTAAATAGCCTGAAGAAGTGTTATCAGTTGCTCGGCAAGATTGTCTGCTTCTTCGAAAGATTCAATGGTTATCATTTATTTTTTCCTTTTTCATCTTCGGAAATTAACATTGCAGAAACTTCAACGGATAAATCAAACGCAAGTGAAATCAGGTCATGAACAATTGCATCATCATCGAATTCTTTAGTGTTATTCATCACCTGAAGTAATGCGCAAAGTTGATCACCTTTGTATCTGGCATTGCTTACAACGCTCGCCTTCATGGCTTGACTCCATATGCAGCGCGGAGAAACAGGTTTGCCAGCACGTCCAGACCTGACTTATGAAACATCACTGCTTTACGGTATTCTTCCGAGTTTGTGATTTTCATTTCGCCGTTACCTTATCAATCGCATTACTGAGAGTTTCGTAGGCGGTCATGCCTGAATGAGTGGCGACATTAATAATCGCCATAACGTCTGCGAAATCTTTGGCATCATTTGTGCTGCGGTATGCGTACTCAAGCGCTGAAAGAGCATCGCAAATCTTAATCATGCTGCGCTGGATATCTTGTGATAATTCTTCGTTCATTTTGTTACTCCTGAAATTTGGTTGCAAAATCCCCCAGCGCAGGCGCTGTAATTATTTTTCAGTTAAATTAATTCAAAAGATAAGAAAGGTTGGGTCTTGATCTTATTATTCCCAAGGCGGCATCATTAATTTCGCTTTTATGCTCCCAAGAGCATACAAGGTAAGCAATATTCCCCTTGCGTTCATACAGTGCGTAAACCAAGGAATCAATACAGTTGCATTGAAGCTGAATATTGAAAGATTCAGACGTTTTGAAAAAATGCGGGAACATGTCTTTGTTATCAACAACGGCGAATTCAAAATACTCGCCAGGAGCAACCCTCACTGAAATTGATTCACAATCGATAACGTTTTTTAAATGGGTATTCATCTCATAGGCTCCGTTGTCTGCCGATGAGTTAATAGTACTTTAGGTACTAGTATTTGCAATACTAAAAGTGAATTATTTTTATAACCAAAGGTATTAGTGGATGATTTGTCAGGAAATTTACTTGTAAAAAAGCCGGCTAATGCCGGCTTTTATCTTTTGGGTGGGGGGTTAGTTGAATAGATACTTGGCCTCGACTACAGTGCCTAAAATCTTGCAGTTGCCATTGATTGGCGTAAGAGGATACAGTGGATTCAAGGCCTTAAGAAATTTTTGGCCGCCATCTATAACTAATTTTTTGAATGTTGCCTCATTAGCATCAACCAGCTTAGCTATAACCAGACTGCCATTTTTAGCCTCTTTGCCCGTGTCTACCAGTATTAGCATTCCTTCCGGAATGCTAATCCCTGAGGGGGATGTCATCGAATCGCCTTGTACGCGAAGCCAAAATCCACTCCCCTCGATATGAGCGTCTGACTCATACCACTCGTCAATGTCCTTCAGATTATATGGCTCGCATGCCTCAGACCAGGCGCCAGCACTTACCCAGCTAAGCAATGGGTAAGACGGCCTTTTTTCATAATTCCCAACGAACTTTATGTTCGCCGCAGCCGCGTGCATCAGCTCTACCTCCTTCGCGAGATGCGGGCTGAACTCCTCGATTTGGACCCCAAGGATTTTAGCAAACATCAATGCAGAGCTCATGTTTAAGGCGTTTCTGCCATTTAAATAATGCCCGACACCACTCTGGGTGATGCCGAGTTCGTCAGCGATGTGTTGCTGGGTTATGCCAAGAGCCTTCTTTTTGGCGTCATAGATAGCCTTTAGACGCTGCGCATCCTTGAGCTGTTCTTCGGTTAAGCGCGATTGTGTTTTCATGAGCGAATTTTAATACCTTTCGTTTGAATTTGTCTCATACTGATAGTACTATCATTTCTTGTACCTTTGATACTAAAAATTGAGGCCCACAATGATGACATTCACTCTGAAAGAGTTTGTGGCTAAGAACGGACAAGTTAGGGCGGGTATGCATCTGGGTGTTACCCAAATAGCCATCAGCAAAGCCCTCCGTTCCGGGCGCCAAATATTCGTTCAGATTTCTAACGAAGGAAAGATTGCAGCCTACGAGACAAAGCCTTTCCCGTCAAAAAGACACGGGGAAGATAAAGAATTTGATGGGCTAATGGTTTTGCACCCTGAACGTTACTCCAAGCCAGTCCATGACGAGCTTTGAGGGAATTAATCGCCGCCTCCCTGAGCATCATTTTGAAGCTGATGCTCAGTGGATTCTCCAGCAGATGGAGAGGCTTAACCGGCAACAGCGAGAAAGGGCACTGGCTCGATATTCGGAAACATACCATCAGGCATTTGAATTGGAGCCTGTCGATTACAGAAAGGAGAACAAAGCAAGGCGCGAGGCAAATACCAGATTGCGTCTCTTCGTAGTGAACTGCTCAGCGATTCGTGAGGGTCGGGTTTCAAAACCTAAGCTGGTTGGTGAGTAGTACCGCCCGGAATGATTTCCTCCCGCAACGGGAAAGAGGGGAAAACTTTCTAGGGGGGTAAGGGGGGTGATCTTTGAAAGGGGTGTTAGGGAAGGCTAAGCCAGAAGGCAGGTAATTACTTTAAGTAGGGTGAGATCTAAAAAGCCCTTTCCCTGGAAAAGCCATCCCTTCGAAAGCAGCACTTAGTCAGCAGAAACCACAGAGAGCAAGAAGCCGAATCTTAACTTTGGCGAGCGACAGAAACGGCCCTTGCAGGAGATAACGATGCTTAACATCACACCCAATTTAGCACAGGAACGCGGATTAGCGGAACTAAGAGCTTACTGGAAGCAGGAGCGAACCTTCATGGTCTATTCTCCAACCGGTAGCGGGAAAACAGGGCTGGCGGCATTCATTATTGCCGGATGTGTGGCAAGGGGAATGCGCGTTATGTTTGCAGCGCCTTACACCATCCTGTTGAACCAGACAGCGACACGCTTTATCGAATACGGCATTAACGCCGACGACATTGCCTATGTATGGGCAGAAGCTGACCCACGATACGTGGATGCAGAAAAGAAAATTCAGATTGCCTCAATCGACACGCTGATCCGCCGGCAAATGCCCGACAACATCGACTTGCTCATTGTCGATGAGGCCCATATGCGTCGTAAGCGCCTGCTGGAGTACATCCGAGATACAGATGTGAAGGTGATCGGCCTGTCAGGCACCCCATTCGCCAAGTTCCTGGGCAATTACTACAGCCGGCTAATAAAGCCAACCACAATGAAAGAGCTTATTCGTGCTGGCGCGCTGAGCGGGTATGAATTCTTTGCTCCGACGCGCCCGGATCTGAAAGGCGTCAAGTCTACCCAGTCAGACGAGTACGGTTCGGACTATAACGAGGCACAGGTTGCTGAAATCATGTGTGGGGCCGATCTGGTAGGCAACATTGTTAAAAACTGGCTGGAGAACGGCAAGAACCTTTCCACCATCTGCTTTTGCGTGAATGTCAGCCACGCCAACTATCTGACAATGGAGTTCCGCCGTGCTGGCGTGAACGCCGAAGTGATGATCGCCGAAACGCCGCAGGAAGACCGCCAGCTGACCATTCAGCGCTTCGAGAGCGGTGCGACTAAAGTGCTGCTGAATGTCGGGGTGCTGGTGGCCGGCTTCGACAGTGATGTGCGCTGCGTTATCTATGCGCGCCCAACCAAATCAGAGATTCGCTGGATCCAGTGCATTGGGCGTGGCCTCCGCACGGCACCGGGCAAGGATACGTGCCTTATTTTTGACCACAGCGGGACGGTTCATCGGCTGGGCTATCCGGATGAAATCGAATATGACCGCCTTCTGACTAAATCTGATGGCATGGAAGTAACCCGCAAACAGGCTCAGAAAGAACGTGCAGAGAAGCTTCCAAAGGAATGCAGTCAGTGCCACTTCATGAAGCCAGCAGGCGTTTACGAATGCCCATCCTGTGGCTTCAAACCGATCATGGGAGAAGACGTTGAAACAGACGAGACGCGCTCACTAAAAAAAATGAAGAAGGACAAGAAGAAGGCCACGACCGAAGAAAAACAGAGCTTCTGGTCGCAGCTTATGTATTACCAGAACCAGCAGGCGGCAATCGGCAAGGTCAAGTCTCGTGGGTGGTGCTCCCATACTTTCAAAAGCAAATTTGGGGAGTGGCCAAACGGTCTTCATGACAACCCCAGGCAGATTACGCCTGAGGTGAGCAACTTCATCAGAGCTAAAAACATCGCCTTTGCAAATTCCCGCAAGAAAGAACACAGCGCAGAAAGGCCGAAGGAAGAGCGCTACCAGTATGTCCAGCAGCGCCTTAAAGGTCTGAGGGATTATCTGGCAGAGCGTCAGTCAGGAGGCGGTCATGAAAACAACTGCTGAAGCTGCAAAGGGACAGTGGGCCCGAATCTACCAGCACTATAAATTGCCCGGCATCACCGGCAAGCGTCATTTCAAAGGTGAATGCCCGCTGTGTGGTGAGAAGGGTAAATTCCGTTGCGATGACAAGAACGGAAACGGGGAGTGGATCTGCAAATGCGGCAGTGGCAATGGCCTGACGCTTTTGATGCGAACTCAGGAAAAAACGTATGCGCAGATCGCTGCTGAGGTAGACCAGATAGTAGGTCGCCAATTTGATCGCAGTGAGTATCAGCCCAAGCCGGAAACAGGAACAGCATCCGTTCGTGAGAAGGTGTCTTACTGCTTCTCAAAACTTCAGTACCTGCGAGGAACCGCAGCTGAGCAATATCTTCAGGCGCGTCACATCAATACGCTGCCAACAGAATCAGTGCGCTTTAATCCCGAGCAGAAAGATCGGTCTGGCAGAACGTTTGGCGCAATGTGGGCTATCGCGACAGATGACAAAGGTAACGCTTGCTATCTGCACCGAACTTTGTTGGACGGGAACCATAAAGCGGACGTGGAAAGCGCTAAGAAGATGCTTAGCCTGCAGGATGACAACTATCTGCAGAACGCCGGATCGGTGGCTATTCGCATGTTCCCGGTAGATGAAACGCTGGGAATTGCTGAGGGGATCGAAACTGCTCTGGCGAGCCGGGAAATCTACAAGTTTAACGTTTGGGCAGTGCTAAACACGTCACTGATGAAGAGGTTCCGCGTACCGAATGGCGTAAAACGTCTGATTATTTTTGCCGACACCGATAAGAATGCTGCCGGGCACGCAGCGGCGTTTGCCTGCGCGCACTCAAACCTGCAGGACAGCAAAAACGATTTACGTGAAGTCATTATCCGCTGGCCGGATCAGGGCGACTTCAACGATGTACTTATTAACCACCACGCTGTGCGTGAAATCCAATTCTTTAAAAAGGTGGCCGCATAATGAGAGATATTCAAATGGTACTTGAACGCTGGGGTGCATGGGCTGCGAGTGGAGATACAAATATTGGCTATCCGCGAACAGCTGCAGGATTATCGCGACTTCTGCCCGCTACCCGCGCCGGCCGTCCGTCATGCTGTGATGATGATGGCATGTTTATCAGTGAGGCAATGATCCGACTGCGGAAGCATGACGAATATCTTTGCTCACTGCTGGAATGGCATTACATAGACAATATGACCCTGCGAGCAATGGCAGCAAAGCTGGGAATTTCACACAATCACGTTTCGGTGCGCCTTCAGTCGGCAGAAAGTTTTATCCAGGGCTCACTTTGCACACTCGATATTAAGCTGGAAATGGATCGGGAATGTCGCAAAGAAAATATTTTGCCGATGAAATTGAAAAAGGTTGTGTAATTACACAACCGGCTTTATTCTGCTATGAGTTGTCACTACGCACTGACACATAACATTCGAAACCTCGCCATCAGGCGGGGTTTTTTTATATCTTTTTTAGGGTGAGAAGCACAGAGGTTGTGCGTTCGGCTGTTAACCGATTGGTCGCAGGTTCGAATCCTGCCTTGCCCGCCAAATAAGCAAACTTAGCTGAGATGGATTAGCGCTTGCCTGAAGAGCTTGAGAGGGTGGATCGTTACCACCAGTTTGCACCAAACAAGCTCCGGGCTGACGAGCCAGGCAGTTACCGCGATTTGCGTCGGAGCACCTAAAAAATAGGCCGCACTAAGCGGCCTTGAGACGAAGGAAGACGGCTAGAGGTGAGACAGCTCTTTGCGAGCAGCTTCCGCAATAAAATGGCTTCGGCTGGTATAGCGGGAATCCTGTCCAACAGCTTTATCGATTTTCTCGATCAAGAGGTGAGGCATGGTGATGTTGATACGTTCAGACTTGCCGAGATATTTGGTGATATCAACATCTACGCAGATCATCATTACCTTCAGCCCATTTTCATTGAAGCTGCCTGAATCCACATCGGGCATATCATTGTACTCAGGAATTGGCAGACCTTTTTCAGCCATTAGCTCAAAGTGAGCGTTAAGAGCCGACTCTGCATCCTGCAAAGCTTCACGCAAATCATCGCCTGCGAAAGTACAGCCCGGAATACCCGGGAAATAGCCACTGGCTGATTTGTCCTGGTCGATTTCAGCGATACCGAAATACAACATGCATTTACCCCGCGAATAAAGAGCGCCCTTGCGGGCGGCTCCTGATTATTTAAGTTTCGCATCCTTCATGATTTGGTGAACTGTACCAGTTTTCAAATCCTTTTTAGGGTGCGGAACCGTTATGACGATAGAGAAATCTGGGTGGCTGAACTGGTGATGACTTCCTTTTACCCTTTCAAGTTGCCAGCCGTTTTTCTCTAACAGCTTTATCAGTTCCGAACTCTTCAATCTTCCTCCGTCTCGCTAACTGATGAGATAATTATACACACAATACACACTGCGATGCAATGATTTAGTGTGTATCGTGTGTGTTATTTTGGTGCCCTCCCGAAACTTTGAGATTTCCCCGTTGCTGTGTGGGGAGGGGCGCCTTTTTTCTTAAGACTACGAACGGCACCGACCAATTCGGGAGGTGAGGATGAAACGCATGCCAGAAAAAGATCCGGGCTTCTGGGCGAGCCTGCTTGCCTGGCTATATGCCCACAGAAATGAATCCGGTTATGCCGGGCTGGCAGGCGTGATGGCAATTCTGCGCGCCACTTACATCGGTAAGGACACGTGGCCCCGGCGACTGCTTGATGCCGCAATGTGCAGTGTCTTTGCCTTTTTCCTTCAGCCAACGCTTCAGGTGATTGGCTCGGTCTTTAACTGGAACTTCAGCGACGACACAACGCGTGTGGTTGCAGTGTTTCTCGGCTTTCTCGGCGTGGACTGGCTTTCATCAAAGCTGCGCAGGCTGATTGATAAGCGTTTGGGGGATAGCAATGCTGACACCCAGTGATTTCCAGCGCGCTACTGGCGTATCTAATACTGTTCGTGACGCATGGTTCCCGCATATAGCGGCGAGCATGGCGGCGTTCGGCATCACAACGCCGCTGAGACAGGCTCATTTCCTCGCGCAGACCGGCCATGAGTCGGCAGGCTTCACGAAAGTAGAAGAGGGGCTGAACTACAGCGAGACCGCGCTGCTGGCAACCTTCAAGCGTCGGATAACTCCCCAGCAGGCTAAAGCCTATGGCCGCAATGAGGCGCATCCGGCAAACCAGAAGATGATCGCCAACATCGTTTACGGCAACCGTAACGGCAATGGCGATTTGAGTTCTGGTGACGGCTACCGCTATCGGGGGCGTGGATTAATCCAGATTACCGGTAAAGCCAATTACGCGGCGCTGGTGAAGCAGTTAGGCGTGGATGTCGTTGCTTACCCTGACCGACTGGCAGGGAATATGCTAGCGGCAATGTCGGCTGGTGCCTGGTGGAAGAACAACGGTCTGAATGAACTGGCTGACTCTGATGATGTTACCCGCATCACCAGAATCATCAACGGTGGCATTAACGGTCTGGAAGACAGGAAATCCCGCTTAACTAAAGCTAAGGGGATTCTATGCTCAACGTAATCAGCTTCATCCGAAATTACTCTCATCTCATCATCATCGGCCTTATCTGCGTTTGCTTGTGGGGACTCAATGCCCGCAATTCGCAGCTGAGCGCCACCAACGACCGGCTTGAAAAGCTTTCGAACAGCAAAGACGAACAGATTAACGATCTGCGCTCGAAGAATGACGATCTGGCCGGTAGCGTGAACGACCTGGTGAAAGCGGTAAATCAGCAAAACTCCGTGATGAGCCAGGTGGCTGAACAGCGCGCCGTGACAGCGCAGCAGAAACGGAAGCTTCAGAATGAAATTAAGCGTTATCTCGCGGCAGACAAATGCGCTGTTGCTCCTGTCCCTGCTGATGCTGTTGACCGGTTGCGCGACGCAGCAAAAACCGCTGGTGGAATACCGGACAATAAAGGAGCCGCGGTTAAACCTGCCGGCGGAGCTGACCACGCCGATTGATGTGCCAGCGGTACCGGACCCGATGAGCTTCGGAGACAGTGTTGGGCTTAATGCAGAACTCTATGGCGCGCTGGGTCAGTGCAACATTGACCGGGCTGCAGTTCGTCGTATCGAATCAGGGAAATGACATGGCATTACTGTTCGGCAGGGTAAAAAAGAACGAGTGGGAGCATACCGGCCTGTTCGCCAACATCGTCCCGGTCTATATCCGACATATAGAATCAGATGAGCCTGAAGTGTGCGCAGCTAATGGCGTGCCGGAATGGTTCTTTGACCTCGTTAACTGGATGGTGTGCAACCTTCCGATGCCCTATGACGGCTTCATGTTTACGCATGTTAAGCCGATTGAATCCTCCGACAAGGGATAACGGTTAGCCACGCTGTGAAGCGTTGCGACCCCGGCACTACAGAGAGAAAAAGCCATGAGCCATTTATCTGATGCAGAATTACGTCGCCGCGCGGAAAGTCGCCGCCGCCGTGATGAAGAACACCGCCGTCGCATGACTGGCACAACTGGCGCAGGCAGCGACCTGATGAACCCGCTTAACCCCATCAGCCCGATTTACGTGGGTAACGACTACAGCAGCTCAAGCAGCTCTGATTCATGCAGTGGCGGCTACGACTCTGGCAGTTCGTCAGATAGCGGTGGCAGTTGCGGTAGCGATTAATACAGACCGCCTACGGGCGGTTTTATTTTGTTCTGAAATCTGAGCTTAACGAGTTCAACTTTCAGCATAAACACAATGAATCATCGGCTGGTGGTCTCGCCATTGCCGAGGGATAAACACATCCAGCCAGCAGGAAACTCTGATGAGCAATAAAAACGGCCCTTTGCATATTGCGATTTGTGATGATGGCTATCGCCTATCGACAAGCAGCGGTGAAGCAAGTTACACCCTGGACGGCATCCCGACCCTGAAAATGGGAATCGTCGATAACCTCCCTGACAAACTGACGATCACTGACCGCCGCTCGCTTCCATCTGCGATCAATGTATCTGCCGTTCCAACTCCGTGGGGAGCCAAGGTCGAATGGAAATGGCCGAAAGAAGCCGAAATTTCATGGTATGCGGTGATCCGCGCTGAATACAGCGATGGTGACGACCCTACCTATCAGGCTGGCAAAGCCGAGTTTCCCGATTGCGCCTATAAGGTAACAGGCGTTCCGGCTGGTAAAGACATCAGCCTGACGGTAACTCTGCACGACGGAAACGGCAAACGCTCAAGGCCGGCTCAACTGAGCATAAAATCATCAGGTGATGCAGCCACTATGCTGTGCAACACTTTTAAAATTATCGGTGGACAGGCGTTTATTAACGAGGCTCTTATTGGGCCTTACAAGCAATCGCAGGTTGGCTCCTTCCACTGCAATAATGGTGAAATTAAATACTGCGCAGGGAATAACAGCCATGACGTGCGCATGCGGGTTGGAGTGAATGCTGGGGAAAGCAGGGATAAAGATGAGCATGCTCCTGTAACCCTTGCTGATTGCAAAGCCCGTTTCGGTGATGACCATCCTCTGCCGTTCGGCGGCTTTCCGATGCCAAAGCGTAAGGTTCGCATCAACATCGCTGGTCTTCATGAGTGGAAAGATGGAATTCTCGCTGGCGCTGAAGTACGGGTTGATATTATCCAAAGCGGTAAATGCATCCACAGCGAAGTATTTTCAGGTAAAGCTACACAGCCCTTTAGCCGTGAAGTCGATATTAACGCCTCATTTGATGACATCGTCGCAGTGCACAATCGACCTGACTTGAAAGAGCTGAAAGTATCGGCAGAGTTTGCTGACGTAGCGAGTGGTGAAGAAAGTGCCGATCGCCTGACAAAAATCATCAGCGAGCAGGTTCGCCAGCGACTGAATAAAGAGTTGCAGCCAGGCGGCTTGCTTCACAAACGATAACCTCCTTCGGGAGGTTTTTTATTGGGGTGAATATGGACGTTGTCATCAATGGCGTGCAATACGCGCCGGTAAGCAACCGCGCCTCAAATATCGGCATCGCTATTTCTACCCACAACCGCCACGAAGTTTTATCCCGCGCGCTGGATCACCAGATGAAGTTTCTGCCGGCCGGCGCGCTGCTGGTGGTTATTGATGACGGGTCAGCAAAGCCGGTTGCAGTGCCTGAAGGTGTGAATCTGATTCGCTTTGAAACGTCACGCGGCATAGTAGCGGCGAAGAACGCCAGCCTCGAGGCGCTGATTGATGCTGGATGCGAGCATTTATTCCTTTGGGACGATGACGCATGGCCCATCGCCGGTGGCTGGGAACGACCATACATCAAATCGCCCGAACCGCATCTGGCTTATCAGTTTCAGGACTTCGCTACCGGACAGAAGCTTAACGACATAGCTGTGCTGTACCGGGACGATAAACATATCGCATTCACCGGGCAGCGTGGCGTGATGCTCTATTACCACCGCAGCGCAATTGAAAAGGTTGGCGGCTTTGACCCCATCTATCAGCGCGGCATGTACGAGCATTCAGACCTGGCACTACGGATTCACAACAGCGGATTAACCAGCTGGGCCTTTGCTGACGTTGCGGGCTCGGACAAGCTGATTTATTCGCTCGACGAGCATCAGGCAGTTGAGCGTTCGGTGCCTAAACCTGATCGTGAAGCGCAGGTGAAGCGCAACGTCACCATTCATAACCGGCGCCGGGATGAAGGTTATGCCGGCTATGCCGAATACCGACAACAGCGCAATGTGGTGATCACCACTCTACTGACCAGCCAGCCCGATCCGCAACGCGGAACTAAGCTGACGGCATCGCCTGAACTGCTGGCTAACTGGGCAGCATCGTTAAAGGGCGGTGATGCTGTTGTACTTGCCGATGAACTGACTACCGCACCGGCAGGCGCATCGCTGGTGGCCGTTCCTGACGTGAAGATGAATGTCTACTTCCGTCGCTGGCTGCATATCTGGCAGCATCTTCGTGATCATCCTGAATATCACCTCGTCTGGTGCACCGATGGCACTGACGTAGAGATGCTGCGCGAACCGTGGGAAGGGATGGAAGATGGCAAGATTTACGTTGGCTCTGAACCGAAGACATATGCGGACCCGTGGTCCACACAGAGTCACCCTGAAGCTATCCATCGGGCATTTGTCGCTGACCATCAGAATGATGTGATGCTGAATGCAGGCCTGCTTGGTGGCAGTCGCGCTGATGTGATGGCGATAGCGCATGGCATTGTGCGGCTTTATTACCACATCGAGTCTCTGCGCTTCTGGAATAAAGAAGGTTCAGCCGCGGCTGTTGGTGACATGATTGCCTTTGGCATTGTGGCTTATCGCTACCGTGACAGGCTGGTCACCGGCCCCCATGTGCACACAGTGTTTAAATCAGAAGGCATCGGTAAGGAGTTCGCCTGGTGGAAGCACAAATAAGTTTTGTGGTTGTAGGGCATTACTCACGCAGGCATCAGGCAGAACAACTGGCGTGGTCGCTGCGTGCCCACCTGCTGATTGATGAGGATCAGCATGGCGCGAACTGGAATCACCGGCGTGCTCTCGAATGGGCCAGCCAGCAGAATTGCCGGGTAGTGATACTCGAAGATGACGCACTGCCGGTGCCTCGCTTCAAAGAAAAAGTAGCCGAATGGGTGGAGCGATTCCCTGATGCGTTGATCAGCTTCTATCTGGGAACTGGTCGCCCGCCACAATATCAGCAGGCAATAGCACTGGAGTTGGTGGACGCTGACAGATACAACAAAGACCATCTGATGCTGGGTAGCCTGATTCACGGCGTATGCTACAGCCCGCCACCATCCAGCATTAAGCACATGCTGGAATCGTGGGACAACACAAAGGCAGCTGATTATGCGGTAGGTGACGCTTATGGATGCGCCATCGTTTACCCATGCTATTCACTCGTTGACCACGCAGACCAACCGACAGTAGAGCGACATCCGGACAATGAGCCTAGGACCGAAAGGCGCAGAGCATGGCGATTAGCCCAATAGGTGAAATGATGAAAGCACTTAACGAACCGAATAAGTATCAGTATGCGGGCCTTTGCCGTGAGCGTGCCAGTGTGATTGCACTTGATCTTACAAAGAGAGCCGCGGCAACGGGTCAAATCACGCTGCTGACAAAGCATCTCAATCTACTCGCACCAATCATCTCTCGACCATGAAAGAGCCACGAATCTATGGAAGCCGGTGGGATAAAGCGAGATTGCGATTCCTACAGCAGCATCCACTATGCACGATGTGCGAGCAGCAGGGACGAATCACGGCGGCCACAGTCGTTGACCACATCGAACCGCACAAACTTAAAGACGCGCTTAAGTCAGGCAACCCGCTGGCGATATCGAAAGCACAGCACCTGTTCTGGAGTAAAGAGAACTGGCAACCACTGTGCAAAGCGCATCACGATTCAACCAAGCAGAGAATGGAGAAGAGCGGCACAGTCATCGGCTGTGATGCTAACGGCTACCCGCTCGATCCGGCGTCTCACTGGAGTAAGTAATGACACAAGACCAACAGACAATCCTGATGTTCAAAGGGCTCATTGCTTCATTGCCTGAAGAGAGCCAGGAGAAAGTGAAGAAAGCAAGTCAGGCCATTCGTGAGGTACTGGCAAGCTACCCGGATGGAGAGGCAACGGTTGCTCTTGGTTTGATTGGCGCAGAGCTTCAATGTGATGACCTTGAGCATGTAACCAAGTGAAATCATTTCATTTGCAACTATCACCAAATGAGAACCAGTCTCATCAAGGCGAGGGGGGAGGGTAAATCTTCAATCCCTTTGCCCCAAATGACCGCCGCCAAAGTTTTATTTTAACGCTAACCCGATTTTTTCAACTTTAGGCATTGACATATGGCAGACAGACGAACCCGCTCAGACAGTTCTACGGCGGCAATTCAGGCCATGAAAAACGCAGCCGAGGACACCATTCAGCCCCCGGATTATGCAGGGCTTGAAGCAGGTGCCGAACCGTTCTGGCATGACAACATCCGATCCAAAGCTCTCGACAGCTGGACGCCTGCTGACCTGCTGGCTGCGGCCGAGCTGGCGAACAATCAGCTCTATGTCATTGCCCTGCGCAAAGAACTAAGAAAGCAGGAAAAGATATTGGGCGAGGAACGCAACGAAGCTCTTATTAAAGATCTGAGAAAGCAGGTGCCTGAGCTTCAGCGCACCATTCTGGCACAGCGTCGTGACCTGCAAATTCATTCTCACGCCACCAACGGTGAGACGCGTGATCAGAAGAAGCGCAACCAGAACGACAAGGCTGCCCGAGACGTTGCTAAGCAGCACCAGTCAGAAGAAGACAACCTGATCGCCTTCCCCAAACACGGATAAGAATCTATGACGCGAGGTGAGCGTGTAATAGCGTTCATCGAACGCTTTTGCATAGTGCCGGAAGGCAAGCTTATCGGTCAGCCCATGCGGCTGGACCCATTTCAGAAAGATTTCATTCTGGCGGTTTATGACAATCCCGCTGGAACCGACATGGCGATCCTGAGTATCGCCCGTAAGAACGGTAAAACCGGCCTGATTGCTGGCATTCTGCTGGCCCACCTGGTAGGTCCGGAAGCAGTTCAGAACACACAGATCGTTAGTGGCGCACTAAGTCGGGAGCAGGCGGCTATTGTCTTCAACCTCGCGGTTAAGATGGTCAACCTGAACCCTCAGCTTCAGGAAATCGTGCACATTACGCCGAGCGGTAAAAAGCTGATTGGTCTTCCCTGCAATGTTGAATATAAGGCGTTGTCTGCGGAAGGGAAAACAACTCACGGTCTGTCACCTATTCTGGCGATCCTGGATGAAACCGGGCAGGTGCGCGGACCGCAGGATGACTTTATTGATGCGATCACTACTGCGCAGGGTGCCCATGAAAACCCGCTGCTGATTGTCATCAGCACACAGGCTGCAAATGACGCTGACCTCCTGAGTATCTGGATTGATGACGCGGTGAAATCTAAAGACCCGCACATCGTTTGCCACTTATATGAAGTGCCAAAAGAGGCTGATATCAGCAAGCGTGAAAGCTGGCTGGCGGCAAATCCGGCGCTAGGAACGTTCAGGTCAGAAAAAGATATGGCCCGCCAGGCTGAAAAGGCCGGCCGCATGCCCAGCTTTGAAAACACCTTCCGCAACCTGAACCTTAACCAGCGCGTTTCGACGGTGTCACCGTTCATTTCCCGCAGCGTGTGGGAATCCTGCGGCGATGAGCCGCTGAACACGCCGCGCAAATGGTATGCAGGCCTCGACCTGTCAGCCCGAAATGACTTAACGGCGCTGGTAATCGCTGGAGAAGCTGATGATGGCGTATGGGATGTCTTCCCTTTCTTCTGGACGCCGGAAAAAACGCTCGAAGAGCGCACCAGAACTGACCGAGCGCCTTATGACGTGTGGGTTAGAGAAGGTCTCCTGCGCACCACGCCTGGCGCATCGGTGGATTACGCCTTTGTGGTGAACGATATCGCCGAAATTATTGGTGATTTCGACATTACCTCTATGGCGTTTGACCGGTGGCGAATCGACCAGTTCAGGAAAGACGCTGACGCGATCGGCCTTTCGCTGCCGCTGGTGGAGTTCGGGCAGGGCTTCAAAGACATGGGGCCTGCTGTCGATACGCTGGAGTCACTGATGCTGAATGGACGCGTCAGGCACGGCATGCATCCGGTGCTAACGATGTGCGCCGTTAACGCCGTGGTCGTGAAAGACGCCGCCGGCAACCGGAAACTCGACAAATCCAAAGCAACAGGCCGCATTGATGGCATGGTCGCGATGACTATGTCCGTCGGCGCGGCTAATGGGGAGGTCACTGAGCAAGGTGGTGACTTTGAAGACTTCATTTTCAGACCGCTGAGCATGTGATGGAAGAACCAAAATATTCGATTGACCTGCGAACCAATAACGGGATGTGGGCGCGCCTGCAGTCGTGGTTTGTAGGCGGGCGGTTAGTTACCCCCAATCAGGGATCGCAGTCTGGTCCGGTTTCGGCACACGGCCACCTCGGCGATTCATCCGTAAATGACGAGCGTATCCTCCAGATTTCTACTGTGTGGCGCTGTGTGAGCCTGATTTCAACGCTTACCGCATGCCTTCCGCTCGATGTTTTTGAAACTGACAAAGAGGATAACCGCAGCAAGGTTGGTATGGATAACCCGCTGGCACGATTGCTTCGTTTCTCTCCTAACCAGTACATGACCGCCCAGGAATTCCGGGAGGCTATGACGATGCAGCTGTGTTTCTACGGGAACGCCTATGCACTGGTAGAGCGAAATGGTGCCGGCGACGTGATTAGCCTTCTGCCGCTGCAGTCCGCCAATATGGATGTGCGAATGGACGGTAAAAAGCTCGTTTATCGCTATTCACGCGATGGCAGCTATGCAGACTTTGCACAGAAAGACATTTTTCACCTGAAAGGCTTCGGCTTTACCGGTCTTGTGGGGCTATCACCCATCGCTTTTGCCTGCAAATCGGCTGGGGTAGCGGTGGCAATGGAAGATCAGCAGCGTGACTTCTTCGCGAACGGCGCCAAATCACCCCAGATTCTCTCTACTGGCGAAAAAGTGCTGACAGAAGCTCAGCGCTCGCAGGTCGAAGAGAATTTCAAGGAAATCGCCGGCGGACCGGTCAAAAAGAGGCTCTGGATTCTGGAGGCCGGCTTTTCAACTTCGGCAATCGGCGTGACGCCGCAGGACGCTGAGATGATGGCGTCTCGAAAGTTTCAGGTCAGTGAGCTTGCGCGATTTTTTGGCGTTCCGCCTCACCTGGTAGGTGATGTTGAGAAGTCTACGAGCTGGGGAACAGGCATTGAGCAGCAAAACCTCGGCTTTCTTCAGTACACGCTACAACCTTACATATCGCGCTGGGAAAACAGTATTCAGCGCTGGCTGATCCCGCCGGCTGATGTCGGTCGATACCACGCAGAGCACAACCTTGATGGGCTGCTTCGCGGCGATTCTGCTTCCCGCGCTGCTTTTATGAAAGCGATGGGAGAAGCGGGACTTCGAACGATCAACGAAATGCGACGCACCGACAACATGCCGCCTCTGCCTGGTGGAGATGTGGCGATGCGACAGGCGCAATACGTGCCAATCACCGAGTTAGGAACCAACAAAGAGCCCCGCAATGCCGGGGCTTAATTTTTATGGGGGCCGTGATGCCTGAGATCGTAAAAACGCTGTCGTTTGATGAGACGGAAATCAAGTTTACCGGCGACGGTAAGCAGGGGATTTTCGAGGGTTACGCCTCTGTCTTCAACAACACCGATTCTGACGGCGACATTATTCTTCCCGGCGCATTCAAAAACGCGCTGACCAGTCAGAGCCGAAAGGTGGCGATGTTCTTCAACCACAAAACGTGGGAGTTGCCCGTTGGCAAATGGGACAGTCTGGCTGAAGACGACAAAGGGCTTTATGTCCGCGGTCAGCTTACGCCGGGTCACAGTGGCGCATCAGACCTGAAAGCCGCAATGCAGCATGGCACCGTTGAGGGGATGTCGGTTGGCTTCTCTGTCAGCAAAGACGATTACTCGATGGGCACCAGTGGCCGCATCTTCAAAAACATTGCTGCGCTGCGTGAAATCAGCGTGTGCACCTTCCCGGCCAACGAGCTTGCTGGCGTGTCAGCGATGAAGAGCGTTGACGGTATCGAAACTATTCGTGACGTGGAGAACTGGCTGAGGGATTCAGTCGGGCTCACCAAATCACAGGCAGTTGGGCTAATAGCCCGGTTTAAGTCAGCGATTCGGAGCGAGTCCGGGGGCGACGAAAACGAAGCACAAATTAACGCTCTACTTCAGAGCATCAAATCTTTCCCTTCAAATTTAGGAAAATAATCATGTCCGAACTCGCGCAAATTCAGAAAGCCATCGAAGAATCACAGCAGAAAATGTCTCAGCTGTTCGATGCGCAGAAGCAGGAAATTGAAAGCACCGGTCAGGTGTCCAAGCAGCTGCAGAACGATCTGGCAAAAGTACAGGAAGAGCTGACCAAATCTGGTACTCGCCTGTTTGACCTGGAGCAGAAGTTCGCATCAGGCGCAGAAAACCCGGGGGAGAAGAAATCCTTCGCCGAGCGCGCCGCTGAAGAGCTGCAGAAGTCATGGAACGGCAGCAAGGGTAGCTTTGACGCCAAAACCTTCAATAAATCGCTGGGTAGCGATGCCGCCTCTGCTGGCAGCCTGATCCAGCCTATGCAGGTGCCGGGTATCGTAATGCCGGGCCTGCGTCGTCTGACCATTCGCGACCTGCTGGCTCAGGGTCGCATCTCCAGCAACTCGCTGGAATACGTGCGTGAAGAAGTGTTCACCAATAACGCCGACATTGTGGCGGAGAAGGCTCTGAAGCCTGAATCTGATATCACCTTCAGCAAACAGACTGCTAACGTGAAAACTATCGCACACTGGGTGCAGGCTTCACGTCAGGTTATGGACGATGCGCCGATGCTGCAGTCTTACGTCAACAACCGACTGATGTACGGTCTGGCGCTGAAAGAGGAAGGCCAGCTGCTGAACGGTGACGGCTCCGGCGATAACTTGGAAGGCCTGAACAAAGTGGCGACCGCCTATGACACCTCGCTGAATGCTACCGGCGACACCCGCGCCGATATCATTGCGCACGCTATCTATCAGGTGACTGAGTCTGAGTTTAGCGCGTCAGGCATCGTGCTGAACCCGCGCGACTGGCACAACATCGCGCTGCTGAAAGATGGCGAAGGTCGTTATATCTTCGGCGGTCCGCAGGCTTTCACAAGCAACATCATGTGGGGCCTTCCGGTTGTGCCGACTAAGGCGCAGGCGGCCGGCACCTTCACCGTGGGCGGCTTCGATATGGCGTCTCAGGTGTGGGACCGCATGGATGCCACTGTGGAAGTCAGCCGTGAAGACCGAGATAACTTCGTGAAAAACATGCTGACCATCCTGTGTGAAGAGCGTCTGGCGCTGGCGCATTACCGCCCGACAGCGATCATCAAGGGCACCTTTGCTTCTGGCTCCTGATGAGGGAGGGCGGGGAAACCCGCCCTTATAACGCATGGCGATTGATGTTCTGGATGTAGTAAGCCTGAAACTGCTGAAGCAGCAAATTGAGTTTGAAGAAAATGACCGCGACGAGCTGATCACCCTCTACGCTCAGGCTGCATTTGATTACTGCTTCCGCTGGTGCGATGAACCGGCCTGGAAACTTCCTTCGGACATTCCGGCCGCAGTGAAAGGGGCAATACTGTTGGTTTTTGCCGATATGTTTGAGCATCGAACCGCGCAGAGTGAAGTCCAGCTTTATGAAAACGCTGCAGCGGAACGCATGATGTTCATTCACCGTAACTGGCGTGGCAAAACCGACGATATTCTGGAGGGCGGCAGCTGATGGAACCCGGACGTTTTCGCCATCGTGTGACAATTCAGAATTCAACTCAGGTCAGAACGCCTTCAGGCCAGCCGAAGAATGAATGGCACGATACGGCTACGGGCTGTCCGGCAGAAGTGAAGGCAATCAGTGGGCGAGAGTTGATGACTTCCGGCGCTGAAAAGGCTGAAGCCACTATTCGTGTCTGGGTGCGATTCCGTTCGGACATTACCGCTGGATCACGCCTCATCTGCACCAGTGGCCCGCTGAAGGGAATGGTTCTGGACGTTTCCGGCACTCCAGTCCCTAACAGTAATGGGACACGCCTTGAAATTCTCTGTAAGCAGGGGGTAAAGACGTGATTGATACCAAACTGGACTTTTCCGGCCTTATGGATCTGAGCGATGACCTAAATGCGCTCAGTAAGGCCGAAAATCGGAAGGTAATGCGTGATGCAACCCGGGCGGCTGCCACGGTTTTTCAGGACGAAGTGATTAAGCGCGCCCCAGAGAGAACGGGCAAGCTGAAGAAGAATATCGTTGTGATGACCCAGCGGACGCGTAACGGTGACATTTCCTCTGGCGTTCACATTCGAGGCACGAATCCGCGCACCGGCAACAGCGACAGTAAGCTGAAAACGAAAGACTCACGCAACGCCTTTTACTGGCGCTTTGTAGAGTTAGGCACATCGAACATGCCGGCGATACCTTTTGTGCGGCCGGCTTATGATGCCAGACAGGAAGAGGCTGCAAATGCCGCTTTTGCCCGGGCCAATCAGGCTATTGATGAGGCGCTGTCAAAATGACGGAATCGCAAATTTACGCTCTTCTCAGTGAATTATCTGGTGGGCAGGTTTACCCCTATGTGGTGCCGTTAAATCCGCAGGGGGCGCCGTCTGTTTCGCCTCCCTGGCTGGTATTCACTGTAGTGAGCGAGGTGTTCGGAGATACGTTGTGTGGTCCGGCAGAGGAGAGTGGCACGCTGCAGGTTGACGTATATGCATCGACCCCGGATGAGGCACGATCCATCAGAGAGCAAGCCAGCGAAGCATTGTCGCCGCTGAAGTTCACCCAAATGAACAAAACGAACGGCTACGAATCCGATACCGGCCTGTTCCGGGCTACGCTGGAAATTCAGAGCCAGCAGTAATCGCTTCCCTCATCAATATCACCACCGCCACAAGGCGGTTTTTTTTCGTCTGGAGAAAACATGACCAGTAAATATGAAGTAACGAAGGGGATGACGTTCGCCGTCTCTGATGCGCCGGTAACCGCTGAAGAATTTGAGGCGGCAGGTTTCCCGACAGCCAGTGTTAAATGGCTTGAGGCGGCCTGTGCAACGAAAGAGATCACCTATACCGGCGGTCAAAAGGGCGACATTGACGTCACCACGCTTTGCTCTACCGAGCAGGAACAGACCAACGGCCTTGCGGCTCCAGCGGAGATGAGCATCAGTCGTAACTGGGTAGGCGATGAAGAAGCACAGATGGCATTGCAGACGGCTTATGACAACGATGAGCTGCGCGCTTTGCGCGTGCTTTTCCCGTCGGGTAACGGCTACTACGTGCTGGTAGAGGTTCGCCAGAGTTCGTGGGGCGCGACCACGTCATCTGTAGTAAGCGCGACTTACTCGCTGCGCGTTCGCGGCAAGCCTAAACGTATCGTTGCGTCAGGTTCGTAAGCGGTTTTCTTTGTGAGCCACTGACAGTGGCTCTGTTATTCCACCTTCAGACCTCGAGATCATGAAATGTCCAAAGCAGAACAAACCAAAACATTACCGGCTTCACTTCGCGATCTGGCGCTTGCTCCATCGTCCGGATTTCGCTCTAAAGTAATCGCCGTTCCCGAATGGAATGGCGCAAAAGTCATGCTTCGTGAGCCTTCGGGTGAAGCCTGGCTGCGTTTCCGTGAAATCATGACCCCTGATCTGCCGGAAGGCGAAGAAGCGCCCAAACTGACCCAGCAGGAAACGTACCTCCGCAACAAAAAGGCTGACGTGGTGATGTTTATGGACGTGCTGCTGGATGAAGACGGCAATCGCGTCTTTAGCGACCAAGACGAAGCCACAGTGTCTGAAATTTACGGACCGGTTCACTCCCGTCTGCTTTCTCAGGCTCTCAATCTGGGTATGTCTCAGGAAGCCGCAGAGGCAAAGTAAAAGAGCCGCTGACTTTCTTCCTGATGTCTCTGGCGCTCCGTCTGGGGCGCACGCTTCATGAACTCCGCCAGTCTCTCACAGCAAGCGAGCTGAAAATGTGGATCGCCTATGACCGGTTTAGCCCGATTGGCGACTGGCGTGGTGATATTCAGGCCGCGCAGATTTCTGCTGCCGTACTGAATTCGCAAGGTGGAAAAGCCACTATCAGCGAGCTGCAGCTTCAGTGGGGAGAAAAAGACGACGAGGTTGAAATCAGCGGCCTTGAAGAATGGATGAGTGGTCTTTAATTTCCCGCGCCGGCGGGTTTTATATGGGTGATGTATGGCTACGCTGCGCGAACTAATCATAAAGATTTCCGCCAATTCCAGCTCTTTTCAGTCTGAGATTTCCCGCGCCTCTCGCATGGGCGCGGATTACTACAAAACAATGGAGCAGGGTGGCAAAAAGGCGGCGGCGGCCACCCGTGAAACTCAGCGATCGCTGTCTGAGCTTAACTCTGAACTGGCAACAGTTAAGTCCTCCGCAGCGGGTCTGGCAGGCGCATGGGCGGGTGCTTTCGCTACCCATCAGCTGATTGAATTTGCTGACACCTGGAACCAGATGAACGGGCGCCTGCGACTGGCTTCCACATCCACTGAAGACTTTGCCACCTCCCAGCGCACGCTGATGGAAATAAGCCAGCGTACCGGCACGTCTCTTGAGGCTAACAGCAATTTATACAGCCGTATCGCACAGTCGCTTCGCGCTGCCGGCTATGCATCATCAGATGTGGCAAAGGTAACGGAGACGGTAGCCACATCGCTCAAGCTGTCTGGAGCCAGTACGGAAGAAGCCAGCTCAGTGATTACCCAGCTTAGCCAGGCATTAGGCTCCGGCGTTCTGCGTGGCGAAGAGTTCAACGCCATCATGGAAAACGGCGGGCGCCTGGCTAAACTGCTGGCTGATGGGCTGGGGGTATCGGTTGGCGGCCTTCGCAACATGGCGAATAACGGCCAGCTGACGACTGACAAGATCGTGCCGCTGCTGACTAATGTCGAGGTGCTGCGAAAAGAGTTTGAAAGCCTGCCTGCTTCCATCAGCGGATCGGCGCAGAAAGTACAGAACGCATTTCTAGCGTGGGTCGGCGGCGCCAACGATGCTGTTGGTGCATCATCCTCTCTTTCCGGCGTACTTGACGGCCTGGCGAACAATATCGATTCAGTTGCTAATACTGCCGGGCTTCTGGTTGGGATTGGACTCGCCCGATATTTCGGCAATATGGTTGGCAATGTCGCTCAGTCTACGGCCGTAGTGGTCAGTAACACCGCTGCAGAGGTGGCACTCGCTCAGGCGCAGGTACGCGGTGCACAGGTAAGCGTTGCCGCTGCCCGTCAGACGCTTTATCGCGCTCAGCAGGCAAAGGCCGCTGCGGTATCTATTGAGGCGCAAATTGTTGCAGAGAGAAACCTTGCTGCAGCACAAACGAGCCTTAACAGCGCGATTGCTGGCCGCTCATCAGCGGTAAATAACCTTACCAATACAGCTTCAGTAATGTCCCGGCTGGGGAGCGGCGTACTGGGTATACTGGGCGGCTGGCCGGGCGTAATCATCGGTGCCGGCGCGGCAATGTACGGCCTTTATGAGCACACGCAACAGGTTCATAAAGAGGCCGTAGGTTTTTCCAATAACCTTGATGAGATCAACGGCAAGCTCAAGCAGATGTCTGTGCTGGGGCTTAAATCCACCGCTGCAGATGCGCGTACATCATTGCAGGCTCAGAAGCAGGACCTCAGCGACCTCGATACACAGATTCTGAAGGTGAAGGACAGCCTTGCTGGTCTCGAC
The DNA here is from genome assembly GCF_000738765.1 of Pantoea sp. NGS-ED-1003. Classification (NCBI taxonomy): domain Bacteria; kingdom Pseudomonadati; phylum Pseudomonadota; class Gammaproteobacteria; order Enterobacterales; family Erwiniaceae; genus Pantoea; species Pantoea sp. NGS-ED-1003. Next base: position 323,900 of record NZ_JPQA01000002.1, read on the forward strand.
CAGATTCAACAGGATTACAACAAGCATCCAACGCTCACCTATATCAACACGTTTATGGATCAGGCCGACATTACGGCCAAGAACGTGGAGCTGACCGACAAGCTCAACAAACTGGAATATCAGCGCGAGCAGGTCGCGGCTAAAGTTGCCAGCACTCAAAAGCTGGTTAACGATGCAAGCGATCTGGCAGCTCAGAAAGCGGTAGAGCAGGCTGGTGCCGTTGCCATACTGCGAGGTGCCTATGACCTTCTTAACCGCTCGATGTCAGCGACTGCCGGCGCTAAGCCGCCCCAGTATGCAGGCCCGGTAGTAAATCTCGCCAGCGCGACACCTCAGCAGCAAACTGCGCTCGAGAAGGCCCGACGCGATAACGAGCTTGCCAGCCTCGACGGTCTGCAAAAGCTTCATCGTCAGCACCAGTATGAAGCCGACGACCTGAAACTGACCGGCGCGCTTTATACGCAGTACGTTTACAACAAGGATCAGGCTGCTAAAAAGGATGATGAAGCTGCAAAAGCCAAGAAAGCCGGAACAGCAGCCACTAATGCGCAAAACAAAGCAGAGCGTGAAGCGGCCACTCAGGCAGAGAACTACGCACGAAAAATTGCAGATCTGAGCGTTGCGATTGAGGTCCAGAAAGTCAGGGCCACTGACGGAGAAAAAGCAGCTGAACTTTATGCTGCCTCCCATCAAGCCGGCACGAAGTGGACCGAAGAACAGCGCAAGGCAATCCGTGATAACTCAACTGAGCTGGAAAAATGGACTCAGCTTGCTGACGCAAACGTGAAGAAACAGCGTGAGCAGGTTGATGCGCTTAAAGATCTTTCCGACGCTGCCCGCAAATATCGGGATGATGCTGCACAGACTACCGACACGGCAGGCATGAGCGATCGCCAGCGCAGCCGGTATGACGATCAGCAGCAAATTGAACGCGTATTCGACAAGACAGACAAAGGCTCCGCCGCCATTGCTGCCCGCCAACAGGCACTTGATGATCTCGATAAGAAATACCAGGCTATCGCGGCTTCAGAGTCAAACTGGCTGAGCGGCGCCTCCCGCGGTTATGAGAACTGGCTCGAAAGCGCCAGCAATATCTCCGGTACCGTATCCTCTGGCATTACCTCTACGCTCGACAGCGCAATGGACAATATGTCTGCTATGCTGGTTGGCAGCAAGGCGGACTGGAAAAGCTGGGGCCTGTCAGTATTACAGACGATTGCTAAAGTCGCGCTGCAGATGGCCGTGGTTAACGCGATGGGTAGTGCCAGCTCGTCTTTTGGCAGCATCCTCGGGTCAGTAGTCAGCAGTGTTGGTGGTGCAGCTACCGGAGCGGCTGGTGGCTCGACTGGGGCAATGGGGATGTCAACGAGCTATGCCGCATATGACGACGGCGGATATACAGGCCCGGGTGGTAAACATGATCCTGCAGGCATCGTGCACAAAGGGGAGTTTGTTTTCACCAAAGAGGCAACGCAGCGAATTGGTGTCGCCAACCTTTATGACATGATGCGCGGTTATGCCAGCGGTGGCTACGTCGGTGAAATGCCCGGCCAGCGCGCTTATGCCTCTGGTGTCAACCGTGCTAGCGGGAGTGGCAGCACGATCATTCAGGTTGATGCGCCGGTTAGCATCGTTCAGGGGAATGGTTCAGGTGACGTTTCTTCTGCTGGCACCGCAAACGCGGCAAATCAGATTAAATCTATTGTTCAAACCACAATCACAGAGCGCCTGAGGAAAGAGATGTCTCCCGGCGGCGTCCTGTATCGCACATAAAGTGACGGTGAAAAATGGCTATAGATACATTCACCTGGTGCGCCAGAACGGAAGCCAGTGAGCAGCTGAACGTTGCTACGATTCAGGCCCAGTTTGGCGACGGATATAAACAGATCGCTGGTAAGGGCATCAACGAAGCATCAGAAAGCTGGTCGCTCGCGTGTAACGGAAGGCTGGCTGCTATGGCACCTGTGAGAGCATTTCTCAAAAGCCATGTGACCACTTCTTTCTGGTGGACTAACCCGTGGGGTGAAAAAAAACTGTATCGAGTGAAGTCGGACTCGATAAACCCTAAGTTTGTCAATGGCGACTTCGTGGAGATTTCTTTCACTTTCGAACAGGCATTCGCTCCGTGACATATCACGAACCAACAGGCGCTACGGCGCCTTTTTTTATGGGTGAAATATGAGCTTTACTCAGGATGTTCAGGCGCTGGAACCGGGCCAGCTGGTGCAGCTTATAGAAATCGACGGGACAGAGTTCGGCCTTGATACCATCCTCCGTTTTCATGCATACAACCTGCCTACCGAAGGGTGGGCATCATTCGCCGCGGATAATTTGCCATCCATTATCTGGCAGGGCAACGAATACGATCCGCATCCCTACGAGCTGACAGGGCTAGAAATGAGTAGCTCAGGCTCACAGCCTACACCAAAGCTTTCAGTGGGTAACGTTGGCAATTACGTTACTGCGCTTTGCCTGCAGTATCAGGACATGGTGAAGGCGAAGGTAAGGATTCATACCACGCTGGCTAAATATCTCGACGCGGCCAACTGGACGGCAGGCAACCCGAACGCTAACCCGCAGGAAGATCGGGTTCAGCTTTTCTATGTCAACGCAAAAACGGCAGAAACGCGCGTCCAGGTGGATTTTGAACTGTGCTCGCCGTTCGACATTCAAAGCCTGCAGCTGCCCTCTCGACAGATAACACCCGTCTGCACCTGGTGCATGCGTGGCTGGTATCGAACCGGTACAGGCTGCGACTACAACGGCAACCGTTATTTCCTCAAAGACGGCACGCCTACAGACAATCCGGCGCTTGATGTATGTGGCGGTCGCCTCGGGGACTGCAAGCTGCGCTTTGGCGAAGATCAGCCGCTGTCATTCGGCGGGTTCCCTGCGGCCAACCTTCAGGGGAAATAACCATGCGTAAAAAGATTCTGGAAGCCATACGTGAGCACGTTGCTGCAGAGTACCCGAAAGAAGCCTGCGGGCTCGTTATTCAGGCTGGCAGGGCGCAAATATATGTTCCGTGTAGAAATATCCACGACGAGCCGACCGAGCACTTTACCCTTTCACCTGAAGACAGGCGCGCCGCTGAAAAGCAGGGTGAAGTGCTGATGGTTATCCATTCGCACCCGGATGTGCCTCAGCTTATTCCATCGGAAAGAGACCGGGTTATGTGCGACCACTCTGGCATTGAGTGGGGGATCATGTCATGGCCGGACGGGGACTTCTGTACCTTTTCACCGCGCGTTGACCGTGAACTGGTCGGGCGCCGCTGGGTGCTCGGCTTTGCCGATTGCTGGACCCTCATCATGGATTATTACCTACAGGAACACGGCATTCGGCTCAATAACTGGTCGGTTGACTATGAGTGGTGGGTCGATGGCAAAGAAAGCCGCTATGACGATAACTGGGAGGCTGAGGGCTTCATTCAGGTGCCGGCTGCAGACATGCGCAAAGGCGACATGATCATGATGCAGATTCAGGCCCCCGTGACAAATCACGCGGCCATTTATCTCGGCGACAACATCATTCTTCACCACAATTACGGGAACCTCTCAACGCGCGTTCCGTATGGCGAATACTGGCGTAATCGAACCGTGCGCGTGGTTCGAAGAAAGGAGCTGATGGATGCTTAAAACAATGACCCTGAAGGGGGCAATGGCAAAGAAATTTGGCAAGGTTCACCGCTTTCACGTTGCCGATTTGCGTGAGCTACTTCGGGCTATGTGCTCACAGGTGCCAGGCTTCAAAAAATATGTATCAAACGCTCACCTCAACGGCATCAGGTTCGCCTTCTTTAGCGGCAAAAATAACATCGGCCTGCAGGAGTTTGATATGTCTTCCGGGTCCGATAATTTTGAAATGGAGCCCATTATTGAAGGCTCAAAGCGGGGCGGTGCTCTACAGGTCATTATCGGTGCGGTGGCAATCGTGGCTGCGTTTTTTACTGCCGGCGCTAGTCTTGCGGCTTACGGCGCAGCGCTGGGTACAACTACTGCAGTAGGAATGGCAACGACCGCCTTGACCAGCCTTGGATTAAGCATGGTCCTTGGCGGAGTTATCCAGATGCTCACTCCCCAGCCTAAATACAATATCGGTGCGTCATCGAGCACGGATAATAAGCCTAACTATGCTTTTGGCGCGCCGGTTAACACTGTGGCTATGGGGTGGCCCGTTCCTGTTCTTTACGGTGAGCGGGAAATAGGGGGAGCCATCATCAGCGCCGGCAGCTTCACCAGCGATCAGCAATAAAACTCTCTGACTTAACTTCAGGCCACCTACGGGTGGCTTTTTTGTGGGTGAAATATGCGACTACTCGAAGGGGCAACCGTTATTGGCGGCAGCAAGGGCGGCGGCGGCAGCGCACATACGCCAGTTGAGCAGCCAGACGATCTGCTTTCCATTGCGAAACTGAAAATGCTGCTTGCCATCTCTGAGGGTGAAATTCAGGGTGATTTAACAGCCCAGCAGATTTACCTGAATGACACTAAGCTGGCGAACGATGACGGCACCTATAATTTTACCGGCGTGGTCTGGGACTGGCGCAAAGGTACTCAGGACCAGGCTTATATTCAGGGCATGCCTGAAGTCGATAACGAGCTGTCTGTGGGCGTAGAGGTTACGCAGTCTGTACCCTGGACTCGCCAGTATACCAATCTTGCTCTCGATGCCGTGCGAATTAAACTCAGTCTCCCACTGCAGTACGCATATAAAGACAATGGAGATATGGTCGGCACTGTCACGCAGTATGCCATCGACTTATCAACCGATGGCGGCTCATGGGTGCAGGTCGTTGATGGCAGCTTCAACGGGAAAACGACATCAGAGTATCAGCGTGATCATCGTATCGACCTTCCAAAAGCATCAGCCGGATGGGCTATCAGAGTGCGCCGCATTACGGCCGATTCTTCCTCTTCCAAGCTCATCAATGCGTTCAAGGTGTTTTCATTTGCCGAGATCATCGACAGCAAGCTGCGCTACCCAAACACCGCGCTGCTGTATATCGAAGTTGATGCCAGCCAGTTCAACGGCAGCGCGCCGAAAGTAACCTGCAAACCGAAAGGCAGGCTGGTACGCGTGCCAACAACATATGATTCCAACAGCCGGACTTATACCGGGGCATGGCAGGGTGATTTTAAGTGGGCATATACCAATAACCCCGCGTGGATTTTTTACGACCTGGTGCTGGATAAAATATTCGGGATGGGCAACCGCGTCGATGCATCGATGATCGACAAGTGGGACCTCTACGACATCGCCCAGTATTGCGATCAGATGGTAAGTAATGGCGCCGGCGGCACAGAGCCGCGCTTCACCTGTAATGTTTTCATCCAGAATCAGCAGGACGCCTATACCGTACTCAAAGATATCGCGGCTGTCTTCCGTGGCATCACCTTCTGGGGTAATAACCAGATTTTCGTTAATGCTGACGTGCCGCAGGTAGATGCTAACGGCAATATGGATGTTGACTACGTTTACCACTCTTCCAACATCATTGACGGATTCCCGACCTACGCCGGAGGTAGCTATAAAAACCGCTATACCTCCTGCAATGTGTCATGGTCCGATCCAATAAACCACTATTCAGATACGGTGGAAGGGGTTTACGACACTGACCTTGTCGGGCGTTACGGCGTAAACGAAATGTCACTGACGGCTATTGGCTGCACTTCGCAGAGTGAGGCGCACCGCCGCGGGCGCTGGGCTATCCTGTCAAACGCCAAAGACGGTACAGTTTCCTTCGCTACTGGCCTTGAGGGTTATATTCCGGTTCCGGCTGAAGTTATTGGCATTGCCGATCCCTTCAGGGCCGGCAAAGACAATGGTGGACGCATAAGCGCAGTAAACGGGCTGAGCTTCACCCTTGACCGGGCCATTGACTATGCTGCTGGCGCTCGCCTGGTTGTGAATCTCCCTGACGGAACGGCGCAAACGCGTACGATTGCCAGCATTAGCAGCGATAAAAAAACGGTGCGAGTCAATACAGCCTTCAAAATGACGCCGGCTGTCGGTGCTGTATGGGCGATCGACAGCGACAATCTGGCCATTCAGTATTATCGCGTGACTTCAGTCGCCAGAAACGATGACAACACGTTTACCATCACGGGTGTTGAGCACGATCCAAACAAATATCGTTATATCGATGATGGCGTTCGCATTGAGCCTGCGCCGATCACAGTCACCCCTACGGCCGTCCTCAAGGCTCCTGCGAATGTTGTCATCTCGGAAACAAGCTTTATCGAGCAGGGGCTGTCCGTGGCCACTATGCAGGTCACATGGGATAAAGTTGAAGGCGCTATCAGCTACGTGGCTCAGTGGCGCAAGGATAAGGGAGACTGGATTAACGTTAGCCAGACCAGCGCGCAGGGATTTAGCATCAGCGGCATCTACACCGGCGTTTATGACGTACGCGTGCGCGCCGTTAACGCAGCCGAGGATTCCTCACCGTGGGGTTATGCAGATTCCACCTCCCTAACCGGCAAAGCGGGGAAGCCTGGCACGCCGGTTAACCTCATGGCTACTGACAATGTGGTGTGGAACATCGATCTCACCTGGGGCTTTCCAGAAGGCTCAGGCGATACGGCCTATACCGAGATTCAAGTTGCCACCACTGCAGATGGTCAAAACCCCCAGTTCCTCGCATACGTCCCTTATCCCGGCGTTAGTTATCAGCACGGCCCTATGCCCGCGGGCGTTCGTCGCTGGTACCGCGCTCGCCTTGTGGACCGTATTGGCAATACCGGTGACTGGACGCCATTTTCTGCTGGTATGTCCAACGTAAACGCAGATGATTTGATCGGCAGCGTGGTCGAAGAGTTCCTGACGTCTCCTGACGGTAAGCAGCTGCTTGACCCACTAATCACTGATCCAGAGGCTTTATTGCAGAACATGCTGGCGGATTATGATTCGGTTAATCAGCAGTGGGCGAACTTCGGAGAAAATCGCGCTGGAATTCTTCAGGCTCAGAAAGTAGCCGCTGATGCCGAAAGCGCTGTTGCTCAGCTGGAGACAGATGTCGTAGCAGAATTTGCTGAGCAGCAGGCAGTCATTCAGCAGAAATTAACGGCCTATGCCGATGCTGACAGTCCTTCTGCGATTTACACGCTCAAAACTGGCATCCGTTACAACGGCGTTAATTATGATGCCGGATTGTCAGTTGCCGCCACGGCTAATGGCAACGGAGGCGTTGATACTCGCGTGGCGGTTAATGCCAACCAGTTCGTCGTAATGAGTGGTGTCGGCAACAGTCTCTATTCACCCTTTGTCATCAAGGATGGACAGGTCCTTATCAGCCAGGGATTTATCGGTCAGGGCTGGATTAATAACGCCATGATCGGCGATTACATTCAGTCCACCAACTACGTCGCTGGTTCTATAGGGTGGCGCTTAGATAAAGGCGGCACGCTTGAGATGAATGGTTCTGTTGCAGGGCAAGGGCGGTTCGTTCTGGATTACCGTGGAGCAGCCTGGTATAACGCTAATGGCCAGTTGGTTGCTGTAATGGGGGCTCAAAGGTAATGGCAGGTTTTCAGGCTTTCATTAACGGCACCTCGTTCGATGCCGTAAACTCCATGTCTTATAACTTCATCGCGGATGTGGCAACGATATCCGGCACAAGCAGTAAAACATACAACCTTGCTGGATTTAACCTCAGTGCGGCAATAATTGGCGGTCGTACTTCGGCTGGAGGGCAGCAGATAACATATGGGGTATCTGTATCCGGGCAGACGGTATCATGGAGCGGGGTTGACACTGCATCAAAATTGATTGTAACGGCCACTGCTGCCACAACACTTAATTATGCAGGCTTCGTTTATAACGATTATTCCGTGAATCCACCGGTGTTTAAGCTGGCTCCGAATTTCACTCCTTTTAACTTGGTGCAGGTAATAGACTTAACCCCTGGCTTTGACCAGATTGTGCAGACCAATGTGCCAGCCACCATGTCGATGGTGGCTTTTCACAGGAGCACTGCCGGATCGGGTTTCGATCATGTCTGGTGGTATGAGATAAACCAGAACGGATACTGGGCTCTGCAATTTCGTCCTAACTTCGGATCCGCTATGGGACCAACGAGAATCTACGTTTTTGCAAAGATGATGGTGAATGTACCCCCGGGCGGCTTCTTTATGTATGACAATGGAGTCATGGTGTGGCACAGCAACTGCCTGCCACTGCAGATGCAGACCGGATCAACAACTAACGCAGGTCAGCCCGTTGCAATTACTCCGGGCGTTTCTGTAGTGTTATCTATACCCAGTGACCCTGCCTTCCCGAACATCGGGACTCGTCGTTATAACTGTTATAGCGCAGGAATTAACACTTCTGGTAACTGGGAGGCCTCAGGCGGGGATATATACGCATCCGCATTTTACAATAACCCATCTAATACAGGCTTACCTCCGAGTTACTCGTGCGGACCGCCCGGTTTCATTTATACAAATGCGTATGACAGCTACTACCGGCAGGCTTTAGGGGTGTAACTTGTCGCACGAGGACGTGTCAACAAACTGTGATTTATCTGCCCATGTGTAGAAAGGGTTTCCCGCAAGATACCTTCCTTCTTCCATCTTGAATACAGCTATATCGTATTTCTGTTTATAAATTACCGCCTTGTTATAGCAAAGGGGAGGGTTGTTAGATACGCAACCTACCAAAGACATTGCAACACAAATGATAGTAATTACCTTTTTCATTTAGATATCCTTTTTTGATTATGTGCTGATTATAAATCATGCACAGATTGGCTGATGAAGTGAATAAGTAAGATTTTCGAATTTATTTTGCCAAATCAAACTAACTGGAAACCATTCCAAATAAACCCGACCACTGTGCCGGGTTTTTTATTGTCCGGAGAAAAATATGCCAGCAGGCACTATTACCCTAACCAATAATTCAGCCACTGTTACAGGTTCAGGAACAAGCTTTACGACAGAGTTGAAAGCGAATGACTTCATTGTAGCGGTGGTTGGCGGTGTCACTTACACGCTAGGTGTTCAGTCTGTGAATTCTGCTACCAGCGTGACACTTATTACAGGTTATGGCGGGCCAACCACTTCGTCTCTGGCGTGGACGGCATTACCAAACGCCGCCCTCGTAGGAATAACAGCTCAGGTGGCAGCTGATGTGGCAAAGGCCATTCGCGGCTTGAACATGGACAAAGCCAACTGGCAGCAGGTATTTAGTGGGACAGGAACGATTACAGTAAGTTTGCCTGATGGCAGCACTTATACTGGACCGGCGTGGAGCTCTATTACCTCTTCGTTAAACGGCAAGGCAGACTCTACAGGCGTCCTGACTAAAGCTGACAACCTTAACAGTGTTGCCGACAAAGCAGCTGCGAGAACTAACCTGGGGTTAAAGGGTGCAGCCGTTCTGGATGTCGGGACAGCAGCCTCCACCGTGGCGGCGGGCAATGATTCAAGGCTGGGCACGCTGAATAATAAATCAGGCGGCAATGTATCATCACTGGTCAATGTAAAAGGCGATGTTCTGTCTCAAAATCTTTTTGGAGATAATACGCAAGGCAGGTGGTCTTCAGAAATACGAGCAGTTCTTGATGGGTGGGGTAGGCCCAATGACGCGCCGTCAGGGGTGAATGGAGCCTACTTTGGTTTTGCTACCATATCTCCCGCAGCAGCCGGGGCTCCTGTTCAGGGTCAGTTAACGGGAAGCAGCTACTGGCAGGGCACCAAGCGCTGGTATTTCCCGCTTGATACCGGTAACGCGATCGCTCCGGGAACGTGGGTATCAAACTCAGATGAGCGCATTAAAACCAAAATAGAGCGTATTGATGATCCGCTTGGCAAGATGAGGCTGATCAAAGGGGTAACCTGGGAGCGACTGGACAACGCCGCCCCTGGCATTGGGTTCATTGCACAAGACGTTCAGGCTGTATTTCCCGACAGCGTATTTGTGTCGGGAGACAGAACCTTGAAAGATGGCACGGTAGTGAAAAACATACTTTCACCTGACACTTCAGGAGTATCAGCAGCCTTGCACCATGAAGCCATCCTGGCGCTGATGGAGAGAATTGATAAACAGGATGCGATCATTACTGAGCTGCAAAACCGCATGAAAGCCATCGACGGACTTGATGCCTAAAAATGCCCTGGAGACGGGGCTGATTCGATCTACTGCGGTGAAACTTAAAAAGTGCATTGCTCCTGCCAATCGTCCGATTACTTCTGGTACTATCAGCCCACATAAGATTTTGGGACAGGGACATGAAAAAGATAATCGTTACTTTGGGTGTTTTTGCTCTGATTGGTTGTGCCAACCCTTACAATTATCGTGAGGACCAGAAAGTTCTGGCTTCTTACACCACGGCAAAGCCAGCAGAAGAAACTCAGGAATGCATTTTAGCTGCCTGGCAAAAGCAGCCGTTGATGTATCAAATAATCCCGCAAAAAACAGGCAAGTATTACAGCGTTTTCGCTGGGGCAGATAACGCAGACGTGTTTACGGACGGTAACCTTACCCGAATAAATTTTTACTCTCTTCGTGGCGCCCTAGACGTTACCGGTGGGATTGAAAAGCGTAAGGCTGCCATTAAAACCTGCCTGTGAATTTTTGCCCGGTATACACCGGGCATTCCTTAATCAACAAACTTCAGATCAGGGTGGTGCATTCCTGCATCTATTGCATCAGCACACTTTAAAAGCTCCGCCGCCAACTCCCTGGCCATGTTGGCCCGAATGCTAATTTGCATATCAGGGAAGGTAACCGGATCATCAATGTATCCCGCCAGAGAATCCTTCATTGCCAAATCGAGCACGAGCATCCTACCAGCAGCACTGTAGATCATTCCGAAATCAGTAAGCTCCGGCATGCGCCCCACGTTAGACTCTTTTTGATTTCCCATAGCCACCTCGACTGTATAAAAACACAGTATTGGCCCTGACATATTCAGTCGTCAAGTCATATACACATTTTGGCAAACCATTCCCAATAAGCTTTGTTCTCTCATGCCCGCGCACTGACTATGATAAACACACAAAATAAATGTGTACATAATTGCGTGTTTTAAAAGGGTTTTATGCGAAGATATGTTGGTTATCTAACTGATATGCATAAATTAAATATCAATGCGACAATATCATGTTTTACGAATTATTAGCCTCGCTCCACACTGGGTCGCAACGGGATATAAGTGAGGAAGGGTGAATGTCATATCGTCTGAGTCTGTTAGATAAATCGCCGGTGCTCGCAGATGAGCCGGCCAGCAGCGCGTTACAGCGCACTCTGCAACTGGCGCAACAGGCGGAACGCTGGGGCTATCACCGTTTCTGGCTGGCCGAACATCACAATACCGCGCAGCTGGCGAGTCCGTCGCCGGAGGTGCTGATCGCCTGGATTATCGCGCAAACGCAGCATATTCGCGTCGGCTCCGGCGGCGTGATGCTGCAGCACTACAGCCCTTATAAAGTGGCGGAAAACTTTAACCTGCTGGCGTCGCTGGCGCCGGGCCGTATCGATCTTGGCGTCGGCAAGGCGCCGGGCGGGCTGCCGCTGTCGACCCGCGCGCTGCAGGCGGGCGTGAACGCGCAGGCAAAAGGCAGCTTCGCCGAGCAGCTGAAGCAGCTGGGCCAGTGGCTCGACGCGCCGCAGCGCGAGGCAGACGACGAAGAGGCGCTGCACGCTACGCCGCTGCCGCCGCGTCCGGCTAACCGTTTTCTGTTGGGCGCCAGCGAAGAGAGCGCCACGCTCGCCGCGCAGCAGGGCTGGCAACTGGTGTTTGCCGCCCATCTCAACGGCGATCGTCAGCTGATGGAGAATACCCTCGGCACCTACACGCGCCTCAGCGGCCAGCGCGCGCTTGTCGCAGTGCAGGTGGTGGTCGCCGACTCTCCGGCGGAGGCGGATCTGCTGGTCAACGGCCTGCGTCACTTTCACGTCAGGGTCAACGGCAGCCAGGGCGTCAATGTCGCCAGCCTTGAGCAGGCCGAGCGCTATGTGCGTCAGGGCGGCTTTAGCGACTACGTTATTGAGCCGCGCACGCCGTCGCTGCTGAAAGGCACCGCCGCGCAGGTGCATGCCCAGCTGGATGCGCTGCAGCAGCACTACGCCGTCGATGAATTCATTATCGACACGCCGATTGCCGAACCGAAAGCGCGCGTCCGCTCGCTGGAGCTGCTGGCGACGCACCATCTGGTCGCGGCCTGACCCTGGCGGAGAGAACCATGAGCACATTCGATTCCCAGCTGATTGCGTGGCGTCGCGAGCTGCATACCTGGCCGGAGCTCTCCGGCCATGAAGAGGCGACCACCGCGCGGCTGCGCGCATGGTTGCAGGCGGCGGATATTGCGCTGCTGGACTATCCGCTAAAAACCGGGCTGGTGGCGGAGATTGGTCAGGGCGAATCGCTGATCGCCCTGCGCGCCGATATCGACGCGCTGCCGGTGCATGAAGCGAGCGGCCTGGCCTTCCACTCGCGCCATCCCGGCGTGATGCACGCCTGCGGCCATGACGTGCACAGCGCGGTGATGCTGGGCGCGGCGCTGCTGCTGAAGCAGCATGAGACGACGCTGAAGGGACGGGTGCGTATTCTGTTTCAGCCCGCAGAAGAGATCGCCGCCGGCGCGCGGCAGTTTATCGACGCCGGGGTGCTGGAGGGTGTGCAGGCGATCTTCGGCATGCACAACGAACCGGGCCTGCCGACCGGCGTGTTCGCCACGCGCGGCGGTGCGTTCTACGCCAACGCCGACAAATTTATTATCCGCGTTAGCGGAAAAGGGGCGCACGCGGCGCATCCCGAAGAGGGCGTCGACGCGATTGTCGCCGCCAGTCAGATTATCCAGGGACTGCAAAGCCTCACCAGCCGCAGCTTCAACACCCTCGACAGCCTGGTGCTGAGCATCACGCGCATCGATGCGGGCAAAACCTGGAACGTGCTGCCCGGCAGCGTCGAGTTCGGCGGCACCGCGCGCACTCACGACCTCGACGTGCGCGCCGGGCTGGAGGCGCGCGTGCGGGCGCTGGTCACCCATTTCGCCGAGGCGGCGGGCGCGCAGGCGACCCTGAGCTGGCACGCTGGTCCACCGGTGCTGATCAACGATCCTGAGTGGGCGCGCTTTTCCAGCGAGATTGCCGGGCAGGCGGGTTACCGCGTGCAGACGGCCGATCTGCACCTCGGCGGCGAAGATTTCGCTTTTTATCTCCAGCAGACGCCTGGCGCCTTCGTCAGCATCGGCAGCGCCAGTCCGTTCGGCCTGCATCACTCCGCCTTTAATCCCGACGAGGCGCTGATCGCGCCCGCCGCCCGCTACTTCGCGCAGCTGGCGCAGCACGCGCTGCAGCGGCTCAGCGCGCGATGTTGCGACGCCATCCTGATCTGATCCCCTGAACTGAACGGCGTTCGCGCGTGCCGATGCGCCGTGCGAGCTGCACCGCTGCCACAAAAGAAGAGAGAACATCATGACCACGAGAGAGCTTCGACTGGGCACCATCCTGCATGGCGCCTCCGGCAATATGTCCGCATGGCGCCATCCCGCCGCGCAGGCGGACGCCAGCATCAGCTTCGACTATGCGAAACGCATCGCGCGCAAAGCGGAAGAGGGCAAGCTCGACTTCCTGTTCGTCGCCGACGGCCTCTATATCAATGAAAAATCGATTCCCCACTTTCTCAACCGCTTCGAGCCGCTGACGCTGCTGTCGGCGCTGGCGGGCGTGACCGAACATCTCGGGCTGGTGGGCACGGTATCCACCTCCTACAGCGAGCCCTTTATTACCGCGCGCCAGTTCGCCAGCCTCGATCACCTGAGCGGCGGCCGCGCCGGCTGGAACGTGGTGACCTCGCCGCTGGAAGGCTCGGCGAAAAACTTTTCCCGCAGGCAGCATCCGGAACACGCGCTGCGCTACCGCATTGCCGACGAATATCTCACCGTGGTGAAAGGGCTGTGGGATTCGTGGGAAGAGGACGCCTTCGTGCGCGATAAGGCGAGCGGCAAGTTTTTCGAGCCGGGCAAGCTGCACGCCATCGACCACCATGGCGATTTCTTTCAGGTGGCCGGGCCGCTGAATATTCAGCGCACGCCGCAGGGCCGTCCCATCCTCTTTCAGGCGGGCGCCTCCGAAGATGGCAAAAAGCTGGCGGCGCGCCATGCCGACGCGATTTTCACCCATCAGCCGACGCGGGAAGAGGCGCAGGCGTTCTACCGCGACGTGAAGCGCCAGCTGGTGGAAAACGGCCGCCAGCCGGAAGATCTGCATATCTTCCAGGGCGTCAGCGTGATCGTCGGCGACAGCGCCGAGGATGTCGAGCAGCAGTATCAGACCACCGCGGCGCTGGTGTCGATCCAGGACGCGCTGAACTATCTGGGCCGTTTCTTCGATCACCACGACTTCTCACAGTATCCGCTGGATGCGCCTTTCCCTGAGCTGGGCGATATCGGCCAGAACAGCTTTCGCAGCACCACCGACGAAATCAAACGCAAGGCGCGCGAGCACGGCCATACGCTGCGCCAGGCGGCGCTGGAGGCCGCGACGCCGCGTCCGCTGTTTCACGGCACGCCGGAACAGGTGGCGGACGGCCTGCAGCAGTGGTTCGAAAATTTCGCCACTGACGGCTTCATCATTCAGGGCGGCACGCCCGATACCTTCGAGCGCTTCGTCGATCGCGTGGTGCCGGTGTTGCAGGCGCGCGGCCTGACGCGACGCGACTACCCCGGCACTACCCTGCGCGCCAGCTTTGGCCTGAAGGAACCGGCTAACCAGTTCTCACAACAATAAGAGCACCTTCGCTATGCAGAATAATAAAACCCTTATCGCCCTGCTGTTGCTGGCGACGTCTGGCGGCGTGTATGCCGAAGGCACTAACGTCGATTACAACGGCCAGCGCGTCAGCCTCGACGCCAATAAAGCGCCGATTAATACCGCGAAGAATGACCAGGCGGTGGCGCAACTGCCGCCGGGCCATCACTTTGTGGTGCCGGGCGCGTTTACCGTGGCGGTCGCCGCGCAGAACTCGCCGCCGCTGACGGTTTTCTCCGACGACAACAAGACCCTGCTCGGCAGCGAAGTAGACATCGCCCGGCTGGTGGCCGACAGCCTCGGCCTGAAGCTCAACGTGGTACCGACCTCGTGGGAAGACTGGCCGCTCGGCGTCGCCTCGGGCAAGTACGACGCGGCTATCTCTAACGTTACCGTCACCAGAGAGCGTAAAGAGAAGTTCGATTTCGCCACCTACCGCCGCGACACGCTCGGCTTCTACGTCAAGGCCGACAGCAAGATTACAGCGATCGCGAAGCCGGAGGATATCGCCGGGCTGCGCATTATCGTCGGCTCCGGCACCAATCAGGAGGCGGTGCTGCTCGCCTGGGATAAAGCCAATCAGGCGAAGGGGCTGAAGCCGTTCACGCCGATCTATACCAAAGATGACGCCGCCCAGACGCTGGCGCTGCAGTCGGGCCGCGCCGACGCCTACTTCGGGCCGAACGTGATCGGCGCGTGGAAAGCGGCGCTGACCGGCAAAACCCGCCTGGTGGGGAGCTTCGACGGCGGCTGGCCAAAAGTGGCGCACATCGCGGTGACGGTGAAAAAAGGCAGCGGTCTGGCCGAGCCGATCAATACCGCGCTGAACGGCGTGATCCAGAACGGCGACTATCTCAAGGTGCTCAACCGCTGGGGCGAAGGCGTAGAGAAGATCGATCGTTCCGAAATTAACCCGCCGGGCCTGGGCGACTGAGAGGTGAACCATGAGCCAGCAACATTTTCGCGACGTGTCGCCGGAAGCGCCTGAGCTGCAGCCGATCCTGAGCGGACTCTTCGCCTTTTACGCCTCGCGCTACGGCGACTTCTTCCGCAACAATCAGGAAGTGGAGAAAACCGAGTGGTATCTGCCGCCGCGCGGCCTGTTTATTGTGCTGGAGCGCGACGGCGAGATTATCGCCATGGGCGCCTATAAGCCCTTTGACGAGGAGACCGCCGAACTAAAGCGCATCTGGACGCGCGGCGATCTGCGGCGGCAGGGACTGGCGCTGTTAGTGGTGCAGGAGCTGGAGCGGCGCGCGCTGCGCGCTGGCTACCGGCGACTCTATCTCACCACCGGTTTTCGCCAGCCGGAAGCGGTGCATCTCTACAGCAGCTTCGGCTATCAGCCGCAGTTCGACCTGAGCGGCGATCTGGAACGCTACGGGCAGCCGCCCCATGACGGCCGTCTGCGTTTTACCAAAGTGATCGACGTTAACCGCGTCGCGCAGGCGAGTTAAGGAGGCAAAATGAGCAGGGAACATCAACAGTTGAAAGTGGTGCCGGCGCGCTATCCGGCCCGAACCTTTGGGGCGATCGTCGCCCTGTTTATTCTGGCAGGCGTGGTGGAGTCGGTGGCGCTCAATCCGCGCTGGGAGTGGAGCGTCTTCGCCCGCTGGTTTTTCGATCCGGTGATCCTGCACGGTCTGGGGCAGACGCTGCTGCTGACGCTGCTCGGCACCGTTTTTAGCCTGATTTTCGGCGGCCTGCTGGCGCTGGCGCGCCTCTCGTCGTCGTGGCTGCTCAGCACGCTCGCCCTGGGCTATATCTGGCTGTTCCGCTCGCTGCCGCTGATCGTGGTGCTGATTATTCTTTATAACTTTTCCTATCTCTACGACACGCTCTCGTTCGGCGTGCCCTTTACCGCGCTCGCCTGGGGCCATTTCCAGACCATTAACGTGCTGGGGCAGTTTCCGGCGGCGGTGATCGGCCTGACGCTGGTGCAGGCGGCCTACAGCGCGGAGATAATTCGCGGCGGTTTCCTCGGCGTCGATCACGGGCAGATGGAGGCGGCGTCGGCGCTCGGCCTCTCTGCGACGCGCCGTACTTTTCGCATTATTCTGCCGCAGGCGCTGCGCGCCATTATTCCTGGCGCCTTTAACGAAGTCATCAGTCTCGCTAAAGGCACGTCGGTGGTTTACGTGCTGGCGATGCCAGAGCTGTTTTACACCATCCAGATGATCTACAACCGCAACCAGGAGGTGATTCCGCTGCTGATGGTGGGCGCGGCCTGGTATCTGATCATCACCACGGTGCTGTCGGCGATCCAGCACGGCGTCGAACGCTGGCTGGCGCGCAGCGTCACCCGCGATCCGCAACCTTCGCGCTGGCGCCAGTGGCGCAGCCGCCTGAACCCCGTTGCCGCAAATGAGGAGATTAGCCATGTCCGAAGCCATTGATTACCGCCAGGCGCACGCCACCGGCGCCATCAGCATTACCGGCGTCAGCAAAAGCTACGGCCGCCACAAGGCGCTGGACGACGTGTCGCTGGCGCTGGATCCCGGCTCGGTGACGGTGATTGTCGGGCCGTCCGGCTCCGGCAAGTCGACTTTGCTGCGCACGCTGAATCATCTGGAACGCGTCGATGAGGGCTTTATTCAAATCGACGGCGACTATATCGGCTACCAGCGGCGCGGCGACAAGCTCTATGAGCTTAAAGAGAAGGCGATTTTGCGCCAGCGCGTTAACGTCGGCTACGTGTTCCAGAACTTCAACCTCTTTCCGCATCTTACCGTGCTGGAGAATTTGATAGAGGCGCCCATCGCCCATCGGCAGCTGTCGAAGCGCGACGCCGTCGCGCGCGCCGGTGAGCTGCTCGATATCGTCGGGCTGCGCCATAAGGCGGACGCCTGGCCGCGCCATTTGTCCGGCGGCCAGCAGCAGCGCATCGCCATTGCGCGCGCCCTGATGCTGAACCCGCGCGTGATGCTGTTCGACGAGCCGACCTCGGCGCTCGATCCCGAGCTGGTGGGCGAAGTGCTCGACGTCATCAAAAAGCTGGCGCGTTCGGGCACCACGCTGGTGATTGTGACGCACGAGATCGGCTTCGCACGCGAAGTGGCGGATAACGTGGTGTTTATGGTGGATGGCAAAATCGTCGAGCAGGGCAGCGCGGCGCAGGTGCTGAGCAATCCGCGCCATGAACGCACGCGCCGCTTCCTTGCGCGCGTGCTATAGGAAAACGATGATGAGAGCCTCTTTACTTGTGCTGCTGCTGGCCGGCGCGCTGCCGCCTGCGCTGGCGGCCACTCTCGACGTTACGCAGAATGAGACGCCGATAGCGGCCCCGGCGAATCCGCAGGCGATCGGCAAGATCCCGCAGGGCTTCCATTTTGTCGAGTCGGGCTATCTGACCGTCGCCACCACCAGTACCAACTCGCCGCCGCTGGGGCTGCTGGCGTCCGACAATAAAACGCGTATCGGCAGCGACGCCGACTTTGCGCGGCTGCTGGCGGACAGCCTGGGGCTGAAGCTGCATCTGGTGCCCGCCTCCTGGGAGGACTGGCCGCTCGGCGTGACCGCCGGACGCTATGACGTGGCGATGTTCAACATCGCGGTGACGGAAGAGCGCAAGAAGAAGTTCGACTTCGCAACCTACCGCGCCGACGGCCATGCGTTTCTGGTGAAGGCGAACAGCCCCATCAACAGTATCAACAAGGCGGAGGATATTGCGGGACTGCGCATTATCGTCGGCTCCGGCACTAATCAGGAGCGCATCCTGCTCGGCTGGGACGCGCAGAACCGCGCGAAAGGATTAAAGCCGGTGACGCCGGTCTATCTCACCGACGAGGCGGCGGCGACCCTGACGCTGCTCTCGGGACGCGCCGACGCGCTGTTCGGCCCGCAGTCGATGGCGGCCTGGAAGGTGGCGTCGCGCAACGATATGAAGATTGTCGGCTACGGCCCGGTGCGATCCTGGGTGGCGGTCACCACGAAGAAAGGCAACGGTCTGGCGGAGGCGTTGCAGAGCGCAGTGAACGGCGCCATTGCGGGCGGAGAGTATCAGCAGGTGCTGAACCGCTGGGGCGAGCAGAATGAGGCGATTGCGACGTCGACGGTGAATCCGCCGGGGATCGTTTACTAAAACAGGGGCGGCGCTGCCTTAAGCGTCTGCCGGCGAAAAAGCCGCCTGATGGGCGGCTTATCATAGAAGCGCTGATCATTCAGGGGTTACGATACTCTTCGTAGGTCCGCGGTTCGGGATCGCCTTCTTTACGATAGAGGTTATCGGCGGCCTGACGCTCTTTAACGTATACCAGGGTTTCCTGCAGCTGCCGTTGCTCTTCGACCGGCATGGTATTAATCACCTCGCTGTTGATGGACGCCTGAATTTTATCGAAAATTTCTATAGCAAACCCCAGGAACTCACTGTCGGTGAGGATCTCGTTCCGATAAAGTTCGCAGAGCGTTTTCTGCTTATCTAACTCTTTTTTAAGATCCTCGACCTGTTTGTTACAGGCATCCAGCTGTGCTGACTCTGAAGCATTCGAAGCCATATTAAACATCCTTTTTGATTAGAGGTTTTTAATTAAAAAGCAGCTTAGTGTAATCCCGATACGGTATGAATAACAGGCGGCGGAGGTATAAATCGACTGGTATTTGTGCGTCAATTATCGTTCGATACTGATGTAATGCTCTGGTGTATAGGCGGTAACTGGGTTTTATATTCTGTTTTTCCGCTGCTTTACAGCGCCTTCCTCATCTGCTTAATAAGCACTTCAGAAAACGGTGATGCTAAATTTATGATTAGTATGGTTAAAGATTTTGCTGCCTTAAGGCAGAGATTGCCTGCCGAGCCATGCGCACCTCTGACTCTTTCAACATCATCGGGCAAGCGAAGAAACCGACCATGAAAGGCTTAATGAAGTCACAGGCGTAACGCCCGCGGTAGAGAAAAACTCTCGGAAAAGCTTTAACGCTTCTCTAACGGCCCGTGATTAACGGGCCGCATCTTACTGTCTCAAACGATAATAAAGTGAGCACATTTCCTGAGCGAACCGATGCCTTTTATCAGGCCGCCATTTTGCGACACTGTTCGGCACAGTGTCGGCACGCTTTAGCGCATACCTGGCAATGATCGTGCTCGTGCTTGCCGCATTCGTCGCCGCACTGCTGGCAAATATCTGCACAGAGCTGACATAGCATTTTGGCTGATTCGCTGTTGAGCGCCATAAATTGCGCAGCCGCTCGACAAATACTGGCGCATTGCATATCCATCCTGATGCAGTTTCGCATCATCTCCAGGTTTTCTTCTTCAAGACAGGACGCTGCGCAATGGTCGCAGGCGGCAGCGCACAGATAACAGGCTTCGATGCACTCTTTATATGAATTTGACATATCTCCTCCCGGATAGAACATGTTTATTAAGCCTGGAAAAGAAATCTGATTATGCAAAGCGGAAATAAGTTAATCACTTTTTCGTCGCTGACTTTTCAGCTGTTCTGGCAGTTAGCGCCAGAAGCGTGAGCCAGCATTGAGCACCCTCAATACAGCCGCAAGCTGCCTGAAGACTGGCCGATGCTGGTAAAAGTGCCAGGCTTAGCCAATGCTAAATCAAACTTGATGGAGTCTCCCAATGGGCCGAGTTAAGATTCGGTGCCCAGCTTGCGGAGAGCGCCGCTTTCAGTTCACCCTTAAAAACGATGCAAAGAGGACGCCTCATGGCGCCGTCTGTCTGCGCTGCGGCAGGCCAGTGAAAAGCGACAGCCTTTTTCAACTTTGTCTGGTTCCTCCACGCATTTTTCGATAATGCGTGAAGCATATTCAACTATGATAACAAGCAGGTAAGGTTTCTTTCTAAAAACATAATAAGTTTATAGGCTTGCAATGAAAATCCGCTTTCTGTCAGCCAATGAGCATAAGCTGACCGAGGTACGCAAAATCCTCGAACCGGTAGGCGTCGACGTCCTGCCTATCTCGCGCCGCATCGACGAAATCCAGACGGAAAACGAAATTGCGCTGGTACGCGACAAGCTGACCAAGGCATTTTCCATTATCGGGCGCCCGCTGTTTGTCGAGCATACCGGTCTCTATCTCGACGGGCTGAATGGCCTGCCTGCCGGACTGACGCGCATCTTCTGGAACCGGCTGGAGGCTGAACGTTTCGCCAAGCTGGTGCAGGGGCTCGACAGCCAGGCGGTGACGGCGAAAACCGTGCTGGGCTACTGCGACGGACGCAAAATGTACCAGTTTCATGGCGAAGTGCGCGGTACCATCGCCGCCAGACCTGCCGGACCGCGCGAGTTTCAGTGGGACTGCGTTTTTATCCCGGAAGGCCATAGGCAGACTTTCGCCGAGATGGGCGAGCTGAAAAATGAGATCTCTATGCGTAAGCTGGCGCTCGATCGCTTCGCCGAATTTTTGAAAACCGCCCGAGGAGTGGCATGAAACCTGAACTGAAACGCGCCTATGACTCCGGCAAGCTGATCCTCTTTGCTGGCGCGGGCATCTCGCGCAATCTCGGATTGCCGGAGTGGCATGAGCTGATCGCCCATCTGGCGAACGAGCTGGGCTACGATCCGAAAATCTTCAACACCTACGGCACCCATCTTTCGCTGGCGGAGTACTACAAACAGAAGAAAGGGTCGCTGGGGCCGCTGCGCAGCTGGATGGATCGCGAGTGGCACCGTCCGGACATTGATGTCCGATCGTCAGAAATTCATACCATGATTACCCAAGGCAACTTTAGCCGCATCTATACCACCAACTACGATCGCTGGCTGGAAGCGGCGCACGAGGCGCACGGCGTTCCCTACAGCAAAGTCGCCAACGCGGCGGATCTGGTGGCGCTCACCGAGGACAAGCGGCATATCATCAAACTGCACGGCGATTTCGACGATGACACTTCAATCGTGCTGGATGAAAGCAGCTATTTTGAGCGTCTCTATTTCGATTCGCCGCTCGATATCAAACTTACCCATGACGTGATGGGCAATTCGGTGCTGTTCGTCGGCTACAGCATCAGCGATTTCAATATCCGCCTGCTGTTCTATCGCCTGACGAAAATGTGGGGCAGAACCGGCCTGGCGACCGCGCGGCCGAAGTCTTATCTCTTCACCAACCGTAATAATCCGGTAGCGCGCGAAGTGCTGGGGCAGTGGGGCATCGAAATGATCGTGTCGGAAGAGGATGACCCGCGCAAAGCGCTGGCTGACTTCCTTAATGATTTGATTTCATAAGGCAAATTTCGCCTTTACCTGGCGTAGCGATAGCGTTGAAAAAAAGATGCAATCCGGCTGCATGAGGGATATACTGTATATATTAACAGTATCGGAGAGGCAAAAATGGCTGTCGAAATTAAATACGTAGTCGTCAAGAAGGGTGAAGAGAAAATGACGTTTGCCAGCAAAAAAGAGGCGGATGCCTACGACAAGATGCTCGACATGGCGGAGGCCTTTACCGACTGGTTAGCGCAGCATCAGCCCGATATGGATGAGTCTCAGGCGGAAACGCTTGGCCTGCTGCTCGCAGAGCAGAAAGATGCGATTCAGCATATCCTGCGCACCAGCAAACTTCCGGATGCGGCTGACGCGGCGAAAAACGTTCGCGCTGCAGAGAATGCTGATGAAAGCGCCGAAGGCGACGTCGCTCAAATCAAGAAAGTGCGCGCCGTTAAGGCCGCTTAAGTTTAGTTTGCCTGATATAAACAACGCGCCGCAGCGCATTTGCCTGCGGCGCGTTTTCGTATGCGGGAAGCCTCTGCGGTCAGGCGCGCCTGGCCTGCAGGCTTTTATGCATCAGTGAGCGAACAGAGAGAAGGTGCCGAAATAGTAGCTTGCCATCCATGCCACGTAGACCAGCCACACCATCAAACCTGCCGTTAAACCCAATTTACCCGTCATCAGCCTGCCTCCATTAGTGTGCGGTTACAGGAACCGTTGACACAAATTGACAGAAGGCTGCGCGGCGTGAATTGTTCTGGATCAAAAAACCTGCACACAACGGTTAAGCGCTACTTCGGCGTAGATCAAAAAGCCCTAGAGCAGGTCGGTGCGATCGCCGCGCGTGGTAGGGTGCGAGATCACCAGAAATTCGACGTCGCTGTCGCTGTCGTTGCGGGCCTGATGTTTCGCTTCGGGAGGAATTTCCAGACCCTCATGCGCGTTGAGCAGGTGACGCTCGCCTTCCAGCTCCATGCAGAGCGTGCCGCGCAGTACAAAAAAGAACTGCCGGCTCTGGGCGTGATAGTGGCGAATCTCCGCTGTACCGGCAGGCATCCGCTCGTGGATGATAGTGAGATCTTGCCGCTGCAGCAGTGTCCAGCCGTCGCATTTATCGCCCCAGAAATAGTGTTCGGCGTTCTCTTTGGACACCATGTTGATTTTCCTTGTCCGCTTTATGGAACCGATACCATAACGATTCTGTCGGCAAATAAATATGCTTTTTCAATCATTTTGATGCTGACGCGCGCTTTTCATACCAAAGATAAAAGAAAACCCGCCGGCGGCGGGTTTTTTATAGTGAAGCGATGATCTGGTTACTGCGCAGGACGCGCCTTATTGCGTGAACGCAGCTTTTTAACCAGACGGTGCGCTTCGGCCTCGCTGGCTACCGCAGGCGAAGAGCCGCGCAGCGGTTTACGCGCCGATTCGTGCAGCGTCAGCACGGTCAGCAGGCCAATCACGCCTGCGCCCATCAGGTAGTAGGCAGGCATCATCAGGTTATGCGTGGTATCCACCAGCCAGGCAGTAATCAGCGGCGTGGTGCCGCCGAACAGCGAGACGGAGAGGTTAAAGCCGATCGCCAGCGCGCTGTAGCGGATGTCGGTAACAAACAGCGCCGGCAGGGTAGCAGGCATGGAGCCGCTGAAGCAGGTATGCAGCGCGCCCAGCACGATCAGTCCGGCGAACACCAGCCACATATTGCCCGACGTCACCAGCATCATGCAGGGGATCGCCAGCAGGATCAGGCCAATCGCGCCGCTGCCAATGACCGGACGACGGCCAAGGCGATCCGCCCAGTGTCCCCAGAACAGCGTCAGCGGCATCATCACGAACATCACCACCATAATCAGCAGCAGGCTGCTCAACTCGCCCATGCCGAGGATGCCGGTCAGATAGCTCGGCATATAGGAGGTCAGCATGTAGTTGGAGACGTTAAACAGCAGTACCAGACCAATACATTTCAGCATCGGCTTGTGATACTTCTTCAGCATCTGCACTACCGTCATCGCCGGTTTGCTGTGCTCAAGCGCCTCCTGCTTCTCCATATGCTGCTGGAACGCCGGGGTCTCTTCCAGCTTGAGCCGCACATAGAGGCCGAACAGGCCAAGCGGCGCGGCGACGAAGAAGGGAACGCGCCAGCCCCAGTCGAGCATGGTCTGCTCCGGCAGCACCGAGGTCAGCGCGGTGACGAAGCCTGCGCCCAGCAGATAGCCGCCGAGGGTGCCGAACTCGAGAAAGCTGCCCATAAAGCCGCGACGGTTATCCGTGGAGTATTCGGCGATGAAGGTCGCCGCGCCGCCATATTCGCCGCCGGTTGAGAATCCCTGCACCAGTCGCGCTACCAGCAGCAATATCGGCGCAAGAATGCCTATGCTGGCGTAAGAGGGGATCAGGCCGATGCAGAAGGTGCCGATCGACATCATAATCATGGTCATCGCCAGCACTTTCTGTCGGCCGATGCGATCGCCGAGCGGGCCGAACACCAGTCCGCCGATGGGGCGCACCAGGAAGGCCGCGGCGAAGGTGCCGAAGGCCGCGATCAGCTGAGCAGTGTTGCTGGCGTTGGCGAAAAAGACCTTACCAATGGTCACGGCGAGGTAGCTGTAGACGCCGAAGTCGAACCACTCCATCGCGTTACCCAGCGCCGCTGCGCCGACTGCGCGCTTCAGCATATCGTTATCGACAATGGTGATATCGTCGACCGTCAGCTCTTTCTGTTTTTTCTGCCAGAAATGCTTTTTGCTTTTATCTGTGGGTTGATTCCCGATGCTCATAATATCCTCATTAACCAATGAGGCTCTTATAGCTTTCGTCGCCGAACTGCCAACAAACTCTGGGAAAGAAAGCTATAAGCAGCCTGTTAAAATAAATTACGGCAGCTTGTTTACAACAATTTACCTTACTATAAAAACGGCCTCGCTTTCAAATTAGCAGATTTTTAGACTGTTATAGCCCATTAAACACGCAATTGATGCCGCTTTGATCCATCAGCATGGTTTAAATGGCTTTGTCCCAGAGGATTATCCTGTAAAAAAACCTTAAAGATGCGGTTAAAAAGAGCGTTGCGCGGAAATAACCTGACTTAACGCAGGGATTAATAAGCGGCGCGCGATTGCCTTATTTAGCTTAAGAAAAATTAACCCTGGTATAAATACGGTTATAAGCCGATGCAAAATGTCATCAATCGGTCACTGAGTTAATGACGCGTTATCGCTGTCGCCAGCTAACATTCAGAGAGGGTATTGATTCGCACGCGCCGCCCTGGTCTACGGCGGCCTTTCTGGAGGGGTTATGGCCCGATTTAGTGATAAGCGTATCCTGATTACCGGCGGCACCAGCGGCATGGGGCTGGCCGGTGCGCAACGCATTCAGGCGGAAGGCGGCCGCGTTGCGGTCACCGGCCGCAATCCCAGTCGGCTGCAGTATGCCAACAGCGTGCTGCACGACAATGCGCTGCTGCTGCGCAACGACGCCTCGCTGGAGGCAGATATCGAGGCGTTGGGCGAAGCGGTGGAAAAATGGGGCCAGCTGGACGGGCTCTGGCTGAACGCCGGTTACGCCGAACTGGGCGAGCTGGAGTCAATCACCGCGGAATCTTTTAACGCCATGATGAACGCCAACGTGCGCGGCCCTATGCTGCAGCTCGCCAGACTCTCGCCTCTGCTTAATCCCGGTGCGTCGGTGGTGGTCACCTCATCGTCGTCGAGCTATGAAGGCGCGGCGAGTACCAGTCTCTATGCCGCCACTAAAGGGGCGATTGTGGCAATGGCGCGCAGTTGGGCCACGGCGCTGGCGCCGCGCGGCATTCGCGTCAATGTGGTGGTGCCAGGGCCGATCGAAACACACTTCCGCGATTTCATGCCGGAAACGGCGCGTCAGCAGTTTGAGGATTTTATCGTCAGCCAGGTGCCGCTAAAGCGGGCAGGGAAGGCGGAAGAGGCGGCGGCGGTCGCGCTGTTTCTGCTCTCCAGCGACGCCTCTTATGTGACGGGCAGCCAGTACGCGGTTGACGGCGGCCTGGTGCGTTACTGAAATATGGGCAGCCTGCGCTGCCCGTTAAGCCGTTAGCCCGGATAGATGCCGCGCTCTTTGCGCGCCATCAGAATGCGTTCGCAGGCAACGATATAGGCAGAGGTGCGCAGCGAGCACTCTTTCTCTTTGGCTTTATTCCAGACGTGCACCATCGCGTCGGTCATGATCTTATCCATGCGCGCGTTGATCTCATCTTCGCTCCAGAAGAAGCTCGCCATATCCTGCACCCATTCGAAGTAACTTACCGTTACACCGCCTGCGTTACAGATAACGTCGGGCACCACGATAATACCGCGCTCGGCCAGCACGTCGTCCGCTTCCGGATAGGTCGGGCCGTTCGCGCCTTCCAGCACCAGCTTGCAGCTCAGTCGTTCCGCACGCTCGCGGGTGATCTGACCTTCCAGCGCCGCCGGGATAAAGATATCCATTTCGGTGCGCCAGAACGCCGCTTCATCGATCTTCTCCGCGCCAGGGAAGCCGAGGATCTGCTTGTGTTCCTGCTGCCAGCGGGAAAGCTCCGCCATATCGATGCCGTCAGCGTTGGCGATGGTCGCGCTGTGATCCTGAATCGCCACCACAAAGGCGCCCGCTTCGCTGAAGAGACGCGCCGCCTCGCTGCCGACGTTTCCGAAGCCCTGCACCGCTACGCGCGCCCCCTCAACGGGAATGCCTGCGCGGCGCGCCACTTCGCGGCCGGTGATAAATACGCCGCGTCCGGTCGCCTTTTCGCGTCCCAGCGAGCCGCCCAGGTGGACCGGCTTACCGGTGACCACGCCGGTCACGGTGGTGCCGCTGTTCATGGAGTAGGTGTCCATCATCCACGCCATCACCTTGCTGTTGGTACCGACATCCGGCGCCGGAATATCTTTCTGCGGCCCGATGATAATGCCGATCTCGCTGGTGTAGCGGCGCGTCAGGCGCTCCAGTTCGCCTTCCGACAGCGCGAAGGGATCGCAGCGGATGCCGCCTTTGGCGCCGCCGTAGGGCAGGTTAACCGCGGCGCACTTGATGGTCATCCATGCGGAGAGCGCCATGACTTCATTCAGATCGACATTGGGATGGTAGCGCACGCCGCCTTTACCCGGCCCGCGCGACAGGTTGTGCTGCACGCGATAGCCTTCAAAATGGCGGATGGTGCCGTCGTCCATTTGCAGTGGAATATCGACGATCAGCGCGCGTTTCGGATGGCGCAGCGTATCGATCCAGCGTCCCAGTTCGCCCAGATAGGGCGCGACGCGGTCGATTTGCTGAAGATAGGTGGACCAGGCAGATGTACTGTTTTCAGACGCGTAGGATAACTTTTCCATAAAGACCTTTCTTTTTTAAAGTCGTTTATTATGTGTTGCCGTGGATGGATAGCGGATCTAACCGCACCCCGTTAATTTACCACTTACCGTAGAAAGATAATTTTTCTTACGCCACTGAAAAAAGCGTTTTTGCTACATTTTGGTGCAGCGCAGTGCATAAATAATGTGGCTGGCCGCGTCGCACTGAATAAAGATGTGCTTATGTTGCATGGTTGTTGCATAAATGAGATTTGTCGTCACTTTTCAGTTCCTTGAGTCATCTCATAAATTGAACAAAATACGCCCGCTACGTATTGACTTGGCAGCGGAAATTAGCCGCATGAGCCAGATTAATGAATGGATTACTTTTCGTAATGGCGAATAGCGGGGCGCTGAATTAGAGCGCCATTATCCCCTCTATTTCAATTTTAAGATCGGGCGAAAACAGCGCGCTGACCTGTACTAAGGAACTGGCGGGTAAATGGTCGCCGTAATAATGAAACAGCACCTTGCGCAGGGCGTCGATACCCTCAAAGGAGGTGATGAATATGGTGACTTTCAGCAATGCGCTGAGCGTTTTGTTTTCTGCCTGAGCAATAAGCTGAAACTGTTTGAATATCGCCTCAGCCTGCTCGGCGATGGAACCGGCTTGCGCGGCGCTGCCGAATGCGGTAAGGCCGGAAATATAAAGCGTCTTTCCCTGTTTTACCGCATGGACATAGGGCGCTTTAACATCGCCCAGCGCGGGATAATTAATTCTTTCGATGGCTGACATTTATATCTCCTTCATTTTATCTGCCGTACGGCCGTCATTGATCAGACTAATCGCGCCATAACCGATTGTCGCTGTCGTTAAATGACCTTTTCGCTATATAATTGTAAATACAACGAAAGTGGTAAATTAAGGTTACACTTTCCCGCCGTTAATATCACCTGCAGAATTGACAGAATAAAAATGAAATTACTCTCCCGCGCGCGTTTTAAACCCCACCTACTTAGCTTGTTAATTTTGACTGCCCTGGAAACACAGGGCGCACTGGCGTCCACAAACGATACGCTGGTTGTCTCTGCTGCGCCGGGCTCATCCTTGCGTCATGAGGATGCCACGCAAAAAAGCACCATGCTGGGCAACGCCGGCCAGCAGGCGCTACGCAACACGCCGTTCTCTGTTCAGTCGCTTTCACGCGAGTTGATGAAACAGCAGCAGTTAAAAAGCGTCAGCGATCTCTATCGCTATATGCCGTCGGTACAGGGCGACGGCGCGCGGCCGCAGACGCGCGGTATGCAGGGCAGCGTGGTGCAGAACAGCATGATCGACGGCCTGAACGTCGTCTCGACAACCGACTACGCGGCAGAGCAGTTCGACCATATCGAGGTACTGAACGGCCTGGCCGGTTCACTCTACGGCCCGGCAAACCCGGCGGGACTGTTCAATTTTGTGGCGAAGCGCGGCACCGATTTACCACAGCGTCGTCTGCGTATTGGCGGCGGCAGCGGCGGTAATCACAACGTCGCGGGGGATTTCAGCGGCCCGCTCGATCAAAGCGATCGCCTGCGCTATCGCCTGAACCTGCTGGATGACGAGGGCGGCGGCTATGTCAGCGGCAGCAAGGTGCGCCGCCAGCTGGTTAGCCTGGCGCTGGACGCAAACCTCAGCGACAGTACCGTGCTGGAGAGCAACTTCAGCTATTACCACTATTACGATAAAGGTCTGCCGGGCAAATTCGCGCTCGGCAATGGACTCACCTTCCCGGC
This sequence comes from Pantoea sp. NGS-ED-1003, assembly GCF_000738765.1. NCBI lineage: Bacteria > Pseudomonadati > Pseudomonadota > Gammaproteobacteria > Enterobacterales > Erwiniaceae > Pantoea > Pantoea sp. NGS-ED-1003. Next base: position 352,887 of record NZ_JPQA01000002.1, read on the forward strand.
GGCGCCCGACCCGAAAAAAAACGGACTTGGACAAGCCTATGCGGGCGACGACAACCATACCCTGACCGCAGGGCTGCGCCTGCGGCATGACTTTGACGGCAACTGGCAGGGCGAAGTGGGCGTACTGCGCCAGATTGCCGACCGCGAATCGACTGGCGTCACCAATACCTTTACCGATCGGGCGGGGCGCTATACCACGACGACCTCTTCCTCGACCGCCAGTCGCTTCACCATCAACAGCTATATGGCGAATCTTAACGGCGAAGTCGATACTGGCAGCATCCATCATCAGATCGCCACAGGCATCCGTGGTTTTGTCTGGAAGAATATGAATCCGCTGCACGGCGCGACTTCGACGCTGGGCAGCGCCTCGCTGGAACGGCCCTCTCGCTTTGAGCGGCCGGACTACCCCGACTTCAGCAACCGCTATCACTCCGCCACCGCGACGCAGCACGCCTTTTTGCTGAGCGACAACCTGCAGTTTTCTCCGCAGTGGAGCCTGCTGCTGGCAGGCAGCGAAAGCCTGCTCAGCTCCGCCAGCTACGCGAAAACCGGCGTGCGCAGCAGCGAATCCTCTAACAGTGGCTTTTCTGGCTCCGCCAGCCTGGTCTATAAGCCGGTGGATCCGCTGACGCTCTACCTCACCTGGGCGGATAGCCTGCAGCAGGGCGACGCCGCTCCGTCGGGCGCCAGCAACGCCGGCGCGATCCTGGCACCTTATCGCAGCAAGCAGACGGAAGTCGGCGCGAAGCTGGCGGTGAATCGGCTGCTGCTGACGGCGGCGCTGTTTGAGATCAAACGTCCCTTTGCCTATACCAACGGCAGCGGCGACTACGCTGTGGACGGCGAACAGCGCAACTGCGGCGTGGAGCTGATGGCGGATGGCGACGTCATGCAAGGGGTGCATCTCTACGGCGGCATGACCTGGCTCGATCCGCGCCTGTTCGATACCGGCAGCCGCGCGACGCAGGGAAAACAGGTGGTGGGGCTGGCACGCTATACCGCCAGCCTCTTCGCTGCCTGGGATCTGCCTGGCCTCAGCGGAGCCGATCTGCACGGCGGCGCGCGCTATGTCGGACGGCGCGCCACCGACAATGCCAACAGCGGCTGGGTAAGCGGCTATACCACCTTCGACGCGGGCGCGGCTTATCAAACCCGCCTGATGAACACCGCAACCACGTTTCGGCTCGATGTGACTAACCTGACCAATCGTCACTACTGGACCAATATCGTGCCGGGCGGCCTCAATGGTTACAGCGGCGCCGGGTATGCCAGCGCCTCGCTCGGCGCGCCGCGTCAGGTGCAACTCTCGATGCAGCTCGATTTTTAAGGAATCTGAATAATGAAAACGTTACTGCGGGCCAGCCTGACGCTGGCGCTGAGCCTGACGGCGGGCGTCGCCGCTGCCGCCACGCTAACCGACGACCTGGGGCAGCAGGTCGAGCTGCCGCATCCGGCGCGCCGCATCGCCGACGCCTGGTATGCGCACCATTCGCTGCTGATGACGCTGGGCGCGGGCGACCTGATCGTTGCGACCGTCAATCATCCCGCAGACCGGCCCTGGATGTTTAAGGTGCAGCCTTCGCTGAATCAGGCGCTGCAGGCGCGCGGAAAAACCTTTTCCAGCGAGGCGCTGGTGGCGCGCGGCGTCGACGCCATCTTCGTTCCTGCGCAGGATCCTGATGCGATAAGCTATCGCCAGGCGGCTATCCCGACGCTGAGTATGCGTTTTGACGACGTGGCGTCGATGAAACGTTCGCTGCTCACCACCGCGCAGGTGGTGGGTACGCCGCAGGCGCAGCGTCGGGCGCTGGCGTACAACCGTTATCTTGATGCGCAGATCGCCGCCGTCAGCACGCAAACCGCCTCGCTGAGCGAGGCGCAGCGGCCGCGGGTGCTGCATATTCAGTCGCTGCGGCCGCTGAAGGTTGACGGCAGCCAGACGCTGATTGACAGCTGGATCCGACTTGCCGGCGGCAGAAACGCGGCGGCGGCGGTGTCGGGCAATATGAAAGAGGTTTCGCCTGAGCAGGTCATCGCCTGGGATCCCGACATTATTATTATCGGGGCAGGCGCAGGCAGGCTTGTGGCGTCGCCTTATGCGGCGCTGTTTAGCGGCCTGAAGGCGGTAAATCAGCATCGCGTGCTGCAAAATCCCTCAGGCGTCTTTCCCTGGGATCGCTACGGCACCGAAGTGGCTTTGCAGATCCTCTGGGCGGCGAAGCAACTGCATCCGCAACGCTTTGCGCAGCTCGACCTTATCGCCGCCACCCGCCGCTTTTATCAGCGCTTTTATGGCTACCCGCTGCGCGCGGACGAAGCGGAAAGGATCCTGGCCGGTTGGCCGCCAGTTTCAGGCTGAAATCGCCCGCTTCGCTTTACTGAACAAAGTGTGCGGTGACTGGCGTAAAAAGCAGAGAAGAGGCGAATTCGGAACATGCTGACGCATTGTCTGATGGGAGAAAGTGTGACGTAGCGCTAAAATAGAGGCTTACTCGCAGCTGAGGTCTGACATAAATAATGACTTTACGTTTTTCCCCGATAGCCCTTATCGCCGTCGTCGCGCTCGCCGGATGCGCGAAAAAGCACTCTTACCAGGACGATCCCACGTTTACGGCCGGTCCCGCGCAGGTGAGCGTTTCCCATGTGATGACGCGCACCGATGACGGTTCATCAGTGTTCGTCACCGTCGACGGCAAAGATGCCGGCAAGCTGAACGGCGGGCAGAGTAAAGATCTCTTCCTGACGCCAGGCAAGCATAAAATCGGCGGCTACGTCGCCACCCTGTTTGGTCTGGGCCGCGTCACCATCAATCCAGTCGAAGTGAACACGGCTAAAGGCGAAGTGAAACATGTCGCCTATGAAGTAAAAAGCGACAAGCCGACCTTTACCGAATGGACACCGCCGTCTGCCGAAGGCTAAACCTCTCCTCCCGGGCCGGTCTGCGTTTGACCGGCTTTGCTCACGCTTTTCTCCTCCAGCTATTCCGTGCATGAGTCGTTAACTGCTTTGCGGCTAATTGTGATTATATGCAATCATAATTGACCATATGTGAGCATGATCAATTTATTGCACTGCTAATTCCCCTATAAATGCTCCTGTGACGCCTTCAAAAGAAAGTGCGCTGATTAAACTTAATCAATCTGTATCCTTACAGGAGACCAACGTGGCCTATCTCTACTGCAGCACGCGCTGCCCTGATTCAACATCCGCGCCGCCTTCAGGTGTCATCACGGCGATGCGCTAGCCCGTCAGCACGCGCAATAACTTAATGGAAAACAGACGAGGGTTATGACCCTCACGGTTTCGCTCGTCCTCAAGAGAGGCTCAGATGAATACGTTCAATGCTGAAGACACCCTGATTATCGTCGGCATCGTAGTGGCTTATATTGGTTTCACTACCTGGCTGACCTGGCGGCTGCGCAGCAAAAGCAGCGGCGATTTTATGGAAGGATCCCGCGCCATGCCCGCGCTGGTGGTCGGTATTTTGCTGATGTCGGAATATATCGGCGCCAAATCGACCGTCGGCACCGCGCAGGCCGCCTTTGAAGATGGCTTCGCCGCGTCCTGGTCGGTGATCGGCGCGGCAATCGGCTTTCCGCTGTTTGGCTTCCTGTTGGTCAAACGCATCTACAGCACCGGCAAAATCACCATCTCCGGCGCAATAGCGGAAAAGTACGGCAATACCACCAAAAACATCATCTCCGTCATCATGATTTACGCGCTGCTGCTGGTGAACGTGGGCAACTATGTGAGCGGCGCGGCGGCGATTTCGACCATCCTGAAAGTTAACCTGCCGGTTGCGGCCTTTATCACCGCCGTGGTCAGCACTTTTTACTTTTGCTATGGCGGCATGAAAGGGCTCGCCTGGGTCACGATGCTGCACAGCGCGCTGAAGTATTTCGGCATTCTCGCCATTATGGGGTTTGCACTCTATAAAACCGGCGGCTTTACGCCGATGATCGAGCAGATGCCCAGCTACTACTGGACGTGGGATGGCCATATCGGCGCCAGCACCATCGTCGCCTGGCTGATCGGCACTATCGGCTCCATCTTCTGTACTCAATTCGTGATTCAGGCGATCTCCTCAACAAAAGATGTGCGCTCGGCGAAGCGCGCCACCTGGGTTGCCTTCTTCTTTTGTCTGCCGATTGGCCTGGCGATTGCGGTTATCGGGGTGGCGGCGAAATATCTGCATCCGGAGATCAACAGCCTCTACGCGATGCCGATTTTCCTGCAGGATATGAATCCCTGGATGGCTGGCGTGGTGACAACGTCACTGGTAGCGTCGATATTTGTCAGCGTGAGCACCGTGGCGCTGGCCATCGCTTCGCTGGTGGTAAAGGATTTCTACGTGCCGTATCGCAAGCCGACGCCGGAGCAGGAGTTCAAGGCGACGCGCTGGCTCTCGTTGATTATCGGCTTCCTGCCGCTGATTTTTGTGCTTCTGGTGCCTGAGGTGCTGAAGCTCTCATTCTTTACCCGCGCCATTCGCCTCTCGATTTCGGTAGTGGCGGTGATCGCCTTCTACGCGCCGTTCTTTAAAAGCGCGCGCGGCGCCAACGCCGGTTTGATCGGCGCCTGTGTCGCGACATCAGTCTGGTACCTGCTGGGCGACCCGTTCGGCATTAATAATATGTATATTGCGCTGGTCACGCCGGCCATCATTATGGCGATCGATTACCTGATCCCAAACCGACAAGTAGATGAAACGCGCCAGAGCGTTGAACAGAGGGGAGTCCGATATGTCCGTAACCGTTAACCGCGATGGCGTACTGCGCCCAGCAGAGCAGGATGCGCGCCTCATGACGGCGATGCTGCCGTCGCCATGCCCGCAAAACCATGCGGCCAACCTTTTGCCGCTGCCGGACGGTTCGCTGCTGTGCGTCTGGTTCGGCGGCTCGCAGGAAGGCGTGGCGGATATCTCCGTCTATAGCTCGCGCCTTGCGTCGGGTGCCGATCGCTGGAGCGAGGCGGTAAAACTCTCCGACGATCCCGCGCGGTCGGAACAGAACCCGGTGCTGTTTCTGGCGCCTGACGGCGTACTGTGGCTGCTCTGGACGGCGCAGCTTGCCGGCAATCAGGATACCGCTATTGTGCGGATGCGCCAGTCGCGCGACCTGGGCGCCAGCTGGGGGCCGATCGAGACGCTGCTCGATCAGCCTGGCACCTTTATCCGCCAGCCGATTACCGTGCTGGAGAACGGCAACTGGCTGCTGCCGGTGTTCTACTGCCGCACTCAGCCGGGCGAGAAGTGGGTCGGCAACGATGACGTCAGCGCGGTGAAAATCTCCAGCGACGGCGGCAAAAGCTGGCGCGACGTCGCGGTACCCGGCAGTCTGGGCTGCGTGCATATGAACATCACCGCGCTGCCGAACGGCACGCTGGTGGCGCTTTATCGCAGCCGCTGGGCGGATCACATTTACTACAGCCAGTCAGAAGATGGTGGCGAAAGCTGGTCACAGCCCGAGCCGACCACGCTGCCCAACAATAACTCTTCTGTTCAGGTCACTACGCTGCAGGACGGCACGCTGGCGCTGGTGTTCAACAATATGAGCGCGGCGGGCGCGACGGAGCGACGCGCCTCGCTCTATGACGAAATCGACGACGGCGACGACAGCCGCAAGGAGCCGCAGGCGCGCGAAGGGCGCAGCGCGTTCTGGGGCGCGCCGCGCGCGCCGATGACGGTGGCGTTGTCGCCAGACGGCGGCAAAAGCTGGCCGTGGCAGCGCAATCTCGACGAAGGCGACGGTTACTGCATGACCAATAACTCCCAGCAGAAACTCAACCGCGAGTTCTCCTATCCCACTATCAAGCAGAGCGACGACGGCACTCTGCATATCGCTTATACCTTCTATCGACAGGCCATTAAGTATGTGCGCCTGTCGCCGGCATGGGTAAAGGAGGCGTCATGATTATCGGTAATCTGCAGGCGCTGGCGATGGCGGGGCTGCCCGCCGCGCTACGCGCCATCCTTGAGCGCGAGGATTGTCGGCTTGAGGCGCTTAAACAGCGCGAAGATGGCCGCTTTCAGCCCGCGGATGCGCAATGGTTTTGCCATATCGGCCCGGCGCAGACCGAGCCGGCGGCGCAGCGCCATACCGAATATCACCGCCAGTGGGCGGATATTCAGGTAGTGCTGGCGGGCAATGAGGTGATTAACGCCAGCCAGCAGCCTCTGGCGCAGCCGGACGACGAAGAGCGCAAAGCGGATCTTTTTATCGCCGCTGCGCCAGTGCTGCCGGTTTCGCTACGCTTGAGCGCTGGCGATTTCGCCGTATTTTTGCCTGGCGAACCGCATCAGGCGCTCTGTGCCGCATCGCAGCCGGAAAGGGTGCGCAAGGCGGTGTTTAAGATTCCACGTTCGCTTCTGGAGGCATAGATGCCGCATGCGTTAGTAACCGGCGCCAGCTCTGGCATTGGCGAAGCGATTGTCGCCGCGCTGCTCGATCAGGGCTGGCAGGTGACCGGGCTGAGTCGCAGTGCGGTAACGCGCGATAGAGCGCTTTTCCGCAGCGTTCAGGTAGATATGACCGATGAGCCGGCGCTTATCCGCACGCTGGCCGATCTTCCCGTGCCTGATGCGTTAGTGCATGCCGCCGGCATGATGGCTGCCGCGCCGGTGGGCGAGATCAACCTTGGCGTCAGCTCGCGCCTCTGGTCGCTGCACGTGCGCGCGGCGGAGATCCTCGCCAGCCGCTTTGCACCAGAGATGCAGCCGGGCGGCCGTATTGTGCTGATCGGCAGCCGTACCTCGCGCGGAGCGGCTAACCGCTCCCAGTATGTCGCGACCAAAGCCGCTATGGTGGGGATGGCGCGCAGCTGGGCGATGGAGCTGGCGCCGCGCGGCATTACGGTCAACGTGGTGGCGCCGGGCGCGACGGAAACGCCGATGCTCTCGCAGCCGGGCCGCGAGGCGTCCAGGCCGGTCGTGCCGCCGATAGGTCGGCTTATTCAGCCGCAGGAGGTCGCCGCGCTGACCGCTTTCTTGCTCTCGCCGCAGGCCGCGGCTATCACCGGTCAGGAGATGGTGATTTGCGGCGGCGCCTCGCTGCCCTAGGCGCGGGGGTTTAGCTTCGCCAGCTGTGCGCCGAAATGCTGCTCGATCACCTTAAAGGTTTCCAGCGCCTTGACGCGGTAAAGCTGCTCTGAAGGATGAATGCAGTCGGGCGACATCATGGCGCGCCAGTCGGGCATTTGTTGAATGCGCTGGTACTGACTGACCAGCGGCACCTTTTCCGTGCGGGCGACGGCGTCAAGCCGCGCAGCATAAGGCGCGACATCCCATTTCTCCGCCCGGCCGCACAGCGGATGCGGCTCCTGCAACACCACCGCTTTGCCGTTCGCTCTGGCGCTGTCGATCAGCGCCGTCATCACTTCGCCGTAGCGCTGCGGGCTCACCTGATACGGTTTTTCGATATCGTGAAAGTGATAGTGGCGTGCGTCGTTGGTGGCAAAATTAAGCAGGATTAGACGCGCGCTCGACTGTTTCATCGCTTCCTGCCACGGCGGATTGTGCTCATATTTATAACGTCCGTTCAGGAGTTCAATCGCCTGTGCCGACGGCGCGCCGCGATTGATCACCTGCACGCCGCTGCCGTATTTCGCCTGTAGCAGCTGATTAAGCACGGCGATTTCATTGTGCTCGCTGACGATATTGCGCAGCCGGCCCGCTTCGCGCACCGCCAGCACCCCTTTGGTGCTGGATCCTCCCCAGGCTTCAATAATAAAGGTGTCGGGCGATGCGGACTGCGCCATGGCTGACGCAGAAGCGGCGAGGGTAAGCGCAATGGATAGCGCCATTTTAAAATGAATTTTTTTTCGAAGCATATCGCTCTCGGCTTGTTGCCTGCAGTGAATATCGCGGTTAAACCACGGCTGCGATCACGGTAGCAAAATTAATTAGCCGCCAACAACCCGAAAAGTCTCGATAGTTACCAGCAAAATTATATCAATACTTTGTTTTTGTAAGGCGACACTTTTTAAGCGGATCGCGGCGAACAGGACGTTTTTTTCGCGCCAGCAAAGTAAAATAAGCAGAATCGCATTCGTTAGCGATATTTCTTCTATTAACCGGCCTTATCAGCCGTCTCGTTTAGCGGAGTGCAACCCGCAACAGAACGGACATGAGCGGCATGCAGAAAAAGGAAATTGTCAGGCTATTGTTTTTGATAGATAAAACGGCGATGGCAGCGCCAAGGCGGTTAGCTTTTCATACCTGCATTATCTGGCCTTTTTCCTAATTCAATCGCGAAGCTTTAGGCATATTCCTAATGTCCTGTCTGCGCAATGCTTTTTATCGTTAAGTGATGATAGGCTTTACCCACACAGGCCAGACAGGGTTATTCTGATTTCTGCGCGGCCGACTTCACCAGGTCAGGATTATATCCTTTTCGCGTCTCGCTGTTAAAAATGCGGCAGGAGAGAGGCGACGTTCTGACGAATTATTGAGAAGGGTACAACGTGGAAAATAAAGCGTTTCTCTCGAGCCGAAATATCGGCCTGGATTTCCTGCGCGCGCTGTTGATTCTGGAAGGGGTTTTATATCATGCCGCGCGAAGTCTTCCCGGCGGTAATAACTGGTACTATATTTCAGGGAAAAATGAGGCGGACGGCTTTACCGCGCTGATCGAGTTTATGCATACCTTTCGAATGGAAGCCTTTTTCTTCCTGTCGGGCATGTTCTCGGCAATGGTCATCCTGCGTAAGGGCTCCGACTTTTTTTACAGTAACCGCAAGAAGCGCGTCGTGGTGCCGCTGATCTCCGCCTTCCTGTTTATTCCCGGGCTGATGTATCTCATTAACGCGCAAATCGACGGCGAAGCCCTCACCACCCATAACGCGCTGGGCGCCTATACTTCGCTGCACCACCTTTGGTTCCTGGTTTCGCTGACCGCGATGTCGTTCCTGATCCCGGGCAGTCTCTATCAGCGCGCGGCGATGATGATGCGCCGTCTGCCTTTCCCGCTGCTGGTCGCAGCGCTGATCGTCGCGGCAAACGCCTTCTTTGTGGTGAAGTTCTTCGTGAAAGACTTCGGCGAGTGGGTCAATCTTATCCCCGTTACCGCCCGCTTTATGGTGTTCTACGCGGCAGGCTATGCGCTCTACCTTAACAGCGATCAGATACCGCAACAGGCGCGCAGTATCCTGGTCAATACCAAAGTGGTGGCGGCGCTGGGGCTTGCCTGCTGGCTGGTGTTCTATGCCATTTTCCACTACAACATCACCAGCAGCCTGAAGTATCTGCCGGTGCTCTGCTCCAGCGTGTTCTCGGTGATTTTCTCGTACTGGGTGGTCTTCACCTTTGAGAAATTGCGTATGAAAGAGAGCCGCCTGGTGAAGGGCGTGGTGGATTCCGCGCTGGTGATCTACATCATGCACTATCCGCTGGTGATCACCTTCGCCTGGCTGCTGGATGGCTATCTGCCCGACGCGCTGCCGATAACCTATGTCGCGGTGGTGACCACGCTTGGCCTGATCTGCAGCGCCGCGCTCTATTTGCTGATTAAGCAGCTGCCGCTGATGTCGCTGCTGTTCGGGCTGAAACCGGCCCGCGTGCAGAACGTGCCAGCCACCGATCCCCGCAGCTAATTCCCTCGCGTTGCCTCTGCCCGGCGGACCTTGTCCGCCGGGCATTCTGTTACAAACCTCTTTATTTAGGCGCCGCAAAAGCGGTTATGCTGTTACTACTTCAGACAACCGTGTAGCGAAGGGATCATGATTGTAAATTGCATGGTATATCGCCCAGGCCAGACCGGGCAGGAATTAGACGTAGAAAAAATCAGCGATGTGCTAAGTGAGCCGGATGCCTTTATCTGGATGGGCCTTTATCAGCCCGAAGCGGAGTTCATGCATAAAATCCAGAACGAGTTCGGGCTGCATGAACTGGCGGTAGAGGACGCGCTATGCGCGCACCAGCGTCCCAAGATCGAGCAGTATGGCGAGTCGATGTTTATCGTGGTGAAGACCGTCAGTTCGGAAAATGAACACCTTCACCTGGGCGAAACCCACTTCTTTATCGGTAAAAACTTCCTGATCACCCTGCGTCACGGCGCTTCCGACAGCTATGCGCCCATTCGCGAGCGCGTGGCGCAAAACAGCGCGCTGCTCGATCATGGGCCAGGCTATCCGCTCTACTGTATTCTCGATTTTATCGTCGATCGCTATGGCGAATATACCGCCTCGCTGGGCGATAAAATCAATGAGATGGAGGCGGCGCTGTTCCGCTCCGAATTTGATAATCTCGCGGTGAAAAAGGTTTATCGCCTGCGCCGCGAGCTGCTGAGCCTGCGCAATGCGGCACAACCGCTGGAAGAGATCTGCCAGCAGCTGGTGCGGCTGCACGAAGATATCGTGCCGAAAGAGCTGCGCGCCTATCTGCGTGACGTACAGGATCATGCGCGCCACGTAGTCACCGACGCGGAAGATATGCGGGAAATGCTCACCAGCGCCATGCACGTCAACCTGGCGATGGTGGCGGTGCAGCAGAACGAGGTGACGAAAAAACTGGCGGGCTGGGGTGCGATTCTGGTGGTGCCGACGGTGATCTTCAGCATGTACGGCATGAACTTTAAAGAGATGCCGGAGCTGAACTCGCCGCTGGGCTATCCGCTGGCGCTGGGCGGCACAATCGTCGGCTGCTTCCTGCTCTGGCTGCGGCTGCGCAAGTCGGGCTGGCTGTAGCGGCTGCGCCGCGACGCTCCGCGCGTCGCGGCCTGACGCCTTACTCTTCGATAGAGGTCAGCAGGGCATTTTGAATAATGCGCTGCGCTTTCAGGGGATTTTGCTCCAGCTGCGCCGCCTGCAGCGCGGCCATATCCAGCTTGTCGAGCGCGCGATAAATATGCTTGAGGAAGCGGATCGAAAGGTTGGCGGCTTCTACATGGTCTTCGCGGAACGGAAACTGATCGAGCTGCCAGACGCCGTCCCAGTTGTTGCACTTCAGCACGTAGAAAAACTCGAAAATTTCGGTCATATGTACGGTGCCGACCACGAGGTCGTCATCCCAGCCGCGCAGGTTGTCGTTCACGTCCATGCCAAACAGGCGGCCGCGATCGATAATCAGCTGCGCAGAGCCGGCCGGCGATTCGCCCGCGAACAGCGCATGACCGAAATCCAGCAGGATCCCTACGTTATCCAGCCCGATCTCCTCAATACCCAGCAGCGACTTCGCCGCAGAATCCCAGGTCATTTTAACGCGCGGCTCGCGCGGCTTGTATTCGATGGCGAATTTCACGTCCGGGTTTGCGCCGGCCAGCTCGCGCATGCCGTCGACCGCCAGCTTCCACAGGTTCTTATGATCGACCTGGAAAGGGTAATCCCAGCCATCCTGACCGGGCCAGACTTTAACGTAGTTTGCGCCCAGCTCGCGCACTACGTCGGCCGCTTCGTTCATCAGCGCCAGCGCCTCGGCACGCACCGCCGCGTCGGGATGGGTAAAGGCGCCGCGCGAGAATTTGCGCAGATAGATCTCCGGCGTCACGCCGATCGCTTTCAATCCCGCCTCCTGCAGCGCCTGCTTCACCTCGGCGACCGTGACGCCAGGGGTAAAGGGATAGGGGATATCGACATAGGCGAGATCCTCCACTTCAGCCGCCAGCTTGATCTGATCCAGCGTGCTGAGCGCCGGGCCGTAGCCGTCAACCGCGTAGCGATCGATGTAGTTCGCGAAATGCCACAGGCCAGCGCCAAACTTCGGATAGTTGTAGTCACTCATTGCCGATATTCTCCGTTCAGGATGCAGACAGAAAGGTGGTCGGATTGCGACGGCAATCCATAATGGAATATATATTCATTAAGGATTATATATTCCATTGTGCGGGCTGAGTTGGCTACCTTGCCAGCGCAGCGCGCGATAACTGTAAGGTAGGTCACAAAAAATCTCAGCGCTCCCAGGGAAGAGAAAGCGGATGTCGGCGCGCGGGGAACAGCGAATGGGGCCGTTCGGCTTGTTAAACGGTGTCATTAAGGGGATGATCTGCGCAGTCTGAATCCACATCGTAGGCGCTATGCTCATCAGCACTGAAAACTTTCGCAGCTACACGGCCGATACGCAGCTTGCCTGCACGCTTGCGGCTGTCGCGGGCGCGCTAAATACTGCGGCGTTTGAGGTTGTCGGCTTTTTCTCCGCCAATATGACAGGCAATGTCTCTTCGCTTTCGGATCATCTGGCCAAGGCAAGCCTGGCGCCAGCTATCTTCTTTGTGTCGATTGTCGCCATCTTTATCACCGGCTCCGCTTTTTCCACTCTGCTGATCAATGCTGGACGGCGCAATAACATGCGCAAAGTCTATGCCTTCAATATTCTGGTGGAGGGCGTCGGTCTGGTTGGGCTTGGCGGGGTTGAAACATGGCTGACGCCGCAGTCGCCCGGCGTGGTGTTGATTTTATCTCTGAGCTTTTTGATGGGGCTGCAGAATGCAGTCGTCACCCGAATATCGAACGCGCGCGTGAGAACCACCCATGTCTCGGGCACCTCGACGGATATCGGTATTGAATTAGCGATGCTGTTCGACGTGCTGAGGCGCAAAGAGTCGCCGAAAGAGGCGCCGCTCTATATTGAGCGTCTGAAACTGCACGCCTTAACGCTGCTCTCGTTTCTGTCTGGGGGCGTGGCCGGGATCTGGCTCTATCGCGCGTTTGGCTATCCGTTCATTATGTTGATCGGCCTGCTGCTTATCGCTCTCGCGCTGCATACCATGCTGGGCAGGCGTGCCAGTCCGGCGAATCAGTAAAGCGCTTGCTGTCAGCGAGAGGCGCGGCTCGCTAAACCGCGCCTGTGGCAGGGGGCGATCAGCTAAAGCCGGCGCCCAGCAGCTGTTTATCGATGCGGCAGCCGGGCATCATCGCCTCCAGCCCGGCGATCAGCTCGTCGCTGGCGTGATGCAGCGCATCTAGCGGCATTTCCGGCAGGCTCTCAAGAATAAACCACATCTGCTGCGCGCTGGCGTCAAGACGCGTTCGCACGCCCTGGCGCCAGTTCCAGCGCCGGCAGGTAACGCCAAGATCATCGCGCCAGATCACTTCACCCGGTTCGGGCGACTCTTCACAGGGTTCGCCCGCTTTCAGCGTGTCGAAGCGTTCGCTGCCGTCGGCGCACACCAGCCGCGCATCGCCGACATAGGCGGCAGCATTTTCGCCGCCGATCGGCAGGGCGTACTTAATGCTGATGGCGTTATAGAGATCGACGATCGGATCGATGGCAGGCAGCGCGCCGTCGCGAGCGACTCGCTTGCGCAGCGCTTCGACCGAGCTCGGCGTACGGGCCGGTTTCGCGCCAAAGGCCTTAAAGACGTCGCGCCAGGCGGCGAGATGCGCTTCGGCGTAGGGCACATCCTCGGTGGCGACGGCGCGGCAGGCGTCTTCCAGCGCCGTGCGCGCCACCTGCGGGTGCCGCACCTCAGTCGCTTCAACCAGAATGCTGATAGCGCGAAAGCCCGGCGCCAGCGCGAGTACGGTCAGCTCGACCACAGGAGAGAAAGAAAACATCGCTATTCCTTGTAGAGGGTTACGGCATGAAGTGTAGCGACGGATGGCGGTGGCTGCTCGCTCGGAGCGGCGCAGACCAGATAAAAATCCAGGAATATGCCGAATCCGCAGTAAATTACCCGCACTTTGCTGTGCAGTTGCATTATTTGTCTATACTGAAACTGGACTTAATAACTAGTGAGAAAATCATGAAAAAGACAATTATTGCACTTTCTGCTCTGATGCTGGCGACTCCGGTTTTTGCGGCTACCACACACGCTACCGATGAAACCGTGGCTGAAGCGCATAAAGGCGCCGACACCGCCAAAGAGAAACTGCATCAGGCGCAGGATGCGGGCGCTGAACAGAAGCTGAAAGCGGAACACGCCGCTGAAGGCAAAAGCCATGCGACCACCAGCAAAGTAAGCGAAGGTTCGCAAAAAGCCTGGCACAGCACCAAGCAGGGCAGCGAAAAAGCCTGGGATAAAACCAAGCAGGGCGCTGAAGACCTGAAAAACAAAGCAACGAACTAACCGAAAATGGCCGGTTAAACCGGCCATTTTTTTATCCTCTCTCCGGCTTCAGGCGCACCGCGCGCCGTCCCGCCAGCAGCGACACCGCCGCCATTGAAAAAATTCCCCAGCAGTAAACGTTAGCCGTCGCCACCAGGCCTATCATCGGCACCGCGCAGCCCGCCAGCAGCGCCGGCAGCGCAAAAGCGAGATAGCTTTTTATCAGAAAGGCCGCGAATAGCCCGGCGCGCTCGTGACTCTCCGCCAGCGGCATTACGATGCTGATAATGGTCGAAAAGATCGAACCGAATCCCTGCCCGGCAACCGCGGTGCCGAGAAACAGCAGCGCCGTCTGGTGATGATTAATGCCGATCAGGGTCACGCCAATACCCGCCATCAGCGCCAGGGTGCCGAGAAACAGCGCGCGCTGCGGCTGCCAGCGGCGGAAAATAAACACCGACGCCGTGGCGCTCAGCATCAGCGTCGCCACCACGGCGCCGCCGACAAACGGCGAGCTGCGGTCGGTCGCGAGGATCGCCAGCGTCGGCATCAGCGATAAATAGAAGCCGCCCAGCGCCCAGGCCGCCACATTGACCGGCGCCAGCCGCAGCAGCGCGCCCAGCGCACGCGGCGGAATCGCAACCTGCGGCTTTAAAGCGCGCAGCGCGCCGGGCGTCCGCGCCACCGTTTCAGGCATGAGCGGCAGCAGCGCCAGCGCCAGCAGCATTAGCGTAAACAGCAGCGCATAGATGGAAACGGTGGGGAAAGGCGCAAAAGTGATCAGCAGCGCGCCCGTCAGGCTGCCCGCCAGCAGGCCGAGAAAAGCCGTTATCGAATTGAGCAGCGGGCCGCGCGCCTTATCGCCGTCAAGGATCGCCGCGCCAAAGGTCGGCAGCGCGATACCCGTCGCAATGCCCTGAACTATTCGCGCGGCGATCAGCGTTTGCGCCGAGTCCGCCAGCATAAACATAAGTAGCGCCAGCGCGTTGCACAGCAGTGCCGCCAGCATCATCACGCGCCGACCGATAAAATCGGAAAGGCGGCCCAGCGTCAGCAGGGCAAAAAGCAGGGCGAACGCATAGCTGGCGAAAATCAGCGTCACCGCCAACGGCGACAGGTGGTAAAGCGTGCGATAGAGCGGGTAGAGTGGCGTCGGCGCGCTGCTGGTCGCGGAGAACAGCATGGCGCAGACAAAGGCGTAAAGAGTAATGCGCGCCGCGGCAGCGGCGGGCAACGTTGTGGTAGAGGAAGACATGGTTATCACCTTAAAGCAAAATATTAGCTTTAAGAGAGGTATACTTGCATTTCTCAGTTAACGCAATATCTTTGCATTAAACAATTTTCGACATGCTTATTCTTTTCGAGGAGGAAAAAAGATGGCCAGGGAGATGATCAGGCAGGGCGGACGTAGCGCGCGCATTCAGGAAGAGGTGCACAAGGCGGTCAATATGCTGCTGAAAACCCGCGACCGCAGCGAGTTGACGGTGCCAATGGTGGCAGAAACGGCGGGCGTGACGCCATCCACCCTCTATCGCCGCTGGGGCGATCTGACACAGCTGCTCGCCGACGTGGCGGTGGCGCGTATGCGCCCGATAAGCGAGCCTGAAGATACCGGCGAGATGCAAAGCGATATGGAAGCTTTCATTTTGCAGTATGCAGAAGAGATGTCGTCGAAACCGGGGCGGCAGATGCTGGCTGATGTTATCGGCAGCGGGAGTAATGGCGCGACGGTGAAGTGCTGCGGTTTTACCGCGCTTCATCTTGAGACGCTGCGAAAGCGCGCAATCGCGCGCGGCGAAGCGGGCTTCTCGATCGATGAGGCGGTGGATACGGTAGTGGCGCCGGTGATCTATCACATTCTGTTTGAAGACCGCGAGCCAACGCCAGACTACTGCCGCGAACGGGTAGCGCGGCTGTTTCAGAACCGCTAACGGCGGCTGCGACAAAAGGGATGCTGTGCAAAAGCGGCCGCGCAGTATCAAGGCATCCATTTATAGTTACAACATACTAATTGGTTTTTAGTAAAAGCAATCAGCACCGTGCCAAATGCAACCTAAAAAAGTCAGCACAGAAAGGGCGCTAGCCATTAATTGCTCCCTAATCCGCTGACAACTAATGACCTGCCAGGCTTGTTCAAATCACCCCAGCGCACCGGATAGCGCTGGGCTAGTAATAAACCAGGCAAATAAATAGATTGAAATATTCGCTATATAATGCAATTAATAACGAATGGCGACCGGACAGTTTTTTATAGTTACTAAAATCGTAATTGAGATGAATTCGCACTAATATAAAAACAAGCGTGAAGGGCGTCTCTCGATAAATATTAACCTTTATTCAAACGTTCTTTGATTTATATCAACCTGACTTTCGGCTAAGCAGCTCATCTATTTCCATAGAGATAAATTATACCTATAATTAGGTAGTTAACCCTACCTGCGCTATTCCTCATTCCAGCGTTGCTTTGCGCTGCGTCATGAAAGCCCCTACAAATCCTCTTGTTTTTCTGGCTTGCTAAGATAGGCTTATTAACCATTCTACAGGACGGAAGAGTTCGCCAAATAACGGCGCCTGAATAGCATCCGTATTTCTTTAAAAAGGGCAAAGCTGATTCGGCGTCGTCATCTGATTACATTCAGATTCGTATTAATACGGATTTATTCGGTTTCTCATTTATTACTTTTTAATTACTACTCGCAGACAGCGGGAGCGATCCGTCTGCTGCTTATTGGGAGGATATGTGAGCGTAAAACCTCATTCCGGGCACGGCGCGCTTGAAAACTGGGCGCCTGAAAATCAACAATTTTGGGAAAGCCGCGGCAAACATATCGCCCGGCGTAACCTCATTATCTCCGTCTGCGCGCTGCTGCTCGCCTTCTGCGTCTGGATGCTGTTTAGCACCGTCGCCGTCAACCTGAATCGGGTAGGATTTAACTTCACCGTCGATCAGCTGTTCTTGCTGACCGCATTGCCTTCACTCTCCGGCGCGCTGTTCCGCGTGCCTTACTCTTTTGTCGTGCCGGTGGTCGGCGGCCGTCTCTGGACGGTGATCAGCACCGCCGTGCTGATCATTCCCTGCGTCTGGCTCGGCTTCGCGGTGCAGAATCCGGCAACCCCCTACGGCGTGTTTATCGTCATTTCGCTGTTCTGCGGTCTGGCGGGCGCTAACTTCGCCTCAAGCATGGGCAACATCAGCCTTTTCTTTCCCAAAAGTAAGCAGGGCTCGGCGCTAGGCATTAACGGCGGCCTCGGCAACCTGGGCGTCAGCGTGATGCAGCTGGTCGCGCCGCTGATTATCGTAGTGCCGTTCTTCGTGGGCGGCGCGACGCTGGAGGATGGCAGCCAGATTTGGCTCGCCAACGCCGCGTGGATCTGGGTGCCGCTGCTGGCGCTGGCTTCGATCGCCGCCTGGGGTGGCATGAACGATATCGCCGGCATGCGCGCCTCGCTGCGGGAACAGCTGCCGGTGCTGAAGCAGGGGCATCTCTGGACGCTCGGGCTGCTCTACCTCGCTACTTTCGGCTCGTTTATCGGCTTCTCGGCGGGCTTCGCCATGCTGGCGAAAACGCAGTACCCGCAGGTAGACATTATTCATCTCGCCTTTTTCGGCCCCTTCCTCGGCGCGCTGGCGCGGTCGGCGGGCGGTTTTCTCTCTGACAAATTCGGCGGTGTGCGCGTTACGGCGATCAACTTTATGCTGATGACGCTTTTCTCCGCGCTGTTGTTCCTGACCCTGCCTGGCAGCGTCGCCGGCTCTTTCCTGAGCTTCTACGTGGTGTTTATGGGTCTGTTCCTGACCGCCGGCCTCGGCAGCGGCTCGACCTTCCAGATGATCGCGGTGATCTTCCGTCAGATCACGCTGGATCGCATGACCGCCAAAGGCCACAGCAAGGAAGAGGCGCAGCACGCCGCCGTCACCGACACCGCCGCCGCGCTGGGCTTTATCTCCGCGCTGGGCGCGGTCGGCGGCTTCTTTATCCCGAAAGCGTTCGGCACCTCGCTGACCCTCACCGGTTCGCCCGTCGGCGCTATGAAAATTTTTCTGGTCTTTTATATCGTCTGTCTGCTGTTGACCTGGCTGCTGTATGGCCGTCGCAAAACCAATAACAACTAAGCAGAGCATATGAGCACTAACCATACTGGAGATGCGCAATGAGCAAACTTCTCGACCGCTTCCGCTATTTCAAACAGAAAGGCGACAGCTTCGCAGAGGGGCACGGTCAGGTCTATAACACCAACCGCGACTGGGAAGAGAGTTACCGGCAGCGCTGGCAATATGACAAAATCGTGCGTTCCACCCACGGCGTAAACTGCACCGGCTCCTGCAGCTGGAAGATCTACGTTAAAAACGGCCTGGTCACCTGGGAGACGCAGCAGACCGACTATCCGCGCACGCGTCCCGACCTGCCTAATCACGAGCCGCGCGGCTGCCCGCGCGGCGCGAGCTACTCGTGGTATCTCTACAGCGCCAACCGGCTGAAATATCCGCTGGTGCGCAAGGTGCTGCTGGAGATGTGGCGCGAGGCGCGGGCGCAGCACAGCGATCCGGTCGACGCCTGGAACGCCATTATGGCGGATAGCGAAAAGAGTAAGACCTATAAATCACAGCGCGGCCGTGGCGGTTTCGTGCGCGCCAGCTGGCAAGAGCTGAACCCGCTGATCGCCGCCGCCAACATCTGGACTATCAAAAACTACGGCCCCGACCGTATTGCCGGCTTCTCGCCGATCCCGGCCATGTCGATGGTTTCCTATGCGGCAGGCACGCGCTATCTGTCGCTGATCGGCGGCACCTGCCTGAGCTTTTACGACTGGTATTGCGATCTGCCGCCCGCCTCGCCGATGACCTGGGGCGAGCAGACCGACGTGCCGGAATCCGCCGACTGGTACAACTCCAACTACATTATCGCCTGGGGCTCCAACGTGCCGCAGACGCGTACCCCAGACGCCCACTTCTTTACCGAAGTGCGCTACAAAGGCACCAAAACGGTCGCGATCACGCCGGACTATTCAGAAGTGGCCAAGCTGTGCGACCAGTGGCTGGCACCGAAGCAGGGCACCGACAGCGCGCTGGCGATGGCGATGGGCCACGTCATCCTGAACGAGTTTCACCTGAAAAACCCCAGCGACTACTTCCTTAACTACGCGCGTCATTACACCGACATGCCGATGCTGGTGCTGCTTGAGCCGCGCGAAGACGGCAGCTATGTGCCCGGACGACAGCTGCGCGCGGCGGATCTGGCCGATAACCTGGGCGAAGAGAATAATCCGCAGTGGAAAACCGTCGCCTATAACCAGGAGGGCGAACTGGTTGCGCCGAACGGTTCCATCGGCTTCCGCTGGGGCGAAAAGGGCAAATGGAACCTCGAACCGAAAGCGGCAGGCACGCCGACGCAGCTGACGCTCTCGCTGCTCGACCGGCGCGATGCGGTGATGGATGTCGCCTTTCCTTACTTTGGCGGCATTGAGAACCCGCATTTCCGTCATGTGAAGCAGGAAGAGGTGCTGCTGCATAAAGTGCCGGTGAAAATGCTGACGCTGGCCGACGGCCGCGAGCTGCCGGTCGCCTCGGTTTACGATTTAACGCTGGCCCACTACGGGCTCGACCGCGGTCTCGAAGATGCCAACTGCGCGCGCGACTACAGCGAAGTGCGCGCCTATTCGCCCGCCTGGGCGGAGCAGATTTGCGGCGTGCCGCGCAGCCAGATTGAAAAAATCGCGCGCGAATTCGGCGAAACGGCGCACAAAACGCATGGCCGCTCGATGATTATCGTCGGCGCCGGCATGAACCACTGGTATCACATGGACATGAACTACCGTGGGCTGATCAATATGCTGGTGTTCTGCGGCTGCGTCGGTCAGACCGGCGGCGGCTGGGCGCACTATGTCGGTCAGGAGAAGTTGCGTCCGCAAACCGGCTGGACGCCGCTGGCCTTCGCGCTGGACTGGAACCGTCCGCCGCGCCAGATGAACAGTACTTCGTACTTTTATAACCATGCCAGCCAGTGGCGCTTCGAGAAGCTGCAGGTCAGCGAACTGCTGTCGCCGCTCGCCGACGCCAGCCAGTTCAGCGGCCAGCTGATCGACTTCAACGTGCGCGCCGAACGCATGGGCTGGCTGCCATCCTCGCCGCAGCTCGGCATTAACCCGCTGCGCATCGCCGAAGAGGCGAAACGCGCAGGCCAGTCCGAGCAGGCGTGGACCGTTGAGGCGCTGAAGTCCGGCAAGCTGCGCATGGCGTGCGAAGATCCCGATAACGGCGGCAACCATCCGCGCAACATGTTTATCTGGCGCTCGAACCTGCTCGGCTCCTCGGGCAAAGGGCACGAGTATATGCTGCGCTATCTGCTCGGCACCGAGAGCGGCATTCAGGGCGAACCGATCAGCGATGAGCAGGATCGCCCGGAAGAGCTGGAGTGGCGCGGCGAAGCGCTGGAAGGCAAGCTCGACCTGCTGGTGACGCTCGATTTCCGCATGTCCAGCACCTGTCTCTTCTCCGATATCGTGCTGCCGACCGCCACCTGGTATGAGAAAGACGATATGAATACCTCGGATATGCATCCGTTTATTCATCCGCTTTCCGCCGCGGTCGATCCCGCCTGGGAATCCAAAAGCGACTGGGAAATTTATAAAGGCATCGCGAAAACCTTCTCAGAACTCTGCGTCGGCCATCTCGGCGAGGAAACCGACGTGGTGCTGCAGCCGCTGCAGCACGACTCTCCCGGCGAACTGGCGGCAGGCGAGGTGCGCGACTGGAAAAAAGGCGAATGCGATCTGATCCCCGGCCAGACCGCGCCGCAGATTATCAGCGTGCAGCGCGACTATCCCGCCGTCTATGAACGCTTTACCTCGGTTGGACCGCTGCTGGAGAAACTGGGCAACGGCGGCAAAGGCATCAGCTGGAACACCGATAAGGAGGTCGACCTGCTGCGCCGTCTGAACTACACCAAAGCAGATGGCGTCGCCAAAGGTCAGCCGATGATCAACAGCGCTATCGACGCCGCCGAAGTGATTCTGACGCTGGCGCCGGAAACCAACGGTCAGGTGGCGGTGAAAGCCTGGCAGGCGCTGGGCGAATTCACCGGCCGCGACCATACGCATCTGGCGCGACCGAAGGAAGAGGAGAAGATCCGCTTCCGCGATATTCAGGCGCAGCCGCGCAAAATCATCTCCAGCCCGACCTGGTCAGGTCTGGAAGATGAACATGTCTCCTATAACGCCGGCTACACCAACGTGCATGAGCTGATCCCATGGCGCACGCTCTCCGGCCGCCAGCAGCTCTATCAGGATCACCCCTGGATGCGCGCCTTCGGCGAAGCGTTCTGCGCCTACCGGCCGCCGGTCGATACGCGCAGCGTGCAGAACCTGGAGCATATTCCCTCTAACGGTTTCCCGGAGAAGGCGCTCAACTTCCTGACGCCGCACCAGAAATGGGGCATTCACTCTACCTACAGCGAAAACCTGCTGATGCTGACCCTTTCGCGCGGCGGTCCTATCGTCTGGATGAGTGAAACCGACGCCAAAGAGCTGGGTATCGAAGATAACGACTGGATTGAGGTGTTCAACGCCAACGGCGCGCTGACGGCGCGCGCGGTAGTCAGCCAGCGCGTTCCGGCGGGCATGACCATGATGTATCACGCGCAGGAACGTCTGATGAACATTCCGGGTTCAGAGATAACCGGCCAGCGCGGCGGCATCCATAACTCGGTCACGCGCGCCTGCCCGAAACCGACGCATATGATCGGCGGCTACGCCCAGCTGGCGTACGGCTTCAACTACTACGGCACCGTCGGCTCTAACCGCGACGAATTTATCATGGTACGCAAGATGAACAAGGTGAACTGGCTGGATGACGAAGGCCGCGATCAGGTACAGGAGGCGACAAAATGAAAATCCGCTCTCAGGTCGGCATGGTGTTGAACCTCGATAAGTGTATCGGCTGTCATACCTGTTCCGTCACCTGTAAAAACGTCTGGACCAGCCGCGAAGGGATGGAATACGCCTGGTTCAATAACGTAGAAAGCAAACCCGGCGTCGGCTATCCCCACGCCTGGGAAGATCAGGAAAAATGGCGCGGCGGCTGGATCCGCAATATCAAGGGACGGCTGGTGCCGCGCCTCGGCAGTCGCTCTTCGGTGATGATGAAAATCTTCGCCAACCCGGTGGTGCCGGGCATCGACGACTACTACGAGCCTTTTACCTTCGACTATCAGCATCTGCACACCGCTAAAGCGGGTAAGAGCCAGCCGACGGCGCGCCCGCGCTCGCTGATCAGCGGCCAGCGCATGGACAAAATCAACGGCGGCCCAAACTGGGAAGAGATCCTCGGCGGCGAGTTCAGCAAGCGTTCGGCGGATAAAAACTTCGACGCGATGCAGAAGGAGATGTACGGCCAGTTCGAAAACACCTTCATGATGTATCTGCCGCGCCTGTGCGAGCACTGTCTCAATCCCGCCTGTGCGGCCACCTGTCCGAGCGGCGCCATCTACAAGCGCGAAGAGGACGGCATCGTCCTGATCGATCAGGACAAGTGCCGCGGCTGGCGCCTGTGCGTCAGCGGCTGCCCATACAAAAAGATCTACTTCAACTGGAAAAGCGGCAAGTCGGAGAAGTGCATCTTCTGCTATCCGCGCATCGAATCGGGCATGCCGACGGTCTGTTCGGAAACCTGCGTTGGCCGTATCCGTTACCTTGGCGTGCTGCTCTATGACGCCGATAAAATCGCCGAAGCGGCCAGCACCGAGCATGAAACCGATCTCTACCAGCGCCAGTGCGACGTTTTCCTCGATCCCCGCGATCCGAAAGTGATTGAAGAGGCGCTGAAGCAGGGCATTCCGCAAAGCGTTATCGACGCCGCGCAGGCGTCGCCGGTGTGGAAGCTGGCGATGGACTGGAAGCTGGCGCTTCCGCTGCATCCGGAATATCGCACGCTGCCGATGGTCTGGTATGTGCCGCCGCTGTCGCCGATTCAGTCGGTGGTCGACGCGGGCGGGCTGGTGTCGCAGAGCAGCGTGCTGCCGGACGTGGAAAGCCTGCGTATTCCGGTGCAGTACCTGGCCAACCTGCTGACTGCTGGCGACACCGCGCCGGTGCTGCGCGCGCTGAAGCGCATGATGGCAATGCGCCACTATAAACGCGCGCAGAACGTCGACGGGGTCACCGATACCCGCGCTATCGACGAGGTGGGCCTGAGCGAAGCGCAGGTCGAGGAGATGTATCGCTATCTGGCGATCGCCAACTACGAAGACCGTTTCGTGATCCCGAGCAGCCATCGCGAGCTGGCGCGCGAGGCCTTCCCGGAACGCAACGGTTGCGGCTTTACCTTTGGCGACGGCTGCCACGGCAACGACACCAAATTCAACCTGTTCAACAGCCGCCGTATCGACGCGATCAATATCGGCGACAACGCGGGAGGCGAATAATGGCGCTGATTAAAGTAGTTGCCCTGCTGCTGGAGTATCCCGACGAGACGCTCTGGGAGCATCAGGATGAGCTGCGCGAGCGGGTCAGCGCGCAGCATCCCGCGCTGCTGCCTTTTATCGACCGCTACTTCGGCACGCCGCCGCTCGATATGCAGGCGGAATGGTGCGCGCTGTTCGAACGCGGCCGCGCCACGTCGCTGCTGCTGTTCGAGCATGTGCACGCGGAGTCGCGCGATCGCGGTCAGGCGATGGTCGATCTGATGGCGCAGTATGAGCGCGCCGGACTGGAGCTGAACTGCCGCGAACTGCCGGACTATCTGCCGCTCTATCTGGAATACCTCAGCATGCAGCCGGAAGCGGAGGCGCAGCAGGGCCTGCTGGACGTGGCGCCGATTCTGGCGCTGATTGGCGGCCGTCTAAAAGAGCGCGGCAGCGACTTTAGCGATCTGTTCGACACGCTGCTGAAGGTAGCAAACAGTCCGCTGAGCAGCGAAAGCGTGGCGGTGCAGGTCGCCAGCGAGACGCGCGACGATACCCCGGCCGCCATGGATGCGGTCTGGGAGGAGGAACAGGTGAAGTTTATCGACGACAGCGCCTGCGACAGCTCGGCGCAACAGCAACATCAGCGGCGCTTCTGCCACGACACCGCGCCGCAATATCTCGATCTCTCCGCTGGAGGAACAGCCTGATGCACTATTTAAACGTGTTGTTCTTTGATATCTATCCCTACCTGTGCGGCACCGTGTTCCTGATAGGGAGCTGGCTGCGTTACGACTATGGCCAGTACACCTGGCGCGCCTCATCCAGCCAGATGCTGGACAAAAAAGGCATGCGCTTCGCGTCGAACGTGTTTCATATCGGCATTCTCGGCATCTTCTTCGGCCATCTGTTCGGTCTGCTGACGCCGCACTGGATGTATGAACCGTTCCTCGCTATCGCCACCAAGCAGAAAATCGCTATGGGCGCGGGCGGCGTGTTCGGCATCATGACGCTGGTCGGCGGCTTCCTGCTGCTGAAGCGTCGTCTGCTTAACCCGCGCATTCGCGCCACCTCGACGCGCGCCGATATTGTTATCCTCGGCATTCTGGTGGTGCAGTGCACGCTGGGCCTGACGTCGATTCTCTTCTCCATGCATCACCTCGACGGGGTGGGCATGATGAAGCTGGTGGGCTGGGCGCAGGCGATCGTGACTTTCCAGGGCAACGCTTCGCGCTGGCTGGATGGGGTAGAGTGGATTTACCGCGTGCACCTGATCCTCGGCATGACCATTTTCCTGGTGTTTCCGTTCACGCGGCTGGTTCACGTCTGGAGCGCGCCGGTGGAATATTTTACCCGCCGTTACCAGGTGGTGCGTGCCCGTCGCTGATGCTTCCTTCTGCGCCAGCCCAGCCTGAGGCTGGCGCACTTTTGCTCCCGCCGCTGATTGACTTTTCCGTAACACTGTCACGTCTTTACAGTAACTGAAGCAACACCGCTTTGTTTAAGTTACTTAACATTTTTATTAACTCTTTTAGATTAGGCCCTGTGACAAGGATCGCATTTCTCCCTACGCTTAAGCTCAGGTAATAATAAAAAGGTGAAGCGTGCATGTTGATAAAAATGAAGCGAGAGCGATCTCATACGGAAGACCGTTATCTTGCTGTCTGGCTGGCGACGGCGGCCGGTTTGCTGAATGCGATGGCATTAGGCGCGTTTGGTTTTTTTCCCTCTCATATGTCGGGCAATACGTCGCAGCTTTCCAGCGAAGTCAATAACAGCGATCTGCGCGATCTCACCTTTCTCGGCTGTCTGCTGCTGGCCTTCGTCGCGGGCGCGGTAACCGCCCGACTGGCGGTCATCGCCGGTCTGAAACACAATCTGCGCACCATTTTCTGTCAGGTGTTAGTCGCAGAAGGGATTGCGCTGCTGTGTCTCTCGCTGTTTGAGATCTTTTTCTACTCTTCCGGCAATAACCGTGAAGTGCTGGTGCTGCTCGGTTTTCTGATGGGCGTGCATAACTCCACCTCGACGCAATTATCTAACGGGCGCGTGCGCGCAACGCATATCACCGGCACGCTGACCGATGCCGGCATTTCGCTCGCCTCGGTCATCAGCGCCATGCTGCGCCGCGACCCGTCGAAAAATGCGCATGCGCAAAAGAAGCAGCTCAAAACGCACCTGACGACGATTTTCTCTTTTCTCGGCGGCGGCATTGCCGGGCTCTGGCTGTTTCGCGTGGCGGGTTTTCACGCCATGGCGGCGCTGAGCGCGGTGCTGATTCTGCTGGCGGTGACGTCGATGGCGTTGACGCTGATGAGGGTAAGGCGAACATCGATGGTTCATGCGCGCGATGTTAAATGATTAACTAACTATAAAATTGTATAGCGATACCTTTTCTTAATGTGGTCATTTCAATAGAGGCCAATAATTTTCAGGAAAGTCTATCGCTATCCGAATCGTTCATTAATACCGTCTTATTTACCCTTAACAATCTATTTATGGATTTAAATAAGACATAACCGTCTGCTAAAAAATAAAACCTGTAAAATTACTGTAAAAAACACGCAAGACTTGAGTATTTATTCAACATGGATGCCAGAATAAAACCCCGATTTCAGGCATTGCCCCTTATCAATACAGCCTTGAGATGCCTGGACATTAACAGAATATAAAGCAAAAAATTTGGGTCAGGTCACGATTAATGTATTATGCCAATGCGTATGGACACCTGTTTTATGAGGGATTATGGCAAAGGGATTTTTTTTGTATCACCTGGATAAAACCACCTGTGGGGGACGCATACTTTCCGGCGCGCCTGACGACACCTACGAAACCGGCGGTATTATCAGGCAGCAGGTCAGGGCTGGCGACCCGGTAACCTGTGGCAAGCATGAGGGACGGTTTCGCGTATGTGGCGGCATGGGAGACACCTATTCGGTCAATGGTGCCGTAAAAGAGTGGGCGGGTTCGCTGGACAGCTACAGCTCCTGCCCGTGTCGCGCCCGGTTTATACCATCCGTCCAGACGTACACCTACGAAAGCGACTGTAACGCCGGTCGTGTCGCAGAACGGGCAGTGACGGCGAAGCGAAAAGCGCGGCAGTCAGAACCGGAACAGCGTGCTCAGCCGGCGAAGAAGAAACGGGAAATTACGCTGACCATCGGCGTGTTCTTCGATGGTACCGGAAACAATGCAGCAAATACCTCCGATCGTCTGGCTGCCTGTACTGGTGAGCATTTTAAAATGAATGATGCGGACGCCCGCTCTGCTCAGGTTCAGTGTGTTCGTTTAAAATACGGCTACAGCAATACGGCAGCTGGCAGTCATCTTGGTTATTATACCAACGTCTACTGGCTCAATACTTTATATAACCAGGACATTCCGCCCGCTGAAGGAGAAGGGCAGCAGGCTATTTATATCGAAGGTATTGGCACGGAATATGGTAAGGGCGACAGCACTTTCGGGATAATAACCGGCCGAGGTGATACCGGCGTAATCCAGAAGACCAACATGGCGGTGGCAATGCTAGCTGAGGCCATTAGCGGGTATCTGGCTAAATATAGCGATGCTCGTTCCAGCGTAATTAAAGAGCTTCAGTTCGATATTTTTGGCTTCAGCCGTGGAGCGGCTGCGGCGAGACATTTTGCCAACAGGATATTCCGTCAGGACAGCGGGATTATCATGGCGATTCAATCCGGGCTGAGTGGTACCGAATATGCCGGTACGCCCGGCGGTAAAACCCGCTTTCTGGGCTTGTTCGATACGGTGGCGGCCATCGGCACGCCGGTCAACGGCCTGAATCCCCACAGCGCCGATAGCGGCGATGTCAATCTGGCTCTGCGTCCGGGCGTCGCGGAGAAGGTGTTTCATATCACCGCGCAGCACGAATGTCGGTTCAACTTTGCCCTGAACAGCGTAAAACCGGCGTGGCCGGAGCTGGCTCTGCCCGGCGCGCACTCCGATATCGGCGGCGGTTACAACCCTGACGAGCACGAGGCCTGTTTCCTTACCCGGCCGGTGTTTGAAGCCGTTTCTCTTTCCACGCCCGATACACAAACACGGGTTTACCGACAGACCTGTGAGCAGCTTAAAGCGATGAATGGCTATCCGGCGATAGCGCCGCTGCTGAATGCGGTGGATGTGAATATTGATACCTGGCATGACGACAGGATGGCCGCTGACCGTTACGGCGCTTTGCAGAAACGCAGCGGGGCCGCGCTGGTTATCGACCGGCCGATGCGCAACGACTGGTCGAAGGTGGTACTAAGAGTGATGCTTGATGCTGCACAGGATGCTGGCGTTGTGTTTAAGCCTGTCCGAGAAACTAATACAGAGCTTAAATTCCATTCAGAACTCAACAGAGTATGCGAAAAAGCAATTATGATGGGACGTGCGGTTCGCAGCGGTCGGACTGCTCCCGGCTTTACAACGCCTGAAATTCTGATGCTGGCCAAAAAATATATCCACTGCTCGGCTAACTGGAACAGCGTGATGAGGGATAGACAAGGGAAGATAAGCGGCGCGGTCAGCCCGGCAAAACTGGTGGCGTTCACAAATCGACCAGACGAACGCTGGCAGCGTACGGTTTACGATATGGAAGGAAATAAAATATGGAAATAACGCATCTGGCCGGATTGTTTACAGTATTCGTTCTGACGGCCTGCCACGGTAGTGACCAGGCCGATACATCCGGCAAAAGCAATGTGCCGACAGAGTGGAAATTTAACTTTTTCACGCCAAAGGCGCTCCCTGCAAAGGTGACATTCGCCGTTATTCTTGATGCTGACGGTGGAGTATCCCGGTTTATTACGTTGAACAGTACCCCGGATATGCCTAACGTTACAGGGGAATGGAACGATCGTGATCGGGCACCAGGAGGACACTGGAATCGCGTCAAATCTCCCCCAAAGCAATTTTTCTTCTGCTGGGACTCGGTGATAGATAAAAAGGTTTATGAAACCTACCTGACCCTGCCTGACGACATGGTGGAAAAGATGCGTAGCCCCAGCGGGAAAAGTGATCCCTATCATAACACCTACGACACCGTGCAAATTGGTCTGGCTCCGGAAGGCAAAGTTGCTGTCTGGTTGGAGGGGATAGGGTTTGAGACTAATTACCGCGTAATGCCGTCAGATCTAACTACTCTCTCCGGGGATCAATTGCAGATTTGCAAAGGGGTCACCAGGAGTGATTTCTCTTATGGGTATGACAAAGACATAAAAGATTTTATTAAGGGGAAGGTTTATCCGTATGGAATCTGGTAACCCATCTTTTAAAGCCAGGGATCAACTCAGAATACTTTAAGGCTGCCTGGTGAATCATTGGGCGTTTTTTACACTGATTTGTATCATTTAGCAGGCGTCTGCGTTGCCTGCTCCGCATAGCGACAATAAAAAAGCCGGTAACTGGGTTACCGGCTTTTTTTGCGTCTCAGACCGTTAGCCTACCAGCGGCTTCGCGGTTTTCTCAACCAGCGCCAGCAGGACTTTTACATCTTCCAGCGTCACGGTCGGGTTAAGCAGCGTCAGCTTCAGGCAGGTCACGCCGTTGTGCTCGGTCACGCCGACGTTGGCGCGGCCCGATTCCAGCAGCGCGTCGCCGATGCGCTGGTTCAGCAGCGCGGTTTCCGCCAGATCGTGACAGCCGCTTTCCGGGTGGAAGCGGAAGAGCACGCTCGCCAGCTGCGGCTTCATCACCAGCTCCAGCAGCGGATGGGCGCTGATATATTTCGCGACCTGCTGGGCGAGGGTGACGCCGTGATCGATGATCGCCGCGTACTGTTTCTGCCCCAGCGCTTCCAGACCCATCCACAGTTTCAGCGCGTCGAAACGGCGCGTGGTCTGCAGCGATTTGGACACTAGGTTCGGCACGCCCGCCTCTTCGTCGAACTCAGAGTTCAGGTACGCCGCCTGATAACGCATCAGCTCGTAGTTCGCCGCGTCTTTCAGCAGGAACGCGCCGCAGCTGATGGTCTGGAAATATTGCTTATGGAAGTCCAGGGTGACGGAATCCACCAGCTCAAGGCCGTCCAGATAGTCGCGATATTTCTCCGACAGCAGCAGCGCGCCGCCCCATGCCGCATCGACGTGCACCCAGATATTATTCTGGGCCGCCAGCGCGGCGATGTCGCGCAGCGGATCGATAGCGCCGGCGTCGGTGGTGCCTGCGGTAGCGACAATCGCCAGGATCTGATCGCCGTTGGCTTTCGCCTGGGCGATCTTCTCTGCCAGATCGGTGACGTCCATACGGGCATATTCGTCGGTTTTCACCTGGGTCACGCACTGGTAGCCCAGGCCGAGCAGCGCCATATTCTTCTGTACGGAGAAGTGGGCGTTTTCGGAGCAGAAGACCTTCAGCTTACGCAGGTCGCCCACCAGGCCATCCTGCTGAACAGAGTGGCCCTGACGCGCAAAGAACGCGTCGCGCGCCAGCATCAGGCCCATCAGGTTGCTCTGAGTGCCGCCGCTGGTGAACACGCCCGCGTCACCCGCTTCATAGCCGACCTGGGCGCGCAGCCACTCGATCAGCTTCATCTCGATGATGGTCGCCGACGGGCTCTGATCCCAGGAGTCCATGCTTTGGTTGGTAGCGTTGATCAGCACTTCCGCCGCCTGGCTTACCACCAGGCTCGGGCAGTGAAGATGCGCCACGCACTGCGGGTGATGCACCGCCAGGCTATCTTTGAGGAAGAACTCGACCGCGCGCTCGATGGCGGCCTGGTTGCCCAGGCCGGTCGGATTGAAGTCCAGCGCAATACGCTCGCGCAGTTCCGCGACGGTTTTGCCCTGATACATTTCAGGCTGCTTCAGCCATTCGACGACGGCTTTGCTGCTCTGCTCGATAACCTGCTGATAGGCTTCGATGCTCTGCGCCGAGCCCGCCAGGATCGGATTTAATTCAGACATGATCGCATTCCGCTCCACTTAAACCGGCTGCACGCCAGCGGCCAGCAGCGCCTGCTCGAACTTGTCGAGGAACACTTCCAGCTCCTGGTTGGTGATCAGCAGGGAAGGCAGCAGACGCAGCACGCAGCCGTGACGGCCGCCGCGCTCGAGGATCAGGCCCGCTTCAAAGCACTTCTTCTGCAGCAGCGCAGAGAGGTCGCCGTCCGCCGGATAGCAGCCCAGCTGATCTTTAGCTTCATTCGGCTTGACGATCTCGATGCCGATCATCAGGCCCAGGCCGCGTACGTGACCGATAACCGGGAAGCGCTGTTGCATCTCGGCCAGTTTGCCTTTCAGCCACTCGCCTTGCTGCGCCACTTTGTCGGCGATGTTCTGCTCTTTAAGGATCTTCAGCGTGGTGAGGCCGGTGGCCATCGCCAGCTGGTTGCCGCGGAAGGTGCCGGTATGGTGACCCGGCGCCCAGGCGTCGAACTGCTTTTTAATGCCCAGCACGGCAAGCGGCAGGCCGCCGCCAACGGCTTTCGACATCACGATAATGTCTGGCTGAATGCCGGCGTGCTCGAAGGCGAAGAATTTGCCGGTACGCGCGAAGCCCGCCTGCACTTCGTCGATGATCAGCAGAATGCCGTGCTCTTCGGTCACTTTACGGATGCGCTGCAGCCACTCGGCCGGCGCCGGGTTCACGCCGCCTTCGCCCTGAACCGCTTCCAGGATCACCGCCGCAGGTTTGCGTACGCCGCTTTCCACGTCATTGATCAGATTTTCGAAGTAGTAGGTCAGCGCTTTCACGCCCGCTTCGCCGCCAATGCCCAGCGGGCAGCGGTAGAGGTGCGGGTAAGGCATAAACTGGACTTCCGGCATCATGCCGTTGACCGCTTCTTTCGGCGACAGGTTGCCGGTGACGGAGAGCGCGCCGTGAGTCATGCCGTGGTAGCCGCCGGAGAAGGCGATAACGCCTGAACGGCCGGTGGCTTTTTTCGCCAGCTTGATCGCCGCTTCAACCGCGTCCGCGCCGGACGGACCTGTGAACTGCAGTTTGTACTCTTTGCCCTGGCCAGGCAGCAGCGACAGCAGGTATTCAGAGAACGCATCTTTTAAAGGCGTCGTCAGATCGAGAGTATGTAACGGCAAGCCGCTGGTAATGACATTTTGGATGCTCTGCAACACGTCAGGATGATTATGACCCAGCGCCAGCGTGCCCGCGCCTGCCAGGCAGTCGAGGTACTCTTTATTGTCGGCGTCGGTGATCCATACGCCTTTCGCCTGGGTGATCGCTAACGGTAACTTGCGGGGATAACTTCTGACGTTTGATTCGAACTCAGCCTGACGGGCCAAATAGGTTTCATTGTTTGCGTTTGAAGTGGCATCTAAAGAATCAATACGGACTTTATCCGTCATCATATCTCTCCTACAACCGGGGCAATCGACTGTGCCGCAGTTGAATGAATGTTAAAAATTCGGGTTACCTGATTTTAGGCGCGGCCAATATAGAGCTTTTGCGATTCGGGCTCAATCTTTTATTTTGTTTAGATTTGTTCGCGTTTATTTATAACTAACTTTTCCTGCCTTACGACCTGACCGTAGAGCATGCGCGCGCCTGATGACGCCTGTGTTAAGAAGGTGTGAAGGCTCGACGCAGCCGGTGAGCTTAACCGCAGTGAAAACGCTAACCGAAGAAGAAACAGGCAATTAAAGCCCTTTTTTGTTGACGTATTAAACAAACGACTCGATAAAAATTATCACGCCGTAAATTAATCCGCAGCGCGAAGGTTAAGTTATATAAAAGGCTTAACCTTACGTGCGGGAAACATATTTAAACCAAATTGTTTAAACCAGGAATTTTTAGCGCAGCAGCGAGGGAAGCAGCGCAGCGGATACGGCATCATGCAGCAGGCGCTGCGCCTGCGCATCCAGGCTGCGGTTCTGCCACAGCGTAATCCCGATACAGCCTGCTGCAGGCAGCGTCCCGTCGACGATATGCAGGTTACGCGGCAGCCCGATGGGCGAGCGCAGCGTGATGCCAAGGCCCGCCTGCACGGCCGCCCAGGCTCGGGCTGGTAAAGACCACGCGCCACGGAATCCCTGCCTGATCCAGCGCGGCGATGGCGCGGGATCGCATCTGGCAGGGCGCGTCAAACATCACCAGCGGTAAAGGTTCGCCGCCCGCCAGCAGCGTCCTGAGTTCTTTCTGCGGCGAGGCTATCCACACCAGCGGACACTCCCCCAGGTAATCGCTCTCGTCGAGCGCCTGCTCGGGCTGCCACAGCAGCGCAATATCCACCTGCTTCTCTATCGCCGCCTGACGCAGAGCGCGGTTGCGCTCTATGCGCGCCGTGATGTTAAGTCCCGGATGCTGACCAGCGAGCTGGCTGAGCAGCGCGGGCATTAGCGATTCGCCAAAATCTTCCTGCATGCCGATACGCAGCTCGCCTTGCAGCAGTTCGCCGCGCACGGCGCGCTGCGCTTCGTCGTTGAGCGCCAGCAGGCGGCGCGCGTAGCTCAGCAATATTTCGCCAGCGGGCGTCAGCGCCAGCTTGCGCCCCTGTTTCACTACCAGTTCGGCGCCGCACTGCGCTTCCAGCTTTTTGAGCTGAGCGCTGACGGCGGAGGTCGATCGACAGAGCCGCTGGGCGGCGAGCGCAAAGCTGTCGCATTCGATGCCCGTCACGAAGCTGCGCAGCGCATCCATATCGAGAGAAACCGGGAGCCTGTTCATATCATCCTGTTTTTCGGGATTGGGCGTACTGAATAATTTGATTTTCAGGATAGTAGCAGAGGACGAGACTGAGGGTCAGCGATAAATAAAGAGGAACCATGATGAGCAACACACTCGACAAAGAAACCCTTCAGCAGGCGTCGCCAAAGCTGGCGGAGATCACCAATAGCCTGCTGTTTGGCGATATCTGGCAGCGCGACATTCTGACGCCGCGCGAACGCAGCCTGATCACCCTGGCATGTCTGGCCGCGCTGGGACGCGAGAAACAGCTCGGCTGGCATATGCGCTTCGCCGCTGAAAACGGCCTGAGCCGCAGCGAACTCAGCGAAGTCTTTACCCATCTGGCTTTTTATGCCGGCTGGCCTGCCGCCGTGACCGCGCTGCACTATCTGCCTGAAAGCGATTTGCCAAAGGAGGAAAGCCCATGCCGCTGACCCGCATCACGCTGCACGAGCAGACCAGCGAGGCGCGTATCGCGCAGATTTCCGACATCCTGCACCGTACGCTGGTAGAGACCTTCGACGTCCCGGCGCATGACCGGTTTCAGATAGTAGAGAAACTGCCCGCAGCGCAGCGCATTTATGACCCGCACTATCTGAGCGGCAGGCGCAGCGACGATTTCATCCTCTTTACGCTGCTTGCCGGCAAGCCGCGCTCGGCGGCGCAGAAATCAGCGTTCTGCCGCACGCTGACACAGCGGCTGGCCGCACAGTTGGCTGTCCGGCCCGCTGACGTGATGGTGGTGATCCAGTTCAACACCGCAGGCGACTGGAGCTTTAGCAACGGCGAAATGCTCGTCGGGGAGGCGTTATGATCCTGATGCACTATCGCTTTACGCTGCCTGCCGATTACGACATGGCGATTATCGAACGGCGCATCGCGGAAAACGGCGCAAAGCTCGACGGCTTTCCCGACCTCATATTCAAGGCCTACCTTTATGCGCGACGCGACGAGGGCGCGAGGGCGAACAGCTACGCGCCGCTCTATCTCTGGCGCGACAGCGCCGGAATGATTCGCTTTTTGCAGAGCGCCGGCTTCGCCAGGCTGACGCAGGATTTCGGCTGGCCAGTGATTCAAAGCTGGCTGGGCGTGAAAATGCCGTCGATGGCGACGCTGCGCGACGCGCGCTTTGCGGCGCTGCATTACAGGCCGATTGCGCCCTATAGCGATCTCGCCGCGCTAAACCTCGAGGCGGCGCTGGTCGGCTGGGATATTTCGGCCCAGTCGCTGCTTCAGGTCGATTTCGCCGCTGCTGAAGGGCTGTCGGGAGAGGGCTATCGTATCGGCTATCTCGCTCTCGGTGAACCTGCTATGCGAGACGCGGTAACATCCTGAAAGAATAAATTTAACATCTTTGGTCCCGCCGCCGCCGCACTCAGGATCTGCTCGCCTACGCTAAAAAGGATAAGCACTGGAGAGCAACGTCGTATGAAAAAACAAAACAGTAATATTGGTATTGCGCCTTATGGCGGTTCGGCAGGCGGCTGGGGCGCGCTCAAAGCGGTAGCGGATGCGATTCGCGGCCAGATGTCGGTTAAGCAGGATGTTATCGCGCTGTTCAAGGTCAACCAGCCTGAAGGGTTCGACTGCCCAGGCTGCGCCTGGCCCGATCCGCAGCACCGCTCCTCGTTTGAATTTTGCGAAAACGGCGCCAAAGCCGTTTCCTGGGAAGCGACCAGCAAACGCACCACGCCGGAGTTTTTCGCCGCGCACACCGTCAGCGAACTCTGGCAGCGCAACGCCCTGGAACTGGAAGGCGAAGGGCGCCTGACCCACCCGATGAAATATGACGCGGCGAGCGATACCTATCAGCCCATCGAATGGGAGACGGCGCTCAACGAGATCGGCGCGCTGCTGCGCAGCTATGAGGATCCCGACAGCGTCGAATTCTATACCTCCGGCCGCGCCTCTAACGAAGCCGCCTTTCTCTGGCAGCTCTTCGCGCGCGAATACGGCACTAATAACTTTCCCGACTGCTCCAATATGTGCCACGAACCGACCAGCGTCGGCCTGCCGCAGTCGATCGGCGTAGGCAAGGGTACGGTCGAGCTGGAGGACTTCGATCACTGCGATCTGGTGCTCTGCATCGGCCACAATCCCGGCACCAACCATCCGCGCATGCTGGCGACGCTGCGCGACGTCTCGAAGCGCGGCAAAACCATCGTGGCGATCAATCCGCTGCGCGAGCGCGGCCTGGAGCGCTTTACCTCGCCGCAAAGCCCAATTGAGATGCTGTCGATGGGTTCGACGCAGCTGGCGTCCACCTATTACAAAGTGCGCGTCGGCGGCGACGCGGCGATGCTGAAGGGCGTGATGAAGTCTCTGCTGTCGATGCATGAAAAAGCGCTGGCGGCGGGCGAGCCGGGCGTGATCGACGAAAGCTTTATCAACGAACATACCGAAGGGTTCGCCGCGCTGAAGGCGGATCTTGAGGCGACCGAATGGCCGCATATTCTGAAAGTTTCCGGCATGACGCTCGAAGAGATTCAAAATATCGCTCATCTGTACGCCGCGTCGGACAGCACCATTATTTGCTACGGCATGGGCATTACCCAGCACCAGTACGGCACCCAGAACGTGCAGCAGATCGCCAACCTGCTGCTGATGCGCGGCAATATCGGCAAGCGCGGCGCGGGCATCTGTCCGTTACGCGGTCACTCCAACGTACAGGGCGATCGCACCGTCGGCATCACCGAAATTCCGCCGCAGTGGATGCTGGACAATATTGAAAAGGTATTTGGCTTTAAGCCGCCGCAGAAGCATGGTCACGGCGCGGTGGCGGCGATCCAGGCGATGCGCGACGGTAAAGCCAAAGCGCTGCTCTGCCTGGGCGGCAACCTGGCGGAGGCCATCTCCGATCCGCAGGTGACTTTCGAGGCGATGCGCAAGCTCGATCTGGTGGTGCATATGGCCACCAAGCTTAACCGCTCGCACCTGCTGCTCGGCAAGCATAATTACCTTTTCCCGGTGCTGGGCCGCACCGAAATCGACCGCCAGGCGTCGGGCGAGCAGAGCGTGACGGTAGAGGATTCGATGTCGATGGTGCACGCCTCGCGCGGCACGCTGAAACCCGCCTCGCCACATCTGAAATCGGAGCCGGCGCTGGTGGCCGGGCTGGCGAAAGCCACGCTGCGCAACTCGCGCGTCGACTGGGACAAAATGGTGGGCGACTACAGCTTTATCCGCGACGCCATCGAGGCGGTTTTCCCCGGCTTCGACGATTTCAACAACCGCATCCTGACGCCGGGCGGCTTCCGGTTGCCGGTGGCGGCCGCGCAGCGCAAATGGCTGACGCCGAGCGGCAAGGCGCAGTTCAAGGTGATGCAGGGGATCAATGAAGATCCGCGCTCGCTGGTCTGTCACGATCTGGTGCTGACAACGCTGCGTAGCCATGACCAGTACAACACCACGCTTTATGGCCTGAACGACCGCTATCGCGGCGTCACCGGCCGACGCGACGTGTTGTTTATGGCGGCGGACGAGGCGGAAAAACGCCAGTTCCGCGTTGGCGATAAGGTGAATATGGTGGCGCTCGATCCGCAGGGCAACCGTACCGGACGGCGGCTCGATAACCTGACCGTGGTGGTGTATGACATGGCGCCCGGTTCGGTTGCGGCTTACTACCCCGAGGCCAACGTGATGGTGCCGCTCGACAGCCACGATACCGAAAGCGGCATTCCGGCCTATAAAAGTATCCCGGTAGAGCTGGAGCTGTGCGAGGCGCCTGTAGAAACCTCAGGCGCGCTGCGGTAAAACGGAGTGGGTAAATTCAGGGGCCGCGCTAGCGGCCCTTTTTATTGCCGATATCGTCCAGCACCGCCAGCGCCTCATCCGGCAGCGTCAGCTGCGCCGCCGCCAGGTTTTCGCGCAGATGTTCCGGCGATGAGGTGCCGGGGATCAGGAGAATATTGGGCGAGCGCTGCAGCAGCCAGGCGAGCGCCACCTGCATCGGCGTGGCGTTAAGCTGCTGCGCCACCTGAGTCAGCTGCGTAGACTGCAGCGGCGTAAAACCGCCGAGCGGGAAGAAGGGCACGTAGGGAATGCCCTGGGCGGCGAGCTTGTCAATCAGCGCGTCATCCTCGCGGTTAGCGAGATTATACAGGTTCTGCACGCAGGCGATCTCGGTAAGCTGCTGCGCCTCTTCTACCTGACGCGCGGTGACGTTGCTCAGTCCGATATGGCGGATCACCCCTTGCTCTTTAAGTTCTATCAGCGCCCTAAGCTGCGGTTCAAGCGAGCCTTCCGCCGGCTTTTGCGGATTGATCATGCTACGCAGATTCACCACTTCCAGCACGCCGAGATCGAGGTTGCGCAGGTTATCTTCTACCGCGCTGACCAGCTCGTCCGGCGAAAAAGCGGGCAGCCAGCCGCCTTTCTCATCGCGGCGCGCGCCGACTTTGGTGACGATAATCAAATCTTCCGGGTAGGGATGCAGCGCTTTTTTAATCAGCTGATTCGTCAGGTGCGGGCCGTAAAAATCGCTGGTGTCGATATGACGCACGCCGGCGGCGATGGCGTCGCGCAGCACCTGTATCGCGCGCGCTTCGTCTTTTGGCGGGCCAAAGACGCCGGGGCCGGCAAGCTGCATCGCGCCGTAGCCGACGCGGCCGACCTCATCGTCGCCAAGACGATAGCGAAGGAAAACCTGAGACATAGTAACCTCCTGATGAAAGGGACTCAGTAAGTGTACTCGCTGCGGCCTGATTGCGCGCTGGAAGGGCAGGGAAAGAAAGAAGAGAAGGCGGCCGCTCAGGCGACCGCGGGCAGTTGCGGATAGAGATGATGGACGCGGCGGTCAGGGCCGCAGAGCAGCACGGACTCGCCTTTGTTCAGGCGCGTCAGATAGTGTTCATGCATAAACTCCGTTAAACCTGCTCCGCACCACAGCAGGTGGTGAGGATGCGAGGAGGCAGACGAGTTAATCGCGTCGGCAGACTGCATTTCTACGCAAAACCCCTGGCCGCTGAGCCTGATGGCTTCCAGCCAGATTTCGGTCTGATTTTTTTCGCTGACGTTTTCCAGCAGCAGCGGGACGGCAGCGGTGCGTGCAGCGCTTCGGATTAGGCTTCCGGCGTGGGCGACAATCAGGCTATGAAAGCGCGCCAGTCGGCCGCAGGCGCCTGTACGCGTATCGTCGCGCAGCCATTGATTAAGCGGCAGCAGAAGCCGTAAAACGAAATCATCACCCGCAAAGTTGCTGGCGAGCTTGCGCAACAGAATGGCCAGGGAGCGTTCGCTGCCGAACTCCAGCTGCCAGAGCATATCGCCACGTCGTGCGGCCCAGCCGCCGCTACGTAACGGATTCGCTGTTTCCTGCGCCGTTTTGAGCTCTCTAATCGTTGCGCCGTTACTGGTCATCTCTCGCATGAGCAAGACTTGCTGCAGCTGCGCGTCCGACCACTGGTCTTTACCGACACCTTTGTGGATAAATCCACTGCGGTACCAGCGTTTTAGTGTAAAGGAATCGATGCCTGTCAGCGCGCAGACGGTATCAGAGGAGTAGATCATGTGCTGTCCTTAATCGGAGAGCGAATAGCCACCGCGTCGTCCAGTGGATGAATATACAGTCTGAACCTGTAACAGCCAAAATGATACAGCATAAAATAGTGTTTTAATGGGGGTTTGCCTCAACCACTCCAGGTTTCCATACGAATTAGCGAGTTAGCGATAGTGCAAAGAAGTGTGAATATTTTATTTAAAATGCACTTTTTACTATTTTATTTAAAATGCCCTTTTGGAAATCGCACAGTGCTCCGTCTTTTCTGGCCAGTTTGCTGGTGATTGCCCTGACTTGCCAGCCTCTGCTAGCTACATATGCTTAACTTACCTGATGCATTTAAAAAGGCGGTTCATGAGACGTAAAAGGAGAAGCGATCGGGCGATGTCGTTAAATCGCTCGCTGCCCCGAAGCATTGCGATGGCCGGGCTGCTGCTGACGCTGGCAGTGACCGGGCTTAACCTCTGGACGATGCGTGAAGCCTGGCGCGATACCCTGATTCAGTCTGAACAGATGGCGGTAAACCTTTCTCTTTCTCAGGCGCGTCAGGCGGACGACACCATATTACAGACGGAGCTGTCGCTACGGGAAGTACAGCATCAGCTAATGAGCGAAATGGCGTCCGGCGTCAACGGCGCCGCCCTTAGCCAGACCATGCAGGAGCTGGCGAGCCGGCTGCCGCAGCTGCATGGGCTGTTCTACTACAATGCGCAGGGCAAGTGGATCGCCACCTCGGCTCAGACCATCCCCAAAGGTATTAACAACGCCGATCGCGAATATTTTCACTACCACCGCATAAACCCGCGCGACAGCGTGCATATCGGCCCGGTGATACGCAGCCG
Source organism: Pantoea sp. NGS-ED-1003 (assembly GCF_000738765.1). Classification (NCBI taxonomy): domain Bacteria; kingdom Pseudomonadati; phylum Pseudomonadota; class Gammaproteobacteria; order Enterobacterales; family Erwiniaceae; genus Pantoea; species Pantoea sp. NGS-ED-1003. The sequence continues at coordinate 392,224 of NZ_JPQA01000002.1, forward strand.
CAGCACCGGCGATCTGGTGATACCGGTGTCGCTGCGAATTAACGACGCCTCCGGCGGCTTCGACGGCGTGCTGCTGGCGACTATCCGCGTCGACTATTTTCGTCACTACTACAGCTACTATGAGCTGGGACCGCAGGATGTGCTGGTGCTGATGCTGGCAGACAGCACGGTACTCTACGCGCGGCCAATGCCGGACAGCTATATCGGCAAAAACCTCTCCTCCAGCCACCTTTTCCAGGCGATGCTTGCCAGTTCCGACAAAGGAAGCGGCCAGTGGCGTGCCGCGCTGGACGGCCAGGCGCGCATTTTCGGCTTTGCCCGCTCCGAGCGTTACGGGCTGGTGGTGGCGGCAGGCTACGATAAACATAATCTGCTAAGAAACTGGATTAAAGGACAGGTAGAGGATGTGCTCCTCGATTTGGCGCTGCTGGCGGGAATTGTGCTGCTTGGCGCCTATATCCTTAGCCAGGCGCGACGCAGCCTGCGCTATCAGCAGGAGCTGACCCGCCTGCGCGACGAGCTGACGGCGGCGAACCTCTCACTGGAGAACCTGGCGCACGCCGATGGCCTGACCGGCCTGGCGAACCGTCGTCAGTTCGACCATTTCCTGCAGCAGAGCCTGCTCGACGCGGCGGAGCACGGCCAGCAGCTGTCGCTAATCCTGATGGATATCGACTATTTCAAACGCTACAACGATACCTATGGCCACGTCGCCGGCGACGCCTGTCTGAAAACGGTCGCCAGCGCGCTAAAAGGGCTAACGCTGCGCAGCGGCGACAAGGTGGCAAGATACGGCGGCGAAGAGTTCGCCATTATTTTACCTGGCGCCACAGGGGCGGATGCGCTGAACATCGCTACCGCGGCGGTGAAGGCGGTGAGCGCGCGCAATATTCCCCATGACTCCTCCTCGATAGCCGCGCACGTCACGCTGAGCGCGGGATGCGCTACCTTTCTGCCCGAAAGCGATCGCCCTGAGCCTAAGGCGCTGATCGAGAAGGCGGACGAAGCGCTTTATCTGGCGAAGCATGGCGGGCGCAACCAGGCGCGGCGCCGCGCCTGAGCGCTATGGCGAGGTCGGCGCGGCGCAGTAGGTTTCAACGATCTGCGCCAGCGGCTGAGGTTTGCCGAGGTAGTAGCCCTGCAGACCGTCGCACTCCATCAGTTTAAGCTGTTCCATCTGCGAGGCGGTTTCGACCCCTTCTGCGGTCACGCTCAGCGAGTAGGCCTTGCCGAGTCCGACCATGTTCTCGACAATCTGCCGCGCCTGCGCGGAGTCGTTCAGCGGAAAGATGAACGATTTATCGATCTTGATACCGTCGAACGGAAAGCTGCGCAGATAGTTCAGCGAGGCGTAGCCGGTGCCGAAGTCGTCGATTAAAAACTTCACGCCCAGCGCTTTGATCGCCTGCATCACCTCAAGCGTGGTTTCCGGATCCTGCAGCATGGCGTTTTCCGTTACCTCGATCTCCAGCCGACCGCTCGGCAGGCCGGTGGCGTCCAGCGCGGCGCGAATACGCCGCGGCAGGCCTTTATCGCTGAACTCTACCGCGGAAAGGTTGACCGACACCGTCAGGCCCGGCAGGTCGCGGTGCGTATCTTTGCAGGCGCGCAGCAGCACCCAGTCGCTCAGCGCGCCGATCAGCCCGGTCTCTTCCGCCAGCGGGATAAACTGATCGGGCATCAGTACGCCGTGCTGCCTGTGGTGCCAGCGCACCAGCGCCTCCACGGCGGTGACGCGCGCGGATCGCACGTCATAGCGCGGTTGCCAGGCGAGGCGCAGCTGGTTAGTGTGGATCGCCTCACGCAGTTCGCGCTCCATTTCGCGCCGCTGCACGATCTTCTCTCCCATGTCGCGCTGATAAAACACCCAGTTGTTGCGCCCGGCGTTTTTCGCCTTATAGAGGGCGATATCCGCATAGCGCAGCAGATCGCCAGGATTGTTGCCATCCTGCGGCGCCAGCGCGATGCCCAGGCTGGCGCCGATAAAGACGTCGCCGCCGTTAATGGTAAAGGGCAGATTGATCTGGTCGATAATATGGCTGCACAACTCGCCGATCTCTTCCCGGCTGTGAATGCCGGAGACGATCATCACAAACTCGTCGCCGCCGAGCCGGGCGGTCATCCCGGCATCCTTAAGAACGGCGTTGAAGCGCAGGGAGACGTCGTGCAGCACGCTGTCGCCGGCGGCGTGGCCGTAGAGATCGTTCACCGGCTTAAACTTATCCAGGTCGATCATAATGACCGCCAGCGGGCAATCGCTATGCAGCGCATCGCTGAGCTTGCCCGCCAGACAGGCGTTCATCTGCGCGCGGTTGGGTAACCCGGTCAGTTCGTCGAACTGCGAGAGATAGCGGACGCGCGCCTCGGCCTCGACCTCGAGGGTAACGTCGGTGGCGGTACCGCGGTAGCCCTTTTTCCCCTGCGGCAGGGTAACGGGACGCAGCGTGAGGTTGCAGAAGCGAATATGCTGCTGCGCGGATCGGTAGCGGCAGCGCAACAGCGTCAGCGGCTCGGCGGGCTGCTCCCGCTGCGTCAGCCGCTGCGGCAGGTCGGCGTCGTCGAGCAGAAAATCGTGCAGCGGCTGCTGCAGCCAGTCCTGGCTGTGATAGCCGGTGACGGCGGGAAAACGGCCGGAGATCCAGGTAAAGCGCAGCTGCGCGTCCGCTTCCCAGATCCAGTCGGTGGTGCTCTCCGCTACGTCGCGAAAGCGCTGCTCGCTGGCGGCCAGCGCCTGCTGGCTCTGCTCCAGCAGAAAAGTGCTGACGTCGCTATGACGCGCTTTGCGCAGCGCGTTGCGCATCAGCATGGTGGCGGTGAAAAAGGTGGCGCACATCAGCAGCGCCAGCAGCGGCAGCAGCCAGGTGAGCAGCGCGCCGCCGGGATCGTCGCTCTGCCACTTCAGCGTCACGACGCCGCCCAGCGCCGACGCGAGGTAGCGGTCATGCTCGCCTGTGCCCTCGGGCGGCGCGTCGGCGTAGCTAAGTTTTTTAATGCCATACTCCGCGCCCGCGCTTGCCAGCTTGGCGGGGGTCAGACGATCGACAAAAATCATGATCGAAGGCGGGCCCGCGACCATTTTTACGCTGTGGTCGCCGCCGGGGGTAATCCAGGCGGCGCCGAGTAGCGCCAGCTGGTCGCCGACGCGCACCAGCCGCGCTATCGCCTTGCCGTCGCTCTGCTGTAGCCGCTGCTTCAGGGCGTTAAGCGCATCCTGCCCCAGCCACGCCTGAAAGCTCTTGCGGCGCAGCGCGCCGTCGAGCACGCTGTAGCGCGTTTCGCCATTGGGCGCGATGACGAATACGCCCTCGTAGCCGAAGGTTTTGAACAGCGATTCGCCCAGATTCTGGTTGCGCCAGGCCCAGTCGAGGTTCAGCGTACGATGCAGGTTGTTATAGGCTTCGCCCCATTCAGCGTTGTCGCTAAGGTGAAAACGCATGCTCTCTTCGCGGCTGGCAAACGCCTTGCCCAGCAGCAGCCCGCTGCGAAGATCCGCTTTATCGTTCAGATCGTCGGCCACGCAAAGCAGCGCGGTCAGCGCGGCGCAAAAAGAGAGGCCGAGCAGCACCAGCATTATAAGCATCGGTTTTCTGACCAGGCCGCGCGCGCGTCCGTCAGATGAGGGATGAAAAGCGTAAGTCGTCATGTTTAGTCGCCGCGCCAGAGAATCGATAAAGGGTATTCCAAATACCTCTCCCGGTTATCGGCAGCTGGGCCATGGACTACAGCCTGAGTAGAGAGGAATGGCGATAATCTGAGGCAGGTGTCAAAGCACGGTAATAAAATTAATTAATGGCGGGACGTTGCCGATGATAAGGAGGCTAAACCCTGCCTGAACGCATAAGGACAGGGACGCTTACCTTATGGAGAACAGGATGAACATTACCCAACGCCTGCTGTTGGCATTTTCGCTGCTGTTTGGCGCGATTATTTTACAGGCCGTACTGGCTATCTCGCTGCTGTCCGGGTTTCAGGATCGCTTCGAATATGTCCAAGCCAACGCCATTCCCTCAATTAAAGATCTGGGAAAAATGATTGATGAAGGCAATCAGCTGGCGATTACGCTCTACAAGCACCAGAGCCAGACCGAAGACGCGAAGTTTGTAGATGTGGAAAAAAACATCAGCGATAGCCTGGCGCAGATTAAATCGCAGATCGACTACTACATGGCCAACGATATCTCCAGCGACGAAGATAAGCGTCTGACCAACCTCGCCTATGAGAATCTGCGCGCCATCAACGATCGCCTGCCGGCGTTTATCGCCGCTTCTCATGCGCACCAGGATACTTTGACGCTCGGACTGATCGAGGGCAATGAGGGGGTCGGCGCGGCGATTCGCCAGATGATTGCCGACTACCAGAAACAGCTGACGCTGAATATCGATATCAGCAACCAGCTGCGCGATACCAACCGCAGCCTGTTCACAACGGTGCTGTGGGCCACCATCGGCGGCGTTATTGCCACCGTCGTGCTGTTCGGTCTCTTCTCCACCGTCACCATTCTGCGCATTCGCCGCAGCCTGTCGGCGATGGGCAACGTGATGGCGCGCGCCAGCGACAGTCTTGACCTGACGCTGAACGCTGATGAAAGCCGCCGCGATGAAATTGGCAATATGGCGCGCGCCTTTAACCACCTGATGCAGCGCGTCGCCTCGGCGCTCGCCTCGGTTAATCAGGCGTCGCAGTCGGTCAGCAGCGCATCGGTGCAGATTACCGCAGGCAACGAAGATCTCTCTTCGCGCACCGAGCAGCAGGCGGCGTCGCTGGAACAGACGGCGGCCAGCATGACCGAACTGAGCGAGACGGTGCGCCAGACGGCGGATAATACCCGTCAGGCGAGCCAGCTGGCGGCCAACGCCAGCAGCCTCTCTGAGAAGAGCGGCGAATCGCTGACCACGATGCTGGCGACGATGGACAATATTCGCGGCAGCTCGCGCAAGGTGAACGATATTGTTTCGCTGATCGAAGGCATCGCATTTCAGACCAATATCCTGGCGCTCAACGCCGCGGTAGAGGCCGCGCGCGCCGGCGAGCACGGCAAAGGCTTCGCCGTCGTAGCGGGCGAGGTAAGAAACCTGTCGCAGCGTTCTACCGCCGCCGCCCATGAAATCAAGGCATTGATCGAAGCCTCGCATCAGCTGACGGAAGCGGGCGCCGCGCAGGCGAGCGACGTAGGGCGCAATATGGACGTGATGAAAGACGCGATTCGGCAGGTGAGCGATCTGGTCGGCGAAATCGCCGCTGCCGCAGTCGAGCAGAGCCAGGGCATCGCGCAGGTGCATCAGGCGGTGAACCAGATGGATGACGTCACGCAGCAGAACGCCGCGCTGGTGGAAGAGGCGTCGGCGGCGGCGCAGTCGCTGCAGGAGCAGGCCAGCACGCTGACCGAACTGGTCGGCAAATTCCGCGTCGGTAACGACTTCGAGGCTGTCGCGCCGCGTGCGCCGGCGGTACAGCCTGCGCGTCTGCGCACCCCCGCGCCGCAGCGCGTCGCGGTGCTTAACGAAGCGGACTGGCAGAGTTTCTAACGCCAAAAGCGGGGATGCCGCCTGCGGTCGTTCCCGTTAATACGCAATAGCCATCCGGATGGTGAGTTCGCCTCCGGATTGTTTCAATCTTTTATCCCACCTTTCCGCACGACGACGCGTCTCCATCCGCCTTTATCCTCTGGATAAGATATATCTTAAATGCACATTTTCAAAACAATAGCGGCTATAATTTAAGTTATCTTAAATTACATGACGATCGAGGATGACTATGGCTAGCTATACAATCCGGGTCGAATTGAAAGATCAGACCGAAAAAATGCGCACCGAGCTACTTTTCACGATGCTGGATAATGGTTTTTCCCGCAGCGTGGTATGTGAAAGGGGCTTTACCTATGCGCTTCCCTCCAACGAATTTATCTATGTCGGCACGGAGAAGATCGCCCTTCTGATGAATCGGATCGTGATGTTGATCAGCAAATTCAGCGACAATCCGTCGGTGCTGGTGACCCGTTCGGACGAGAGATGCTGGTCAGGACTGCGCGTCGTTCATCTGGAATAGCATGATATTCCTCCGCCGCAGGCCGAGAGCGAGCAGGGCAGCCAGCATGCTGGCTGCCCTGCATGCGTTATTTTTTCTTATTGAGCATCGCCTGCAAATCAGCGAAGGGGTTATAAGTGGCGGCGCCGATATCGTTTTGCGCATCCTCACCCGCTACCACCCGTGTGCCGTACTGGTCCGCTTCCGTGTACTTTGAGTGTTCGTGGTCATGACAGTAGAGGCACAACAACTCCCAGTTGCTGCCATCTTCCGGATTATTGGTGTGGTCGTGATCGATATGGTGGACGGTGAGTTCTCGCAGGTTCGAATAAACAAATTCGCGCGCGCAGCGCCCGCATACCCACGGATAGATTTTCAGCGCTTTCTCGCGGTAGCCGCTTTCCAGCCGCGCGTAGTTTTTAGGGATCAGAGCCATGGTGGTTGTTACCTGTTAAATAATATTGCCTGTGCAAACCCAGCTGCAATTGATGTAAGCCGTGAGTCAGCGATTTCATTTTATGATAACTGTTATGCCGTCATTCAATGAGGAAAATAAGATGGACCAGTCATTCACGCAAGAAGAACAGCGGATAATTATGGAGACGCTGACGCGTCACGAAGAGGCGTTAATCAGACGGGTCGCCGAGGTTATCGTCGAAACGGAGTCCGCTGCCAATGCGGAGTTTGCCGCAGCCGGCATTAACTTTACTCAGCACTCGCCGGCAAACGCCGATTACCTGACCATCTTTCTCTTCGGTAAGCTATTTGACCGTCTGCACGAAGGCAATCTGTCAACGGGAGAGAAGATTTTAACGATGGAAGCGAAACGGCTCGGCATTAGCCTGCACGTGGAGTAAGGTTCAGGCGGCGGCGCGTATCACCGAGGATAATCCTCCTCTTCGCCAGCCCTAACGCGCCGACGATGACAGTCGGACGGCGCCAGTCGCGCCCCGTCGCAGGAGCGCACTTCTAGCGGCTCAACCGGCATGCCATGGGCATTATCCACCAGAACCGAGTGCGTTTCGCCTTGTTCAAACAGATAGCGCTCGCCCCACTGACGTATTGCCACCACCACCGGGAATAGGGTTTCGCCCTTTTCGGTCAGAACATATTCCTTATAGGCGCTGCCGTCTGAGGCCGGGCAGAGGTCAAACACGCCAATATCAACCAGGTGTTTTAGCCGGGACGCCAGAATATTTTTCGCCAGCCCCAAATTTTTCTGAAACTCGCTGAACCGGCGCACGTCGTCAAACGCCTCGCGGATGATCATCAGAGACCAGCGCTCGCCAATCGACTCAACCGTCCTGGCAATGGGGCATTCGCTGGTCTTGAGTGATTCCTGTTTCGCCATCTGTTAACTCTCCGCTCGCTTCTGATGACGCCAGCATAATCCGTCGCAAAAGAGGTTGCAAAAAAAAACCACCACGGTAGATTCTGTCGACTAGGTAGTTTCAAAAAGAAACCAGAAGAGAGCCTATGCAGATTAAGGCAGACACAAATCCAGAAGTTGCGATAACGCCCGCACAGACTCACCCGATACTTTCGCCCTGGATAACCTTTTTATTCTCGCTTACCTGCGCCCTGGCGGTGGCGAACGTCTACGCCGCACAACCTCTGCTTGAATCCATGGCTGCTAGCCTCAATTTGGCACCCGGCCTTATCGGCAGCGTCGTCACCCTGACGCAAACCGGCTACCTGATCGGCTTGCTCTTTCTGGTGCCGCTCGGTGACTGGATGAACCGCAAAATGTTAGTTATTGCGCTGCTGCTATTCTCGGCGCTGGCTTTAGCACTGGTCGGGCTGGCGCCAAATCTGCCGATCCTGCTGGGCGCGATGCTGCTGGTCGGCCTGATGGCGGTGGTAGTGCAGTTAGTGGTGGCGTGGGCCGCGGTGCTGGCCGATCCCCAGCAGCGTGGCAAGGTTGTCGGCACCGTCACCAGCGGCATCGTGTTAGGGATCCTGCTGGCTCGCTTTATCTCAGGGGCGATCGCCGACCTTGCCGGCTGGCGCGCGCTCTATTGGCTTTCCGCCTGCCTGATGCTGGCGATCGCCCTGGTGCTGGCCAGGCTTATGCCCGCGACCCCGCAACCGGCGGAGCGGCCCCGCTATGCTACGCTGATGGGCGCTTTTTTCCGCCTCTATGCCACAGAACCGCAGCTCAGGACGCGCGGAATTTTCGCGCTGCTGATCTTTGCCGCTTTCAGCATGCTGTGGACCACGATGGTCATGCCGCTCACCGCTATGTCGCTTTCCCATACGCAGATCGGACTGTTTGGTTTCGCGGGCGTAGCGGGCGCGCTGGCAGCGTCGCGAGCTGGAGGATGGGCAGACAGCGGCAGAGGTCGGCGCGCAACCGGCGCCGCGCTGGCGTTGCTGACGCTCTCATGGTTGCCTATTGCCGGTGCTGAAATATCGCTGCTATGGCTGGTTATGGGCATCATTGCGCTCGATTTTGCCGTGCAGACAGTTCATGTGATTAATCAGAGCGCGATCATTGCCGCCCGGCCTGCCGAGGCCAGCCGTCTTGTCGGCGCCTATATGGGCTTTTACTCAGTGGGCAGCGCGCTGGGCGCCTTCGTCGCCACCCAGCTCTATGCACTGTGGGGATGGCAGTCGGTCTGTCTGGCTGGCGCGTTGGTAAGCCTCTGCGCCTTTGTTTTGTGGGCCAGGCTGCATGAATCCTGAAAGTATATATCCTCGTTTAAGGAGCAATAAGGTTACTCATAAAGGGATATACGTGCGAGAAGGGCGAATGGATGCAGAGGGGAAAATTATTTTCAGTTATGTATGGCTGAGCGCGATAAGGGATGAGTGGCTGCGTCTGCATATCTCTCATGGGTTGAGGCTGGATTTCAGCCCGATCAGGCGCTACCTGATCGGGCTGCATTTTCACGTAGCGCTCGTCCCGACGTTACTTCGCCAGCAGCTCTCTTCTGACAATCTCCGCGCCCGCGCTCAGCGCATTGAGCTTGCCGTTCGCCACGTGGCGAGGCAGCGGGATCATGCCGCAGTTGGTGCAGGGATAGAGCTTATCGGCGTCGACAAACTGCAGCGCCTTGCGCAGGGTGCTGGCCACCTCTTCCGGCGTCTCGACGGTGTTGGTCGCCACGTCGATGGCGCCCACCATTACTTTTTTGTCGCGAATCAGCTCAATCAGATCCATCGGCACGCGCGAGTTCTGACATTCGAGCGACACGATATCGATATTCGATTTCTGCAGCTTCGGGAAGATCTCTTCATACTGACGCCATTCCGTTCCCAGCGTCTTTTTCCAGTCGGTATTAGCTTTGATGCCGTAGCCGTAGCAAATATGCACCGCCGTTTCGCACTTCAGACCTTCAATAGCCCGCTCCAGCGTCGCGATTCCCCAGTCGTTCACTTCATCAAAGAAAACGTTAAAGGCAGGCTCATCGAACTGGATAATATCGACGCCGGCCGCCTCAAGTTCTTTAGCTTCCTGGTTGAGAATTTCGGCGAACTTCCACGCCAGCTTTTCGCGGCTCTTATAGTGGCTATCGTAAAGCGTATCGATCATCGTCATCGGGCCAGGCAGCGCCCATTTGATGGGCTGGCTGGTCTGCTGACGTAAGAATTTCGCATCCTCGACGAAAACCGGCTTTTGACGGCTCACTTCACCGACCACGGTCGGCACGCTGGCGTCGTAGCGATCGCGAATTTTCACGATTTCGCGCTTTTCAAAATCGACGCCGCTCAGGTGCTCAATAAAGGTGGTGACGAAATGCTGCCGCGTTTGCTCGCCATCGCTGACGATATCGATGCCGGCCTGCAGCTGATCCGCCAGGCATAAACGCAGGGCGTCTAGCTTGCCGTCGACTAATTCTCGATCCTGCAATTTCCAGGGCGACCAGAGCACCTCAGGCTGTGCCAGCCAGGAAGGTTTAGGTAAGCTGCCGGCGGTAGAGGTTGGTAATAACTTTTTCATCAAGCGTGACCCTGTCGGTTAAATAATCAAAGAACGGAATGCGCAACCCATTGTTCAAGCATCGTCTGGTAGGGTTTAATAAAGTTCTCTTCGGTGAACTTACCCTGCTCAACGGCCAGCTGGCTACGTTCTTCGCGGTCGTAAACAATGCGCGTTAAAGAGTAATCCTGATGATTCAGGTCTGGCTGATAACGTTTTCCCGCCGCTGAATTGGCGTTATAGATTTCAGGCCGGTAAATCTTCTGGAACGTCTCCATGGTGCTGATAGTGCCAATCAGCTCAAGGTTGGTGTAGTCCGCCAGCAGGTCGCCGCTAAAGTAGAACGCCAGCGGCGCGACGCTATTAAGCGGCATAAAATAGCGCACCTGCAGCCCCATTTTGGCAAAGTAGCGGTCGGTTAAAGAGGGCTGATCCTGCTGATATTCGACGCCCAGCACCGGGTGGTGATTATTGGTTCGGTGGTAAACGTTTTTGCTGGAAACGCTCAGGCAGATAACCGGCGACTTTTGAAAGCACTCTTTATAAGCCGCCGACGCAACGAAACCTCTGAAGATGGCGCCGTGCAGATCGCCGAAATCCTCAGGAATGGTGAATTCCGCTTTATTTCTATTGTGCTCATTGAGCCGTACGCTGAAATCGTAATCGCGCACGTAAGAAGAGAAGTTATTGCCTGGAATACCTTCGATACGCTGGCTGGTTTTGCGGTCGATGATATTAGGTCTTAATATTTCAATTACCGGAAAAGTGGCGCGGCGGCCTTCCGTCTCGATAATCATTTCAGCAGAAATAATATCGACTTCGACGGCATAGCGATCGCTGTTCGGGTTATCCCATTGCGCCAGCGAATTGAAACGGTTGTCAATCATCGCCAGCGCGTTGCGCAGATTCTGCTGGCGTTTGTCGCCTCGGGCCAAATTGGCAAAGTTGGTGGTGATGCGCGTATTTTCCGAAGGATTATAATTTTCGTCGAAACGAAGAGTTTTAATCGTAAAGTTGAAGGGTTGCGTCATTTTAATCTGGCATCCTAATTCGTGATGGACAATCTGGCGTTAATTCTTTCTTTTCAGGATATCCCGATTTGTTAAGCTGCTATCTCGTTCACAACTTTTCGCGTTACCAATACTTAACATCCATGTATCTTTTATGCCTGAGTCGGGAATCAACGAAAAGTGATATAAATTCAACGAACATGAGCTTTTTTCATGATCGCCTTTGCCCTCATGCGGTGGGCAGAGCAAGCCCGGAATAAAAAAAGCAGGCGTTAAGCAAAACTTAACGGGGCGGATAAATTCGCTAACGTATTAACAACTATAAGAATTAACTCTCGATCAACCCGCGTTTTCGGTGGTGGCCGGTCGTCCGTCATGGTATTAACTCTGGATGACGTTTTATCCTTGCCCGCCTGCTGGAGAGAATAATGAAAAAGAGTCTGTCCTTCGCTTTACTGCTGTCGCTGGGCGCGTTTAGCCAGCTTTCGCTGGCCGAACAGACGCTGCGCTTTGGCGTCGATCCGACCTTCCCGCCGTTTGAATCCAAAGCCAGCGATGGCTCGCTGCAGGGTTTTGATATCGAGCTGGGCAACGCCATCTGCGCGCAGGCGAAGGTGACGTGCCAGTGGGTGCAGATCGGCTTTGACAGCAGCATCCCCGCGCTACAGGCGAAGAAGTTCGATGCGATCCTTTCGGCGATGTCGATGACGGAAAAACGCCGCGAGCAGGTCGACTTCAGCGCAATGATCTACAACACGCCGAGCGCGCTGCTGACGCCGAAGAACAGCGCGCTGACCGACGATATCGGCACGCTGCGCGGCAAGTCTGTCGGCGTGGCGCAGGGAACGATTCAGGAGACCTACGCCAAAGCGAAGTGGGCGGCGCAGGGCGTCAATATCGTTTCCTACCCGAACCAGATGGAGATCTACCCGGATCTGGTGGCTGGTCGCCTTGACGCTTCGCTGGCGAACGCGGTGTCGGCGGCTCAGGGTTTCCTCAATACGCCCGAAGGCAAAAATTACGCGATTCAGGCGACGCTGGTCGATAAAGAACTGCTCGGCAACGGCGTCGGCATTGGCCTGCGCAAGGGCGACGCCGCGAATCTCAAGCTGATCAACGACGCGCTGGCGCAGCTGCACGCTAACGGCACCTACGACCGGCTGGCGAAAAAGTATTTCGCCTTTAAGGTTTACCCATAAGCAGCGGTGCGCGTCGCCCTCAGCCGCTGGCCGGTTAAGGGGCGACCCGCCGCTGCCCGTCACAGGAAATCCCATGTCCGATCTGCCGCATTACGCTTCCCAACGCGCCCGTTTTGTCGCCGCCGTCGAGCGCCAGAATGGCGTTCTGACCTCTTATCGGCATCCGCTGCCCGGCCCGCAGGGCGAAGCGCTTTTTACCGATGTCGCGGTGCTGGGCGATCCCCAGGCCGCTAACCTGATGCTGATTATCTCCGGCACTCACGGCGTAGAGGGCTATTACGGCTCCGACAGCCAGATTGCATGGCTCAATCGCTTTCATCTCACCGCCTTGCCCGACGATACCGCGATCGTGCTGCTGCATCTGCTTAACCCTTGGGGAGCGGCGCATTTGCGGCGCGTCAATGAAGACAACGTCGATCTCAATCGGAACTTTATCGACTTCGCCCAGACGCCGCCCGCTAATGCGGCCTATGCCGAATATCACCATTTTTACCACGGCGAACGCGCTCAGGCCGATCGGCTGCTGCAGGCGGCCCTCGACGGCGCGGGCTGGGGCGCGATAAAGCCGGTGGTGGAAGCGGGGCAGTATCATTTTGCCGACGGCCTGTTTTATGGCGGTGCGCAGCCCAGCTGGTCTTATCGCACCCTGCAAACGATCGTTGAACATCATCTCGCGCGCGCGACGACCCTCCTCAGCTTCGATTTGCATACCGGCGCGGGCGCGTGGGGACATCCGATACTGCTCTCGATCGCCGAACGGCCCGTCGCCGCACATCAGTGGGGAAAAACGCTCTACGGCGAATGGCTGACCCTGTTGTTCACCGGCGCCGGACGAGAGAGCGACACCGGCGTAACCGCCACCGCCACGGGCTATCTTTCGCAGTTCCTGCTGGACGCCTTGCCCGATACGCATATTTTGCCGCTGGTGGTGGAGTGCGGCACCTTTCCCGGCGAAGAGATGCATCGCCGCGTGCGCGACGATCACTGGCTGCACCTGCAGGGCGATGCGGCCAGCGAGGCAGGGCATGCCGTCAAACAACGGCTGGTGGAAGGGTTTTGGCCATCAGACCGCGACTGGCGCGATCTGGTGGCCTTTCGCACCCAGCAGATTTTCACGCGGGGGTGGAACGGCTTACTCGACCTGGATCACAGCCGTCCGTAAAAGGTCATGCGCGCCGTCTCGGAGAGCGCCACGCCCGGCTCGGTATTGTAAGCCAGCACGGCCAGCATACGCGTGATATCACCTTCGGTCGGCGTTACCCGGTGCAGCGAATTGCGGCCGCGAAACAGCACCAGATCGCCGGGGTCGATCTCCAGCGCCTCCACCGGCCGGCGCTGATCCAGCACCTCGGCCACGCCGTCGAAGTTCATCTCGCCGGCATCGGCGTCGCGCAGATCCCTCACATACTGGAACAGGCCGCCGCCGCGCGGCTTCTGCACCAGCAGGGTGATGGCGAAAGAGGAGTTGTCAAAGTGCCAGCCGAGTTCCTGGCCGTCGGGCGCGTAGTGCAGGTTGATGGAGGAGAGCGGATCGGCATAGGGATAGAGCGCGCTTTCTCCCAGCACATCGCACAGGAACGCTTTAAACAGCGCGTCGTTGTAGAGCTGGCGCAGCGGCGACTCGGCACCGATCAGGTCGTCGGTAATACAGCCTTTGGTGCTGTTCACATCGCGATTGCGCGGATGATCGGCGCTATAGGCCGCGTCGGGTTTCATCAGATAGACGTTGTGCTTGCTGACGGTGTGAAAAGCAAGATGGCGCTGCGCCTCGCCCTCGGCAACGATCGCCTGCAGCGCGGCGGGCTGTAAAAACTGACGCAGCACCAGCGCGCCGTGCTGGTTGAGCTGTTCGCGGCAATCGCGCCGCCAGCGGGCGTCGGCGAGCGGGTGTAAATCGAAACGGATCAAGTCCATCGCAGCGGTTCTCATCATAGCAGGTGGATGAAAACTGTAACCTGCTGATATGTTGGTGCATAACGATAGTTATTTAACGACCTGTTAAGGAAAGATTAATGCCCGCCCAGTCGCCGCGTTTGCCTAAAATCAGCGTTATTCAGTCGTTCAAGGTTGCTGCGGAGCTGGGCAGCCTGGCGAAAGCGGCCGCCCAGCTGGCGCTGACGCCCGCTGCGGTAAGCCAGCAAATCCGTCAGTTAGAGGAGCAGCTCGGCAGCGCGCTTTTCGTGCGCACGCAGAGCGGCGTCATGCTCACCGAAACCGGCAAAGAATACCTGCGCTACGTGACGGAAGCCTTCGATATTTTGCATCTTGGGCAGCAGAACCTGCGGCACGTCGCCCTAATGCCGAAGCTGACGCTCTATGCGCTGCCGGCGCTCGCCTCAAAGTGGCTGTTGCCCAACATTATGCAGTGGCGCGAACGCTGTCCCGATATCGATCTCTCGCTGCACGGCACCCACGCGCAGGTGGACTTCAACGCCACGCCGGCGGATTTCGTGATCTGTTTCGGCGAGGATCGCTATCCGCAGCTCGAGAAGCAGCGCCTGTTTGTAGATGAGGTGGTGCCCGTCGCCAGCCCGTTGCTGCTTCAGCGCTATCCGCTGGCGCGCGCGCTGGAACAGGCGCCGTTAATTCATCTCGACTGGGGTAATGAGGGGCGGTTTCTGCCGGACTGGCGTAGCTGGCTGCAGGCCAGAGGCGCGGCAACGCCGGCGGCTCAGCCATCGCTCAGCTTTAACCTGACCTCGCTGGCGATTGACGCCGCGGTCGCCGGCGCAGGTTTGCTGTTAGGGCAGAAACGGCTGATCGCCGCGGAGCTGGCGCGCGGCGATCTGGTGGCGATTGATGCGCTCAGCCTGCCGCTCAGCAAAGCCTATTATCTCGCCTGGCCGCAGCGCTCGCGCAGCCAGCCGGGCAGCGAAGCCGTAATCGCGTGGCTCGCCCGACTCGCGGCAGAACCTGCGGTTTACGGCGTCACGCCAAACTCCATCTGATTACGCGCCAGGGTTTTATTGCCGCTATCGACAATGCGCGTCGTTACGCGCAGCGCTCCTGTGCGTGACGGTGTCACCGGCAGCTCCACCACTTTTTTACCGCTGTCAGCGGCGATATCGACCGGCTGCTTGCCCTGCGCCAGCACGCTGTCGCCCTGGACGATGCGCCACTCAAGCTGGCTGCCGTGGTAAGCGACCGGCAAATCGTTGATGGTCCACAGGTTGATTTGTCCGGTCTGACCGACTTTCCAGTCGAGCCTGTTGGGCTCTATCGACGGCAGCAGCGGCTGATAGGCGCGCTGCATCGCGAAATAACCCGCTTTCGGCTGGCGCAGATAATCGACGACGCCCCAGTTTGCGGAGGGCCAGGTTTCCACGAACATAAACTGAAACAGCGCGGTGACCGGCTGAAACCGCTGACGCCGGTAGCTTTCCGCAGCGATAGCGACCAGCTGCGCCTGATAGCGCTGGGTATTGGCGATAAAACTCTGAATAGTGTCGCCGCGTGAAATTTTCGCGTTCTGGAAGGTCTGGATAGGCTGAAAATTATGATACTTCCAGCGCACCCACTTCGGATCGCCTGGCTGGGTAGTGGCAGGCCAGAGCTCGCTGCGCGGAATAAAGGTGCGCAGCGTGGCGAGTCGGGGCAGCGCCTGAGCGCCGAACTCGGTGATGGTGGCGGTTTTCGCCGGCTCCAGCAGGTTCGCCAGCGAGCCGAAATACCAGCCTGCCCAGTAGTGCTCTTCCACGGCGGAGAAGGGATGCACAATGCGGCTGGTGTCCTGCGCCAGCGTATCGGCGACGCGCTGCATCAGATTGCGGTTGAGATCCTTATGCCAGTCGGGAAAGCGCTTGCCCATCCACGGCGAGTTGAATGGCGGTTCGTTTTGTCCGCCCCAGACCACCACGGCAGGCGAGTTGCCGAACTGCTCCACCATCTCCTGCGTCTGCCTGACCGCGTTGTCGGCGAAGGCGGCCGTATCGTTATAGCCCCACTGCAGCGGCACATCCTGCCAGATCATCAGCCCGCGCTCGTCCGCCGCCTGGTAGAGCGCGCGGCTGGCCACATGACCATGCACGCGAATGGCGTTGGCGTTCATTCGCTCCACCATATCGAAATCGCGCGCGTAGCGCGCCTTGTTCATGGTGCTGAGCCAGGGCGATCCGATGTAGTTGGTGCCGCGAATAAACAGGCGCTGGCCGTTAACCAGCCAGCCCTGATTTTGCGCCTGCTCAATAACCTGACGCAGTCCGGTGCGGCTGCTGCGCTGGTCGAGAACGCCCTGGTCGTCGCGCAGTTTCACCTCGACCTGATAGAGCGCAGGCTTGCCGTAGCCCTTCGGCCACCAGAGCTGCGCCTTCGGCATCGGCAGCGTGACGGCAATGCGCTGCGCTGCGTCGCCGCTCGGCTGCAGCGCCACGGCCTGCGAGAGGCGATAGGTCTCGCCGCTGAAATTATCGGGCCGCGCGGTGAGGTCCAGCGTCGCCGCTTTCGCCGCCGGGGCGCGATAGACGAATTCAACGCGCAGGCGCGGCTGCGTCAGTCCCTGCGACCAGTCTGGTCTGAGGATCACGTTATCAATCGCCACGCTGCGACTGAGGCGTAATCTCACCGGCGACCAGATGCCGCCGGAGTTTGCGTCCTGTCCCTGCGGCGACCAGGCGCCCCCAGGCCGGGAGTCGTGCTGATTCAGAATGCCTTTCATCAGGTTTTTGCGCAGCGGCCAGTTCTTTTGCGGATCTTCGAACGGGCTGTCGACGCGCACCGCCAGCCGGTTATAGCGCCTCAGGCTGTCGGTAATATCGACGGCGAAGCGCTGAAAATAGCCTTCATGCCGCGCCAGTTTCTTGCCGTTGAGCCAGACGTCGGCAAAGTAATCTACGCCGTCGAACTCCAGCGTCGCCAGCCGATCGGCCGCCGGCTTGCGCAGGGAGAATTCGGTGCGATACCAGAGCGCGCCCTGATGATCCCAGCCGGCGCTGTACCAGTTTGCCGGCACCCGCAGCTTGCGCCACGTCCGATCGCTGCCGCGCCAGCCGACAAAATCGGCGTCGTTGGCGTCGTGGGCGCGCCACTCTCCCGCCAGCGACCAGCTCTCCGGCGGCGGAAGCGGCGCGGCGTACAGCGGCGCGCAAATCAAGACGCTCAGCGCCAGGGCGTAACGCATCATAGCTTCTCCTGCAGGTGGCGAAGTTGAGTAAAGAGCGCATCCGACTGCTGCTCGAGTTCGGTTGTCAGTGCGGCGCTATCCAGCTGCGCCTCATCGCGGGCTGACTCCTCCAGCGCCTGGAGATAGCGCGTGAAGGCGTCGAAGCCAAAGGTCGAGGCTTCACCGCGCAGCTTGTGCGCCAGGCGGCGTATACGCGTCATATCCTGTTCGCAGAGCGCGCTTTTCAGCTGGGCGATCATCTCCGGCAGGCCGGTGGCGAACAGCGCCAGCAGCTCGCTCAGCAGCGCGTCATCCAGACCAAGCCGCGTCGCCAGCGTCTGCCGATCGGGCGGCGGCGAGGGCGCGACGGGCTGCGCTGGCGTCGGCAGCGTGACCACGCGCAGGATCTCGTCGTTCAGCGATTCCAGGCTGACCGGCTTCGACAGATAGCCGTCGAAGCCGTGCTGCAGGCAAAATTCTTTATCGCCCTTCATGGCGTGCGCGGTCATAGCGATAATGCGCTGATGCGCCCGGCCGGGACGGCTCGCTTCGCGCTCGCGGATCAGGCGCGTCGCCTGCTCGCCATCCAGTTCAGGCATCTGCAAATCCATCAGGATCAGATCCCAGCTCGCTTTATCCAGCTGCTCCAGCGCTTCAAGGCCGTTGCCGACGATGGCGAACTGGTGGCCGAGCCGCGTCAGGAAATGCGCGGCCAGCTTCTGGTTCACCAGGTTATCTTCCGCCAGCAGAATGCGCAGCGGCCGCTCCGCGCTGGCGGCAAGCTCGCGCAGCGGCGACAGAGGCGCGACGGCGCTGGTCGGCTGCAGCGCCAGCGCCTGCCTGATGACGTCATACAGCTCGCGCTGGTCCACAGGCTTGCCGAGAAAGTAGTTCACGCCGATGCGGGCGAGCTGATCGGCGTCCATCACGCGGCTCATCGAACTGAGCATAATGATCTGGCTGTCAGCCAGCACGGGCGTCGCTTTGATCTCCTGCGCCAGCGTCATGCCGTCTTTATCGGGCATCTGCGCATCCAGCAGGATCAGCGAGAAGCCAGGATGCGCCTGTAGAATCGCCAGCGCCTCGTCGGCGCTGGCCGCCAGGCTCGGCAGCAGGCCCATATTGCGCAGCATATCGCTCATGATATGGCGGTTGGTGGCGTTATCGTCCACCACCAGCACCGGCACGCTGCCGAAGCGCGGCGAGGTTTTCAGGGCGTCGCTGACGGGCTGATGCGGCGCGGGCAGGCTAAAGCTGAATACGCTGCCTTTACCTGGTTCGCTCTGCACGCGCAGCTCGCCGCCCAGAATCTCTACCAGCCGCGCCGAAATGGTCAGCCCCAGTCCGGTGCCGCCATATTTGCGCGTCGTCGAGGTATCCGCCTGGCTGAAGGATTCAAAAATCAGCTGCTGCTTGTCAGCGGGAATGCCGATACCGGTGTCGCGCACCTGGAAGCGCAGCCTGTTGGTCTGCTCGTCGCGCCGCACGGAGAGCTCGACCTCGCCGGATGGGGTGAACTTCAGCGCATTGCTCGCCAGGTTAGTCAACACCTGCCGCAGCCGCACGCTGTCCGCCGTCAGCAGATCGGGCACGTCGGGCGCGACGTTAACCAGCAGCTCGACGTTCTTTTCCGAGGCGGTAGGCATCAGCGGCCGCATCAGCGCATGCAGAAAGCCGCGCAGCTGGAACTCCTCCTCGTCCAGTTCGATCTTGCCCGCTTCAATCTTGGAGTAATCGAGAATATCGTTGATAACGCGCAGCAGCGTATGGGCCGAGTGGTAAACCAGCGTCATATACTCGCGCTGCTCAGCGGTGAGCTGAGTATCCAGGCAGAGCTGGGTCATGCCGAGAATGCCGTTCATCGGCGTGCGGATTTCGTGGCTCATATTGGCAAGGAAAATACTCTTCGCCTCGTTCGCGGCCCGCGCGGCAGCCAGCGCCTGCAGCGAAAGCTGCTCCGCCTCTTTGCGTTTGGTGATGTCCTGCAGCGTGCCGATGACGCGTGCGGTTTCGCCGCTGACGGTCACGCTTGCCACCTGGCCGGAAAGCAGCATCCAGCGGTAGTTTCCGTTACGGTGTAACAGACGGATCTCGCTTTCGAACACCGGCAGCTGCTGGTTGCTGGCGCTGGAGAAGAGCTGTTGCAGCGGCTCGCGGTCGTCGGGATGCAGCAGCGTATCAAGGAAGCTGGCGCTGTAGTGCCAGGTCTCGCGCGGGTAGCCCAGCATATTGAGCAGCGCGTCGTTGACCTGCAGCAGATCTTTTTGCTGCTGCCAGTCCCAGATGCCGATCTGGGTAGATTCCGCCGCCAGCACGAAGTCGGCGTGCAGCTGGTTGCGCGATTCGCTGATCGGTTCGAAACCCGTGATATCGATATGCAGGCTGACGATGCCGCCTTCCGGCGTGCGGTTGTGCTGCACAAAGACCTGCCGGTTGCCGATGCGGCGCATTTCGCTGTGGTTATCCAGGCGGCAGCGGCTGACCAGATTCTCAATCATCGCCTGCCGGCTCTGCTGATTTTCTGTCATATAGGCGGAGGCGATAAAATCTTCCGCCAGCTGCGTCAGCGTGATGCCCAGGCGAATGCGCGCTTCTATGCCGGGATAGAAGCGCACCACCTGATTATTGAAGGCGATCAGGCGCTCCTGGTCGTCATACATCAGTACCGCCGCGCGCAGCGAATCGAGCGCTTTAGGAAGCTGGCTTTCAGGCATCACGCCTCCTTAATTGGGGCTACCGCGCTGGGCGGCGTAGTTAACAGGAAAACAGCGGTTCGGCGTGGTGAAGGGATCCTCCAGCTGCCGACGAAAATAGCTCTGCTCGCCAGGTTCGCTGTCGCGAAGCAGCGCGCCCATATTGGCTTTAAACAGCAGCGCCTCCAGCACCATGGCGTTAGTGGTGAGCGTAATGGCGCGATTGTAGTCGCCGGTCGCCTCGACGCGTCCTTCGAACCAGCCGCGCTGCGGATCGTTCTGCCGCTGGGTCATCGCCATCAGCGCGTCGGTAAAAGGCGTTTGCCACAGCGCCCAGAGTCCGAAAACGGCGCGGGTCGACACCTGCGCCAGACGCGGCACCCATTTACCGTCGTCAGCCAGCGTGTTCCAGGCGTAGCCGTTGGCGAAAATGGTGTCGTTGACGTGCCAGGGCGGCGCGGAAATATTGAAATCGCTGCGGGCGGTCAGGATATTTTTCTGCTGCCAGCGCATCTCCTGCACGCGATAGACATTGCTGGCGCGCTGGCGCTGAAGCGTCACGATATCGCGATCGGCGCCGGGCAGCGTCCAGGCGTACTCCATGCCGCTTAGCACATAAGGCGTGGTGGTAATCGCGGCGGGTGTCCAGGTAGTGCGCGGATCGCGCGCGTCGATATCGAGCGCCAGCCCGTCGATAATCACATGCTGGGACGGCGGACGCAGCGACTGATCGTTGGCGAAGCCCCAGAGACCGAATCCCGCCGCGCTGTATTCGCTGTCGCCGAGACGGCCTTCCGCCTGCGGCATCAGCTTTTTATCGCGCATCTGCCCGGCATAGAGCTGTCCTTTATCATCCACCACGCGACAGAAGTCCCAGCGTAAAATCACGCGCTCCAGATATTCACTGTACTGAGGATGAAACGCCGCCACGATGCGCAGCGCCATCATCAGCCGCGCCATATCTTTCGCCGACCAGCCGATGACCTGCGGCGTATTGCCGTAGCCCACCATTGCTACGCTGGTGGCGCTGTAAAGCAGATTCGGCACGTTCGCCGAGGTGAGCGGCAGGCGGTTCAGGGTGCCAAGAATCAGCGTCAGGCGGCGATCGAACGCTTCATCATCGATCAAATCGAGCTGGCGCGCCGCCGTGAGGGCGATCAGGGTATCGCCCATCTGCCACAGGCTGACCACCGGTCGTTTATCGCTGCCGTTCACTAGCCCGGTTTGCGGCTGCGCGTTGTTCTCGAAGTAGCGCCAGGCGATAGTCGCCCAGCGTCGCTCCTGCTCGTTGAGCGCGCCCAGCCGCGCGGTGGTGTGCCAGCCGCCGTTGACCAGCCAGCGCCAGCCTGCTCCCTGGTTCCAGGCCAGCAGGCCAGTAACCAGCGCTATCGCCAGCAGCAGCGCGAGAAGAAGACGAATTACTGTTTTAGGCATGTCGTCGCCACCGGCGGTAACTTAACGGGCGCCTGACTGTCGCAGCGCGCGCATTTGCAGGCCTGACATGACGGAGCGCTGCGCACGGCGGTGCCGCTCTGCTCGCACCAGTTTTTTATGCCTGGCGTGACGTTAAGGAACGGGCGGTTGCGCGGCGTGTTGTTGGGTTCGAAGATATCGACCAGCCGTTTCTCCCACATAGAGGGCGCATAGCTGGCCTTACGCGGATCGTTGCTGTTAAAGCGCAGCAGCTTGCCTTCTTTCTTGAATAGCAGCGCCTCCATCATGATGCCGTTGTTATTAGCGGTGAACTCTTTAATCGGGCCGTCGCCGTTTTCATACAGACCTTCGTAGTAGCCTTTACCCTGTTCGTCGGCATTTTCTATGCTGTCGAACAGGCGGTCTGTATAGGGCGAATCCCACAGCACCCACATGCCGAGCGCGGCCTTGAGCGAAACCGCCGCGACGTTGGGCACATACTGGCCTTTGTCAGTAATGGTGTTCCAGTTGTAGCCGTCGCTAAACACCGTGTCGTAAACGAAGTAGGGAGATTTATCGAGCTGGTGCTCCGAGCGCGCCGTGAGCGTCCCGGTGATCATGTAGCGGTTTTCCTGCGCCTGATAGACGCGGTCGGCGAAGTTTTTCATCCACGGATGGCTAAAGTCGCGCGCATCGTTATCGCGATCGTCGGCGTTGTCCCAGCCCATCTCCAGGCCGTGCAGCAGATAAGATTCGGTCACCACGTAGTTATGCTGGTTGGTCATGCGCGGATCGCGCGTGTCGTAGGGCAC
Source organism: Pantoea sp. NGS-ED-1003 (assembly GCF_000738765.1). NCBI lineage: Bacteria > Pseudomonadati > Pseudomonadota > Gammaproteobacteria > Enterobacterales > Erwiniaceae > Pantoea > Pantoea sp. NGS-ED-1003. Next base: position 414,395 of record NZ_JPQA01000002.1, read on the forward strand.
CAGTACACAGTAGATATCCGCCAGCGCGTAAGGCTCGGGCCGGCTCGCCTGGCAGGTGGTAAAGCCCCACAGCTGGTAGCCCGATGCAGCATACTCCTCATAGCCGAGTCGGCCTTCCTGCACGTATTGCGGCTGTTTTTTGCCGTCGAGATAGGCGCCGTAAAGCGTGCCGCAGTCATCCACCACGTGGGTGAAATCCCAGCCGAGCACCACGTTGTCGATGCTGTTGCCGTGCTCCGGATAGCGCTCTTTGATGATTTTCAGCCAGAGCAGCATGCGGCCGATATCGATGGCGGAGAAGCCGATCTCGCCGGGTTTGTTCAGGTAGTCCACTTTCTGGCCGGTAATGGTGTTGTACGCCTTATTGGGCACCTGGTTCTGGAACAGCACCAGTTTGTTCAGCGTCGCCATAAACTGCAGCAGACGCCGGTCGAACTCCGCTTTATCGATAATGCCGAGCTCGCGCGCCGCCGTCAGCGCCGCCAGATAAGAAGCGCTGTCCCACATAGTGGTGGAGGGATATTTGTTAACCGCGTTCACCAGGCCAGTCGTGGGCTGCGTGTTGGCCACAAAATAGGCCCAGGCGTTTTTCGCCACCGCCATTTCGCGCTCGGTCAGTTCGCCGTGACGCACCTTGTAATCGGACGCAGGCAGGCTAACCGCCGCCTGAATCGCAGGCGCCAGAAACATCAGCGCAGCCAGCAGGGCAGCGAGGCTGGAACGGCGAAGCCATAAAGATCTCATTTCGTTGTTACTCCTTGTTGCTGCGGCTGCTTAGCGGGTAAAGGGGCGGCGAGACAACCCAGGCAAAGAAGCTGGCCGTGGGCGATATAGGAGAGGCTCTCCAGCACCATCGCGTTAGTATCCGCATCGATAGCGGCGTTGACCGAACCGTCGGCATTGAAGCCCGCTTTCCAGCCCATGCCGGGTTCAATCATCGGCAGCATCCCTTTGCGCAGCGCCTCGCTCCAGCGGTTGCGGAACAGCGCATACCAGGCGAAGGCGGAACGGGTTGAGGTAAGGGCGCGGCTGGCGAGCGTTTCGCTGGCGCTGTCGTTGATGTTCTGGATGGGCAGCGGCTGGCTGCCCGGCAGCGCGCCGACGAAATCAGGCGCCTGCTCGGCGTAGTCGCTGTTGATCTCGCCCGCGTCGGACGGGGTGCCGGTGCGGTTCTGGACAATTTGCATAATGCGCCAGGTGATTTCGCCGCTGCGCGCGTCGAAACCCTGTTCCAGCCCGGTCAGCAGATAGGGCATGCTGATCAGGGACGGCTGCTTGCCCCAGGGCGTGCGCAGACCCTCATCAGGCACCGCATGGCCGTCGATCTCCACCAGCTTCAGGCCGTCCGGCGGCTGGCTGACCGCCAGACCGGCTGAGGCGTTAATCAGTCGCAGCACGCTGCCTGCATAAAGACGATAGCCGTAGCTGCCGCGCGGATCGTCGGTGCGGATGACCCAGCGGTTGACCGGCAAACTGGCGCCCTGCGGCCCGCTGCTCTGCAGCAGTCCCGCGAGCTGCCAGCGCGACAGTAGCTGATTGACCGCCGCCGCATGCTGCGGATAGCGCCACAGCAGGATCTGCAGCGGCATCAGCAGGCGCCCCATATCGATGGCCGAACCGGCGTTTTCATCCGCCGACGGCAGCGCCTCCAGCGTGTCGGCGTGGTAAAAGGCGGCAGGCAAACCATCCGGCTTCAGCGGAAGCGCGCCCAGCGCCTCCAGCGCCGAGCCGATGCGATCGTCGAACTCCGCGTCGGGAATGATGGCAAGCTGTTTCGCCGCGATCGCCGCGAGCAGGTAGCTGCCGGTGCTCCACAGGCTAAGCCAGGGCTTGTCCGCCTCGGCGTTCACCAGCCCGTTGGTCTGGGTGTTATTGACGAAATATTGCCAGGCGATACGCGCCCAGACCGCCTCGTCAAAGCTCAGTTCGCGCTGCTCAGGCAAGGGCGGGAACGACTTGCTTAGCACGATGCCGTCCGTGGTTTCGACGCGCGTCGGCATCTGCCGCTCGACCCACAGTACGATGGCGAAGCCGATTAAAAAGCCGATCAGAATCGTGAGATAGCTGCGCGCGCTGTAAATGCCCGATTTCAGGCTCATTCCGCTTCCGCCTCCTGCGTAGCAGGCGGCGTCCACATCGCCGCCATAATCATAGGCATCATGGCGGCGATATTGACCGCACCCCAGAAGATATTAATCACGTAGCCTGACGGATCGTCGACGTTGCCGCGCGCCACCTGTATGCCGCCCCAGATCAGGCCGAGCAGCGTCAGCGCCACGATCGCCAGCTGCGGCTTCACCAGATAGAGAAAACGCCCCGACTGCCGCTCTTTCGGCGTCACGTGAAACTTCACCTTCTCGCCGCGCAGCACGGTGCTCAAAGCGCGCAGGTTGACGGAGAAAAAGGCGAGATAGGAAGAGCGCCCGTCCCAGGCAGAGATGCCCCAGGTGCCGAACATAAACGCCAGTTCCGACACGATGAAAAAAGGCAGGAAGTGCAGGTAAAAGGGCGTCGAGTAAGCCGACACGGGCGGAATACCGGTAAAGAGATAGATCAGCGGCGAGATCAGAAACACGGTGTTCCAGATACAGGCGAGATAGGACCAGAAGGTGGTGCCGTACATGAGCGTCTGGCCCAGGCTGAGCTTAAAGCGGCGACGGCTGAAAATCTTGTCGTGAAACAGAATATCCAGCGAACCCGCCGCATATTTAAAGCGCTGGATCATCCAGGTGAGCAGGTCCTGCGGCGACAGCATTTTCGACTCGATGCCAGGATGCATGACCGAACGCCAGCGCCGCCCGCTGTCGCCGTGCAGCACGATAGAAGTGTAGATATCTTCCGATACGTGAAATTTGTAAGGCGTCAGCTCGGTATCGGCGATCACGTGCGGGCGCATCGCCAGACTCAGCGTGGCGCGCATCTCTTCGTCACGAATATCGCGGGTATGCCGCGAAATCTCCTCTTCGACGCTGAATACGTAGCTGCGCAAGGCCGCCTGCATCACCGCCTCACGACGATGAACCGACGCCGCGCCGCAGCAAAACGCGGCGTTCGCCCAGTTGCGGCGGCGCAGGATCACATCGTAGAACATGCGCGGATCGTTAAAAAAGGGATCGCTGCCGACCGTAAGCCGCCCGAACAGCCCCTCTGCGGCGCGGCCGAACAGATAGCCCGGCAGGCCAGCGCGGCGGCGCAGCCAGTCGGCGAAACGCTCTCCCTCCGGCAGATCGTAAAACCACTGCGGCGTCTGCACCCAGGCGACGTCGGGATCGCGAAAATAGCCCAGCGTATTGGCCAGCAGCGTGGGGAAAACGCGGGTGTCCGCGTCGCAAATCACCAGAAAGTCGCCGTCGGTCTGCTCCATGCCGTTACGGATGTTGCCCGCCTTAAAGCCGATATTGTTTTCACGCGTGATGTAGTTCACCCCTTCCTGTTCGCACACCGCGCGCATCTCAGGCCGCCGACCGTCGTCCAGCACGTGGATGGCGAGATCGAGTGGCGTGGGATAGGTCAGCTTAAGCGCATCCCGAATAGAGAGGCGCACCAGTTCAGGATCCTCGGAGTAGGTGGCAATAAAGAGATCGACCTTCGGCGGGCGCGGATCGGCGCGGTCCTGCTCCAGCAGACACTGGTTAATCTCGTCGGGCGGCGGCGGACAGGCGGGATCCTTGACCTGCCAGATATTGATGGTGAAGAGCAGCGTGCCGACCCAGGCGAGCGTTTCCGCCAGCGCAAGCGGAATGGCGTACCAGAGCGCATCCATATTGAGCGACTCCATCCAGCGCCAGCGGACGTAATTCGCCCCCAGAATCAGGCCGGCTACGGCCAGCACCTGCCAGAGCCGCATTACCCACAGCGGCGTATGGAGCGGAGCGGGCGGACGTCGGTGTTCAAAGCGTGAAAAGTAATAATCCATGGCGTCTCGTTTCAATGGCGGAAGCGTCTGTTGGTTATCTTTTCACCTGGTGGCAAGAGTTAATTCATTAGCTTATTAAATAGTGATAATTAAAGTATTTTTATGTTTTTAACGGAGCGATCATGCATAAATATTAACCAATAAATCCAATAACGCTCTCTGACAATTTATATAGTATTAAATTACAGCTATTTACAAGGAGATTAAGAATTTTTTCATTTCGGCGTGACTTAAACAGCAACAGCGCTAAACTTCTCCTTACAAAGTAACGATCTACTTCATTTAACTAAAAAATATCCTTACATCACTTACGGTAATCATTTATGGCGGATGTAGCGGTTGAGCCTAAAACGGTAAGCCTTGACTGGCGCGCGTGGCGCTATGCGGTGCCTGGCAAACGCGATCTGCGCGTCGATATGCTGCGCGGCATCGCGCTGGTGATGATGGTGGTGGCGCACACCGAGCTGCTGTCGCTGGTGAATATTTTTACCTGGGAGCGGTTCGGCCTGACCACCGGCGCCGAAGGCTTCGTTATTTTGTCAGGCTTTATGCTGGGCATGCTCAACCGCCAGCGACTGCAAAAAGAGGTGCTGCTGACGGTAAGCTGGACTCTGTGGCGGCGGGCCGGGAAAATCTATCTGGTCAACCTGACCATCATCGGCCTGATGCTGCTGCTGTCGCGCATTCCTTACGTCAACACCTTTGAAGTCACCCACTTCGTCGATCGCTACTCCGGCACCGTCTGGTCGCTGTTTCCCACCACGCCGCAGATCAAAGAGACTTGGTTCAATATCATTCTCTATCTGCAAATCGGGCCGCATCAGACGCAGATCCTCGGCCTCTATATCTGCCTGCTGCTGCTCAGCCCGCTGTTTCTGGCGCTGCTGAAGGGACGTCGCGCAGGCTGGCTGCTGCTGGCGTCGCTGGCGGGTTACGTCAGCTATCATCTCTGGCCGACGCGCCTGACGGTGGCGGAGTTTGAGTTCGCCTTTCCGCTGCTCGCCTGGCAGTTTATCTATGTGTTGGGCATGTGCTGCGGCTGGTACAAGGATGAACTGATGTCGCTGGCCCGCACGCCGGGCGGCTATATCGTGATGGGCATTATGGTGATCTATGCGCTGGTCATGATGTTCGTCGCGCAAAACCATACCAACCCCTTTATGCCCTCGTTTTTGCTGCTGCACGTTATTCCGCCTGCCGATTTCAACTGGTTTTACTACCATCTCGCCAGTAAAAACGCCCTTGGCCCCTGTCGCGTGCTGAACGATTTCAGCCTGATGCTGCTGGTTTATCTGGTGCTGACCTTTTGCTGGCGCCCCCTCGAACGCGCCCTCGGCTGGTTTCTTATCCCGCTCGGACAGCACTCGCTCTATACCTTTATCCTGCACGTTTTCGTGGTGATGGCGGTCAGCCAGTTCGTGGATTTCGACCTCTGGCACCAGGCGTGGATACGCAACACGCTGATTCATCTCGCCGCGCTGGGGCTGCTGTGGTGGATGGCGAAAAAAGAGATTGGCGGGCGTTTCATCCCTAATTAAGCGAGGAGTGCGGCATGGTTTACCCGGGGCTTTCGGCCAGAGGAGCAGGATGGCTGACTATCGCGTTCGCCGCAGGCGCGGCGGCGCCCGCTTTCGCCGTTGCGACCGACAACGAAACGGTTTCGGCGCACGAAGAGCCGATTCAGGCGGGGGTATTTACCAGCCGCTGGGGCCGCCTGTTTTCCGGCAATAAAGATAAGTTTTCCAGCGCGCTCAGCTTCTCAAGCGGGCTGAAAGAGCAGTGGATCACGATTCCTAACGGCGAGGAATCGGCGCAGCAAAAAAAGAAGATCAATCAGCTGGTGAACCTCAGCCTGCAGTATTCTCCCTACAGCTTCTGGTTCGCTAACGTTACGCTGCGCGCGCCTGTTACCGATTTCGATAAATACACCACCGATTTTCGCTACAGCTTCGGCTATGACGACTGGCACCCCAATACCTTTAGCCTGGTCTATAGCAACTATGGCGATAACCACCTGTTTCCCTCAGGCAACGCGCGCCGCACCTACTTCGAGCAGGGCGCCTTTACCTTCGCCTATAAATTTTCGCTGCCGAAGGCGCTGGAGAAGCATCTGCTTATCAACAAAGGGGACGCGCTCACCTGCCAGGTCGGCGTCAGCTGGGTGCCGCGCTACTATTCGCTGGCGGATAACGATCTGCGCTCCAATAAAGAGGTCGGGCTGGGCGGCTGCGGCTATACCTTTAAGCAGCACTTCTTTATTCGCGCCACCGCCTTCTGGTTTCCGCACTCTGAACAGCAGCAGCCGTGGAACGGTGACTACAGCTACAGCTTCGGCTATGCCGGCTATACGCCCGGCTCGTTTTCGCTCCAGTACAGCAACTACAGCGGCACGCGCTTTCCCGGCCGCAGCAGCGCCAACGCGAAATTTCGCGAGGGCACGATCTCGCTTATCTGGTTTCTTCCTTTCTGAGGTTTTTTATGGACGCGCTACCGCCTCAATCCGTGCTCATCGTCGACGACGCGCTGCTCTACCGCCGACTGCTGGCTGGCCTGCTGCGTCAATGGGGCTATCAGGTTTTTGAAGCGGAGAATGGCGAGCAGGCGCTGGCGCTGCTGGCGCAGGAAACCGTGAGTCTGGTGATCAGCGACTGGGAGATGCCGGTGATGGATGGCTTGACGCTGTGTCGTGAGATCCGCCAGCAGTTGCAGGATCGTTATATCTACATCATCGTGCTCACCGCGCGCGACAGCGTAGAGGATCTGCGCGTCGGTTTCGCCGCAGGCGCGGACGACTTTTTACGCAAGCCGGTCAATCAGGTCGAGCTGCAGGCACGCCTGCACGCAGGCGAACGTATTCTCCAGCTGGAGGGGACGCTGGCCAGTAGAAATCGCCGTCTCAGCGAAGCGCTGTCGCAGATCCAACAGGATTTGCAGGCGGCGGCCACGCTGCAGCGCAGTATTCTGCCGCCGCACCATCTGCGTCAGGGCGACTATTTCGCCGACTGGCTGTTTATGCCTTCCGCATGGGTATCCGGCGATCTCTTTCATCTCTTTCCTCTCGACGATAAAGCCGTAGGTTTTTACTGCGTCGATGTCGCCGGACACGGCGTAACGGCGGCGATGATGTCGGTGGCGGTGGCGCGCCAGTTTCTGCACGGTCGCACGGTCGATCCCTTTCTGTTCGACGGCGAGGCCGTTACGCCGCCGTCGCAGGTGGTGCGCATTTTGAACGAGCGCTTTTGCGCGCAGCATCCCGAGGTCACCAGCTATTTCACCCTGGTATACGGCGTGATCGATCGTCATAGCGGCGAAGGGCGGCTCTGTCAGGCGGGCCATCCTACGCCGTTTATCGTCAGCGACAGCGGCGCGGTGCGCGAAATCGGCGAGGGCGGCCCGCCAGTTGGGCTGCTTGAGCACCTCGACTGGGACGAGTACGCCTTTCACCTGGCCCCGGGCGAACGGCTTTGCCTTTACAGCGACGGCATCAGCGAGTGCGAAAACGCAGATCAACAGATGTTCGGCGCCGCGCGACTGGAAGCCTTGCTGGCCTCGCTGCACGACCACTCCATCGAGGCGCTGCTGGCAGCGGTGGAGCAGTCGCTTAATCAGTGGCGCGGCATGACTACGGATGGAGCCGCGTCAGCGGCGGATGATATTTCCCTGCTGGTGATTGAACGTCAGCAGGGCTTAACGGGAGATAAAAATGAAATTTGAAACTGAAAAGATCGACCAGGCTTTACTCTTCACGCCGGTGGTGCGCCGTCTCGACGCCTCCGTCGCGCTACGTTTCAAAGAGGCGGTGGCGGCGGTGATCCAGCAGGGCGAAACGGCGCTGATCCTCGACTTTTCGCGCGTCGATTTTATCGACAGTAGCTGTCTGGGCGCCCTGATTTCGCTGCTGAAGTCGCTGAGCGGCAAGGGGCAGCTGGTGCTTTGCGCGCTCAACGCCAATATCAAAGCGATGTTTGCGCTGACGCGCATGGATCGGGTCTTTACCATCTGTGCCGACCGCAGCGAGGCGATCGCCGCGATCAACGAAGGAGGCTGATCTATGTCCGAACACGCCCAGGAAAAAGAGCTACGGCTGCCCGCGACCATTAACAGCCTGACCACGCTTGGCGTCGCGCTGCGTCAGTTTCTGGCCGCGCTGCCGGTGAACGAGGGCTGGATCTATCCGCTTGACCTGGCCTTATGCGAGGCGGCGAGCAATATTATTCGTCACGGCTATCATGACGACGCCACGGCGTGTTACAGGGTCAATTTTAGCCACGACGGTCGCGCGGTCACGGTGAAACTCTGTGACAGCGGCGTGCCGGTGCCGGAGGAGAAGCGCCAGCCGCCGGTGAGCGATCCCGATGCGCCGCTGACGCTGGAGAGCCTGAGCGAGGGCGGCCGCGGCATGCAGCTTATTTTTTCAGGCGTGGACCGGGTCAGCTACCATCAGGGGGAAACGGAAAACCAGCTGACCCTGGTGAAAACGCTGCCTTAGTTTTCTGTCTTGAACAGTTTCTGCACAAAATCAATATAGGCCGGGCGCCAGACATCCATTTCATGCCCCAGTTTGGGATAGCTATGCCAGTCGCTGCGGATGCCGCGCTGATCCAGCTGCGCCTTTAGCCCGGTCATATCACGTCCGGTGATAATGTCCTCTTCGCCGCTCACCAGCGTCAGCAGCTTAAGCTGGCGATTGATCGCTGCCGGCTTCTTCATCTGCGCCGCCACGCGAAAGTCAGGCACCGTTTCAGTGGTCACGCCGCTGAAAATCCCTAGCCAGGCGAACTTATCCAGATGACGCATACCGCTGACCAGCGCCTGATAGCCGCCCTGAGAGAGACCCGCCAGCGCCTGGCTGCCGGCATCTTTGCGCACCGGATAGCGCGCGGCCACCAGCGGCATAATCTCCTCTATCAGCTCTTTATCCGCTGCCTGCGCGTTACGCGGATAGAAAACCTCGCGGCGCGTGGCGGGAGCAAAGCTTTCTGGTATCGCACCCTCGGCGTCGGTTTCGGTATCCGGCATCACCACCAGCATCGGCACGATTTTCCCCTCGGCGAGCAGGTTGTCCATAATCTGCGGCACGCGTCCCTGGGTCAGCACCGACATGCCGGTATCGCCAAAGCCGTGATAGTAGTAGAGCACGGGCAGCGGCGGCGAGTCGGCGCGCGTGCCGGGCGGCACCCAGACGGCGATGCGTCGTTCGCGCTTCAGCGACGGCGAATGCCAGCTCAGGGTGTGGATCTCGCCGTGCAGCACTTCGCGATCGTCCAGCAGGCTCCCCGGCACGAGGATCAGGCTGGTATTCACCTGCCGCTGCGGTTTTGCCAGCGCATTGCCCGTGTCGACACTGCGAAAACCGTCTACGTTGAAAAAGTATTCATATAAGCTGGGCTGCAGAGGTTCGCTGGTAAAAGACCAGATGCCCTGATCGTTTTTGGTCATGGGATGCGAGACGTAACGATCGGGCGTGGGTCCGGTCACGACCTCGACCGCTTTGGCGGCAGGCGCCCATAACTGCCACGTTATCGTATTGTTAGCGTTGACGTGGCTAATATACTGTTCCGGCGGAAGGGTGTCGGGCGGGCGCTGAGGCAGCGGAATCGCCAGCGGCGACTGGCTCCATATCGCCAGAGTCAGGCCGAGAAAGAGGCAGCGAAAATTCATCAGATATCCTTAACAGAATGCAGGTGCGTTAAGTGTGGCATAAGCTGAGAAAATTGAGCTGCCGCGCATGAATTTTGCTGCCTGATTCACCCTCTCTTAGCTGAGATCGCGGCCGTTGCTGGCGATCACTTTTTTGTACCACCAGAACGATTTTTTGCGCGAGCGCGCCAGCGTGCCGCGTCCTAAATCATCCCGGTCGACATAGACGAAGCCGTAGCGCTTACTCATCTCGCCAGTCGAGGCGGCGACCAGATCGATGCAGCCCCAGGTGGTGTAGCCCATCACCGGCACGCCGTCGTCGATCGCCTGCGCCATCGCCCGAATATGCTCGCGCAGATAGCTGATGCGGTAGTCGTCGTTGATGCTGCCGTCCGCCTCCACCGTATCCTGCGCGCCCAGCCCGTTCTCTACCAGAAACAGCGGCTTCTGATAGCGGTCGTACATCATGTTCATGGTGATGCGCAGACCCAGCGGATCGATGCCCCAGCCCCAGTCGCTGCGTTTAATATAGGGATTGGTTAGCGACTTCACCACGTTGGCAGCGCTGCTGTTCTGCTCGTTCATCTCCGCCGAGGCGCAGCGTGACGCGTAATAGCTGAACGACACAAAGTCGACGCTGTTTTTCAAAATATCTACGTCGTCGCTCGCCATCTCGATAGTGACGCCTTTCTCGCGGAACAAGCGGGCGGCATAGGAGGGATAGGCACCTCTGGCCTGCACGTCGATAAAGAAGAGATTCTCGCGATCCTTCTCCAGCGCCGCCCAGACATCTTCCGGCTTGCAGGACCAGGGATAAAAGTTGCCGCCCGCCAGCATGCAGCCGACCTGGTTGGCCGGGTTGACCTCGTGGGCAATTCGGGTCGCCAGCGCGCTGGCCACCAGCTCGTGGTGCGCCGCCTGATACTTCACCTGATCCTGATTCTCGCCCGCTTCGAACGCCAGTCCCGCGCCGGAAAAAGGGCTGTGCAGCAGAATGTTAATCTCATTGAAGGTGAGCCAGTATTTCACCAGCCCGTCGAAGGCCTCAAAGCAGGTGCGCGCATAGCGGGCGAAGAAATCGACCATTTTGCGGTTGCGCCACGAGCCATACTCCATGACCAGATGCATCGGCACGTCAAAATGACACAGCGTAACCAGAGGCTCGATACCGTACTTTTGGCACTCCTCGAACAGGCTGCGGTAAAAAGCGATGCCCTCCGGGTTGGGCTCGCGTTCATCGCCGCGTGGGTAGAGGCGGCTCCAGGCAATAGAGGTGCGGAACACCGTAAAGCCCATCTCCGCCATCAGCGCGATATCCTCTTTATAGCGGTGATAAAAATCGATCGCCTCATGGCTCGGATAGTATTCGTCTTCGCGCAGCGCAAAGCGCTTCTCTAACCCCAGCTTAACCGGCATGCGCGCGGCGCCGTGCGGGATCATATCAACCGTCGTCAGGCCTTTCCCGCCTTCACGATAGCCGCCTTCAGACTGATTCGCGGCGAGTGCGCCACCCCATAAAAAACCTGCTGGAAATGTCAGTTCCGACATAAATTACCTCAATGATGGACTGCTGCCTTAACGGGCTTAATCGCGTCGGATGGCGTGGGCGAGGCGCTGGCCTCGGGCGCGCTTTCCGGAATATCTTCAAAACCTAAAATCAACGTCAAAATAAAAGAGAGCACCACGGAGAGCACCATCACCGCCACCACCCAGACGATGCTCATCGGATTGGCGGGATCGAAAAACTGCACGCTGGTAAAGAGTCCCGGCGACGCCATCGAGTGGCTGGCGAGCCCGCCGACCCCGGCAACCGCGCCGCAGACAAAGCCGCTGATCAGACAGGCGACCAGCGGACGCTTCAGACGCACCGCCACGCCATAGAGCGCCGGTTCGGAAATGCCCGCGACAATCGCGGAAGCGGCAGCGGCGAGGGCGGTCTGGCGCAGTTCGCGGTTTTTGGTTTTAAAGGCGACCGCCAGCGAGGAGCCGCCCAGCGACAGGTTGGCGCCGATCTCCGACGGCATCACCATGCCCTCTTTGCCGCTCTCTGCGATGGTCTGAATAATGGTCGGGGTGAAAACGCGATGCATGCCGGTCATCACCAGCAGCGGCCAGATCGCGCCCATAATCGCCACCGAGAGCCAGCCGAGATAGCCGTGCACGGTATAAACCAGCGCGGAAATGCCGCTGCCGATCCAGATGCCGAGCGGGCCAATCAGCAGAATGGCGATCGGCGCGGCGACCAGCACGATCAGCATCGGCTTCAGGAAGTTTTTCGTCACCGCCGGCGTGATGCGGTCGATGATGCGTTCGATATGCGACAGGATCCAGGTCATCACCAGCGCCGGGATCACCGTGTAGGTGTATTTCACCGGCGTCACCGGAATCGACGCGAAGTCCACCGCCTGACCCTGCGCCGCTTTCGCCATCAGGTCGATAAAGCCGGGATGCAGCAGCACGCCCGCAATGGCGATTGCCAGCGACATATTGGTTTTAAATTTCAGCGAGGCGGATGCGGCGACCATCACCGGCAGGAAGAAAAAGGCGCCGTCGCCGATCACCGTCAGGATGGTCAGCGTCGAGGAGCCTTTCGGCAGCACGCCGCTCATTTCGAGCACCATCGCCAGCAGCTTCACCATCGAGCCGCCGATAATGGCCGGTATCAGCGGCGACATGGTACCCACCAGCGCATCGAGAATGCCGGCGCCGATGCTTCTCAGGGTGATTTTACGTTTCACTGGCGCGCCGCCTGAGGCGGCTGGGGTACCGAGTTCCAGGATCGCCTGATAGGCCTTGCCGACGTTGTTGCCGATAATGACCTGACACTGTGTATCGTTGTTGACCACGCCCATCACGCCAGGCAGCGCTTTGAGCGCGGCGCTGTCGATCAGGCCGCGATCTTTAACCACGAACCGCAAGCGCGTCATGCAGTGGGTGACCGCCTCAATGTTCTGCATACCGCCCAGCGACTGTACGATGGCGCGAGAGACTTCTGCGTAGGGATTAGGCATAGTTTTGCGTCTCTGTTTTTATGAGTAGAGTGTTTTTTACCGGCCGCCTGCTGTTGTAGGGACAGAGTGCGCGCTGATTCGCTAAGGCGTGATGATGCGCCATAGGAAACCGGTTTCACAAAATCATGAACAGTTGCAAAATTGATAACAAGATGGCAAATGCGGATATTTTTCAAACTGTGACTGGCATCACTTACTGGATTGATGCTTGTCGAGCGGCGTCTGAGGTTAAGTAGACTGCTCAGCTGATTGAGGGAAAAGGAAAAAATTATGGCCACCATACTTGAGGTCGCGAAACGGGCGGGGGTGTCAAAAGCCACGGTTTCCAGAGTGCTGTCGGGCAATGGCTATGTCAGTCAGGAGACGCGGGAAAAGGTGATGCAGGCGGTGGCCGAAACGGAGTTTCGTCCTAACCTGCTGGCGCGCAATCTGTCGGTGAAATCAACCCAGACCATAGGACTGGTGGTAACCAACACCCTCTACAGCGGCAACTACTTTTCCGAGCTGATGTCGCACTCCGCGCGCATGCTGGAACAGCAGGGCCGCCAGCTTATTCTGGCCGACGGCAAGCACAGCGCGGCGCAGGAGCGGGCGGCGATCGACTTTTTGCTCGACCTGCGCTGCGACGGCATCATCATCTATCCGCGCTTTCTAACCATCGACGAAATGGACGAGATCATCGCGCAGCACAAACAGCCGGTGCTGGTGGTAAACCGACGCCTGCGTCAGCACCACAGCTTCTGCATCTACGCCGATCAGAAGCGGATCAGCGCGATGGCGGTACAATCGCTTATCGATCTCGGCCATCGGGATATCGCCTTTATCACCGGCTCGCTCGATTCCCCGACCGGCCTTGAGCGCCTGGCCGGCTATAAAGCGGCGCTGGAAGAAAACGGCATCCCGCTGCGCGAGGCGCTCATCGCCCAGGGAAACTGGCATGCGGAGAGCGGTGCGCAGGCCACGTCTGCGCTGCTCGCCAGCGGCTGCGCCTTTAGCGCGCTGGTGGCCAGCAACGACGAGATGGCGATCGGTGCTATCAAAGCGCTGACCACGGCGCAGATCGCGGTGCCGACGCAGGTGTCGGTGCTGGGCTTTGACGATATTCCGCTCGCGCCCTTTACCGTGCCCGCGCTTTCCAGCGTCAAAATCCCCGTCACGCAAATGATTCAGGAGGCGATTGCGCGCCTGCTGGCGATGCTCGACGGCGGGTCCTGGCAGGACGCCGAGGCGTTCGCCGCCAGCCTGTCGCTGCGCGAATCGGTGATGCCCGGCCCCTTTGCGCGCTAGCGGACGCTGGCGGTAAGCCAGCTTTCCAGCTGCGTCAGCTCCTCATGCTGCGCGGGCCAGGCCGTTTTCAGCTGCGCCACCGCGGCGGCCAGTGTATCGGGACGATAGGCGACGCCCTGCAGCTGCGTCGCCAGCGCCTCCAGCGGCGCAGGATTCAGGCTATCGCTAAAAATCTGACAGCGGCTGATCATGCCGCGCTCGACGTCGAAATGGATCTCCACGCCGCCCCAGGCAAAGCGGGTATCGAGCAGGTGAGAGAAATCGGGCGACTGGCCGAAGTTCCACTCCCAGCTGCTCTGCCGCGCAAACTGATCGGCAAAGCCAGGCAGGTCGGGCAGCGCCTCCGGCGAAATGCGTTCCGGCTGGCAGCGCGCCTGATAGTAATCGAAAAAAGATTCGGTGACGGCGTCACAAATAGCGGTGTAATTTATGGCTGGCGCGATTTCCGTTAAATTCGCTACGCGCGAGCGCACCGAGGTGATGCCTTTGGTTCGCAGCTTTTTGATGTCCGGGTTGAGATAATCCGCCAGCCGCGACAGATCGGAATTGATTAAAAAAGTGCCATGATGGAAGCCGCGATCGGGGGTTTCATGATAGGCGGAGCCGGAAATTTTGCGCATCTCTTCACCGCGTCTGACCACGATATCGTTACGTCCCGACGCTTCGGCTTCAATCCCCAGCCTGCTCAGCGCGTGCAAAATGATGCCGGTCGAGACGCTCTTGTCATATTCCGGCTTGCCCGCCATAAAGGTAAAGCAGCAGTTGCCCAGGTCGTGAAACACCGCGCCGCCGCCGCTGCTGCGTCGCGCCAGCTTGATGCCGTCCTGCGCCATACGCCGCGTGTTGCACTCTTTCCAGGGATTTTGCGCCCGGCCGATGACCACGGTTTCGGCGTTGCGCCAGAGAAATAACACCTTCTGCGTGGCGGGCATCTGGCGGTAAATGCACTCCTCGACGGCGAGGTTAAACCAGGGATCGTTGGATTCCGAAAGCAGTAGGCGCAGCGTGATCATCTCTTCTCCTGTGATCGTAAGCAAGGCGGGCGACAAGTTTAACGCGCTTTGCCGCCGTCAACATGATGGCGCGTGCTCTGATTAAAGTGGCTTAAGGTTTCCCTAAAGTTAATACAGCATGCTGCCCGCTCCTGTTAACAGATGGACTGCAAGCATGTTTTTCCCACTCAATAAAAGACCGACGCTAAATCGGCTCTCTTTTCTGCTGCTGTTTTCGGTTTATATCGCGGTATTTCTCAACCTGGCCTTTTATCACCAGGTGATCGCCGCCATGCCGCTGGATAGCGTGCGCAACTGGCTGGTGTTTCTTTCGATGCCGCTGGTGGCGATGTCGGTGATTAATATCGTCGTGACCACCGCCTCTTTTATCTGGCTCGATCGCGCGGTGATCGCGCTGTTTATTCTGGTCTCCGCCGCCGCGCAATATTTCATCTGGAATTATGGGGTGATTATTGATCGGTCGATGCTGGTGAATATCCTCGACACCACGCCGTCAGAGAGTCTGGCGCTAATGACGCCGCAGCTGGTGGCGACGCTGCTGCTTTCCGGCGTCGTTATGGCGGCTTTGGCGTTCTGGGTGCGCATTCGTACGACCAGGCCCTTCTGGAAAAGCGCTGTTTATCGCATTATCAGCGTGGCGGCGTCGGTGATCTGCATTCTGCTGGTGGCGTCGCTGTTCTACAAAGATTACGCCTCGCTGTTTCGCAATCAGAAAGAGCTGGTGAAGTCGCTCAGCCCGTCCAACTCCATTGCCGCCACCATCTCCTGGTATAAACACAACCGGGATATGAATCTGCCGCTGGTTAAAATCGGCGAAGACGCGCATCTGCAACCTGCGATGCAAACGGGCAAAAAGAATCTGACCATTTTAATCGTCGGCGAAACCTCGCGCGCCGCGGATTTCTCCCTTTCCGGCTACGATCGCGAAACCAATCCGCTGCTGAAAAAAGATAACGTCACCTATTTCCCGCATACCGCCTCCTGCGGCACAGCGACGGCGGTGTCGGTTCCCTGCATGTTTGCCGGTATGCCGCGCGTCCACTATGACGACGCGCTTGCCGGACATCAGGAAGGGCTGCTGGATGTGATTCAGCGCGCCGGCATCAAGGTGTTGTGGAACGATAACGACGGCGGTTGCAAAGGCGCCTGCGATCGCGTGCCGCATCAGGATGTGTCCAGCCTGAACCTGGCGGGCATGTGCATCAAAGGCGAATGCTATGACGAGGTGCTGTTTCACGGGCTAGAGGCGTATATTCAGCAGCTGCAGGGTAACGGCGTTATCGTGCTGCATACCATCGGCAGCCACGGCCCGACGTATTACAATCGCTATCCGCCGCAATTCCGCCGCTTTACGCCGACCTGCGACACCAATCAGATTCAGGACTGTTCGCAAGAGCAGCTGGTGAATACCTATGACAACACCTTGCTGTACGTCGATTTTATCGTCGATAAGGCGATTAAGCTGCTGCAGGCGCATCAGGACAGATTTACCACCAGCCTGGTCTATCTCTCCGATCATGGCGAATCGCTGGGCGAGAACGGCACCTATCTACACGGGATGCCTTATGCCATCGCGCCAGAGGTGCAGAAACATGTGCCGATGCTGATCTGGCTGTCGCCGGACTATCAGCAACGTTATGGGGTGAACAAAAGCTGTCTTGATAAGCTGGCTGCGCAGGATAACTTTTCGCAGGATAACCTCTTCTCCACCATGCTGGGGCTGACCGGCACGGCGACTAACGTCTATAAAGCGGATGACGATATTCTGACTTCCTGCAGGAAAAGCTAATCGTGAAAGCCCTGCCAGCGCAGGGCTTTTTTTTGCTAGCGGCTGAGCGTCGCGCCACGGCTGTTGATCACGTCGCGATACCAGTAAAAGCTCTTTTTCCGGCTGCGTTTCAGCGTGCCGGAGCCGTCCTGATGACGGTCCACATAGATAAAACCATAGCGTTTCTCCATCTCCGCTTTTGAGGCGCTGACCAGATCGATCGGTCCCCAGTAGGTGTAGCCCATGATCTCTACGCCATCATTAAGCGCTTCCCAGACCTGCACCAGATGATCGTTGACGTAACGAATGCGGTAGTCGTCGTTGATCTGGCCGTCTGCATCAGGCTTTTCCCTGGCGCCAAGGCCGTTTTCAACGATAAACAGCGGCTTCTGATAGCGATCCCATAAAATATTCAGCAGGGTGCGCAGCCCGACGGGATCGATCTGCCAGCCCCATTCCGAGCTGTCGAGATGGGGATTGGGCACCATATCGAGAATATTGCCGCGTAGCTTTTCCGCCTGACTGGCGTCGGCGGTGGCGCAGCCGGACATGTAATAGCTGAACGAGATGAAATCGACCGTATGGCTCAGCGCCTCGACGTCAGTCGGTTCGGTGTGCAGCGTAATATTCTGCTCGCGAAAGTAGCGTTTGATATAGCCTGGATAGCGGCCGCGGCACTGTACGTCGCCGAAGAACAGCCAGCGCCGATTCTCCTGCAGCGCGGCGAACACATCATCAGGCTTGCAGGTCAGCGGATAGAGCAGACCGCCAAGCAGCATATTGCCGATGCGCGCATCCGGGATAAGCTCATGACAGGCTTTCACCGCCAGGCCGCTGGCAACCAGCTGATGATGTATAGCCTGATAAATCTCCGTCTGACTCGCGTCGCCCTGTAAACCCACGCCGGTTAGCGGCGCGTGCAGCGACATATTGATCTCATTAAAGGTCAGCCACAGCTTTACCTTGTTGCGATAGCGCGTAAAAACGGTACGCGCGTAGCGTTCGAAGAAGGTAATGAGCTGGCGATTAGTCCAGCCGCCATAGTTCTGCACCAGCCCCCAGGGCATCTCATAGTGCGACAGCGTCACCAGCGGCTGGATATTATGACGCGCCAGCTCGTCAAACAGCTTATCGTACCAGGCCAGGCCCGCCTCGTTTGGCTGCTGTTCATCGCCCTGCGGAAACAGCCGCGCCCAGGCGATAGAGACACGCAGGCAGGTAAAGCCCATTTCCGCGAACAGCGAGATATCCTCGGGATAGCGATGATAAAAATCGATAGCGATATCTTTGATGTTGAAGTCGCCTGGCTGGCGTTCCACCACCGGCCCAAAAATGCCCTGAGGCAGCATGTCGGAAGTGGATAATCCTTTGCCGTCTTCGCGATACGCGCCTTCAGCCTGATTAGCGGCCAGCGCACCTCCCCATAGAAACTCCTGCGGAAATTCACTCTTCATGGACGTCTCCTTTTTATCACAGCGCTTAACCGGCGTCGGCGCGCTGCGGCTGTGGTAAGCCTGCAACCACTGTCAGCAGGCAGGCAAGAATCAGGGAAAAGGCGGCGCCGACGATCGCGCCCCAGACGGAGCTATCAATGCCGCTTGCGGGAATGATCTGCGCCAGCGTGAAAATACTCGCCAGCCCGAACGAGTAAGCCTGGCTATGGCTCAGCGCAACGATAGCGCCGCCAAGCGCACCGCCGACGCAGCCGAAAATAAAGGGGCGACGGCTGGGGAGCGTCACGCCGTAGACGGCGGGTTCGGTAATGCCGAATACCCCAGAGATAACGCTCGAGCCAGCCAGCGCTTTTAGTCGCGCGTCGCGCGTTTTCAGGAATACGCCAAGCGCGGCGCCGACCTGACCAAATACCGCGGGCAGCAAGATAACCAGCATCGGATCATGCCCCAGCACCGCCATGTTGTTCATCATTAGCGGGATCAGCCCCCAGTGGACGCCAAAAATCACGCAGACCTGCCACACCGCGCCGAGCAGTCCGCCAGCCAGCCAGGGCGCGGCTTTGTAAACAAACTGGAAGCCGTCCGCCAGCAGCTGGCTAAGGGCGGTCGCCAGCGGGCCGATCGCCAGAAAAGTCAAAGGCACGGTCACCGCCAGACACATGAGTGGCGTAAAGAAGCTTTTCACCGCCGAGGGCATGATCCTGTCGCACTGGCGCTCCAGCCAGCAGCAGAACCAGGCGGAGCAGATGACGGGGATTACCGACGAGGCATAGTTGATAAACACAATCGGCACCCCGAAGAAGGTCGCAGTTTCTCCCGTCGCCGCCGCCTGAAAAGCAGCCAGCATGGTGGGATGAACCAGCGCGCCGCCAATAACCAGGGTAACAAAAGGTTTGCCGCCGAACTTTTTACCGGCGGTATAGCCGAGCACCAGCGGCAAAAAGTAAAACAGCGCGTCGGCCGCAGCGAATAATATCCGCCAGGTTCCGCTGCTTTCCGTTAGCCATCCTGCCGCCTGGCAGAGAGCAAGCGCGCCTTTCAGAATACCGCAGGCCGCCATGACGCCGAGAAAGGGCGTGAATATGCCGGACACCACATCGATAAAAGCCGCCGCCAGCGCCTGCTTTTCTTGGTGTTGCGTTGGCGCGCCGCGCTTTACGTCGTTCAGGCCCGCTTCCCGACAGAGCGCTGCATACACTTCCTGCACATGACTGCCGATCACCACCTGAAACTGACCGCCGCTTTCGACCACCATAATGACCTCTGGATTGGCCTTCAGACTTTCAGCGTCCGCCTGCTGGCTGTCGTTGAGCTTAAAGCGCAGCCGTGTGGCGCAATGCACCAGACTACGAATATTCTCTTTGCCGCCGACCTGCCTGAGTATGTCCTGAGCGAGTGCCTGATATTTCATTTTTATACCCGCGTTGATTCAAGATTAATAAAGCGCAAAAAAAAACCTGAGAAGACTTATTACAGCACCGCTGCGATAAGTCTCTCAGGTTTTGCCTGTTGGAAGTAACAACCCCGAAACAGAAAGAAATTAACAGTCGACGGTAAAAGAGTCCAGCCTCATCACCAGTATTATTGTGATGTTGCTCAAGGAATTAAATTGCTACAGGGTAGCATGGATCCAGCTACCGCTTAATTTACCAAATCTATTAACGCGAAGATAAACTCAACTCAATCAGCTGCATGACTTTTACTTTTCATTCACATGAAGAGCATAATAAAAATAGAAAGCGCAATCCTGGATGCAGCATCACATTTAACAACAAGGCCATGACAAAACGGTTTGATTTGCTTTTCCCGGTGCTACCATAAAGCACGAATTACAGAGGGAAACCTTAATCAGGAAAATAATAATAGATAAGGTAAAAAATATTTATTTGGGGGAAGGTATGAAAATAGCGAAAATACTCAACAACAACGCCGTAATAGCGGTAAATGCGCAGCAGCGGGAAGTTGTGGTGATGGGCTGCGGCCTGGCGTATAAAAAGCGGCCGGGCGAGACGCTGGATGCGACGCGCATCGAGAAAGTCTTCTGTTTGCAAAGCGACGAGCTTAACAGTCGGCTGGGCGAACTGCTGCGACAAATCCCGCTTGAGGTGATGATCGCCTGCGATCGCATTATCGCGCGGGCGACGCAACAGTTGGGCGAGTTACATGAAAGCATTTATCTGACGCTGACCGATCATTGCCATTACGCCATTGAGCGCCAGAAGCAGGGGCTCAGCCTGAAAAATGCGCTGCTGTGGGAGATCCGTCGCTTCTATCCTCACGAATATGCGATGGGCGAAGAGGCGTGCGCGATTATCGCCCGTCGTTTGAATATTCAACTGTCGGAAGATGAGGCGGGGTTTATTGCCCTTCATTTGATCACGGCGCAGCTTAACAGCGCCATGCCGGAAGTGATGAAAATAACGCGCGTGATGCAGGATATACTGGATCTGGTAGAAAAACAGCTCCAGATAAAATATATGCCAGACTCGCTAAGCTATCAGCGATTTATTACTCATCTGAAGTTTTTTGCCATGCGGATGCACGCGCAAAGAACTGAAGCCGAAGAAGATGACACGCTCTGCAATACGATAAAAAGCAATTACGCTACCGCATGGCGGTGCGCGAAAAAAATAGAAAATCTCCTGCAGCTGCATTATCACTATGACCTGGAAAGGGACGAACTGACCTATTTAACGCTCCATATCGAGCGCATAAGAAAGTGTATGACGACATCAACCGAAAGCGCGACAGAGAGCGATGCGCCACATCAGTGACAGCGTCACATTTTTCAGGTTCTGAACCAGATAGCTAAGTAGCTAATTACGCTTGCAGACGCGATCAGCATCGCCAGATATTCTTCGCGTTTAAAAAGCAGGGCAGATTTCATTTTTACTCTCCTCAGTAACTGAGTAGAGTTTTACATTTTACAGCTTAGAGAAACCTTAAGATAAAAAAGCGCTGCTGTCGCGCGTCACAGAAACGAGAGAAAAACCGGCCCTGAGGAGAGAGCCGGCAGAGAGAGTTAGCGGTTAGCCTTTAACGTACCTTTCAATCCGTGCGGTTCAGAACGCAGATACTGCGGTGGTGCAATCGCCTGCGCGCCCAGTTCGGCGGCAGCATGCCACGGCCAACGCGGATCGTAGAGCACGCCGCGCGCCAGCGCCACCAGATCGGCGGTGCCTTCCTGCAGCACCGCTTCGGCGTGTTTCGGCTCGGTAATCAGGCCGACGGCGATAACCGGAATATTCACCTCTTTGCGAATATCGCGCGCGAACGGCAGCTGGTAGCCTGGTCCTACCGTAATTGACTGCTGAGGCGCAAGGCCGCCGCTCGATACGTGAACGTAATCGCCGCCTGCGGCCTCAAATTCTTTACTTAATTCAATGGACTGCGCATTATCCCAGCCGCCCTCAACCCAGTCGGTTGCGGAAATACGCACGCCGATCGCGATATCATCAGAGACCGCCTCACGCACCGCGCGGAAAATTTCCAGCGGAAAGCGCATGCGATTTTCCAGCGAACCGCCATATTCATCTTCACGGTGGTTGCTGAGCGGCGACAGGAACTGATGCAGCAGATAGCCATGCGCAGCGTGCAGCTCAATGAGTTGAATGCCGAGTTTCTCCGCGCGCTTCGCGCTGTCGACAAACTTCTGTTTAACACGTGCGAGATCGTCGCGGCTCAGTTCCAGCGGCGGGCGATCCTCTTCATGGAAACCTTGCGCGGAAGGCGCGACCGTTTCCCAGCCGCCTTCTTCAAGCGTCAGCTGATGACCGCCTTCCCAGGGCGCGGCGCACGAGGCTTTGCGGCCAGCATGCCCCAGCTGAATGCCGACCGGAATCGGCGAATAGGCACGAATATCTTCCAGTACCGTGCGTAAAGCCGCTTCGGTATCGTCGTCCCACAGGCCGAGGTCGCCCGGAGTAATGCGGCCAATCGGCTCAACCGCGGTGGCCTCGATAATCAGCAGGCCCGCGCCGGAAAGCGCCAGCTGCCCAAGATGGATGCGATGCCATGCGGTGGCTTTGCCTTCGCTCGCGGAGTATTGACACATCGGCGCAATAACAATGCGGTTTTCCAGTGCCAGCTTGCCAATATGCGTTGCGCTAAAGAGTTGACTCATGAATACCTCATTTCCTTGTAATGACTGCCTCGAAACAGAAAGTGTAATCGACTACTGGCAGATCATCGGCTTAATGCAAAAAAATAGCATAAAGAGAGCGGGTAAGAGTTTACCGTTATGGCTGCGAGGAGAGGCAACTGGCGCCGCTTCCGCGAAGTGGCGATTAAACGATCTTGTTCCGTATAAAAGTTAAACATCGCAATAAACGATCGCGCTACGCGAATTCTGGCGGCAAAGCAGGGGAAGAGTACTGCAAAATTTACGTAGCGCTGCCATTTTGCCGTTTAAAAAACATCGATTTGCCTGCATGTGACTTTATATAATGCCTATTATAGAAAGCCAGAGATCTGGAGGATCCTTTTTGCTACCGGGATCGATAGTGGACGCCAGACGCAACGCGCCCGGCGTCCGCTTTGGTTACGCCGTTGTCTTACGGTTAGTAAGCAGCGCTTTCACCGTTTCGGCCGCGCGCTTGCCCGCCAGGAAAGCGTGATCCGAATTGTAATACTCCCATTCGCTGTAACGTCCGGAAAGATGAATGCCCTGCGCCGCCAGCCAGCTGCGGATCAGTTCGACGTTCGCTTTGCGCTGATGATCGTAAACCACATAGGCATACGGCATATCCACCTCATTGGCGGTGACGATAACGTCATCCTCGCGAATAATGCCGACGCGAATACAGTCATTAATGCAGCGCTGGATCAGCGCCTCGCCTTCATACGGCAGCGGCTGATCGGCGCGATAAGTGATTTCGCAGGTCAAACCAAAACCGCCTGGCGGGTTGCATTCCGGGCTGGCATTGCCCTGCAGGAAAATACGGTGGAACAGCGTATCGCCAGGATAGTAGATCCAGTGCTTGTCGCTGAGGTTGGCGCGTCCGATGCCGAGGTTAACGCAGCGCACCGACACGTGACGCAGCAGCGAGGCGGCTTGCTGCACTGCCTGCGGCGCGCGGTTGCCCATCAGGCGCACCAGCTCGGGTAGCGGCAGAGTGCTGATCATCTGATCGTAGTGATAGTGACGACCATCCTTAAGGATTACGCTGCGGCTTTGCGGCTGGATGTCGGCTATCTCTGCATCCGTTTCCAGTACGCAGCTAAGATGCGGCAGGAAGCCATTCATCAGCGCCTGAAAACCGCCGCGTTTCGGGTAGCCAAAGCGGGCATTCGGGCCGACCGGTTTATCCAGCGGCGCCAGCGCGCCAGAGATGATCTGCTGAAGATCGGGCAGCGGAACGCGCCCGCCGAGCCAGGAGGTTTCCATATCGGCAAGCGGGGTTTTCCACAGTTTTCGGTTGTAGGGAACGGCAAAGTGATGCGCGATGCCGCGTCCCCAGGTGCGAAAGATAAAGCGCTCGAAATCCTCGTTCATCTCTTCTGCGCCGGCGGGTTCAGTTGCTTCGCTACCCAGTACGCCGTCGGCGCAGCAGTCGCGGCAGTCGGTATTGGCCGCCGAACGCACTGCGCTAAGCGGCGCCGCCTCCTGCGCTCCCGTGACACCGTAACGCGCCTCAATGGCGCCCAGCACGCATTCGCCAATCACCTCTGCCGGCAGCCCATGTAGCGCCGACTGGAAAGGATAACGGGTGAAGACGTCATGGCTGTAAACCCAGGCTTCGCGGTTTTGCCAGTGCAGGTTATCGCCCAGCAGTTTGTCGTAAAGCTGAAGCACGTAGGGATCGTTGGAGAACATAATGTGGCCCGCATAATCGAAGGTAAATCCCTTATCTGCGATAGAGCGGCACCAGCCGCCAGGCGTCTCGTTTTTCTCCAGCACCACCGCGCCTTCGCCGTAGTGGTAGCCCGCGCTCAGGCCAGTCGGCCCGGCGCCGAGGATCAGACACTCCACCGGGCGCAGCGTTACCGCGCGCACGCCGTCGGTAGTTTCCGGTACTTTCGCGGCGACAACCGGCTGCACCACGTTATCGCGCAGGCTGGCGATATGCGCCTGCATCTGTTCCGCGGTACGATCCCACGAAGTTTCGGCGATGATCGCCGCCATCTGCGCTGCCTGCTGGCGCCGCGCCTCCTCGCTCAGCCCCAGCGCGGCTTCGCAGGCGAGGATAAAGCCCTGCGGCGTGTCGGCGATACTGACGATATCGCTGTAATGACGCACCACATCCGGCACGGCGGTGCTGACGATCGGCAGCTGCGCCGCCATATACTCCAGCACTTTGGTCGGACTGATAAAACGCGTTGAGGCGTTCAGCGCGAACGGCATCAGACAGACGTCCCATCCGGCCAGAAAATGAGGCAGCGCTTCATAGGGCTGCTGGCCGAACCAGTGCAGATTGGGCCGCTGCGGCAGGCTGAGCGGATCGATTTTCACTACCGGGCCGACCATGGCGATGTGCCAGTCGGGATGCGCATCGGCGAGGGCGGCGACCAGCGCGATATCCATACGCTCGTCAATCACGCCGTAGTAGCCCAGTATCGGGCCAGGCAGATTTTCCTGCAGCGGGTGGCCGTTGCTGCGATCGAGCGCCTGCTCGAAATGCGCGGCGTCGACGCTGCTGGCAAAACAGTGCACGTTCTGGTGGCGGTGCTTCTTCGCTTCATACAAGCTGGTGCCGCCGGTAAAGACCACGTCGGCGCGACTCAGCAGCGCGGACTCGCGCTGCTGCAGCTGGCGCGGCGCCATATTGAAGGCGGAAAGCTCATCCATGCAGTCATAGATAATGGCGCTGGGATTGAAGCAGGCCAGCAGCGGCAGCGCCATTGGCGTATAAAACCATACCAGCGGCTGCTCATCGCTATCCAGCAGCGTGGCGAGCAGGGGCTGCAGCACGGCGATCTGGCTGTCATGGAAGCCCGGCGCCGCGACGTCAGTATGCGGCTCGATAACGGTAACGTTAGGCGCGGGCGACTGCTGTCGTAAACCCGCCTCGCCGGGCTGATAAACCGGCTCCTCAATGAACAGCACGCGATGGTGCTGGGCAAGACGCGACAGTAAATGCTGTGGCCGTTGAAAGACGAAACCCCAGCGAAGATGACTAAATACCACCAAAACGGACTGTTTCATAGAGGACTCCTGTGGCTCGCCGGCCGGCGACAAAAGCGCGTGAAACCGGTGCAGCGAACGTTGTGATTGCCGCAACGCTGCGGCGGTAGGCTGGTGCAGCTGACGCGTAAAATCAGGGGCGACATCCCACAGACCGCTGCGCGGCCAGTGATGAGGATCTTCCCAGAGAGGGCTTTCTATAATGGGGTAAATGCAGACGCCCAGGATTTCGCAGCCGTCCAGCTGCGCCTGCGCAATCTGCGCGGTGATATAGCTCATCCAGGCGGGACGACCGCTGCCGACATGGCTGGTTTCCGCCAGCAGTATCGGACGCTGATAGCGCTGCGCTAAATTCAGCAGCAGCTTATGGAGCGGCTTTCTTCGCCCGTCGCCCAGGTGCCACGCCAGCCGCTGATTGGAATTGGCCTCCCATTGATTGGCGTGATAGTAGTTGGCGCCGATGATATCGAGATAGCGCGGCGCGCCGCCCAGCTCCGGGTTGCGTATGCCGGCCAGCATATCCCAGGCCTGAAACTGCGCGTCGTTCAACTCGGCGGTGAGCTGATAACAGGCTTCGCTCTCTTCATCGGGAACCAGGTGAATAATAGGATCGCAATGAAGAAAGCGCGCCCGGGGATCGGCCAGCCAGATGGCGTCGCAGCCCGCGAGGGTCGCGCGCACCAGCTGGCGCTTGATATCGTCAGGATCCGCCTCGCGGTGGTTGCCGAACAGACCGACCGACAGGCCCCAGCTAAGAAAAGAGATCTCATTCATCGGCGAATAGATCGGCGCACGACGATACCAGGGCGCCAGGAAAGCGGCGACGCGCTGGCAAAAAGCGGCGAAGCGCGGGACAAAGTTGTCTGAAAAAAGATCGACGTCGTCGGGCCAGCCGTAGTGGCAGAAGGTCCAGTTAATCTGAATGCCCAGCTCCTGCGCCGCCTCCATTTTGGCGCGCAGCGTGGCGAACGTCCGTTCCGGATCCTCTTCCGCCTGGCGCCAGCCGATGCTCTCGCGCACGGTACGGATGCCAAAATGCTGTAAAGCGAGATAGTCGCTGTAAAACCGCGTTTGATGTCCCGTTAACGCATCCATCACCAGGCGCTGGCCTGCCGTATTGATATGGTCGGCGCCTTCGTACCCGGCCTGCCAGAAGCTAGAAAAAGGCAACATCGTCTCCTCCTGTAAAAATCAGGATTAAAAAGGGCCTATGCTATTGCGCGCGCGGAATGCTCCCCGGCATAGCAATCAGGTTGGAAAAGCTATAGAGAACAACGTTGCTGTCGTGAATTCCGTGTCCGGAAAAGAAGACGGTGCGCGACCGGCCGGGCCTGGCCGCAGTAAAAGCGTTATCCCGCACGCAGAGAAAAGGGGGTAGAGATTATTAGTTTCAGTGAGCAATCACTGTTGATCGAAGTATAACCCTGCCTGGTTTTCTCACAAGTATTTGAAGCAAAACAAAAAAAGCCAAGCGGCAAATCGGCGGGTCAGCGGAAGGAATAAACGCTGAATAACTTTATGAGAACAGAGGTCCTGCGCGCAGACACCTGCGCCGCGCCGGCGCTGCGTCCTCCACTGCGGTTTAGCACCAGCCGCGCGCAGAGCGCGCAGCCTTTAAACGACCGCCTGACACTGGCGACAAAAATGGCTGTCGCTGCTGCCGAGAACGCGACGCAGGAAGTCCTGCGTGCGCGCTTCCTGAGGCTGCAGCAGAATTTGCTGCGCCGGTCCCTGTTCGACAATCTGCCCGCTGTGCAGAAAGCAGACGCGATCGGCCACTTCGCGGGCGAACTGCATCTCATGCGTGACGACAATCATCGTCATCCCTTCCTGCGCCAGGTTGCGCATCACCTGCAAGACTTCGCCGACCAGTTCAGGATCGAGCGCGGATGTCGGCTCGTCGAACAGTATTGCTTTCGGCTGCAGCGCCAGCGTGCGCGCAATGGCTACGCGCTGCTGCTGGCCGCCGGAGAGCTGCCCCGGCCAGGCGTTGATCTTGTCCGCCAGCCCTACCAGCGCCAGCAGGGATTTGGCGCGTTTTTCCGCCTGAGCGCGCGACTCGCCGTTGACGTGAACAGGGCCTTCCATCACATTTTCCAGCACGCTGCGGTGCGGGAAAAGGTTGAAGCGCTGAAACACCATGCCGATCTGGCGACGCAGATCGTTAATGCTCTTATGGCGGTTATCGACCCGTCGATCCAGCACGCGGATCTCGCCGCCTTCATAGCTTTCCAGCCCGTTGATGCAGCGCAAAATGGTCGATTTGCCAGAGCCGGACGGGCCAATCAGGCAGACCACCTCGCCAGCGTTTACGGAAAAACTGACGCCTTTCAATACCTCGACGCGGCCGAATTTTTTGTGGACTTCGTCAATCTCGATCATCTCAGGCTCCTTTAATCTGGCGTTTTTCCAGCCGTTTGGTCAGCGCCATCAGCGGCATGCACAGCAGCAGATAGAGTACCGCCACCAGCGTATAAACCGTGGTGTTGTCAAAAGTCGACGCGGCGATCAGCTGACCTTGTCGGGTCATCTCCGTAACGGCGATGGTGGAGGCGAGGGCGGAATCTTTCAGCATCATCACCAGCGTATTGCTGTAGGGCGGCAGCGCGACGTGAAACGCCTGCGGCAGGATCACGCGACGCATCGCTTTGGCAAAGCCCATGCCCATTGAGCGCGCCGCTTCAAACTGACCGCGATCGACCGACTCGATGCCGGCGCGAAATATCTCGGCGATATAGGTGGAAAAGCAAAAAGCGATGCCGATGACGCTGGCCTGAAAAGAGGTCAGGGTGATGCCAATATCGGGGAAAACAAAGTAGATATAAAACAGCACCACAATCATCGGCAGGCCGCGGGTAATATTAATCACCGTCGCTACCGGCCAGGAAATAATTTTCCACGGGCACATCTTTGCGGCGGCAAATATTAATCCCAGCGGCGTGCTAATCACCAGCGACAATAGCGTGATAGAGATCGTCATTTCAGCCCCTTTTAGCAAAAAGGGCAGATACGTATGAATGCTGCTCCAGTCCATCTTAGGCTCCTGAACGTGCTGCGTAACGGGGTTTGGGGCAACGGCAATTCATTATAATGAATATCTTTACCCGCCACACGCTGTCAATAAATACCGGTTCTCGCGAGATAGCGAATTGTTATTACCGCGATAAGAAACAGCTATAGATAGGCGAAATGATTAAAGCAACGGCTTTTTCAGCAATGTGTGAGGTGCGGCGTTTTCGCAAAATAAAACGTTGACAGCGGCAGCATAAATTTCATTATAGTGAAAAAGACGTTCGCCCTTTCGCTACTGAACCAGGAGTGAGTTATGTCTGTCGCCCGTAAAATAAGCCTGCTGAATATCTCCATAGCCTTGAGCATCGCCGCAGTAGTCAGCGTTAACGCCCAGGCCGCCGCGTTAACGGCAGGGTCGCCGCCCTCCAGCGCGCCTACCACCTTCCTGAATACCCAGAGCGGAAAAATTGAAGGCTTTATGCCGGACGTCGCGGCGGAAGTGGCCAGGCGTCAGCATCTGGAAGTCAATTTTACCGCCGTGCCGTTCTCAACGCTGATTCAGTCGGTTATCGCCGGGAAAATCGATATGATCGTCGCCGGTATGACGCCGACGCCGGAACGCGCGAAGCGAATCGGTTTCTCGCAGCCGGTCACCGCTTTCGGCGCAGGGCTGGTGGTGCGCGACGACAACGCTAAAAAATATGACTCCTGGCAGGATTTGAAAGGGGACGTGGTGGGCACCATGGCGGGCACCGACTACACGCAAAGCCTGATGCAGAGCGGCATCGCCAAAGAGGTGAAGGTCTATGACAGCCCCGCGGACATGACGCGCGATCTTTCGCTGGGCCGCATCGCGGCGGGCATGAACGACTATCCCATCCTGAAGGCGCAGGCCAAAGCGGGCGGGCTGAAAGGCATGCACGTTGTAGAGGGCTATAAGCCGGAACATGTTTCGCCCATGGCGTTCGGCGTGAAAAAAGGCAACGACAAGCTGCTGGCGGAGATCGACAGCGCTCTGACCGCCATGAAACAGGACGGCACGCTTCAGACCATCAAAGATAAATGGGGCATGCCCTGATTTAACCCAGGTCGGCGAACAGGCGCGACGGCAAACAAGAGCATGAGATGAAAAACGCATCGCAACACAAGGCGGAACCCGGCGCCGCTGAAACGGATATCGGCTCGCGGCTGAAAAGCCTGCGCAAGGCGCGCAATCTGACCATTACCGAGCTGGCGCTGCTGGCCAACGTTTCCGCCGGCGCTATCAGCCAGATTGAACGCAACCTGACGAATCCCACCGTACGGGTGCTGGAACAGCTGCGGCTGGTGCTAAAAGTGCCGCTGACGGCGTTTCTGGAGGAGAGCGCCGCCTCGCTGCGCGGCGCCGAGCATTACGTCCGCCGAGGCGCGGAGCGGCCGCGCTTCAACGTCGGCAAGCGCGGCATCGCCAAAGAGATGCTGTCGCCGTCGGGCGACCACGATATGCAGTTCATGGTCATCGACATTCCGCCAGGCGTCCGCTCCGACGAAATGCTGATCGGTCAGGGCGAAAAGGCGGGGCTGGTGGTTGAAGGCGAACTGACGCTGGAGATCAATGGCGATACCGCGCGCCTGATGACCGGCGACAGTTTTCAGTTTAAAAGCCATCTGCCGCACAACATTTTCAACCATACCGAGAGCGATGCCAGAGTGTTGTGGATCATGCATATCCCGCCTGAAAAGCATCTCTGAATGCCCTGAACTTAAAAGGTTTCTCTATGCGCATAAAAATCAATGCTGTGACAGACAGCCCGACATTTCCCGAGCAGGTCGATGTGGTGGTGATCGGCGGCGGCATTATCGGCACTTCCGTCGCCTACGAGCTGGCGAAGCAGGGCGTTGCGGTGGCGCTGTTCGAGAAAGGCGTGATCGGCGGCGAGCAGTCCGGGCGCAACTGGGGCTGGGTGCGGCAGCAGAACCGCGACCTCTACGAGCTGCCGCTGGCGATGCGCAGCCTGCAGAGATGGGAGGAGCTGGGAGGCGAAATCGGCCTGGATCTCGGCTTTCGCCGCAGCGGCATCCTTTACGGCACGCAAAACGAAGCGGACGTGGCGCGCTGGGAAAAGTGGGGCAAACAGGCGAAGCAGCTCGGTTTCGTCAGCCATCTGCTGTCGCCGAAAGAAGCGCATGAGCGGCTGGGCGACCAGGCGCGCTGGGTCGGCGGCATCTGGTCGCCGACCGACGGGCGCGCCGAGCCGTCGCTGGCGGCGCCTGCTATCGCCGTCGGCGCGCAAAAGCTGGGCGCCTCCGTTCATCAACGCTGCGCGGTGCGCGGTCTGGATATGAGCGCGGGCCGCGTCTCCGGCGTCTGGACCGAGCGCGGCCGCGTGCGCGCCAGCCAGGTGATCTGCTGCGGCGGCGCATGGAGCTCGCGCTTCTGCAAGCAGTACGGCATCGATCTGCCAAGCGCCAATATTCTCGGCACCGCGTTTAAAACTACGGCGGCGCCGGAGGTAATTCAGGGCTGTCTTAGCATGCCGGAGCTCTGTATCCGCCGCCGGCTGGACGGCAGCTACACCGTGGCGATCCCTGGCCGCGGCCAGCTCGATCTCGCGCCGCAGAATATCCGCTATGCGACGAAGTTCTACCCTATGTACCGCAGCAAGATCGCCAAAAAGCTCAAGCTCCGGCTGAACGGCTCATTTTTTAACGGGCCGGAGGCGGCGGGGCGCTGGTCGAATGACGCGGTGTCGCCGTTCGAGAAGATTCGCGTACTGGATCCTGAGCCCGTTCGGCAGATTCTTAATGAAGCGCTGGGTATTCTGGTGAGGGCGTTTCCTGCGCTGGAAGGAATTAAAATCGATCACGCCTGGGGCGGCTGGATTGATACCACGCCGGATCTGGTGCCGGTTATCGATGAGATGCCGCGCGTGCCCGGTCTGTTTATCGCCTCAGGCTTCAGCGGGCATGGTTTCGGCATCGGCCCTGGCGCGGGCCTGCTCTGCGCGCAGCTGATGACAAATCGGCAGCTCTTTACCGATATCGCGCCGTACCGCCTGACGCGTTTCGACAAAGGCAATGCCATCCGCGAGCCGCAGATGATGTAACGGCAAAAGCCCGCCGAAGCGGGCTTAAGCGCGTTAAGCGCGTCGCGGTTCGCCGCGTACCGGCGTCTCGCCAGCGACAAAGTAGCTTGCCGTAGAGGCGGGAAGCGGCTGGCGGCCACGAATGTTATCGGCGATTTTTTCGCCGATCATAATGGTGGTCGCATTCAGGTTGCCGGTGATGATCAGCGGCATAATCGACGCATCGACGACGCGCAACCCCTGCATGCCGTGCACGCGGCCTTCGCCATCCACTACCGCCATCTCATCGCTGCCCATTTTGCAGGTGCCGCAAGGATGGTAGGCCGTTTCCGCATGGTTGCGCACGAACTCATCCAGCTGCTCGTCGGTCTCGCACTCCACGCCGGGACTGATTTCGCGTCCGCGGAACTTGTCCAGCGCCGGCTGGTTGATAATCTGGCGCGTGATGCGTATCGCGTCGCGGAACTCATGCCAGTCCTGCTCGCTCGCCATATAGTTGAACAGAATAGCGGGATGGCGGCGCGGATCGCGCGACTTAATGCGCACATGGCCGCGGCTCGGCGAACGCATCGAGCCGACATGACACTGGAAACCGTGCGCGTCGACCGCGTTCGACCCGTTGTAGTTAATCGCCACCGGCAGGAAGTGATACTGAATATTCGGCCAGGCGAACTCTTCACGGCTGCGGATAAAGCCGCCCGCTTCGAAGTGGTTGCTGGCGCCGATGCCGGTGCCGTTGAACATCCACTCCGCGCCGATTTTCGGCTGGTTCCACCACTTCAGCGCAGGGTAGAGCGACACCGGCTCTTTGCACTCGTACTGCAGATACATCTCCAGGTGGTCCTGAAGGTTCTCGCCGACGCCGGGCAGATCGTGCACCACGGGAATATCGAACGACTTCAGCAGGCTGGCGGCGCCGACGCCGGAGCGCTGCAAAATCTGCGGCGAGGCGATGGCGCCCGCGCAGAGCAGCACCTCGCGCCGCGCATGCACCTTGTGCGAGGTATTGCTCGCGCCCAGCAGATACTGCACGCCGACGGCGCGCTTGCCGTCAAACAGGATGCGATCGGTGGTCGCATGGGTAACGATTTTCAGGTTCGGGCGGTTTTTCGCCTGATCGAGGTAGCCGCGCGCGGTGCTGGAGCGGCGCCCCTGCGGCGTCACGGTACGATCCATCGGGCCGAAGCCCTCCTGCTGATAGCCGTTGAGATCCTCGGTGCGCGGATAGCCCGCCTCGACGCCCGCGTCGATCATTGCGGCGAACAGCGGATTGTTGCCCGCCTTCGGCGTCGCCACGCAGACCGGACCGTCGCCGCCGTGATAATCATTCGGCCCGATATCGCGCGTTTCCGCTTTGCGGTAGTAGGGCAGACAGTTCTGATAGCACCAGGACTCCAGCCCCGGCGCTTCCGCCCAGCCGTCGAGATCCATCGCGTTGGCGCGGATGTAGCACATGCCGTTGATCAGCGATGAGCCGCCCAGGCCTTTGCCGCGTCCGCACTCCATGCGGCGATTGTTCATATGCGGTTCCGGCTCGGTCTCGTAAGCCCAGTTGTAGCGTTTTCCCTGCAAAGGAAAGGCAAGCGCCGCAGGCATCTGCGTGCGAAAATCCATACGGTAATCTGGGCCGCCCGCTTCCAGCAGCAGAACGTTGACGTCGCTATCTTCGGTCAGTCGGGCAGCCAAAACGTTCCCTGCGGATCCGGCTCCGATAATGATGTAATCAAATTCCATTAGTCGCTCCTCAGGTTTCTTCATTAATCAAAATACAGACTGAAAACGGTCCAGCTCGACCTGCACGGATTTCACCTGGGTATAATTCTGCAGAGTCATCAGGCCGTTCTCGCGGCCGACGCCGGAGTGCTTATAGCCGCCGACCGGCATCTCTGCGGCGGATTCGCCCCAGGTGTTGATCCAGCAGATACCCGCTTCAATCTGGTGAATAACGCGGTGCGCGCGATTGAGATCCTGCGTGACCAGACCCGCCGCCAGGCCGTACTCGGTGGCGTTGGCGCGGCGCACCACTTCCTCTTCGCTCTGATAGGTCAAAATCGACATCACCGGTCCGAAGATCTCTTCGCGCACAATGGTCATCTCATCGCTGCAGTCGGTAAAGACGGTAGGTTCGACCCAGGCGCCGGCGTCGAAGCCTGCGCCCGTCATCCGCTTGCCGCCGCACAGCAGGCGCGCGCCTTCTGCAACGCCGCGCTCGATGTAGCGCATCACGTTGTCGCGATGACCAAAGCTCACCAGCGGGCCGAAGTTCGTCGCGGGATCGTTGAGGTCGCCGGCGCGAATGCGGGCGACACGTGCCAAAATTTTCTCTTCAAACGCGGCTTTCAGGCTGGCTGGAACAAAGACGCGCGTGCCGTTGGTACAGACCTGTCCGGAACTATAGAAATTGGCCATCATGGCGATATCGGCGGCGAGATCGAGATCCGCATCGTCGAAGACTATCAGCGGCGACTTGCCGCCCAGCTCCATGGTGACCTCTTTCAGGGTCGATCCCGCTGCGTTAGCCATCACTTTTTTGCCGCTGGCGACGCCGCCGGTGAAAGAGACTTTATCGATGCCGGGATGCTCGGTGAGCAGCTGACCGGTCACCGCGCCGCTGCCCGGCAGCACATTGAACACGCCGTCCGGCACGCCCGCTTCGCTGTAGATTTCCGCCAGCTTCAGGGCGGTAAGCGGAGTCACTTCGCTCGGCTTAAAGATCATCGCGTTGCCGGCTGCCAGTGCCGGCGCGGATTTCCACAGGGCGATCTGAATCGGGTAGTTCCACGCGCCGATACCCGCCACCACGCCGAGCGGTTCGCGACGCGTATAGACGAAAGCCGTATCGCGCAGCGGGATCTGCTGGCCCTCCAGCGACGGGATCAGGCCCGCGTAGTACTCCAGCACGTCCGCGCCGGTAACGATATCCACGCTAGCGGTTTCGCTCAGCGGCTTGCCGGTGTCCAGGGTCTCCAGCGCGGCCAGCTCATCGTTGCGCTCGCGCAGGATATCCACCGCGCGGCGCAGAATGCGCGAGCGCTGCATCGCGGTCATCGCCGCCCAGACCTTCTGGCCTTTGCGCGCGGCGGCTACGGCGCGGTCGACGTCGTCGCGGCCAGCCTCATGCACCTTCGCCAGCACTTCGCCGTTGGCGGGATTGATGGTGTCAAAGGTGTCGCCAGCCGCTGCCGGGACGTAAGCGCCATCAATATAGAGGTGCTGCTCTGCGAATCGGGACATGGTTCCTCCTTATCAGGAATGGGTGTTGCCAGCTAACTGCTGGCGAATGAACTGGGTCGTCAGCGAGCGAGCCAGCTGAAAATCAAAGGGCTTGCCGCCCAGCGCCGCGCGCAGCCAGAGGCCGTCGATCAGCGCCGCCAGCCCATAAGCGGCGGTGCGCGCCGCCTCGCGCGGCAGTTCGCGACGGAACTCTGCGGCCAGCGACGAGAAGAGGCGGCGGCTGCTGACGCGCTCCAGCCGGTTGAGCTGAGGCTGATGCATGCTGCTCGACCAGAAGTCGAGCCACGCCTTCATCGCCGCCTTATGCAGCTGGCTTTCGTCGAAGTTGCCTTCGACGATGGCGCAGAGGCGCGCTTCGGTGCTGCCGCCGGCCAGCGGCCGGAGCCTGACCGCCACCGCGTCGCGCAGCTGCCGCGTCACGTCGCGCATGGTGGCTTCCAGCAGGCCGTTCTTGTCTTTGAAGTAGTGGCTGATGATGCCGGTCGAGACGCCCGCGCGCCGCGCAATCTGCGCGATGGTGGCGTCGTTGATCCCGACTTCGTTAATGGTTTCCAGAGTGGCATCAATCAGCTGCCGACGTCGAATCGGCTGCATTCCTACCTTTGGCATAACAAGCGCTCCGCCCTAAACAAGTCCACTATTAGAACTTTTATTGATTGAACGTTCAATATAAAAAAGAAAGTTGTTAGGATACTGTGCCTGGATTGTTGCAAAGCGCAGCGTACAACTCATCGCTTTACCGCTACGCTTAACGGTCAGGAGGAGAAGAATAAAGGAGACGCGTTTACACGCGGAGGACAATATAACCTGTTGAATTTATTATAAACCAGAGGTAACTGATGATCAATCCACCTGCAAGTGAAAAGGACAGAATCAATCCCGTGGTGTTCTACGCCTCGGCCGGACTGATTCTGACATTTTCACTGGTGACGATACTCTACAGCGATCAGGCTGCGGCATGGATTCAGGCGGCAGTGAACTGGGTATCGTCTACGTTCGGCTGGTATTACATGCTGGCCGCGACGCTTTACATCGTATTTGTGCTGTTTATGGCCTGTTCGCGCTTTGGCGCGATTAAGCTTGGACCGGAGCAGTCCAAGCCGGAGTTCAGCCTGCTGAGCTGGTCGGCAATGCTGTTCGCCGCCGGTATCGGCATCGACCTGATGTTTTTCTCGGTGGCGGAGCCGGTCACGCAGTATATGCAGCCGCCGGAAGGCGCGGGGCAGACGCTGGAAGCGGCGCGGCAGGCGATGGTCTGGACGCTGTTCCATTATGGTCTGACTGGCTGGTCGATGTATGCGCTGATGGGCATCGCGCTGGGCTACTTCAGCTATCGCTACAACCTACCGCTGACCATCCGCTCGGCGCTCTATCCCATCTTTGGTAAACGCATTAACGGCCCCATCGGCCATACCGTCGATATAGCGGCGGTGGTCGGCACCATTTTCGGCATCGCCACCACGCTCGGCATCGGCGTAGTGCAGCTGAACTACGGACTGAACGTACTGTTCGATATCCCTGAAGGGCTGGCGGCGCAGACCGCGCTGATCGTGCTCTCGGTGGTTATCGCCACCATTTCGGTGACCTCCGGCGTCGACAAAGGCATTCGTATTCTTTCCGAGCTGAACGTGGCGCTGGCGCTTGGCCTGATCCTGTTCGTGCTCTTTTTCGGCAAAACCGATTTCCTGCTTAACGCGCTGGTGCTTAACGTCGGCGACTATATCAACCGCTTTATGGGCATGACGCTCAATACCTTCGCCTTTGATCGTCCCACGCAGTGGATGAACAGCTGGACGCTCTTTTTCTGGGCCTGGTGGGTCGCCTGGTCGCCGTTCGTCGGTCTGTTCCTGGCGCGTATTTCGCGCGGCCGCACCATTCGCGAGTTCGTGCTGGGCACGCTGATTATTCCGTTTACCTTCACGCTGCTCTGGCTGTCGGTGTTCGGCAACGCCGCGCTCTACGAGATTATTCACGGCAATACCGGCTTTGCGCAGGAGGTGATGGCGCATGCGGAACGCGGCTTCTATCTGCTGCTGGAGCAGTATCCCGCCTTTAAGCTGAGCGCTTCAGTGGCGACCATTACCGGTATGCTGTTCTACGTGACGTCGGCGGATTCCGGCTCGCTGGTGCTGGGCAACTTCACATCGAAGCTGAAGGACATTAACAGCGACGCGCCAAACTGGCTGCGCATCTTCTGGTCGGTGGCGATCGGCGTGCTGACGCTGAGTATGCTGATGACCAACGGCATCTCCGCGCTGCAAAACACCACGGTGATTATGGGCCTGCCGTTCAGCTTCGTGATCTTCTTCGTGATGGCGGGGCTCTATAAATCCCTGAAGGTAGAAGATTACCGTCGCGCCAGCGCCAGCCGCGATACCGCGCCCTATCTGGCGACCAGCAATGATCGGCTGAGCTGGAAAAAACGTCTGTCGCGGCTGATGAACTACCCTGGCTCGCGCTATACCCAGCAGATGATGGAGAGCGTGATCTTTCCGGCGATGCAGGAAGTGGCGAAAGAGCTGGAGCTGCGCGGCGGTCGCGTGACCCTGGAGCGGCTGGAAGCGGAAGAGAGCGCGCTGGGCTATATCGATTTGCGCGTTAACCTGGGCGAGGAGCAGGATTTCGTCTATCAGGTGTGGCCGCAGCAGTATTCCGTGCCGGGCTTTACCTACCGCGCGCGCAGCGGCAAATCGACCTACTACCGGCTGGAAACCTTTCTGCTGGAGGGGAGCCAGGGCAACGATCTGATGGACTACAGCAAAGAGCAGGTGATTATCGACATTCTCGATCAGTACGAGCGTCACCTGAACTTTATCCATCTGCATCGTGAGGCGCCGGGCAACAATATTACCTTCCCGAGCGTGTAATATCGAAACGGGCCAGCCAGGCTGGCCCGCTATTAGTTGCCCAGCCGATCGCTGCGCCAGCGGTCATAGTAGATATGCTCCGCCTGGAAATCCGCCGCGCCCGCCTTGCCGGTCAGCCGCAGCGCCAGCTGCAGCGCGAAGTCAAAAGCGACGCCCAGCCCTCTGCCGCTGAGCAGATTGCCATCCTCTACCACGTCCGCCATCACATACTCGCCATCCTCGTAGTGCATCCAGAGTTCGCCCGAGCAGGTATAGCGGCGTCCTTTCAGCAGACCGTTGCCCGCCAGCACGCGCGCCGCCGCAGAGCAGACAGGCGCAATGATCTTCTCCGCCTCGTCGTGGCGGCGGATAAAGGCGCTCACCGCTGGGCTCGCGGCCAGATTCATCGTGCCCTCCGGGCCACCGGGAATAATGACCGCATCGAACAGCTCGTGCTGGGTCTCTTCCAGCAAACGATCCGCCAGCGTCACCACGCCGTGATAGCTGACAACCTGATTGTGCGGATGGCAGGCGACGGTAGTTACCACGACGCCCAGCCGGCTCAGAATATCGAGGGTGATAAAGGCTTCCGCTTCTTCGAAGCCCGGAGCCAGCAGTAGGGCAGCTTTCTTTGACATCGTCTCTCCTTGCATCTGTCATTAAGTACAGATTGATAAAAGTAAAACAGCGTTTCATTTATAGCGTGAATGCTGTGCAATTGAGAGCCCCGCTGGTTAATGGTTGTATTATGCAACCAACATATTTCTACGGAATGAACCCGGTGCTCACAAAGAGTTTGATAAACGATATCCGCGCCTCTTCACGTCTTATGGTGCGTGAACTGGGCTTTATGAACGCTACGCTCGCCGCTACCGACTGGTCACCTTCTGCGGTGCATAGTCTACTGGAGATCGCCAGCGGCAACGCTCGCAATGCAGCTCAGCTGGTGCGGATACTGGGACTGGAGAAGTCCAGCGTCAGCCGCATGCTATCGAAGCTGCTGGCGGCAGGAGAGATCTGTGAGGTGGCTTCGGTGCAGGATGCACGCGTGAAGCAGTTGCAGCTTACGCCAAAGGGCGTTGAGACGGTTAATGCGATTCATCATTATGGCGCGATGCGCGTCGCTGACGCGCTCCAGCATCTTGATCCCGACCAGCAGCGAGAGGTTGCCAGGGGCTTATCCGCTTACGCCCGGGCGCTGGAAAAATGTCGCAGTGGCGAACCGGCAGCATCTGCGCCCAGTCTGCAAATCGTTACCGGCTATCGTCCCGGCATGATTGGTCGGATTGCCGAGATGCACGGGCGCTACTACGCCGCACATTATCATTTCGGACATTTTTTTGAGGCGAAAGTAGCAGCAGGTCTTGCCGAGTTTGCGGGCCGTCTGGATCAAGATGATAACCAGATCTGGCTGGCGGTTGATCAGGGCGTTATCGTCGGATCAGTCGCCATTGACGGTCAGGATCTGGGCGATAACCAGGCGCATCTGCGCTGGTTTATCCTGGATGAAAGCGCTCAGGGAAGCGGTATCGGCAACAGGCTGCTTTCGGAGGCGATGCAATTTTGCGATCGCCGTGGTTTCGAAGCTACCCAGCTCTGGACGTTTAGCGGACTGAACGCCGCGCGCCGTCTTTATGAGCGCTTCGGCTTTAAGCTGACGAAGGAGTGGCAGGGCGATCAGTGGGGCGCGACCCTGACCGAACAGCAGTTTAGCCGCCACCACGCTTCGGCGCGCTAGCGGCCTTATATAAGTTAAGTAGCGCGCCTTTCTCCGGCGCGTTATTTATTTCCCACGTTCGCTATAAAGCACGCCGCCGCGCGCCTTATCGCTGGCTTTGGTCTCGACGATCGACACTACCACGCGATCGCGCTCTACGCCGAAGCTCTCTACCACCGCCTCGGTGATCTTCACCATCAGGGTTTTCTTCTGCTCGGCAGAGCGGCCTTCTACCGCATACACCACAATCTCAGGCATTCTTTTCTCCTCTTTCTTTGATAATGTGCTCCGCCGCGATCGGTCGCGTTTCGCCGGTTTCCACCAGCGTACGGGTAGCCTCCGGTGAACCATAAATCCACATAATTTTCATCGTCTCGGTGGCGGAAGCATTTCTGAACCGATGCGGCACGCCTGCGGGAATAAAGGTGACATCCAGCGGCCGAAGATCGAACGCTTCGCCGTCGATATCGAAAATGGCATGTCCCTCCACCAGCAGCACGCTCTCTTCACAGTTATGAAAGTGAAAAGGGATTTTGGCGCCGCCGGCAAACTCAGTGTAGCCGGTAATGAAGGCGCTGGCGCCCATGCCCGCCGTCACCAGCGGCGTAGTGCGCGCGCCGCCGCCGCGCTCGTGTGGCTGAATATCGGCTGGGTGGAGCAGCCGGGAACCGGATGCGGTATGCGTCATGCGTTCTCTCCTTGTCGGGTAAGCCTGAGTCAGTCTTGCAGCGGATGCAGCTTCAGCGGATCAACGCGTCCCTGAAGCATTCTTTCCGCCGCAGGAAAATTAGTGATCACCACGTCCGCGATAGTGAGGCTATAGAGGTTGAACAGGCCGCTTTGATCGTAGCGGCGGCT
Source organism: Pantoea sp. NGS-ED-1003 (assembly GCF_000738765.1). Taxonomy (NCBI): domain Bacteria; kingdom Pseudomonadati; phylum Pseudomonadota; class Gammaproteobacteria; order Enterobacterales; family Erwiniaceae; genus Pantoea; species Pantoea sp. NGS-ED-1003. The sequence goes on from NZ_JPQA01000002.1 coordinate 454,339, forward strand.
GTCCGCCAGCAGTACCGTGCGGCGCGACGCCGTAGCCAGCGCGCGATACCAGCGCTGACGATGCTCATCATGATGCCAGACGCCGCGCTCGCTCCAGCTCATCGGCGACAGATAAAGCAGCTCGAAGCTCAGTGAATCGAGCGACTCCAGCGCCAGCGACTTATAGCAGCTATGGTCGCTTCGACTGAGTTCGCCGCCAATAAAAAAAAGCTGCGCGGACGTGTCACGCAGGATATCGCCCGCGATCAGGAAGTCGTTGGTCACCGCCGTCATCTCCGCCGTCCAGGGGATCTGCTGCGCCAGCTGGCGACACAGCGCGCCGCTATCGAGGAAAATAACGCGACTCTCTTTAAGATAGCTCAGCGCCGCGCGCAGCAGCGAACGGCTCTCTGCCAAGCCCTCGCGGCTGCGCGCGACGGATGCGATTGACTTGACCCCGCCGCGCACGGCGATCAGCGCGCCGGAGGCAGAAAGCTCGGCGACGTCCCGGCGAATGGTCATCACCGAAACGCGCAGCCGATCCGCCAGCGCTGCAAGGCTAAGGCATGATTCGTCGGCCAGCGCGTCGAGAATATGTTGATGTCGTTCTGCCGGGATCATGGCGTTATACCGGCACGATGCCCAGCAGCATCGCCGCCAGCAGCGCGCTAACGCTCAGGATCCAGACCTTGATCATGGAGTGACGAATATGCTCGTCCACGCGTAGATTGAGCAGACTCAGGCCGAGATGGGTTGCCGGAATAACCGGGCTCAGCAGCAAACCAATCTGTTCGGTGATCAACATAGCGATGGTGACGTGCAGCGGCGAGACGTTAAAACTCTGTCCCAGACCAACCGCCAGCGGCAGCAGGGCGAAATAGAAGGCGTCCGAGCCGATTAAAATCACCACCGGCACGCTAAAGGCCGCCAGAATAAGATAGAGATACGGGCCGAGGCTGTCAGGAAATATCGCTGCCAGTTCACTGACCAGCACTTTGATAATGCCAGTATTCTGCAGTATGCCGACAAAGACGCCGATTGTAAGAAAAATCACGATAACCGGGAAAATGGTAATCGCATACTCTTTGATTTTCTGCTGCGCTTTTTTGGCGTCGGGATAATTAATCATCACCGCCAGCGCAAAGGCGATCATAAACAGGAAATTGCCCGCCACCCAGCCCGCCACCAGCGTTACAATGGTCGCGATAACCAACGCAAAGTTGAGTTTCAGCAGCCAGGGACGCGGATTGGCCGGCGGGTTCAGCATCGCCTGGCGCATCTCATAAAAAGCTTCGGGCGAAATGCCTGATCCTCTGCGGTTCTCGACGCGCGCCATCCAGGCGCAAAGCAGGACGCCCAGCACAAAAAGCACGCCCTGCAGCGGCAGTAGCTGGTAGTAAACGGCGAGAATATCGAGATGGGTGACCGCGACGGCGCGGTTCAGGGATCCGCCCCAGGGCGTAATGCCGGTGACGCCGACGCCGACCGTCACCAGCAGCAGCAGCGTTTTTCGGCTGATGTTCATCTTCTCATAGATGGGCAGCAGCGCGGGCACGGTGACCAACAGGGTGGCGTAAGCGTTGCCGTCGAGGCTACAGACTGAGGCGATGACCAGCGTCGCTAGCAAGATGGAAAAGGTTGACGGGGTGACAAAGCGCAGAATAAAACGGACGATGACGTCAAACACGCCCGCTTCTTTCATCAGCGTAAAGAACATGGCGCTAAAAGCCACCAGCGTGGCGGTGCCCACCACCGACTTCAGCCCCTGCGCAACATAATCGCCCAGCTCTCTAAAACCAAATCCGCATATCAGCGCGGCAATCGTCGGCAGGATAATAAACAGAATGCCCGGCGGAAAACTATTTTTCAGTAAACACCAGGTCAGCACGATAAACATGACGATCCCGGTAATCAGCATCAATGACATGGTCTTATTAACTCTGTTTTTATTTTCAGGGCACAGAAAGCCCGGGCGAAGGTCACCCGGGCGCGAAGACAGTGGCTATTTCATATTAAAAAGGTGATTTAATTCGGCGACATTTTCCGGCGTCAGCGAATTCATGCCAAACGGCTTCAGCATAAAATAGAGTCTGGCGGTTTCTTCAAGCTCTTCGGCGTTGAATACCGCTTCACGGATGTCTTTGCCGGAAATAATGGGGCCGTGATTAGCCAGCAGCATCGAATTATGTTCAGCGGCGAGTTTTTCCACCTCTTCGGCTATTACCGGCGAACCGGGACGAATGTAGCGAATTACCGGCAGTTTGCCGACGCGCATTACATAGTAAGGCGTGATTGGCGGCAGCGCGTTGTCATAATCCAGCCCGGGCAGGCAGGAGAGCGCGGTCAGCCACGGAGAATGAAGATGCACGATGCCGCCGCACTGCGGGCGCTGGCGGTAGATCGCCAGATGCATCAGTATCTCCTTTGACGCTTTCTCTCCCGCCAGCAGCTCGCCAGTCATGGTCACTTTGCTCAGCGTGTCAGGGTCAAGATCGCCGAAGCTGGAGTTAGTCGGCGTTGCCAGCACGTTGCCGTCTGGCAGCTTCAGGCTAATATTACCCGCGCCGCCGCTGCTGTAGCCGCGTTGATACATTGAGCGGGCGTAGCGCACCAGATCCTGGCGCAGTTGATATTCACTCATGGAAAGGCTCCTGTGCTTTCAGGAAGAAATCGCTGTTGCCAAAGTTGCCGGATTTGAGGATCACCCATTTTCGTTCATCAAGAACCTGCGTCCAGGGCACGCCAGGGGCGACGGCGTCGCCGATCACCATGCCGCGAATATGCAGTCCCTGCGTGACGGCGCCGGAGGTTTCGCCGCCCGCCACAATGAATTTGTTAAAACCCTGCTGGCTCAGCGTCTGCGCCAGCGCGGCGAAAAACCCTTCAATCTTTTCGCTCACCCGCGCCGCACCGTACTTCTGCTGGATCTGCGCGATGACCTGCGGCGGCTGCGTGGCGTAGACCAGCGGGGCGAGGGCGTCCTCAGCGTGCTGGCGTACCCACTCCGCCACGACAGGCAAATAGGCCGCATCGTGAAGGATTTTTTCGACGTCCAGCGCCAGCGAGGCGGCACGCTGCTGGTAGAAATCGACCTGCTGGCGGGTCATCGACGAACAGCTTCCCGACAGCACCACGCTATAGCCCTCGGCATCGATGGTCATGGCGCTGCCAGCACCTTGCTGCTGCTGCCTGTCAACCGCCGCGATGGCGTAGCCCAGTCCGGCAGCACCCGTTACCAGCGGAAACGCGGCGGTGGCGCGCGCCACGGTCAGCAGATCGGCGTTATCGAGCACGTCGAAAATCACATAGCGAGCCTGACTCTGCTGTAGCGCTGTCAGCTGATCCTGAATCTGATCCGGATGATTTTTTACCGTATCGAGGGTGATATTGCCGCACAGGCCGGTTGACTGCGCCTCCATCAGCTTTTTCAGCGATGACGCTTTCATTGGCGTTACCGGATGGTGTTGCATGCCGCTTTCGTTAAGCAGCTCGCCTTTAACGAACAAATGGCCGTGCACGATGGTGCGGCCGTTATCCGGTACCGCCGGGCACACCAGCGTCATGTCAGCGTGGAGGTTTTTCATTAGCGCATCGGTGACTGGTCCAATATTGCCCTGCGCAGTGGAGTCAAACGTCGAACAGTATTTAAACAGCTGACGCTGACAGCTCTGCGCCTTGAGCCAGTTGGATGCGGCCAGCGACTGGCTCACCGCGTCCTCTACCGCAATCGAGCGGCTCTTGAGCGCGATAACGATCGCGTCCACGCCTTCAGAGGCGAACGCCTCTTCGGGCACGCCGTTAAACATCACCACTTTCCAGCCGGCGTTCACCATAAAGCTGGCGATATCCGTTGCGCCGGTAAAGTCATCGGCGATAACGCCTAACCTGATCATACTTTTTCCTTCGTGCTCAATGAATGGGCACATACTGCTTTTATATACTTATAAATGCAAAGTATGTGAATGTTAATTTGTGGTTAAGATCACAAAATTAATCCAGCACTTGGTTGATTACTGATTGCGGTAAGCAGGGTAATGAATAGAGATATAGAGGGATATGTCGGCTGGCGATTCTCTTGCCGCTAACTGACTGAAATCAAACAGCCTTGAACAAATGTGATTTTTTTGTGTGATAAATGTGATCTGCATCACCGTGCTATCAGTGCATTTATTGATATAAAAATGCAATCAAAACTGACCTACTATTGGAGTGTATATGCGTATTCTGGTTCTGCCTTGTGACGGCATCGGCCCCGAAATCACCTCAGCTGCGGTAACCGTGCTGAATTCACTGGACAAAGCCTATGGCCTGGGTTTCGAGTTTGACTATGAGGATGTCGGCTTCAAAAGCCTGGAGCTGCACGGTACTACCCTGCGTCAGTCATCGCTGGAAAAAGCCAAAACCTATGACGGTATTATCCTCGGCACCCAGTCCCACGCTGACTATCCGGCGCCGGAGAAGGGTGGACGCAACGTCTCTGCCGGCTTCCGCATCGGTCTGGATCTTTACGCCAACGTGCGTCCTGCGCGTACCCGCCCGTTCCTGACCTCGAATATGAAAGAGGGCAAGACCATGGACCTGGTGATCATGCGCGAAGCGACTGAGGGCTTCTATCCCGATCGCAATATGTCGCGCGGCTGGGGCGAAGTGATGCCGAGCCCGGATATGGCGCTTTCGACCCGTAAAATTACCCGCCACTGCTCTGAGCGCATCGCGCGCAAGGCGTTTGAGCTGGCGATGCAGCGTCGTAAAAAAGTCACGGCGATCCACAAGGCCAACAGCTTCCATATGACTGACGGTCTTTTCCTCGAAGCCGTGCGCGACGTTGCTAAAGAGTTCCCGGAAGTGGAGCTGGACGACCTGCTGGTTGATGCTTCGACCGCGCACCTGGTGCGTAACCCGGAGCGTTTTGACGTGCTGGTTGCCACTAACTTCTACGGCGACATCATCAGCGACCTGGCGAGCGAGCTGTCAGGCAGCCTGGGTCTGGCAGGCTCTATCATGGCCAGCGATACCCACTGCTGCGCGCAGGCTCAGCACGGCTCTGCGCCGGATATCCAGAATCAGGATAAGGCCAACCCGGTGTCGATGATCCTGTCGGCGGCGATGATGCTGGCATGGTATGCGGAAAAGCATAACCAGCCGACCTTCCTCAAGGCCGCGCAGGAAATTAACCGCGCCATTGACGAAGTGCTGGAAAACCCGGAATCGCGCACGCCGGACCTGGGCGGCAGCTGCGGCACCAAAGCCTTTGCGGAACGTGTGGCGACAGCCATCCGCGCATAACGGCTGACATCAGGCTGCCGCTGAGGCGGCAGCCTGTTTGCAGGGAGAAAAACATGAGCCAACGCATTGTGTTGATCCACGCCACGCCGCTGGCGGTGGCGCCAGTCAACGACACCTTCGAGCGGCAGTGGCCGGAAGCGGAGATCGCCAACCTGCTGGATGACGCGCTGAGCGGCGATCGCGGCAAGGTTGGGGCGCTGACGCCGGAATTTTATCAGCGTATCGACGCGCTGGTGGATTATGCATTGTCGATGCACGCCGCTGCGATCCTGTTTACCTGCTCGGCGCTGGGAGAGGCGATCGACGCCAGTGCGCAGCGCCATGCGCTGCCGGTGCTGAAGCCCAACGAAGCGATGTTTGAAGCGGCGCTGGCGCAGGGCAACGACGTTCTGATGCTGGCAACGTTCGCGCCCGCCGTGCCGAGCATGGAGGCGGAATTTTACCAGCTCGCCGCCGCGCAGGGTTCGAAGGCCACGCTGAGAACACAGGTGGTAGCTGGCGCGCGCGACGCGTTGAGCGCAGGCGACGTTGAGCTTCATAACCGGCTGGTGGTCGAAGCTGCGCGCCAGAACCCGCACGTTGACGCCATCGTTTTGGCCCATTTTTCGATGGAAGTCGCCTTCGAGGAAATAAAAGCGGCCGCCGCCTGTCCGGTATTAAGCAGCGCGCAAGCCGCCGTCGCGAAATTAAAACGCCTGATGGCGTAATCTCTTTTCTAACCGTCAATAATAAAGGCCAGCCGTGAATAGCCACTCTATTAAGGAGGAGGTGAAATATAGCGATATTTCATCTTCGCCGGACAGCCTGTTGCCGGAAAACAGCTGCGACTGTCATCACCATATTTATGACCATCGGTTTCCCTACGCGCCGGACGATACGCGTAATTTACCGGACGCGACGCTTGATGACTATTCGCGTTTGAAAAAGCGGCTGGGTTTTCAGCGGCATGTTCTGGTGCAGCCCTCATCTTACGGCACCGATAACCGCTGTCTGCTGGCGGCCCTGGCGCAGGCGGGCGACTGCGCGCGCGGCGAAGCGGTGGTGACGGATCGGATCAGTGATGCTGAACTGGAGGCGCTCGGGCAGGCGGGCGTGACCGGCGTACGTTTTAACTTCGGCGCCGGCAGCGCCACCACGCCGGAGATGATGCTGCCGCTGGCACATCGGCTGGCGGCGCGCGGCTGGCATTTGCAGATCCACGCCTGCGCCGATCGGCTCTGGTCGCTGCGCAAACTTCTGCTGCAGCTGCCAGGCAATCTGGTGATCGACCATGTTTTTCGTCTGCCGCAGCCTGAACCGATGGCGCATCCGGCCTGGCGGCTAGCGTGGGAGCTCATCAATCAGGGACGCTGCTGGGTCAAGCTCTCCGGGCTGTATCACCAGTCGCAGCGCGATGACGTCTCGGATATGTCCGCCGTTATAAAAAGTTTTTTAAGTGAAGCGACAGAACGCGTGTTGTGGGGCAGCGACTGGCCGCACCCCAGCCTGATTAGCGCAAATAAAAAGATGCCAGACGACGCATTAATTCTTTCGAAAATTTTCCACTGGGCAAGTAACGAACAGGTTCGGCACAAGTTATTTGTGGCAAACCCGGCTGAACTTTACCGATTTAACTAATCGAATGCCAGAAAAGGCCGAAATAATGGATACCTTAAACTCTGCACCACGAAAAAATAAACCAACGCACTATCGCTATATGATATTGCTGATGGTGTTCCTCAGTATTGCGCTTAATCACGGCGATCGCGCTACTTTTTCTATCGCCGGAACGGATATGGTGAAAGCCGCCGGACTCGATATTGTCGCGCTGGGCTATCTTATCTCTACTTTCACCTGGGCTTACGTGCTGGGACAATATCCCGGGGGCTGGCTGCTGGACCGCTTTGGCTCGAAAAAGGTGCTGGTGACCGGCGTCTTCGCCTGGTCGTTTTTTGTTTTCCTGGTGGGATTTAGCACCGCGTTCGACAGCGTCTGGGTGACGCGCGTCATGATGTTTGGCTTTATCTTTATGATGGGGCTGATCGAGGCGCCGACGCTGCCGGCTAACTCGCGCTTTCTCGCCGCCTGGTTTCCGGCGCGCGAACGTGGTAAAGCCTCGGGCTTTACCACCGCCGCACAATACTTCGCGCTGGTGGTGTTCCTGCCGTTGATGGGCTGGTTCTCCTATACCTTCGGCTGGGAGTCGGTATTCTGGTTCATGGGCGGCATCGGCATCCTGATATCGCTGCTGATGAGCCGTGTGCTGGCCGATACGCCGAAAGTCCATCCGCTGGTGAACAACGCTGAGCTGGAATATATCCAGTCCGGCGGCGGCCTGACCAACCTTAAAACCGCGAAAAAAGGAGACGTCAGCGGCAGAGGCTACACCAAAAAATTGCTGACCAGCCGTCTGGCGCTGGGCGTCTATATGGGGCAGTTCTTTTTCACCGTGCTCTCCTACTTTTTCCTCACCTGGTTCCCGGTCTACCTGGTGCATGACCGCGGTATGACTATTCTAAAAGCGGGCTTTGTCGCCTCGCTGCCCGCGCTGTGCGGCTGCGCAGGTGCGCTGCTGGGCGGCGTGCTTTCTGACTATATGCTGCAGCGCGGATATAGCCTGTCGGCGGCACGCAAAACGCCAATCGTGATCGGCATGCTGCTGGCCGTCAGCATGGTGGTCTGTAACTACGTCGACTCTGCGTGGATTGTCGTGGCGATCATGTCGCTGGCCTTTTTCGGCAAGGGATTCGGCGCGATGGGCTGGTGCGTGGTCTCCGACTTCTCACCGAAAGAAGCGGTAGGGCTGAGCGGCGGCCTGTTTAATATGATTGGCAATATTTCCGGGATCTTCACGCCGATTATCATCGCCTACATTATTAAGGACACCGGCTCCTTTAACGGCGCATTGATTTTCGTCGGCGTCTGCGCCTTCCTGAACCTCTGCTGCTATCTCTTCATCGCCGGTAAAATCCAGCGGTTGAACTTCGAGACCAGCCAGCAGGATCCAAACGACCGCTTCCCGGAGGAACCGCATGTCAGTCACCGCTGATTCAGAAATCCGTTTCGCCATTAACCTCGGCAACGCCGTTCTGGCCAACACCCTACCAGACGGCGCACCCGGCGGCATTACCGTCGAGATCGCCAGTAAAATAGCGACCGCGCTAGGCGCTCAGCCGCGGTTCGTCACTTACCCCACCGCAGGAAAAGTGGTGGACGATGCGCAAAATAGCCGCTGGGATATCGCGTTTCTTGCCGTCGATCCCAAACGTGAAGAGGTGCTGCGCTTTACGCAGCCCTATATCCAAATTCAAGGGACGGTGCTGGTGAAAGCAGAGAGCAGCTGGAGGAGCGTTGACCAGATGGATCGGCCGGGCGTAGTCATCAACGTCGGTAAAGGCGCCGCCTACGATCTGCATCTGACGCGCCAACTGCAGCACGCGACGCTGAACCGACTCGACTCCTCCCAGGCTGCAATCGATGCGTTTCTGAGAGGAGAAGGGGATATGGCGGCCGGCATTCGTCAGCCTCTTGAGCGCGCGGCGCGCGAACAGGCAGGCTATCGCGTGCTGCCGGACAACTTCGGCGCCATCAATCAGGCGATTTGCGTGCCGCGCCAGCAGCCGGGGCGCTATGAAAAGATCGTGGAACTGCTGACGCAGTGGCAGCAGGACGGCAGCCTGCAGTCCATCATTGACCGCTATCTGGCTGACGCCTGAGCCGCTCGCAGAGCGTTCTCGTTATGAGAACGCTCTCTTATTCAAGGTTCAATTTTCAACTTCCTTCTGGCGTGGCACGTTATCCATCTGAGAACATAACAATGCTGTGATAGCGGAAGGTTTGTATGACATCGCCCTTATCTCTGGAACGCTCAATGCTGGTCATTGATGGCCGCCAGTATCACTTTCTCGATCTGACCCGGCTGCTGCCGCTCGACCGGCTACAGCGCCTGCCGTTCAGCCTGCGCATTCTGCTGGAGAACGTCGCGCTGCGCTCGCCGCAGGCGCTGCCCCATTTTCTGCGTATGCTTCAGGGCGAAGAGGCGGCTGGAGAGGTCGCCTTTTATCCCGACCGCCTGATGTTTCACGACACCACCTGCCTGCCAGCGCTGGCGGACTTTGCCGCGATGCGCGATCTCACCGCCGAACTCGGCGGCGATCCGCAGCGCATCAATCCGCATATTCCAGCAGTGCTGACCATCGATCACTCGGTGATCGTCGAAAGCTACGCCTCCGCCGACGCGCTGGAGCAGAACCTGCAGTTCGACTTTCGTCGCAACGCCGAGCGCTACCGCTTTATTCGTTGGGCTGAGCAGAGCCTTGATAACTTCCGCGTGATCCCGCCAGGCACCGGCATTATTCACCTGATGAACCTGGAAGCGATCGCAGAGATTGTCACGGTGGATGCGCAGGAAGAGGTGCCGCTGCTGCACGCCGACTGCATGGTGGCAACGGATAGCCATACGCCGATGATCAACGCGCTGGGCATTCTGGGCTGGGGCGTCGGCGGACTGGAAGGGCAGGCGACGCTGGTGGGCGAACCGGTCACGCTGCGCTTTCCAGAGGTCATCGGCATTTCGCTGTCAGGCGAGCTGGCGTCGGACGTCAGCGACAGCGATCTGGCGCTGCATATCACCCGGCTGCTGCGCGAAAAGGGCGTGGTCGGCAAGTTCGTCGAGTTTACCGGCCCGTCGCTGCATCTGCTGCCGCTGGAGTCGCGCGCAACCATCGCCAATATGGCGCCGGAATATGGCGCCACGGTGGTGTTTTTCCCTTGGGACCAGCGCAGCGCCGATTACGTGCAGATGACCGGACGCAGCGAAGAGAAGCAGGCGATCATTCACGCCTATATGCAGCAGCAGCATCTCTGGCGCACGCCACAGACGCCGACGCCCGACTTCACCCAGTTAATCGAGCTCGATTTGGGCAGCATCGAGCCCTGTATGGCGGGGCCGGTGAATCCGCATCAGCAGGTCCCGCTGGGCCTCGCTGCCGAAAGCTTTCGCGACAGCCTGAAGGCTGAAGCGCGTAACCGCCGCTGGCAGCACGCCGCATACCCGCAGACGATTGAGCAGGGCGCTATCGCCATTGCCGCCATTACCAGCTGCACCACCACCGCCAATCCCTGGCTGGTGATCCAGGCGGCGCTGTTCGCGCGCAACGCCGCGCGTCACGGCCTGAAGCCCAAACCCTGGGTGAAGACTTCGTTCTCGCCGGGATCGCGCGCCGTCACCGACTATCTCAGCGCCTGCGGTCTGCTGAGCGAGCTGGAGAAGATCGGCTTTGACGTGACCGGCTACGGCTGCATGACCTGTATCGGCAGCTCCGGCGCGCTGCAGCCTGCTATGGAGTCGCTGGTGAACGAAGGTTTACAGGCGGTCTGCGTGCTGTCGGGCAACCGTAACTTTCCCCGCCGCGTCAATCCCAGCCTGGGGCACGGCTACCTCACCTCTCCGGCGCTGGTGATCGCCTGGGCGCTGGCAGGCCATATTGCCCATGATATGATCCACGACGCGCTGGGCTACGACGCGCAGCAGCGGCCGCTCCGCATGCGCGATCTGATGCCGACGCGGGAAGAGGTGGAAGAGTGGGTCGAGCGCGCCATCAAGCGGGAGTTTTACGTCAAGCGCCGCGACATTATCTGGCAGGGCACGCCGCACTGGCAGCAGATCGCCGCGCCGGGCAGCATGCACTATCCGTGGGAGGCGGAGTCGACCTATCTGCGTCGTCCCGGTTATCTGCAGCGTCTGCCGCGCGATCCCGCCGCGCCGCTGACGCTACGCGGGGCGCGGCCTTTTCTGTGGTTCGGCGACGACGTCACTACCGATCATATTTCGCCCGCTGGCGCTATTCCGCCTACCAGCCTGGCGGGAAAATGGCTGCTGGAACACCATGAGGATCCGCAGGATCTCAATCTCTATTCGACGCGCCGCAGTAATCATGAGGTGATGGTGCGCGGCGCCTTCACCAACAAGGCGCTGGCGAACCGGCTGCTGCCGCCGGAAAAACGCGGCGGTGGCGGTTTTGCCTGGGATGCCGATCGTCAGCAGATCCTGCCCGCTTATGAAGCGGCGCAGAGCTGGCTGGCGCGCGGCGTGCCGCTGGTGGTGTTCGCCGGCGAACGTTACGGTGCCGGCTCCAGCCGCGACTGGGCGGCGAAAGCGCAGGCGCTGATGGGCGTTAAGGCGGTCGTGGCGGAGAGCTTTGAGCGCATCCATCGCACCAATCTGATTGGCATGGGGATCCTGCCGCTGCACTTCTGCGCGGGCGAGGCGGCGCGTCTGCCGGAAATGGACGGCAGCGAAACGCTGGACTTTATCGGGCTGGACCATTTACAGCCCGGCAGCACGCCGCTGCAACTGCGCGTCAGTCGAGATAGCAGGCTGCTCGGCGAGTTTGCGCTGACGGCGGTGATTGACTCACAGCAGGAGCTTGCTTATCTGCTGCACGGCGGTATTTTGCCCTTTGTTATCCAGCAAACCCTGAAAGGCTGACCATGCGTTACGATCTGGTTTCGTTATCTCTTTTTGTCGCCGTGGCGGAAACGCAAAACCTGACCCACGCCGCACGGCGCAAGCATACGGCGGTATCGGCGGTGAGCAAACGCATCGCCGAACTGGAGCAGCAGGTGGGTACCCAGCTGATGCTGCGCCTGCCGCGCGGCATCGAGCTGACGCCAGCGGGCCATTCGCTGCTCTATCACGCGCGCCAGATTTTTCGCAATCTGGAACAGATGGAAGAGGAGCTGAGCGATTACGCCGCCGGCATCCGCGGGCATATTCGCATCTTCACCATTTCAGCGGCGCTGATGCACTGCCTGCCGCGCGCCATCAGCCAGTTTCTGACGCACTATCCGCAAACCGATATCGATATTGAAGAGCAGACCGGCGTCGGCGTGGTGCAGGGGCTGCTGGAAGGCAACGCCGATCTGGGCATTTTCTCCAGCTGGACCACCGCCTCCGGCATCGACGTCTGGCCGTGGCAGCAGGATCAGCTCTCCGTGCTGGTGTGGCACGATCATCCGCTCGCGTCGCGTAAGTTACTGCAGCTGGCCGATCTGCTGGATGAGAAAATAGTGGGGCCGCACCGCGACAGTGCCGTGAGCCATATTCTGGCACGCGAGGCGCGCAGGCTGGGACGAACGCTCAGCATCGGGCTGCGCGTCAGCAGCTTTATTTCGATGGCAGAGCTGGTCAGCCAGCAGCTCGGCATCGCTATCCTGCCAGTCAACGAGATCGCGCCTGCGTCGCTGCACAGCGGCGTGCGCGCCATTCCGCTGGCTGAACCCTGGGCGAGGCGGGAGTTGCTGGTAGGCGTCAAGGCGCACGCGCTGGCGTCGCCGTCGGTAAAAACCCTGATTGAAAGCCTGACCGCCGCCAACAGGCGGGGCGGTCAGGAAGAGGAGTCGTCAGACAGCGTGGTTAATCTGCGCTAGCGAAGCAGATGCAGGTGGGGCTGGGCGTGACAATCGTCTGCTGACGCTTGTGCAGCCGCCCGGTTTGCAGATCGACGTCGAACGCCTGAATGGTATCGGACTCCTCGTTGGCGCTGAAGAAACTGCGTCCGTCGGGCGAGAGCGTGGTGAAGCGGGGCGTTTTGCCGCCGCATTCCACCCAGTCTATGACGCTGAGTGTGCCGTCGCGTGCATCGACCGCAAACACGCCGATGCTGTCATGGCCGCGATTTGCTGCATAAACAAAGCGGCCGCTGGGATGCACCTCTATTTCGCTGGCGTCGCTGCGTGTCAGATAGCCCTCCGGCAGCGCGCTCAGCGTCTGTTTTAGCCTTAGCGCGCCGCGCTGGGCATCCACCTCCAGTACCGTCAGCGTGCTGCTCAGCTCGCTCAGGCAGTAAAGCCATTTTCCGCTGGGATGAAAGTCGACGTGTCGCGGCCAGCTGCCAGGCGCGAGCCTGATTTCATCCAGCAGCCACGCTTTACCCTTATGCCAGCGGTAAAGCCGGATCATATCAATGCCGTTGCCCGCCGCGCGTCCCTGTATCGGCACGGCGAACAGATCGCTGTTGGGCGCAAAGACGATTTCATGCGGTCGAGAGAGGCTTTCCGGCGTGGCAGGGTGGCCGGGAATGCGCGCCAGCGAGTGAGGCGGCTGTAGGCCCTGTTCGTCAATGGCGAGCGCTGCGATATTGCCCCCTTCATGGTTGGCGATCAGCAGATGTTGGCCATCAGGCGTCAACGCCGCGCCAACCGGGTTGTTGCGCCGCTGCGGATCGAGATCGGGATGTGCATGACGCGGACCCGTGGTCTGTTGCGTTAGCAGGCTCAGCAGGCCGCTCTCCTGATTGCGCTTCCAGACCGCAACCACATCCCCGTCGCCGTGCAGCGCGTAAAGTCGATCGCGAAGTGGATCCAGCGTCAGCCATGACGGGTTCTCCTGCACCGATTCGACGCGCTGAATCAGCCGCCATTCACCGGATGGCAGCACCTGATAAACCTCTATCCCTTTTCCGCGCGCGCCGCGCCAGGCGGATGTGCGGCAACCTACATAGGCATACATCATGCTAACCCCCTAAATTTATGCATTTATATTAATATAAGTGCAAAATTCTTCTTGTGATGGATATCACGATAGTTGCCTGTCAGCGCGACAATCCCTTCTCTGTCGCCATTAATACGCTTTTCATGGTGCTGATACGGAGCAGGGAGTGGTGCTGCAAAAACTGCATTATTGCATTTACATATCTTTAAAAGCATAAATTAGCCGATCCTGTTCACATTTTCGACGCGGGCAGATTGCAGAAAAAGCGGGCACGCCGCTTACTGTTAACGCGAAGTGAACGAATGTTAAAAAAATGCATCTGGGAGTAAGGGTATGACCCAACGTATCGCGTATGTCACCTCTGGAATGGGCAGTCTCGGCACGGCGATTTGTCGTCGGCTGGCAAAAGACGGCTTTAAAGTTATTGCCGGTTGCGGTCCTGATTCAAAAAGAAAACAGGCCTGGCTGGATGATAATAAAAAACTGGGCTTCGACTTTATCGCCTCGGAAGGCAATGTCGCCGACTGGGACTCCACCGTTAAAACCTTTGAAAAGATCCGGCGTGAGATCGGCGAAGTAGACGTGCTAATTAATAATGCCGGCACTGCGCGTAATGCGTTATTCCGTGATATGCAGCCACAGGAGTGGCAAGCGGTTATCGATACCAATATGAATTCGTTGTTTAACGTCACGCGTCAGGTGATCGACGGCATGATGTCGCGCGGCTGGGGACGCATTATCAATATCTCTTCGCTTAACGCGCAAATCGGTACCGTCGGTCAGGTGAATTACTCCACGGCAAAATATGCGGTGCGCGGTTTCACCCGCGCGCTGGCGCGCGAGGTCTCTGCGCGCGGCGTCACCGTGAATACCGTGTCGCCGGGTTATCTCGCCACCAGCAAGCTGAAAACCGTCACGCCGGTGCAGGTGATCGACAAGATCGTGCAGGAGATTCCGGTGCGGCGACTGGGATCGCCGTCGGAAATCGCCTCAATCTGCGCCTGGCTCGCCTCTGATGAATCGGGCTACGCCACTGGCGCGAACTTCTCCGTCAATGGCGGTATGCACATGAGTTAACTTTCCCGCGCTGAAAAAAAATATAACGACGACAACTTTACTCGCGCCTTTATTTATAAGGGCGCCGGAGGCTCTTATGCTCTCTTTGCTGGGTTACGGCATGATCGTGGTCTTTATGATCCTGATTATGACTAAAAAGCTTTCTGCTCTGGTCGCACTGACGATTATTCCTATTATCTTCGCGTTAATTGCCGGTTTCGGCGGCGAGATGGGCGAGATGATGATAGAGGGATTAAAGAAAGTGGCGCCGACCGCCATTATGGTGATCTTCGCCATTCTTTATTTCAGCACCATGTTCGATACCGGCTTATTCGATCCCATTATTCGCTTCTTCCTGCGGATTATTAATGGCGATCCGGTGAAAGCGGTTATGTGCAGCGCGGTGCTGGCGGCGATGGTTTCGCTGGATGGCGACGGCTCCACCACCTATATGATTTGCGTCACCGCGATGCTGCCGCTGTTTAAACGCATCCGCCTCGATCCACTTTCTTTAACCTGCGTGGTGTTCCTGGCCGGCAGCATCACCAATCTGCTGCCGTGGGGCGGGCCGCTGGCGCGCGTAGCGGCTTCGCTGAAAGTGGAGTCGAGCGATCTCTTTATTCCGTTGATCCCGTCGATGGTGTGCGGCTTTGTCGGCGTGCTGGTGCTGGCGTGGTATATCGGCATTCGCGAGCGTCGTCGCCTGGGCAAACTGAGCATTCAGACTCGCACCGACGGCTCGGTGGTGGAAGAGGACGCAGAGAGCTATCTGCCCGCGATTAATGAGGTTAACGAAGAGCTGCGTCGGCCGAAACTGTTCTGGCTGAACGCCGGCCTGACGCTAATACTTATGGCGTCGCTGGTGATGGAACTACTGCCGCTGTCGGTGCTGTTTATGGTCGCCTTCGCACTGGCGCTGCTGATCAACTATCCCCGTCTGGATGCGCAGCGTCAGCGTATCGCCGCCCATGCACCGGCGGCGCTTAACCAGACCTCGATCTTTCTCGCCGCGGGCATTTTCGCCGGAATTTTATCCGGCACCGGCATGGTGACGGCGATGTCCGGTTCGCTACTGGCTATTTTGCCGCAGTCGTGGGGACCCTATCTGGCGCCGATCACTGCGCTCATCAGCCTGCCGGGCACTTTCTTCATGTCGAACGACGCCTTTTACTACGGTGTGCTGCCTGTGCTGGCGGAAGCGGCGAAAGCCTATGGCATTGAACCGATCGAAATTGGTCGCGCCTCGCTGGTCGGCCAGCCGGTGCATCTTCTCAGTCCACTGGTGGCGTCAACCTATCTGCTGGTGGGGCTGGCGGGCGTCGAATTTAGCGATCATCAGAAATATACCTTCAAATGGGCGTTTCTGCTCTGCATGATCTTCCTGGGGACAGGCTTGCTGTTAGGGCTTTATCCTGTCTACTCAACGGCGGCATAAGCAAAAACGGCTCAGAAAATGAGCCGTTTTTTATTCAGATTTCTGCGCTGATACGGCGCATTTTTTTATTTTCCAGCGCCACCGCCAGATGCTGCTTCATCATATATGAGGCTTCGATACGCTGCCCCGACTCAATCAGCCCCAGCAGGCGCAGGTGGTCTTTGACCTCGGCGTAATAGCGGCTGCGGTCATCCATAATGCGGTAGTCCATAAGCATGCGCATGCGGTTGACGTTGCGCAGCGAGATTTCGAAGAAGGGGTTATTAGAGAAGGCGATTACCGTCTCGTGAAAGCGGTAGCCAGCAAGCTGCAGCTGTTTTGGCGAGAGTCGCTCAATGCCGTTGTCGACCAGCATCTCCAGCTCGCGGCGTATTTCGTCGATTTTCTCCTGCGGCGCGTTAAAGGTCGGTTCCAGAATCGCCATCGGCTCAATCACCATGCGAAAGCTAAAAATATGCTCCAGCGCCGCTTTGGTTTTCGCCACCGGCAAAAAACGCCAGCCGTAACCCTGTTTTCGCTCAACCCAGCCCTCGCTGATGCCGCGCGCCAGCAGCGTCGAGAGCTGGCTTTTGGTCAGGTTGTAGCGCTTCATCAGATAGAGTTCGGTGACTTCCGCGTCGATATTGTCCTGCAGCCAGTCTTCCGCCAGCTGATAATATTCCGGCAGGTCGCTGCCGTCGGCAGGCGCCGCTTCGTCATGCTGCTGTGGCGCATAATCCTCTTTAACAAAAAAGCCGCGATTAAGCTTTTGCTGCAGAACGCCTTTTTGTTCGAGATAGACCAGCGCCTCGCGTACCGGCGAGCGCGAGACGTCAAAGGTTTCGGCCAGTTTAGGCACGCTCAGGTGCGCGCCCGGTGCAATGTTGCCGGTATCGATCAGGCCAACTATTTTCTGCGAGAGTCGCTCAGTCAGGGCGCTTATTTTCATTTATGCTTAGCGTTAAGTAATGAATAGAAGAATATTGCATTTAAATAAAATCAAATGCAATGCAGCTGGGTATGTTACAGGAAGCGGGTTTAACCCGTTCATATCAGGGCGAAATACTGGTTGAAATCTGTTCCAGCAAAACAAAACCGACACAACGTCGGATGCTGTCCTGATATAATAAAGTGCGCATAATCATGATTATGTTAAATGCGATATCACTGATGGTCAGGATGCTGTGCTTATACGGTTGCTCTCCCTCCCTTTTCAACAGGAAGGCCGTCTGGAAGGTTTACGCGAAGACGAGCAGAAAGCGAGCATAAGGATCGCCCGCAACCTGCTGGAAAATGGCATGGATATTTAGTGGGTAATGAAAGTAACCGGCCTGGCTGACAACAACGGCAGCAGGCCCGTTATTGAAACGCTATCCGCTAAATCTGGGCAACATACCGAGCCAGCTCAGCGTCCACGCCAGAATATTTAACACGCCAAAAGCTATCACTATCGCTGGCGCAAAGATGCTCAGCGCCCCTGCTGTTTCCTGACTGGCAAAGCGCCTGCGCGCTTTGATATAGAGTAACGCCGGCACAATCACCGCCCAGAGCGTAGCGAACAGCCCGGCGAAGCCGATAGCGGCGAGAAAGCCGTCTGGAAACCATAATGAAGCACTCAGCGCGGGCACAAAGGTCAGCAGAGCCACCTTAAAGCGCGCCAACGGCGTATCGCCGAGCTTCAGGCGATCGGCGATAAAGTCAAAAAGGCCAGCCGTTACGCCCAAAAACGAAGCAATCACCGCAAAATGGGAAAACAGCGTCATCATAAAGCTCAGCGCGCCGACATGCAGGCGATCGCGTAAAGCGGCGAGCAGCGCGGCGATATCTCCACCAGCCGCCACCACGGCGGGAAACGCGGCGCGCGGCAGATTGCCCATCGTACCGGTAATCCAGAACAGATAGATAATCAGCGACATCAGGGTGCCGTAAACCAGCGCGCGCCTGACCTGCTTCTGCTCGCCGCCATAGTAGCTTATCAGGCCCGTGATATTGCCATGATAGCCAAACGAGGCGAGACAAAACGGCAGGACGCCGAACGCATAGGGCCAGTAGCCGCCCTCGCCGTTGCCGGCGTCGGCAAGCGTAAGCAGATCGACCTGCGTGAGCAGCCCGCCGAAGACCGTTACCAGCAGCAGAAGTTTGGCCAGCACGCAAAAGGTCATGATCCTGCTGACCCCTTTTGTGCCCAGCCAGACGACGATGGCGACGCACAGCGTCAGGATCGCTTTCGCGCCCGCGGTGGAGACAGGCAGACCGGCGCTGTTAAGCGAATGCTGATAGACCGGCCCGCTGGCCGAAATATAGGCATAGGTCAGGATGCCGAGTACAAACAGGATACTCAGGCCATTTAGCGCGGCCCACCGGCGTCCTAACAGCGATCGGGTTAACGTGTCGTAGCCAGACCCGAGCGGAAAATAGCGGCTCGCATGCTGAAACAGCAGTCCCGACAGCAGCATACATCCCCAACTTACTAGCAGTATCAGCAGCGACCAGCCGAACCAGGCGCCGGCCATGACCACTGGCAGCGTAAACATACCGGCGCCAACTACCGTCCCGCAGATAATCATCGCGCCCCACCATACTGAAGGCTGACGCTGGGTTAATGCTATTTCTGTCATTACGTATTCCGATAAAAAATATTAAGCCTGCACCAGGCGAGCGACGGCCAGAGCATAACTCATTAGCTGGCGATCCTCTCCTGGCAGACCATCCACAGAAAGACCGACGGAGAGTTCGCCTGCTCTTCCAACCGGCAAAGTCAGACTGGGCGCGCCTGCACTGCTTGCGATATCCGTATTGCGAACCAGTTTTTCAAAAACAGCAGG
The DNA here is from genome assembly GCF_000738765.1 of Pantoea sp. NGS-ED-1003. Lineage (NCBI taxonomy): Bacteria > Pseudomonadati > Pseudomonadota > Gammaproteobacteria > Enterobacterales > Erwiniaceae > Pantoea > Pantoea sp. NGS-ED-1003. The sequence goes on from NZ_JPQA01000002.1 coordinate 473,372, forward strand.
ATCGTGCGCATCTGTCAGGCGCGGCACTGCGCAGCTCACGGTTGGGTAAAGTAAAACATCAAGCTGATGTTCAGAAAACATCTCTTGCCAGGCAGTGCGCACATCGCCTGTCGTACACAGGCCTGCCAGATAGTCATCCCAGGAAACGCTGCACTGCTGCAGCTGCCGTTGAAGAAGATTACGTACCTGGTCATCGCTCAGCTGTTCCAGAATGGAGTGAAATCGCCATTCGAGCCCTTCCGCCAGCAGAAATCGAGGGAAATCGATAAAAAACTCATAAAACGGAACGGCGAACTGAACTGACGCATTGAGTTCGCCAAGATGGCTGTCATCAAGTCTGATGACCTCCACGCCCTGAGCCTCAAGCCTGGCGACAGCCTCCCGGCATCGCTTCTCTACCGATATATCCAGTTCCTGCCACAGAAAGCGCTCAGGAATCCCCACGCGGCGCGGCATAACTGGCTCAACCGGCTTTTCACCCATGAGGGCGGCGTCGAGCAGCACGATATCGGAAACGCCGGGCGCAATAAAGCCTGGCGTATCCCGAGTGTGGGAAACCGGCACGATGCCGACAGACGAGTAGCGTCCGGTGGTCGGACGGAACCCTGACAGACCGCATAGCGAGGCCGGAATACGCACCGATCCCCCGGTATCGGTCCCGACGGCGAAAGCGCTGGCGCCGGCAGCAACGGCAGCCGCGCACCCCCCGCTGCTTCCGCCAGCAAGATGTCCGGGATGAACGGGATTGCCTACCGTGCCCCAGGTGCCGTTACATGAGGTCACGCCAAACGATAATTCATGCATATTATTTTTGCCGCACAGCACTGCACCCTGCTCGATTAAGCGTGCAACAACGGGAGCGTCTTTTTCAGGCAGAAAATCGGCCAGTCCCGGCGTACCTGCTGTCGTCGCGAATCCGCGAGCGTTGATGTTATCTTTACAGGAAAAAGGCAGTCCAAAAAGCGGCGCGTGGGTGCTCTCTGCAGGTGCCGCTTCACCGTTCAAACGCTGTGGGTCATAAGCAATAAATGCATTAAGCGACAGCGTTTCACGGTAGCGTTCCAGTCGGTACAGATGATTCTCTTTTAATCCGGTCGGGTGGCGATTCGAGGCCACCTCAGCGGCCAAAGAGCCAGGTTGTTTAGTCAGCATGAACGTGTCGCTCTCAGTAGTGAAAATGGCGCGCCATGGCGTGCAGCGGATTATAAGGTATCAACGAACCACCCAGACTAGAGATAGCGGCGCACGCGGCATTGATCCCGGTCTGTACGGCCCCTTCCGCCCACCCTCCGGTAAAGGAGCAGCTGCATCCTGCGAGGTATATTCCTCTGTCGGTCTCAGGTTTGACGGCACTCTGGAACTGGAAAAAGAGCGCTTCTGAATAACGGTCGTCGCCCGGATAGTTCAGTTTGAACGCCCCCATCGAGAGAGGATTGGTCAGCCAGTCATACTCCAGAATAAATTTTGGATCGTTATTCATTGGAACAAGGTGGCGGGCGAAATCTGGCGCGGTCTGGCTGAGCTCCTCGACAAGCCTTGCCAGACGAGTCTCTTTATCCTTCAGCGTGACCAGCTTGTGCGAATCATCTTCCCACGTATAGCTGATGAGCACGACGCCGTGTCCGTCGGGATCGCCTGGCTGATAGTCAAGGCAGTAGACCCCTTTCGCGAGCGTATCTGTCAGAATGGTGTGCGGCAGTTTCTCTTTTAGCCAAAACTTGTCGCGGGTAAGCAAGAAAAGCTTCGACGAACCGATAAGATGCGTCTCATTTATCGCTCGCGAGACCTCTGGCGAGAGCCATTGCGGGCGCTGAGAGAGCTTTAAAGCGATCTGCATCGCGCGCGTCGATACCGTAACAATGACGCGGTCAAACAGCGTAGCACCGCCCTCGGCGGTCACAACGTCGAACAGCTTATCGTCGCGTTCTACGATAGCCGTGACTTTTTGATAGCGGATGCGGCCCGACAGCGGCTGCCCGTCAATATGCTCTTCGCCCATGCGATGAGTGAGCGTAGCAATCCCTGCCGGCACAAGCCGCTGATCCTCTTCCAGACCATTGACAACCAGCCGCATGATCTCAATAAAAGAAGCGCGGAAAACGGGCTGAAAACCACCGGAGCCGATGCCAAGCGAGCCAAACAGGGCAAAATCGGTGGGTTTAAGCCAGGGCTCCCCGCCGGGCGGATTTTTTGCCGGTGAAAATGCGAACCAGAGCCGAGTAAAAACAGCTGTCGCCAAACAGATCCAGATAACATTGCCACGCCTCTTTTGCGTCTGCGAGCCTTCCCTCTTTCAGCGCCTGCGTGATGGCGGCGGGCGCAACCACCACCTTGCCGTTATCCAGAGTCAGACCCTCTTTTATAAACGACCGCCATCCTTTATCGACTTTCTGAAACAGCGCGGGCGGCGGCGCGCCAGCGCGCCAGGCAAATGCCTGTCCCTGATAGTGGATTTCGGTATCGACAATGCCCGGGTCTGGAAAAGCGGATGCGGTACTAATATCGAAATGGTTTAAATAGTGAAACAGCCCGACTTCCGTGGGAGGAAAGCGCATAGCCCCCATTTCGGCAATATAGTGCGGCATAGAAGGATCAAAGCGCTGGCTGAGCAGTCGACCGCCATAGCCGCCCTGCTCAGCTTCAAACAGCGTCACATGGCGTATTCCCGCCCGAAGCAATTCACGCGCGGCGATCAACCCGCTTAAGCCGGCGCCAATAATAGCGACGCGAGGCGCGCTTTCGCTCTCTGGACACTGGCCGATGCCTCCCTGCGACTGCGCTCGCGCAAGAAAATCACCGTAATCAAATAGCGTATCAATATAGGGGAAAGCATGCGCCGCCCCGTTTTCATGTGATGGAGATGTCATAGGTGTTCTCAGATGATCAACTGGAGGCTGTCGAGAGGACGTTCAAGATTAAGCAAAATCGTTTTGCGCGCAGCGATTAGCCATTGCCCTTCCACCAGACGAAACGCATGCTCAATGCGGGCAGCGTAATGCCACTCTTGCTCGCCGCGGCTTTCGCTATAGATGACCTGAGTAGCGGCCGCAGCCTTTAGCTCGCCTTCGCGCCAGGCAATCACCGGCCGCTGCAAAAGGTGCTGACTGCGGCTCTTTGGCTGTTGAGAAAAATTACGCGCGCTGCGCAGGCGATTAACGCGTAGTTGCGTGACAAAACGATCCTCATAAAGCAGCGAAGACTCGGTTAAAGGATCAGGCTGACCATGACGCAGGGGCATCCACCAGCTGTAATCCTCAGAGAGAAGCGCCATCCAGGCATCGTAATTTTGCTCGTCCAGCAGTTCGGCTTCGTTATAGATCAGGTCGGTCAGCAGCTTATAAACATGTTCAGGAGACATGATGTTCCTCCAGCATATGCTGCCACATGGCATAGAAGTTTCTCATTGCAATCTCACTGGTTCCTGAGGTGACGGCCGTGCGGTTCCATTGCTCATCCGCCTGATAAAGACGTGCGATATTGACCCACTCACTTGCCTGGCTTTGCAGCCCCTCCGTCGCGCGTTCATACATCTCTACATCGTCATGCGCCACCATGGAACAGGGGGAATTGATCAGGTTGTTGTACTGAACGGTTCGTTCCAGCATCTGCTGCGGTGCGCCAACCAGTTCCAGTATCCAGGATTCGACCAGGGTATCGGTGGCCGAGACGGGACGAATGATGCGAAGGGTTTGTATTGGGCCTTTTACCATCAGGTTGGGGAAGTAGACGGTATTGTGCCGCGTATCATCGAGAATTTGCCGGGCCCGGGTTTCGCCATAGCTTTCAACCATACTTTCCCAGTAACCGGGGATGGCTGAATAATCTTTGTGGATTGAATTACGTGTTCCCGTATGGCCGTGTCCGTTTGGCCAGATGCGAATCCCCATTTCAGCAAAGAAAGCGTGCGAGGACATAAACGGAGAAAAGAGTTCCACCGCCATCGGCTGCTCAGCCTGCCGCGCTGACTGCGCCCAGAGATTGACGGCTTCTCCTGCTGAAGATTCATGCGCCACCATGGGATGGCAAGTGTCAGTCTGATTATCCATGACCATTTTCCAGTTGCATCGATGGCGATGGCGCAGCGGCGCGCCGACGACACGAAGTTGGCCAGCTGGAGAGCGATCGACCATATTGTCCAGGGTAGAAAGCGCATCGCCGTAAAACGCTTCAAAAGAGAGGCCGTGCTGACTCAGACGCACAAAAATGAAATCGCGATAATTGACGACGTTTTCGACGCGCGCCATGCCCTGGACTGCTTCACACGCGGACATCACACAGGGATCGTATTCATTTTTCACAGGAATGCTCAGCAGTTCACCTGTCGGCTTAAACGTCCATGCATGGTAAGGACAGCGTAGAAAGCGACCGCAGTTGCCTGAGGATTCGGCTAAAACCTTGACGCCTTTATGCGGGCACCGGTTAAACAAGACGGCGATGTCACCTGCTTTTTGACGAATAGCGACCAGGGGCTGAGCCGCAAGCTCAACGGTAACATAATCCCCCGCAGCGGGGAGTTGACTGGCGTGGCACAGGTAAAGCCAGCTGTGCGCAAAGACAGTTTTTTGCTCCGTGAGAAAAAGCGTCTGATCAAGGTAGGCGGATTTATGGATTTCGCTGCCGCGAAAAAGGTTGTTGAGGTTCATGGCTTAACTCATAAAGCTAATTTGAGAACGCTTCCTTTAGCTCTGGAAACGCAGGGATAAATTGTCCGGCTGGTTGCCGCTTCCTGCGGCGTCATAATAAAGTCGCGGTGCTCGACTTCTCCCTCAACGACCTCAAGCGCACAGAGTCCGCATTCCCCTCGTCGGCAATCGTAAAGGGGCTCCAGACCGGCCTCTTCCAGCGCGTCCAGCAGAGACTGACCGCGAGTGACCTGAAACCTTACCCCCGTCTCTGTCGCCTCGACCTCATAACCGCCCGTTTCAGCCTCAGTGGGAAGAGCGTTAAAGATTTCAAATGCAAGATGGCTGCGGGGAAAATCATGGGCATCGCAGTAGTCCAGCACCGCACTCAACAAACGCGCCGGTCCGCAAACGTGAATGCGATCGTTGCGCTGAAGCTTACCCAGCAACGCCTCAATAGTGATGCGTGGGCCTTCTGAGGTGTGCAAACGAAACCTCGCTTGCGTCAGACTTTCCAGGCGATCCGAGTAAGCCGCATGGGATCGAGAAGAGGCAAAGTAATGGCATTCAGGCTGGCGCCCGGCGGCGACCAGACGCGTGACGATCCCCGTCAGGGGCGTTACCCCAATCCCGCCGGCGATAACGATATCTCTTCCATCCAACGGCGCGGATAGCTGTGGGAAATGATTGAACGGCCCCTCCAGAGTGACGATGTCCCCCTCCGCCAGACCTGACAGATAGCCGCTGCTTAACGAGTCCGGCGAGAGTCGCACAGCAAACGTCAGCGCGGTCGCGGGCAGTTCGAGCATGACGCAGGAATAACACCGCGCGCCGATCCCGTCAGGCATTTGCCAGCGGTAGTGCGCTCCCGGCGTGAGCAAAGCCAGCTCATTGTTATCCGCGTCGAGAGTGAACTCGCGAACGGCTTCGCCCAGAGAACGAATAGTCGTGATGACAAAACGTTTCATAATGATTCCGCTACCGCCGTTTCTTGCAGGTAGCGCCAGCGAGGCTGGCCTGACTCAAACTCAATAATGGCGATCGACCAGCGGACATGCGTGGCGCCATTTTCATGATGCGTTTCGCGATAGCGACAGGTTACCGACGTTTCCGACTGGTCGAGCGTTTCGCAGGCGTCCGTCTCAATACGCAGGTCTGGCCGTATTCCTGTGTTGTTACGGAACAGACTTTCCACTTCAGATAAGCCGACAGGCTGTCCCTTCATGGTAACCATGCTGAAAGAGTCGCTGAAACTGGCGAGCAGCCGATCAAGGGCTGAGGGATACCCAGCGCGCCCGGTAAATACCTCTTCAATCCACTGATGCAGTTCAGTCACGCTGTAATGGGCGATTAACTCTCTTTCCGATCGCATAAGACCTCCGATTTTTGGGTAAGATTGATGAGCCCGAGCAGAGGAAGTAACCCTAGCCCGGCGGCAATAAGAAACGCGGAATGGTAAGCTGACGTCATCGTTGTGGACTTCTGCAGCAGGTTGAATAACAGGGTAAAAACCGCTGCGCCTGTGCTGAAAGAAATTTGACGGTTCAGATTCCAGATAGTGCTGGCGCGTGCAAGGCGATCCCCTTCAAAATCCATCATCGCGGTGGTCTGGGCGGTGTTGGCCGCTATACCGCCCCCGGTTCCCATGAGCAGATAAGCGCAAACAAGAAACAGAAGATCGTGTGGCGCCTCGGTGACCGACAGCATTGCAATACCAGCGGCGTGAAGCAGTAGACCAGCAAGAAAAAGGGGGGCGGCGCCGGTGCGGTTATACAAACGGCCGCAAAGCGTCATCGCGCAGAACGATCCGCCGGCGTAGAGCACCATCAGCAGACCCGTTTCGCTCGCTGTCCAGCCCAGCACCTCCTGCACGAAAAAAATATTAAGCAGATTGACCCCGGTAAAGATGCCCGGCACCGCGTAATAAACGATGACCGAAAAACGCATATGCGCGTTTCCAAGCACGCTTAAATCCAGCACAGGGTTAGCCTGGCGGCGGTAGTGCAGCACATAAGCAAAAGCCAGCGTTATGCCCGCCAGAACCAGCCCCAAAGGTAAGCTCTGGTGAGCAGAATCAGCATATAAGGACATGCCTGACAGCAGAGCCGTCAGCGCCAGGCTGATAATGATCAGGCCAACGATATCGGGCCGTGGCGCCACGCTTTTTTCAGGTTTGATCCACAGCAGCGCCAGCGCAGCGGTCACGAGGCTGAAAGGAATATTGCAGAGAAAGACCCAGCGCCAGGAGAAATGGTCGACAATTGCCCCGCCAGCAGCCGGTGAAATGGCTGGGGCGATAAGGGCGACAGCCATCACCAGCGTAGAAATTTTGGCTCTTTCATCCTTTTTAAACAGGTCAAAGGTTAACGCCTGCCCTACGGGAATCAGCAAGCCTCCACCCACACCCTGGATAAAGCGGAATAACACCAGGCTGCCAAAATGGTCGGCAAGCCCAGAGAGCAGTGCGCCAGCAGAGAATATCAGCATTGAAGCTGTCATCGTCAGACGCGCGCCAAAGCGGCTGGCGAGCCAGTGGCTAAGCGGAATAATAAGCGTTAAACCAAGAATATAGCTATTAGCTACCCAGGCAACGCTGGAAGCTGAGACCTGTAACTCGCGCGATATGTCAGGCAAGGCGATAGCCGACATAAATATATTGATACAGTCGATAAAAAAACCAGCAAGAAAAACACAAGCAATGCGATAGCGATACGTCATTGTGACCTCCGACGCGGAGTCTAAGGCGGCTTGACGTTGAGAGTCGATTAAATTAAATTAAACGCGGTGTTTACTTAAAATTAACAGTTAATGTTTAACCATTTAAACCGAATCCAGACATTTATCGCGGTGGTCGACTGCGGTTCCTTTACGCGCGCGGCAGAACGTCTCTTTATCAGCAAAGCCATGGCAAGCATTCATGTCAAATCGCTCGAAGAGGCGCTTAAGGTTCAGCTGTTAATTCGCAACTCGCGCGGTATTATCCTGACTGAAGCGGGTGAAGCGCTATACAAAGATTTCTGCGAAATCTTCATTAATATCCAGAGCTCGCTGGAAAATGTATCTGACAGCCATCGGTCGCTCTCCGGCGCGTTAAATATTACGTCAATCACGGAATTCGGCGAACAATATATCATTCCGCTGACTGGAGAGTTCTGTCAGCTACACCCCAACCTGGGTATTAATTTTTACGCAGACTCATCTCTGAATGATCTCGTTTCCGATCGCCTTGATTTAGCTATTCGCCTTGGCACATTACGTGATTCGGAATTAAAAAGCAGAAAGTTAGCCAGCTATGATATTTTGCTGGTCGCCTCGCCTGAATGGCTGGAAAATAATCCATTACGCTCTATCAAGGATTTAAACACCGCACCCTGGATTGCTAATAGTAATCTACAGACGCCGACGCAGTGGACGCTGTGCCATAAAGACGGTACTTCCACAGAAATACGCGCCATAGCGAAATACCACTCCAACTCGTCAACCGCCATTAAATCAATGGCTATCGCCGGTCTTGGCGTAGCCATTCTTCCTGAATGGATGGTTCGCAAGGAGCGTGAAGCAGGCAAGCTGATTCAGCTTTTTGCGGACTACGCCTTACCGGCGCAGGATATAACGATAGTCTATGCCGGCGACCATCGCATTCGACTTAAATGCCGAATTTTTATCGATTTTTTAATAAAAAAAATGAAAATATAATCCCCTGATCGCCTGAAATCAGTCCCTGCATGAAAAGTCGCAATGACGCTTGACGCGCTCCGACAGGCACAATTAGGATATGATCGTTTCCTAATTTCGCTAAGCAGCGTGCCTGAGGCATGCCTGCCGCCGTGTTCAACCCGCAGCGCTACCCTACTTTCATTGCATAGAAGGAACACGTCATGATCCATGGTTCAATGCCGACCGCGCCTGAGGGTTTCAGCCACAAATTCGCCACCGTCGACGGTTTACGCTTTCACTACGTCGAAGGCGGCGCGCCAGGAGAGTCGATAGTGGTGCTGATGGCGGGTTTTCCAGAAAGCTGGTACGCCTGGCGTCACGTGATGCCGCAGCTGGGTCGCCGTTTCCATATTATCGCGCTCGATTTGCCCGGTCAGGGCGACAGCGATCGCCCGCTGGACGGCTACGATACGCAGACCATCGCTCGCCGCACCCACGATCTTCTGGCTCATCTGGACGTCAGGCGATACCGCCTCGCCGCTCATGACGTCGGCGCATGGGTCGCCTTTCCCTATGCGCATCTGTTCGCGCAGGAGGTGGAGGCGCTGGCGCTGATGGATGCCGGCATCCCTGGTGTAACGCTGCCGGACAGGCTCCCGGCCGCCTCCCCTGATGCCTGGAAGACCTGGCACTTCGCTTTTCACGCCGTGCCCGATCTCCCTGAGATCCTGCTTGAGGGGCGTGAACGCGCCTATCTGGAGTGGTTTTTCTGGACGAAGACGGCCAGTCCGGCTTGCTATGGGGAAGAGGAGATCGCCGAGTATCTGAGGATTTACGGCGCGCCCGGCGGCATGCGAGCAGGACTGGCCTTTTACCGCTCGGCGGCGCTATCCGCTGAGCAAAACCGGGCGTTAGCGCAAAAAGGCGAACTCACCATGCCGGTGCTGGGTTTAAGCGCCGATCAGGGGTCGGTCCCGGATATGTCTGCCCTTCTGCGCGCGTTTGCCGCTGACGTTGTCGGAGAAACGATTACGGAGTGCGGGCATTTCCTTGCCGAGGAGAAACCCGATGCCGTCGCGGACGCCTTAACGCGATTTTTTTCGCGCTGTGCACAATAAGGAAGCCTGAGTAGCCAGCCGCAGCCTGAGGACGTCATTAATTTATCTTCGACAGATCAACTCCGGTTGCATTCGGCAGGCACAGCGCAGCGGTAATGCCGATAAGATATGATGCGATAGCCAGCATGCCCATGGCATAGCCTAAGTGAAGCTGGCTGGACAGGATGCCGACCAGCGCGGGCATAAGTGAGCCGAATCCTCGACCAAAACTGGCGCAAAATCCGGCGCCGCTTCCGCGTATGTATGTAGGATAAAGCTCCGAAAAAGCAGGCGTTAAACCAGAAGCTAACCCGCCCTGCAATGCTCCCATGAAAAACCCCAGCGCCAGCGTCATGTCCAGGCTAATAGCCGCAAACAGATATATGCTTACGACCAATATTTGACCCAGCAGAAAAACAATAATAGTTTTCCAGCGCCCAAACTTATCGCTTAATCTGCCATAAATAAAAGGACCAATTAGTGAGCCGATAATATTGATAGCCAAATAGCCAGACATTGAGACAACCGGTAACCCTAACTCCATCCGTAAATAGGTTGGCAGCCAGGTAATCATAATATATGCACCGCCAAATATCCCACTGGCCAGAATGGTCGCCGTCACGGTTATCCGGCGATGCTGCTGATGAAAGATGTCGGTAATTTTTTTCTTTTGCTGGTTTTCAGCGCTGTGTGCAAAAACAGGCGACTCTGGAACCAGTCGGCGAATGAACCAGACGAGAATAGCCGGAACGATACCGATAAGGAAAAACAGCTTCCAGGCAACCTCCTGTGGAAAGAAATTAAGCAGGACGGGCAGTACCGCTAAGGAGATAGCGTAGCCAAGCGCATAGCCACTCTGAATAGAGGCGCCGACGCGGCCGCGATAGCTTGCACGGATCACTTCGCTGATTAACACGCCGCCGACGACCACCTCCCCGCCATAGCCTAATCCCTGTAGAAAACGCACCGTCAAAAACTGCCAGAATTCGCCGCATAGCGCGGTCAGCGCCGTAAAGCAGGCGACCCATAAAACCGTTAACTGCATAACCCGTATGCGGCCCCAGCGATCGGCTAACATGCCCGCGCTCCATCCGCCGAGCGCGCTGCCAATAAGCGACGCGGAACTTAACACACCGGCCTCCGACTTAGTCAGAATTGACAGGCTGAGTAATATGGGCATAACCAGCGAATATATTGTGCTGTCCATTGAGTCAAGCGTGAATCCGCCCAGGCAGGCCCACCACGTTTTTTTCTCACTCTGAGTTAACTCGCCATACCATCCTGCTTTCATCATTGACCTGCCTTTGCATTAAAAATAGAAAAGCCTCTCAGACAGGCGCTGAGATCATAGGGTTTATTAAAGGTAATTATGAAAAATTCGGTATCTGCGTGATTGTGCTTACCTCTGTAAAGGTATTATTCGTCGCGGATATTTTTTAAAACCGGATAAAACTATTTAGCCAGACGCTCTAACGTATCTTGCCAGGAGAAAGGAAGTAATTCCTGATAACTTACGCCCTTCTCAACCATTTTGGCCGGCAACCCAGCCTGCACTTGCTGGATAGCCTGACTCATCAGCGCGGCGACGCCTGCATCTTGCAGCGTTTTGACCACTTCACCCATCTCTTCTGCGCGTCTGACGCCATGTTCCGCCACACGACTAATAAAATAATGCGGCAGCCGATCGTCCCATCCCAGAGAGGGAAAGCTGGCGTGCAGCGAAGCGAGTACCGCCTCTTCTACGCCATACTGCTTTGCGGCGCTGAGGCATTCGGTCGTGAGCGCTTCCAGCCCCTTGATCATCACGCTACGACACATTTTTATGGCTGATACCTCTCCGATGCGTTTGCTAACGGCTCGGGCATTGCACCCCATAGCGCATAAAGCGACGGCGGCGCGAGCAGCTGCCTCACCGCTAATTAACAACGGTGTCTGCAGCCGTTGGGGCGGAACGGGAGCCATGACAGCAACGTCCAGATAGTCTCCCGCGCCCTCTCTTATCGCCTTTGCCGCCGCGCGTTTGGTGTCAGGCGCAACGGAGTTGAAGTCGAGAAACAGTTGTCCGCTCTGCATTAACGGCGCCGCCTGCGTAGCGACTTCCAGCGCGTTACCCGCAGTGACCAGCGATAGCACAAACTCAGCGCCTTCCAGCGCATCCGCCAGCGAGCGGGCTGGCTGTACAGCGGCCTGTTTCGCTTTCGCACCTGGCCAGTCGCTTTGCCCGGTAATAAATTTTTTATCCCAGACGCGCGTATTCGCTGCGCGCGCCAGATCCTGCGCATAAATTTGCCCTGCTTCGCCAAAACCGATAATGGCTACACGCGTCATTTTCGACTCCTTATTTGCCTGACCAGACAGAACCGGGAATGGCGATACGTCCTTCAAACAGCAAACGAGCGGTGCGAATCAGCCCGCTGTTTATAACGTTGTCCGACTCATCCCGCGTAAGCATTACGCTGAACTCACCTTCGGGATGTTCTATTGCCAGACGCTGTTCGCGCGCCTCGCTAACGTGCGCCAGCCCTTCCGTCACCGAACCCGGTATCAGACAGGCTGTCGCCACGCTGACCGCGCCCAATACGCCAATGGAGGCATGGCAGCGATGAGGGATAAAAGTGCGGGTAGTCAGCGCACCACCCTTTTCCGGCGCCGCGATGAGGGTCATTTTGGGGACGGTGCGTTTCGCTACGTCGCCCAGGTTCATGCGCGGCCCAGCCTGTAAGCGAATGGACTCCAGCCGCGCTTTCAGTTCATCGTCGCTGTCCAGCTGCTCACGGGTTTCCAGTCCGCTTCGTTGCAGATCGGCGGCGCGCAGCAATACCACGGGCATCCCATTATCGATACAGGTCACGTCAATGCCGTCGAACCTGTCGCGCGCATTGCCTGTGGGCAGTAGCGAGCCGCAGCTGGAACCGGCAATATCCTGAAAGTTCAGCACCTGTTCAGCAGCAGTACCGGGTACACCGTCGATCTTCGTCTCACCCTGATACTCAACGGCGCCATCCGGCGTTGCGATGCGCGCCTGCGCAATTTGACCCGTGTTAATCATGTAAATGCGCACTTGCGTAACCGCGCCTTGCGCTTTTATCAATCCTTTCTCAACGGCGAAAGGCGCCACGGCAGCCAGAATGTTGCCGCAGTTTTGACCATAATCCACCACCGCTTTATCTACGTTGACTTGGGCAAACAGGTAATCGACATCTGCATCCTCACGCAATGAGGATGAAATAATCGCGACTTTGCTGGTCAGGGGATCGGCGCCACCAATGCCATCGATCTGCCGCGGATCGGGCGATCCCATCGCCGCCAGAAGGACCTCATCGCGCAGTCGCGTCTCTGCGGGAAGATCGCTGGCCAGAAAGCAGGCGGCTTTGGACGTGCCGCCACGCATCATTACGCAGGGAATCAGGGTTTGCTTCATGGCGATATCTTCTGCAGTTCATCCAGCGAATCAACGTAGCGCAATCCTTTTTCCGCTAACTGCGCGCGCATCTGATAAATATCCAGGCCAAGCTCGCCGGCCGCCAGACGCATCCGCTTTCCCTCTTCCGCGACGACGCGCTGCTGCGCAGCCTGCGCTACTGCGGCGGCATTGGCACGCGGCACAACCGCTACGCCATCGTCATCGGCGACAACGATATCCCCCGGATATACCAGTTGACCGGCGCAAATCAGCGGCACATTCACGGACCCCAGCGTTGCTTTCACCGTGCCCTGGGCATACACAGCGCGTGACCAGACGGGAAAATTCATCTCGCGCAGCGTCTGGCTGTCGCGGATGCCGATATCGCCCACCAGCGCCACGACGCCGCGCGCTTTTAAGGAGGTGGCGAGCAGATCGCCAAAAAAACCGTCATAACAATCTGATGTCGGCGCCACCAGCAGCAGATCGCCCGGCTGGCACTGTTCGACCGCAACATGGAACATCCAGTTGTCGCCGGGAGAGACCAGCACGGTGACGGCACTACCTGAGACAGTCACGTTTTGCTGGAGAGGCCGCACTCGTACATCAAGCAGGCCTTGCCGCTGCTGCGCTTCATGAACTGTCGCCACGCCATACCGTGCGAACTGTTTAACTAACGCGTCGCCGGCACGCTCGATATGACGAACCACTACGCCCCTTTTATTCACCAGACTCATGACAAATCCTCCGTCACGCGCGGAAACAGGCTTTGATACCCTTCGCCGTGCGTGATGACACGCGCTGAAGTAATGCCCGTATTGCGTTTCGCCTGCACGCCGCGCTGCATCGCTACGCGCGTATAGTATTCCCACAGGTGTTCCTGGCCCGCCATGCACTGAATAGCTTCGTATTTTTTATCCCAGACAGGGGTAATATCGAGCAGCACATCCGGCTTCCACTGACATTGTTCGGGCTGATGAGGCTCAAAACAGTAAACTGGCGGCGCGCCGACCACCGGTTCGCCCGGGCGATAACCTTCAGCCTGAGCGATGATGCGCGCTTCCTGCGTGAGGTGGGCCGCCAGAGGATGGTCATAGTTATAGGGATCGGCAATCGAATGCGTCAGCACAAAGTGCGGCTGAACGCGACGATATACATCCGCCAGCCGGAACAGCGTCTCTTTATCGGCTCGCAGTGGGTAATCGCCTAAATCAAAAAATTCGATACTGGCGCCCAGAACGTTAGCCGCCGCTTCCGCTTCGGTGCGACGATGCTGTTTTACCTTCTCTTCGGTCATGTTTCCTTTGCGCCACAACTTCGCTGATTCGCCGCGTTCGCCAAAGGAGAGGCAAACCACATGCACCTCATAGCCGCGTGCGCTGTGCAGCGCAATGGCGCCGCCTGCGCGCCAGACAAAATCAGCAGAATGCGCACTGACCACTAAAGCACTTTTTTTTACCGCGTCTTCCATTCTGTTTTCCTGCTGTTAGTTTTTTTTCATCCTGGCATGCGGCTTTTCTGGCGAATAATGCCTTTCATTGCTTCAGCTATGATTTTTATTTATGTTGTGATAACGATCCGGTATTCAGACCTGATAAAAATGAAAACAAAAAATGATCATTATGATATTAAAATCATGCAATTAAGGTCACTTTGCATGGTTGCTGGCAGAGGGACAGTCTCTAGTGCTGCAGAAAATTTATTTCGGACTCAGTCTGCTGTTACACGGTCTATTCGTGATCTGGAACACACCCTGGCCGCTCCGCTTTTTGAACGGCATGCCAGCGGCATGTTATTAACCGAGTATGGAAAGTGCGTACTGCCGCGCGCGCAACGCGCTATTCAGGAACTGAATCAGATACCGGGCCTGCTGGCGCGTTTTAAGCAGCGGGAAAGCCTGCGTGATGACGCCGAACCCGTCTGGCTGTTTAATGTCAGACGCCTGCAAATATTTTTACGTCTCTTTCATCTGCACCATACGCAGAGCGTTGCCAGTCTGTTGGGTATCAGCCAGCCAGCCGTCAGCGCCGCGTTGAAAGTGCTGGAAAAAGGCGCTGGCGTGGCGTTATTTCAGCGTTCGCCTAAAGGGATGATCCCCTCCGCAGCCGCACGGGAAATGGCGCCTCTTGTCAGCCGCGCGCTGAATGAAATTCGTCATATCCCTGAAGATCTGGCGGCGCAGGCAGGCGTATTGCAGGGCACCGTCACCATTGGTGCGCTTCCGCTGTGCCGTAGTACGATTTTGCCCCGCGCTATCGCACGCCTCGTCACGGCACATCCGGCCATTAAAGTGGTCACTAATGAAAGCGCCTATAGCGCCCTGGTGACTGAATTACGGGCCGGAGACGTGGATCTTATTCTGGGCGCGCTGCGACGCGATGAGGGAGTAAAAGATATTGCCAGCCAGGTGCTGTTCACCGAAGAGTTAGTCCTCCTGGTACGGCCGCAGCATCCGTTGGCGGGAAAAAATCTGGCGCCTGTCGACCTTGCCGCCGTTCAGTGGATCTTGCCGCGCGATAATACGCCAGCACGTCATCTGCTGGATCGTGCTTTTCACACGCTGAGCCTGCCCGCCCCCGTCCCGGTAGTGGAGAGCGGCGACCTCGCGATTGTGCGCGGTCTGCTGCTCAACTCTGACATGGTGGCGGCGGTTTCCCGGCATCAGCTGGAATATGAACTGCGCGCCGGCATTTTGCTGCCGCTGACCTTGCCGTTATCCGATACACGCCGCGAAATAGGCATCACGCTGCGCCATGCCGCGCTCCACTCTCCCGCTACGCTGGCGTTGATTGAATGCATTAACGCCGAGGCCGCTTCTTACGCTTCCTAAACGAAATTCATACACTGAATAGCCCGTGAACGCTCGGCAGGCGCCATGCTGGCATCTTGCACGCTGTTGCTGGCGCCTGGGAGTATGCCAACTCGCTCACAATATAAACGCAACTCATACCGCTAAAAGCCTTTTTTGACAGACACCGAGCGCCGCTCTGCATACCGTGTAACAGGATTGTTAAAGATGGTGATGACGGCAAAACGTCCCTCAGTGCCTTACAAGAGAGCTACCTCATGAATACAAATAAGCTGGTCGATATCAAGGCCTGGATTGATTCTCGACCCATTTCGACTTTTCAGTGGCGCGTACTGTTCCTCTGCCTGATTATCATTATGTTTGATGGCTACGATGCGGCGGTGATGGGTTTTATCGCGCCCGCGCTCATTGAGGAGTGGCACATTTCCCGCGCGGCGATGGGGCCGATCCTTGGCGCCGCGATGTTCGGCGTCGCGATCGGCGCGCTTATCGCAGGTCCCTTATCCGATCGTTTTGGCCGTAAGAAGATTATTTTGCTCTCCGTTCTGATGTTCTCTGTCTTCAGCCTTATTTGCGCCTTCGCGGCGACGCCTTTACAGATGGCGCTGTTGCGTTTTATCGCTGGCCTGGGCCTGGGCGCCGTTATGCCTAACTGCGTGACGCTGCTGGCGGAATATATGCCGGAACGTCGCAAGGGCGTGATGATTACTCTGATGTTTAGCGGCTTCAATATTGGCTCGGGATTAGGCGGCTTTATCGCGGCCGCGCTGCTGAGTCGATACAACTGGACGGCCGTGCTTATTTTCGGCGGCGCCGTTCCGCTGATACTGCTGCCCTTCCTGAGCCTGCTACTGCCTGAATCCGCGCTGAATTTGCTGGTGCGAAAGGCGCCGCGGGCGACAATCGCCGCGCTGTTGAATCGCATGGGTGGCCATTTCACGCAGGATGCCGCGTTTGTGATCAATTCGCCGCGCATTAACCGCCACAGCACCATTTCACAGCTGTTTCGTCACGGTTTCGCCCGCGGCACGCTTATTTTATGGACGACCTATTTTATGGGGCTGTTCGTGATCTATCTGCTAAACGGATGGCTGCCGACGATTATGCGTTCCGGCGGCATCTCGCTGGAAAAGGCCGCCATCCTGGCGGGTTTGTTCCAGCTCGGCGGGCCGCTTGGCGGCATTCTGGTCGGCGCGTTAATGGATAAGTTACATGCCAAATATGTCATCAGCGTCGTTTACCTGCTGGGCTGCCTTTGTCTGCTGGCGCAGGGTCTGTTCAGCTTTTCGGGCACTGCGCTGGGCATATTTATTTTTTTCATCGGCATGTGCATTAATGGCGCGCAAAATGGTTTGCAGGTTTATTCCCCGGCCTACTATCCCACCGAAATCCGCGCAACCGGCGTGAGCTGGATGCATGGCATTGGGCGCACCGGCGCGATTTTGAGCTCGTCTGTCGGCGGGTTATTGATAGGGGCGTTTCCTGAGCAGTCAGCCATTTTCTTTATTCTGGCCGTACCCGCCTTACTCGCCGCGTTAAGTATCGTGCTACACCGTAACGTTTCGCTCGCGTTAAAAATTAAAGGCGCGGATTTAAACGACATTCCTTCGCTTTCACAAACGCTGAATAACAGATAAAACCTGGCTCGCTCAACTGGATTAAATTTACAGGAATCACATTATGACCAATCATCTGCCGGAACCCTGTTTTGATATTGCCCATCTGGCACACGTTGAGATTTATAGCGACAAATTTGAAGAGAGTCTCAGCTTCTTCGTCGATGTTTACGGTCTTACCGTTTCGGCGCAGGATGAAAATCACGCATGGCTGCGCGCATGGGATGATTACGAGTTCCATAGCTTAAAGCTTACTCGTCATCATACGACCGGCGTTGGACACATTGCTTATCGCGCCAGCTCGGAAGCGGCCCTGAGGCGACGCGTAGCTGCGATCGAGGCCAGTGATTATGAGGTGCTTGGCTGGTCGAATGACGATCGGGGACATGGACGCGCCTTCCGCTTTGCCGATCCTTTTGGTCACGTTTTTGAGATCTATTACGATACCGTCCGCTATCAGGCGGAACTGAATGAACGCCCTTCGCTTAAAAATCTGGCGCAGCGCTTTCATGGGCGAGGAGCCTGCCCGCGACGCCTCGATCATCTTAATCTGCTGGCTGCTGACGTGCGCGAGTTCAGAAACTTTATGGAAACCTGCCTCGGCTCGCGGGTAACCGAGATGATTCAGCTGGATAACGGTCGTATCGGCGGCTGCTGGTTCACCATCAATAATAAAACTTACGATCTGGCCTGCACCGAAGAGCACGGCGGCGGTAACGGACGCCTGCATCATGTGACCTGGGCCACCGACTCGCGGGAAGAGATTCTGCGCGCGGCTGACATCTTCCTGGAAAATGGCGTTCACATAGAGACAGGCCCGCATAAGCATGCGATTCAGGGTACCTTCTTCCTCTATGTCTGGGAGCCTGCCGGCAACCGCATAGAGCTGGCGAACTCCGGCGCGCGTCTGATTCTGGCGCCAGACTGGCAAACAGTTATCTGGACAGAGGCAGAGCGAAAAAAAGGCCAGGCCTGGGGGCTGAAAACCATCGAGACGTTTCATACTCACGGCACGCCGCCGGTGCCGCATAAGCATTAACAGCCGGAAAAGCCGCCTGAAAGCGGCTGTACCTGTGGCTACTCTCTTCCCCGCAGCGTTATGCGCGTCAGTTCCGACGGCCGCCCTAACCTGATTGCCATGCCGGGCCAGAGGGCGGTTCCGTTGTTCACGTAAAGCTGCATGCCATCCACCTGATAAAGCCCTGAAACAAAGCCGCCGTTGGGTTTGGCAAACAGCCGGTCAAAGCCGGCGATCAGTCCGCCATGCGTATGGCCCGACAGCTGTAAATCGACCTGCTGCTGCGCATTCTGGCGCGCGTTGCGCGGCTGGTGGTCGAGCAAAATAACCGGGGCGTTTTTCGGCGCGCCTTTTAACGCCATCGCCAGATCGGGGCCGTCCGCGTTTCTTCTTGATGCGGAGATGTCAGGCAGACCCGCAATAACCAGCTCCGCTGCGCCGCGTTTAATAATAGTGTGGCTGTTATGCAGGGTCGGCAGGCCCAGCGAAGCGAGATGCTCGGTCCAGCGCTGCTGTTCGAAAAAATATTCGTGATTGCCGGTAATGGCGTAAACGCCATCCGGCGCGTGCAGATTACCCAGGGGTTCTACATCCTTTATGCGGTTCTGCACGGTTCCATCAATAACATCGCCGGTGATAACGATCAGGTCGACGTCGAGCGACATCGCCCGCCTGACCATCTCTGCACTCCAGGCGGCGTTGAAAAGTTTGGTGATATGCAGATCCGTCAGCTGAAGTAGCTGATAGCCTTCAAACTCGCGCGGCAGATGATCAATTCTGATAGTGACCTCTTTCACCGGCGGCACGCGTATCGCCTGCTGTACGCCAACGGCCGCCAGCGCCATAGCCAACAGCGCAGCCAGATAACGCACCATCGGCGTAATCTCCAGCGGATGCCTGAATAAAAGCGACATTAACGCCACCGCGTCAATCAGCATCTGCAGCAGCGCAAGAAACAGCACGGCGCCGAACGCCCAATTGCACAGGATGATCAGCGCGCGGGGCATCTCCGGTGAAAAGATGCCGCCCGCGGTAAAGCGGCTAATCAACAGATATTGCGAGGCCAGCAAGACCAGCGCTGCTAAGACGATTTTCAACGCTAGCGGCATCGCTAACGGGATAAGGAAACGGACGATGACATACCAGCTCGGTATACTGAAAATCAGATGAAACATAGATCTTCCCTGGTTACAGGCGCTTGTTCAGCGCGAAAAGGGGTTTGACAGGATGGTGTTACGCCTGGTCAGGCGTTGAAGCGTAGCACGAAAGCGACCCGTCGCTTCGTTATGATCTCTGTCGTCGATGCCGGTGAAAGGGTCAGGCGGAAAAAAGAGGGAATGAATAAGGCAGGAAAGCCGGACATTTCATGCTCGTCTGGCGTAAAGCGATATCCGGATGCTCAGCCACGCCTGATTTCGCTAAGGCGTGACTGAAGCGAAGAAAGTTACATAATACCGGCGACCGATTTCGCCAGCTGGGCTTCCAGCACCGGTTTAGCCTCTTCGAATTTCAGATTGACCTTATTGGCGTTAGAGACCACGCGCGTCTGGTATTTCATACGGTTGCCCTCTTCGCTGCTGGTCTGCAGCTTAATGCCGGCGTTGCCCTGACGCAGCGCACCGATATTATCGGTCGTGACGGTGGATTTGCTGCGCTCGGAGATTTGCAGATCGGTCACCATCGTAAAGTTTACGTCCTCAACCAGCGCATCTGCCGCCATGCCTGCCAGACCGGCCGCGAGGCCAATTCCCAGAATAGCGCCGCCTGAGTTGCTGTTATAGGCGGTAATGCCGGCACCCAGCGCCGCGCCGGTGGCCGCGCCCTCATATCCGGTCGACAGAAAGCCCTGCGACTGACGCAGATCCATTTTTTCTGCCTTAAGCACGTTGGCCTGAATCCAGTAATACGCTGTGTCAGGCGACGATGTCACGGTATAGCCTTTAGCGCGCAGATCCTGTGCCAGTAATGTCTGAAGATCGCTCATATCTTTATCTGACGTATTACGAACCTGCAGATACACCGTTTTTTCATTTGACGGCTCAAGCCATACGGTCTGGCTCATCTGCGTTTTGACTTCGAGATTACGTTTCTTGATGGCCGTTCCCATTGCGCTACAACCTGAGAGAACCAGACATGATGCGACGACAGCCGCCATAACTAAATTGCGGTTTTTCATTTACTGCTCCTTGTTAAATTAAAAAACGGGACAGTCGCGCCCCGACGCGCACTCAGGTGATGGATATATTTGAAAACGCATCCTCTACCCTCAGAGTGGCGGAATGGTTATCGGAAGAAAGGAGAGAAACTTAAATCTTTTTCATCGGTGTGGCAGGATCGCGCGGTAGTTTATTGCAAGCGTCGCGCGCCCGGTATGCGCCCAGCGCCAGCGGCACCGGGAGAAATGATAAAGAAAACGTCAGGATCTACGCCTGACCGGCGAGAAGCGGCCGCGGTAGCGCTGCCACGTAAGGTTTAGCCATGATAGTCGTCAGCCAGCAGCCCGAACACCCAGTCGTCCCGCCACTCGCCGTTTAAATAATAGCTTTGCCGAATTACCCCTTTCTGCCTGAATCCACTTTTAAGCAGCAGACGCTTTGAAGCAATATTTCCCGCTGTCACCGTGGCGGTGAGTTTTCGGTAACCCAGCGAATCGAACGCGAAGCGAATGATGGCGTTCAGCGATTCTGTGCCATAGCCTTTACGCCAGGGTAATAAGCGCGTTTCAAACGATGCGGATCGTATTTCTTCTTCATTCCGGGGATCGGCTATGTACGCCATCAGGTTTCTGTCCTGATGCAGCGCCAGGAAAAAAGGCCAGTCCTCTTATTTTAGCGGCCGGTAAACAAGCCGTTCTGAAGAAATAACCGTTCACATTTCATCCCGTCCCCCACTGCCCAGCGTTAAACCAGATGATGCTGTTCAGACAAGATTCTGCCTTTTCAAATAGGCCGCCAGCCGGTGTTTGAATCGGCGCGTCTGAAAGCGTATTTCACTCCAGACATATAGCGGCGACTTAATGAAAATCTCTCGCTCTTCGGCACGAATTTGCGCGCATTTTTCACAGCGGAGACAGCTGTCGTAAAACCAAAAATATTCGTCCCGACTTAAAAGCGCGCGGCAGTGCCTGCAGTAAGCTCCCATACATTCCTTATTATTTGATGCGTTCGCCAGCGGTCAAAGCAGCGTTTAACGCCTGATGTTAACTGCGACGCTATTGCCGGCGGCGAAGCACCCAATAAATAACTGGCACTTCCCACATCCGGCATATTCCGCAGTCTGACCTGTTGCCTCAACCTACGGGCACAGCAGCACTGGTAGCAATGAGAGTTATTCTCAAATATTGCGCTCTGCGAGCGCAGGCATGACTTTTTCGCTAAATAGTGGTTAAGGACGCGGCAGCGGCGCCCGGGCATCAGGCTGGCGGCGCGGCGGTTGCCAGCAGCGCAGGTGCGCAATCGGGCCAGCAGGAAGCAGGCCGAGCGGTCGGTCTCCTTGCAGCGCAAATAAAAAACCCGGCCATTTGGCCGGGTAGTTTGTCGCCGACAAACTGCGATGGTTCTCTTGTCAGGCTGGGTTAAAACCCTTCGAGTACGATTTTGCCGCGTGCCCGGTTGCTCTCGATGAGCGCATGGGCGCGACGCAGATTTTCCGCGTTGATGGCGCCGTAATGCTCGCCTTTGGTGGTGCGCAGCGTGCCATCGTCGATCAGTCGACGCACGTTTTCCAGAATCTCATTCTGGCGCGCCATATCCGGCGTCTGGAACAGCGAGCGGGTAAACATCAGCTCCCAGTGCAGCGAGATCGCTTTACGCTTCAGCGGCATCGCGTCGAGGGTGTCCGGATCGTCAATGACCGCCAGACGGCCCTGCGGCGCCAGCACCTCGACGATCTGCTGATAGTGTTTGTCGGTATGGGTCAGGCTGGCGACATAGCGAACGTTCTCGACGCCGATTTCGCGCAGCCCTTCCGTCAGCGGACGAGAATGATCGATAACGTCGTGCGCGCCCAGTTCGCGCACCCACTCGGCGGTTTCAGGACGCGACGCGGTAGCGATAACGCGCAGTCCGGTCAGCTTGCTGGCCAGCTGCGTCAGAATCGAACCGACCCCGCCGCCCGCGCCGATAATCAGCAGCGCTTCGTTCTCATGCTCTTTCACCTCAAGGCGGTCGAACAGCAGCTCCCAGGCGGTCAGCGAGGTCAGCGGCAGCGCGGCGGCATCGGCGTTGCTCAGCGAAGCAGGCTTGTGGCCGGCGATACGCTCATCCACCAGGCCATATTCCGCGTAGGAGCCGGGGCGATCGATGGCGCCGGCGTAAAAGACTTCGTCGCCAGGCTTGAACCGGGTCACGCTCTCGCCGACCGCTTCTACCGTGCCGACGGCATCCCAGCCGACAATGCGCGGCTGCTGCGTCGGCGCGTTGTTGCGCACTTTGGTATCGACCGGATTGACGGCGATCGCGGCGATTTTCACCAGTAGATCGTGCGCGCCCGGTTGGGGCTGCGGCAGCGTAGTGTCGTAGAGCGATTGCGGATCGGCGATCGGCAATCCATTCTGGCTGTAGACGATAGCTTTCATCTCTGTTCCTTTTTGCAGTAATAAGTTTGCTGATGCTAGGTAACAGCATAGGCGGCCTGTGTCAGGAGAAACACCTGCTGGCGACAGCAGCACTTTCACTGCTGGAGTGAAAATAGCTGTGCATCGGCAGAAAACGGTGTCAAATGAAGCGGATAAAAAAACGGCAGTCGCGCAGTTACGGATGTACAGACGTCTAGATGTAGATTATAGTCGTTTCCCTACGACAAAAGGGATCTGGCTTATGAACAAAAAAGTGCTTTCTATTCTGCTGGCCGCGTCAGTTACGCTGCTTAGCGCCTGTAATAAAGATGACGACAGCAAAATCAAAGTGGCTATTAATACCGGCCCGGACCAGACGTTATGGGATACCGTTAAACAGGTGGCGCATGACAAATATCATCTGGATGTCGATGTCGTGGCGTTCAATGACTACGTGCAGCCGAATGAAGCGCTGTTCAATAAAGATGTCGACGCCAACGCCTTCCAGAGCCTGCCCTATCTGGAGATGCAGTCTAAAGAGCGCGGCTACCATTTCGCCGTGGTCACCAATACCTTCGTCTTCCCGATTGCCGGCTATTCGCGCAAAATCAAATCGCTGGATGCCCTGCCGGACGGCGCTACGATCACCATCTCTAACGAAGCGACCACGCTGGGCCGCAGCCTGCTGCTGCTGCAGGCGCAGGGTCTCATCAAGGTGAAACCGGAAGCGGGCCTGCTGCCGACCACGCTGGACGTGACCGACAACCCGAAAAAACTGAAGTTTGTCGAGGTCGATACGCCGCAGCTGGCGCGCACGCTCGACGACCCGCAGGTTTACGTTTCTATTATCAATAACAACTTCGCCGCGCTGGCGAATCTCTCCGCCTCGCGCGACGGCATGTTTATGGAAGGGAAAGCCTCGCCGTACGTGAATGCCATCGTGGCGCGCGAAGATAATAAAGACAGCCCCAATATCCAGAAGCTGAAAGAGGCGTTCCGCTCGCAGGAAGTGCTGGATAAAGCCAATGAGCTTTATAAAGGCGATATTATCAAAGGGTGGTAAAACCGCTTCCGCCTCCGCATCCCCCTTCAGGTTGCGGAGGCATTTCGCTTCTCATTCAGGCATGTCAAAAACAGCCAGAATGTAATCAAATGAAAATATCTTCGCCAAACCCTCGTTAAGTTATCAGCCGCTGTTTCCATAACATCTCATTAGCAATTAAAGCTAAAACACATAACAAATTCTGGCGTTTATTACCTTCGTTACGACCGAAAATAAAATAACCGTGCGTTAATCCCTTAAGGAGTCGGCTAATGAAAGAGTTAGTGCAGGATGTTTTATCCATATTCTCTCCGCAGAGCGTGAATCCCGTGTTGATTCGTACGGGCCTCACTCAGCGTGAAATCGCTTCCGTTCAGCCCTTCGCCGTGACTTCGGTCAGCTGGGCAACCTCTATGGAGGAGCTCAACGCCGCGTTTGCCCATAAAGCGCATGAAGCGGGCGCCGTCGGCTACCACATTACCGATGTGGAATCACACAAAGCGGGCAGCAACGGCCAGCCGCTGCTGGCGGCGAAAGCGACGCTCTATAATATCCCCGACGATAGCGCCAATGCGCCGGCGGCGGCAGGATTTATATTGTAATCCGTCCTAATCGGCGCAGAGCTTAAATACCGCCTGCTGCCTTCTGTCTGTTATAAAACACCCTTCGCTTTCAGGCTCAGGCGGCCCAGGCCGCCGCAGCCTTCGCCCTGCTTTTTACCTTCCGCGCCTCAGTCAGCGCATATCCCTGCTACCCTTTGACGACTTATTGGCTAGCTGCGCAGACAGCGAGCCGACAGAACAACACTTTTTATAGAAACTCTTTTTGTGGGAGCGTTATGACGTCTAAAGGAAAGGAAAACAGCGGCAGCCTACCGCATCGCAGCAACCACAGCGGCGTGAGCGTTCAGGGCGCAAGAACGCATAACCTTAAAGATCTCTCCTTCACGTTTCCCCGTGACGCCATGGTGGTTTTCACCGGCGTTTCAGGATCGGGCAAGTCGTCGCTGGCGTTCGACACGCTCTATGCAGAGGCGCAGCGGCGCTTTATGGAATCGGTTGCCCCCCATGCGCGCCGCCTGATAGATCAGGCGGCGGCCCCGGACGTAGACAGCATCGATGGCCTGCCTCCAGCGGTTGCGCTGCAGCAGAGCCGCGCGGGCGCGCAGGAGCGCTCCACCGTCGGCAGCCTGACGCGCGTTTCCGTAACGCTCAGACTGCTCTATTCTCGCGCCGGGAAGCGGCCTGAAGGCGTCTCCTTTCTGGCTGCCGAATCTTTTTCCCCCAATAACCCGCAGGGCGCCTGTCCCGCATGCCAGGGCATGGGCATGGTGCATCAGGTGAAGACGGAGGCCCTGGTGCCAGATGCATCCCTGAGCATTCGCGAAGGCGCTATCGCCGCCTGGCCGCATGGCTGGCAGGCGAAAAACCTGCGCTCAATCCTGGAGGCGCTGGATTACGACATCGACGCGCCCTGGGAAACGCTCTCTGAACGGGACAGAGAGTGGATCCTGATGACTGATGAACAGCCTTCTGTGCCTATCTTTATGGGGCTTACCGCCGAACAACGCAAAGCGGCGATAGCGGCTGAGGTCGAACCTGCCTATACCGGTACCTATACCAGCGCCAGAAAATATGTGCTGCAAAGCTACGCGGGTGGCAAAGAGAGCGTCAAAAAACGTCTTTCCCGCTTTGTCGCCGTGGCGCCCTGCGCGCTCTGCCAGGGGAAACGACTTAACCAGGATGCGCTCTCCGTGACCTTCGCAGGTTACGACATCGCTGAAATGGGCGAGCTGACTATCGCTCAACTCAAGGCGCTGTTTTCCCCGCTGGCGAAGGGCGCTTCTTCTCTCCTTCCTGAAGAGACGGCGCTAAGGGAAGCGACGATCCGCATGGCGACGGATATTTGCGGGCGTCTGGACCAGCTGGAAAACCTCGGCCTTGGCCATCTTTCCCTCGGCCGCAGGACGACGATGCTCTCTTCGGGCGAGCTACAGCGCATCCGGCTGGCGACGCAGCTGATCTCGCAGCTTTTCGGCGTCATGTATGTGCTGGACGAACCGGCGGCCGGCCTGCACCCGGAAGATGTACGCGCGCTGATCCGCTCGCTGCGCGCGCTGCTGGCAGCGGGCAACTCGCTGGTGATCGTCGAGCACAATCTTGACGTTATCGCCGAAGCGGACTGGCTGACGGAGATCGGACCGGGACCGGGCCGCCTGGGCGGCGAAATCGTTTATAACGGCGCGCCCTCCGGCCTGGCGCGCAACGGCCGGTCGGCGACGGCAGACTATCTGCTCGGCGATCGTTATCCCGGCCTGCGTCAGCGCAGCCTGCCTGAACAGTGGCTGCAATTTGAACAGGTGACCTGCAATAACCTGCGTGCGCTCGATTTTTCGCTGCCGCTCGACAGAATGACGGTGATTACCGGCGTTTCCGGCTCAGGAAAATCGACGCTGCTGATTCGCGTCCTGCCCGCATTGTTCCAGCGGCTGGATAACACACCGGCCGATGAAGGCGAAGATGAGGATGAAACCGTCACGGCGGTTCAGGGCAACGTGGTTGCCGGCGGCGCTTCCCTGAAGCGACTGGTACGTATCGATCAGCGCCCTATCGGTCGAACGCCTCGTTCCAATCTTGCGACCTATACCGGCTTTTTTGACACCGTCAGGCGGCTGTTTGCCGAGACCGATGAGGCGAAGACGCGCGGCTTCGACGCCAGCCGTTTTTCATTCAATCTGCCCGCCGGACGCTGCCCCGCCTGCGAAGGACAGGGCCTCATCACCATTGAGCTGCTGTTTATGCCCCAGGCGAGCGCGCCTTGTTCTACCTGCGGCGGCCGTCGCTATAATGCCGAGACGCTTGAAGTGCGCTGGAACGGCAAAACCATCGCCGACGTACTGGCGCTGACGGTAGACGAAGCTGCCGCGTTTTTCAGCGACAATGAGAGCATTCAGCGCTCCCTAACCGCGCTCAAGGCGCTGGGTCTGGGCTATTTGACGCTAGGCCAGCCGGCGACGGAGCTGTCAGGCGGAGAGTGCCAGCGCATCAAACTCGCCTGGGAACTGCAGCGCGCGCAGCGCGGCAAAACGCTCTATCTGCTTGACGAACCTTCGACCGGCCTGCATCCCTCAGACATGGATAAGCTGATGCGGGTGCTGGATCAGCTGGTGAAACGCGGCGATAGCGTGGTGATGGCGGAACACGATATGCGAATTGCATCCGAGGCTGACTGGATAATCGATCTTGGACCGGGATCAGGGGAAAATGGCGGTCATATCGTGGCGGCCGGTACGCCGGAAGAGGTCAGCCGCGCTGAGAACAGCGTGACCGCGCCCTATTTAGCCCGGCGACTTAAAAACAGGCACGGCGATCCGCAGGCGTAGCGCGGGACACTTTTCTGCGGTTCGCGAAAACCCGACAGGTAAAACAGAAAAACCAGCAGGCATCCGGAGGCATTTTCGCTTCCGGGCGCCTTGCTGCTGCGATGTGCGACAAGAACAAGCGCTGCACCTGACTGGCCTTTTTTGCCCGTGTGACAACGTCACTACTGCGCTTTTGCTGCCAGAAGATGCTTTGCACGGTGTCAGAGTAATTACCTATCGCTACATATGTATGTTGTAACTATATGAAGCACATTGAATCTCTTTATCCTGACTGAAACCAGGCGCAGCCACGACACAATAAACTTTGTCATAAATCAATATTAGAAATTGCTGCTATTGAAACGGCAACTGGCAGATGCTATAACTGCGCCGTGTTTATTACTGGAGTACAATCCGTCCACCGATGAGAAGCAACAGCGTGGATGTCTTGTTTAAATTATGCGCGTAGCATTTATCAATCATTCTCTTTTCATCTGCTCTCTTCCCGTCTGGAATATCGCCGATCAGCACTGGCGTAGCGCCCTGTAGGCCCCTCTCCTCGTTTCCGTTTGCCATAAGGAACTTGCGCCTGTGCGGTGCGGGTCAATTGAATAATTGCGACAGGAGTTAGCCATGTTTGCATGGGTTTTATTATTACTTGCTATTTTTAGCGAAATTATCGGCACGCTGGCGATGAAATGGTCCAGCGTCGACGAAAGCGGCTCGGGATATTTAATCATGCTGGTGATGATCGCCTGCTCCTATATTTTCCTGAGTTTCGCCGTCAAAAAAATTGCCCTCGGCGTCGCCTATGCCCTGTGGGAAGGCATCGGCATCGTATTAATTACGCTATTTAGCGTGCAGCTGTTTGGAGAGCCGCTGTCGCCGATGAAAATCGCCGGACTGACGGTGCTGATCGCCGGCATTATGCTGATTAAAACCGGTACTACGCAGAAGAAGGAGCCGCAGCATGTTATCAGCTGATATAACGCATCTGCTCTGGCTGGCGCTGGCGATCCTGCTGGAAATCGCCGCCAATATTTTTCTGAAATATTCCGACGGCTTTAAAAAGCCGCTGCTGGGCATCGCCTCGCTGGTTTCGGTGCTGCTGGCGTTTAGCGCGCTCTCTCAGGCGGTAAAAGGTATCGATCTGTCGGTCGCCTACGCGCTGTGGGGCGGTTTCGGCATCGCCGCTACGGTGGCGGCGGGCTGGGTGCTGTTTGGCCAGCGGCTCAACGCCCGAGGCTGGGCGGGGCTGAGTCTGCTGCTGGCAGGCATGATCTTAATTAAGCTCGCCTGATAATGCGTGACGTCCTGCCGTGGCAGGACGTTATGGTCCTACCCGCGCGGGAAAAATTTCCTGCAGCCAGCGAATAAAGACCCGCAGTCGATGCGTCACGTAGCGATTTTGCGGGTAAACCACATGAAACGGATAGCGCGCCGGCCGCCACGGCGTGAGGATCTCCACCAGTCTCCCCGCGCTGATATGCGCCGCGGTGGCATAGGTAAAGGTCTGTACGATGCCCAGCCCTGCCAGCGCCGCCGCCAGATGCGCGTTGCTTTCGTTTACCCCGACGCGATAGTCCGCCTTAATCTCCGTTTTTTCCCCGTCGCGCTCAAAGCGGAAGGGAAAGGCGCGTCCGCTCTGCGGCGAAAGGTAGCTGATCAATCGATGGCCGTTTTTAAGTTCGTCAGGATAGGCCGGAACGCCATAGAGCTTGAGATAGGCGGGCGTGGCGCAGGTGATTAGAGTAGCAAAGCCGATCTGGCGCGCGATCAGCGAGGAGTCGTTTAACGGGCCGCCGCGGATCACGCAGTCGACATTGTCGCTAATCAGATCGACGGCGCGGTCGGCGACGCCGAGATCGATACGAATATCGGGATAGCGCGCCATAAAATCGGGCAGCGCCGGAATCAGCACCTCGCTGGCGGTGGAGCCGCCGACGTCAATGCGCAAGTCGCCGCGCGGCGAGCTGCGCGCCACGTTGAAAGAGGCGTCGATATCCTCAAGATCGTGCAGGACGCGCAGCGTTTTCTCATAATATTCCCGCCCTTCCGGCGTCACCGTGACGCGGCGCGTGGTGCGCTGCAGCAGACGGATGCCGAGGTGCGCCTCCAGCTCCTGCACCAGCTTGCTGAGCGTGGCGTTCGGCATATCGAGCGAGTCCGCCGCGCGAGTAAAATTACCCGCTTCCACCACGCGGGAGAAAGCCCGAATCGCCATCAGCTGATCCATCGTCGTCTCCTGAACCCTGAATTATCCACACACAGAAATAGTGCTTTTCATTTTACAGGATTTTTCAACAAATCCGTAAGAGATAGATTGCTCCTCAGCGCTGAAGTGACCTGGCGCACTGACCCTAACCCACACGCTTAAGAGGAAACGATCATGACTAACGCACTTAACGGCAAAATCGCCTTAGTAACCGGCGGCACCAGCGGTATCGGCCTGGCGTCAGCACAG
Source organism: Pantoea sp. NGS-ED-1003 (assembly GCF_000738765.1). Lineage (NCBI taxonomy): Bacteria > Pseudomonadati > Pseudomonadota > Gammaproteobacteria > Enterobacterales > Erwiniaceae > Pantoea > Pantoea sp. NGS-ED-1003. The sequence goes on from NZ_JPQA01000002.1 coordinate 503,016, forward strand.
CAGCTCGCCGCACAGGGCGCCCGCGTCTTTATTACCGGACGCCGTCAGGAAGCGCTGAATGAAGCGGTGGCGCTTATCGGTTCCGCCGCGACCGGCATCCGCGCCGACGCCTCGCTTCTCACCGATCTTGATGCGGTCTACGCCGAGATAGCGCGCAGCGCCGGCCACCTGGATATTCTGTTCGCCAATGCGGGCGGAGGCGATATGCTGCCGCTGGGCGCGATTACGGAAAATCATTTCGACCGTATCTTCGCCACCAACGTGCGCGGCGTGCTTTTTACCGTGCAGAAAGCCCTGCCGCTGCTGGTAGACGGCGCATCGGTAATTTTAACCTCCTCTACTACCTCGGTGCAGGGCACCGCCGGATTTAGCGTATACAGCGCCAGCAAGGCGGCGGTGCGCAATTTCGCCCGCTCATGGGCGCTGGATCTTAAAGAGCGCGCTATTCGCGTTAACGTTGTCAGCCCAGGTCCGGTTCGCACGCCAGGCCTGGGTGAGCTGGTGGATGAAGCGAACCGCCAGGGCTTGTTTGACGCGCTGGCGGCGCAGGTGCCGTTAGGTCGCCTGGGCGAACCGGAGGAGATTGGCAAGGTGGTTGCCTTCCTCGCCTCCGACGCGGCCAGCTTTATCAATGCCACCGAACTTTTTGTTGATGGCGGTATGGCGCAGGTATAAGGCGGACGCTCTGCAGGAAATTTCCTGCAGGGCGTTACGGTTAACAGAAGTTGTACAGCCGTAAAAGAGTCCTAAAAATACTTGACGCTGGGCCCGCTTTCGCCACAATACAAAGGGTTAACAAAAGATATACTCATTTGAGAGCATTTTTTGCAAAAAAGTTAACGGCTTTTTCTTGCATATTCTTGTACACATTTACTATCGATGTACAACTTGTCAGTTTTTTTGACTGATCATCGTTTAACTCATTTTGTTGGGGTAAAATTATGCGTCAGAGCAGCAGCCTTCTCTCTTCATCCGAAGATATCGCACGTTATTTTCGTGAAGCCAGCCTGCCTTCCGAACAGGAAACGCTGGGCCAGATCGTTGTTGAGCTTCTCCGCGCAGGCAAAAACGTCAACCGTAAAGGTATTTGCACTAAGCTGGTAAGACGACTGGAAGTTGCCTCGACGGCCGAAGAAGAGAAACACTATCAGCGTTTGATCGGCTTGCTATTGGGCCGCTAATTCCCGATTACAGTTACGATTTCCGTTTTTCCGGCACGGCCTTAAGATGTAAGCAGGCATTCGCTGGCTCACGCCAGCACCAGCCAGGTGCGCTGGTTCTTTCTGTAGTCAACCGCACCTCAATCCTGCCCCAACTGCTGGGGCGTGCAGCGGGACACAGAGCAAATGTTATGTATAAAAGTAATGAAGAAAGACTGACCGACATCGTTATTGGCGAGGCGACGCTGGAGCTGCTGCTGTCTGATAAAGCGGTTTCCAGCCGCGCGCTGATGGACGTCCTGCAGCGCATGGCGGCGGAAGAAGCTGATGAAGAGCGGCAGCAGATTATCGTTCGCGCCATTAACGAGGTGCAGCAGAACCTTACCACGCAATCCACCCAGTCTCGCGTGACGTTACGCGATCGCAACAACAACGAGCATCACTTTAAGGGCGATGCGATGCCGGGCGATAAACGCAGGCACTGACCCTCTCTTTTGCGGTTTTCTTTTCAGGAGCACTCGATGAATATTGCCTGTTTAGGTTGGGGCTCGCTGATCTGGAAACCGGGCGATCTTCCCGTCGAAGGCGCATGGCATCAGGATGGCCCGCGCTTTCCAGTCGAGTTCTCCCGCACCAGCGACGGCGGCGAGCTGGCGACCGCGATCTGCATGAACGCGCCGCCGGTGCTGTGGGCAAGGCTGGCGACGCAGGATTTAGGACAAGCCTGCCTGCAGCTGCGCGAGCGCGAAGGGATCCCTGATGAACGCGTCGACGGCATCGGCATTTTTTCCGTAACAGCGCACACGCCTGGCGTGCTGGCCGAGTGGGCGCGCACCCGTGAGCTGGATGCGGTCATCTGGACCGGACTGCCGCCAAAGCTGGGCAGCGTTGAAGGTTTAGTTCCTACGCTGCCACAGGCGATAGACTATCTTCAGCAGCTGGAAGGCAAAGAGGCAGACCACGCGCGCGCCTATATTTTGCAGGTGCCCGCGCAGATCGATACCCCTTACCGCCGCGCCATTACCGCCCACTTCGGCTGGGATCGATAAGCTCTCTGCTCAGCGCATAGTCATAAAGCCGCTGACTGGCGAGATTTTTCATTTTCACCTCGCACATGATATCAAAGGCGCTGAACGACAGCGCCCAGTCGTTCAGCGTCGAATTGAAATAGTAGTCCGAATGCGCGCGCAGTTTGGTTTTCGCCACGCCAAGGCTCTGCTGATCGGGATAGCCATGTTCCGGTATTAATCCTTCCTGCGAAATCGAATAGTGCAGCACCGGCTGAACGCCGCGCCATGACTCTTGAATCAAGGCGATACGGCTATCGTCCGGCTGAATAAAGGCGTTCTCTTTCACCCAGTGATGATGGATATCCAATACAATGGGACAGAGCGCCCTCGCCTGCAGCACCTCATCCAGCGAACAGGAAATCTCATCATTTTCCACCGTCAGCATATTGCGCGCTTCGGGCGTGAGCTGACCAAAGGCCTGCTGAAATCCTTCGAAGCCTTTCTTACCGTTCATATGAATGTTGATTTTAAAATCCTGAAACGTTTTGCCGTAGCCCATCAGTACGGCGCAGAGCGCATGGTACTCCACATCTTCGATCGCCCGCTGCACCACATCAGGATTATCCGACGCCAGCACCGAATATTGTCCGGGATGGAAAGAGAGACGGATCCCATGCTGCCGCGCCAGCGCGCCGCAGCGCTCAAACAGCGGGTAGAGATCGGGCAGAAATTCCCGGTAGAGCGGCATCGCTTCCGGCACGGTAAAGAGCGGCAGCAGATCGCTGCCGATACGCATCATGCGCAGGGTCTCTGGCTGCATAGCCAGCGTTTCTAGCAGGCCGGCAAAATTCGTCAGGTTCAGGCGGGCAAGGCTGGCGATCAGCGCAATCTGCTCATCGCGCGGCAATCTGAGAAAACGGGTACGGGTTGTGCTCTTAAACGGGAAATGTTGTTTGCCGTCTGCATCCAGATATTTACACGCGAAGCCTAATTTCATATTTCCCCCTGTTAAACACAAACAGTAAGTTTAACAGTTATTTGAAAACCGGCTGGATGCGAGACGCGACAATCAGTAATGCCTGCGCAGAGGGCGCAGGCATCGCGGTCAGGCACTTGCTTTTTTCGGCTTGTTGCTGCTGTAGATAAAGAACAGCGCAATCGCCAGGCAGATAACCGCCGCCAGCCGGCCTGGCGAGAAGGCGATTGCCGTATTGCCTAACCAGCCGAAATTATCGATCAGCATGCTCATGGCGAGCTGGCCGAAGATAACCGCGACGGTAGCTGCGGCCGTCCCGATGCGCTGCACCGCCAGCACCATAATCACGATATAGGGAACGCCGCACAGCGCGCCCAGCAGTTGCCACTTGGGCACATCCATCAGGCTGTGCGCCTGCGGCGGCTCAAAAAAGAAGATCAGCAGCGCCGTTACCACTGCGCCCAGCGCGAAGGTGAGAAAGGCGCAGCGGAAAACGCCCACTTTGGCGCCGAGCTGGCCGTTAATCGCCGCCTGAATACTCAGCAGCGCGCCGCCCAGTACCGCTAAACAGATCATAAAAATCGTCATATTAACCTCGGGCGACCAGCGCCAGTGCGATAACAATAAACACCAGCGCAATGATGCGCTTGCCATCGATTCTGCGATGCGGCGTTCCCAGCAGGCCGAAGTGGTCAATCACCAGGCTTTTAAATACCTGACCGGCGAGAATGCCGATCATCGTCATGGCGATGCCGATCACCGGCGTCGCCAGCGTCAGGATCACCACGTAGCCAGGGCCTAAAATTCCGCCGAGCAGCTGCCAGCCCGGCTGGGCGAAAAACGACGGGCTATTGCGCGGGCTGAAAAAGAGCATCAGCAAAAAGGTGAGCGCCGCGCCGACGCTAAAAATGCTGAACGTCGCCCAGAGATCCCCAACCTGCTGACCCAATGGGCCGAGCAGCCCCGCCTCTACCGACAGTCCCATCCCGCCGGCGATAACCAGAAATAGAAAAATGAGTTGCATAATCGCTTCCTTTAAATCGAAGCGAAACAGCATAATGGAGTCGATTAAGATGAAAAACGCTATAGTGTAGCAAACACCTTTGCAGGAATTGCATTAATGGACGGTACCGGTTCGATTGATCTGCGCGCCCTGCGCTTTTTCCTTAGCGTGTACGATGCGCAAAATTTTTCCGTGGTAGCGCGGCGCGAAGGGGTATCCGCTTCCGTGGTGTCGCGCACTATTCTCCAGCTGGAGGATGCGCTGGGGCAGCAGCTCTTCTACCGCAACACGCGCGCGGTGATCCCGACCGAAGCGGGCCGGCTGTTTGTTGACTATGCGCGCGCCATTGACAGCCAGTTCAGCGACGCGCGTCAGGCATTGCAGGAGCGATCGCTTCAGCCCTCAGGCCTGGTGCGGCTCAATGCGCCTGTTTTTTTTGGCCAGCGGCATATCGCGCCCTGGCTGGCGGGCCTGTCTGCACGCTATCCGCTGCTGGAGATTGAGCTGACGCTAACTGACGACTATGTCGACCCGCATCGCACCGCGACCGATCTTATCTTTCGCATCGGCACGCTCACCGACTCCTCATTTCACGCGCGAGTGCTGGGCAGTCAGCGCTACTATCTGGCCGCTGCGCCAGACTACCTCGCCAGGCATGGCGTTATCGCCAGTCCGGATGCGCTGAGCGAGCATCACTGTCTGGTCTATCGCGGATCCGCGGGCGCCAATCGCTGGCTGTTCCGGCGCGACGGCGCGCCCTGGGTGCACTATCCGGTGATGCCGCTGCTGTCGTCGAACAACGCTGAAACCTTGCTGACCGCCGCGCTGGGCGGCATGGGGATGGTGCTTTTTCCTGACTGGCTGACGGGCGATCATCTGCGCACGGGCAAGCTGGTCAGGCTGCTGGAGGAGTTTGAAGCGGGGATCAATCCCGTGCCGCAGCAAATTGCGACGATCTATCCCAATACGCGCCATCCACCGCTCAGCGTGCGCGCGGTGATCGATTACTTTGTCGAGGTCTATGGTTCTCCGCTTTACTGGCAGCGTGGCGATAGTTAACGTTTTTGCAATACTAAGCGGTAATTAAAGCGAAGCGGCTAATGGCGGGCGAGGATATTTCAGGCTCTGCCGACAGGCGCCACGCACTACTGCGTACCGAGATAACGTGCATTTATCTTGCAACTTTATCTGACCTGAAAGCAGATGATTTCATTTCCCTAAAACATAATCACTTTCAGAGACTTATAAATAATATAAGTGAAGAAAAAGAGGAACGTTAAAAGAAAGGGAATTTAAGCGAAACGAAAAACTGTTATGACCTGTTTTTTAAAAAAACACCTTCTCGCAAACTTTTTTTTATTTCTAAAAAAAAGCGCTAGACAATTCCTGCGCGACCTCTGTTAATGTGTGCCTCACAAAAGCTAAGACTGGAATTATCCATGCTGACAACAATAATCTATCGCAGCCATCTATCAGACGACGTGCCTGTAAAAACGCTGGATAATTTAGCCACACGCGCCAATACAACGAACGAGACTTTCGACGTTACCGGAATTTTGCTGTTTGACGGCACCCATTTTTTTCAGCTTCTGGAGGGTTCCGATGCAGCGGTATGCGCCATTTATGAGCGCATTTGCGCGGATAAGCGTCATCATAATTTAGTTGAACTGATGTATGACTATTCGCCGTCGCGCCGCTTCGGCAACGTCGGCATGGAGCTGTTCGACCTGCGCAAGTATGACAAAGAGACGGTGCTGCAGGCGGTGCTCAATAAAGGTACCTCAAAGTACCAGCTTACCTATGACGACCGCGCCTTGCAGTTCCTGCGCACCTTCGTCGAAGCGCGAGAAAAAGCCAACTACTTTGAAATCCCGCCGACCGATACCCTGCATTTTGTCGTAGAGGAGGCGCTGGAAAAAGCCATTGCGCCGCCGGACGCCGCTGACTGCAGCTTCGCCTTTCAGCCGATTATCGATCCGCTGATGCAGCAAATCGTCTCGCTGGAGGCGCTGATCCGCACGCCGGACGGCAGTGCGCCGACCGACTATTTCGCCCAGTTCTCCGGCGACGAGATTTACGCTGCCGATATCAAAGCGAAAGGCGTCGCCTTCGCGCTGGCGAAAAAGCTCGATATTCAGGGCCAGACGTTATCGGTCAATTTACTGCCGATGTCGCTGGTGGTGGTGCCGAACGCGGTAGAGATTTTGCTGGATCAGATCAAGCAGAATGGACTGGTGCCGGAACAGGTGGTGGTGGAGGTGACGGAAAATGAGGTGATTTCACGTCTTGATGAGTTCACCATCGCCGTTAAGCAACTGCGCGCGGCAGGCATCAGCATCGCGCTGGATGATTTCGGCGCCGGCTTTGCCGGGCTGTCGCTACTGTCTCGTTTCCAGCCGGACAAAATTAAAATCGACCGTAATCTCATTATCGACGTGCACAAAAGCGGGCCGAAACAGGCGATTGTGCATGCGATTCTTAAATGCTGCTCCTCGCTGGAGATCAGCGTTATCGCTGAAGGGGTCGAGAAACCGGAAGAGTGGATGTGGCTGGAAGCCGCTGGCATCAGCAATTTCCAGGGTTATCTGTTTGCCCGTCCGCAGCTGAACGGCATTCCGGCGGTCGCCTGGCCGGAGATTCAGTAAGGCTACCAGACGGGCCGCCTTCAGCGCGGCCCCTCTGTTATCACTCAGCCAGATGCTAGATTTCGTCGTTCGGCGGAATGGCGTTTTTCCCCAGCTTCACCAGAAAACTGCCGTCGACGCGTTTGATTTTCGCGCCCCGATCGCCCCAGTACATCGCGATACCAAAAAACTCATCGGCAGAAAGCTCATAGCCGATAACCACTGATTTATGCTCCCCGCTGCTGAGCAGTTCATTCAGCTCATCTAGATTGCTGGCGATAGCGTAATCCATGTTTCCCCCCTGATGATTCACTTTAAATAGTGCGGCCAAAGTTTAACCATACGCTATCCCGGCAAATCCGCCATCTAAACCGCTTCGCCGCCGATCACCTGTCTGATGCGCTGCGCGATATAGACCGCATGGGTTTCCAGCGCAAAATGGCCCGTATCGAGCAGCTCGACCTGCGCCTGTGGGTTATCCCGCAAATAAGCCTGCGCGCCCGGCGGAATAAAGAAGGGATCGTGTTTGCCCCAGATAACCAGCGTCGGCAGCTGTTTTTCGCGGAAGAACTGCTGAAAAGCCGGGTAGCGCGTCAGGTTATTAGCGTAGTCCAGGAAGAGATCCAGCTGAATCGCTTTGTTGCCGGGCCGCTCCATCAGCAGCGCATCGAGCATATAGCCTTCCGGCGCCACCAGCGTTTCGTCGCTGACGCCATGCAAATATTGCCAGCGGGTTCCTGCCAGATTGAGCACGTTGTCATGCACGGCCTGGCGATTTTCCGGCGTCGGCTGCGCCCAGTAGCGGCGAATCGGCTCCCATGCGTCGCCCAGTCCTTCCAGATAAGCATTGCCGTTTTGCGACACCAGGCCGGTTACCCTGTCGGGATAAGCGAGCGCCAGCCGCAGTCCGCTCGGCGCGCCATAGTCGAACACGTAAAGCGCGTAGCGTTCGAGCCGTAATGCATCGACGAACGCGGCGAGCGTTTCGCCCAGCGCGTCGAAGCTATAGACGTAACGGCGCGCGTCCGGCACTTCGGTAAAACCAAAGCCAGGCAGATCGGGCGCCACCAGATGAAATCTGTCGCTCAGCAAGGGAATCAGATCGCGAAACTGATGCGAGGAGCTGGGATAGCCGTGCAGCAGCAGCAGCGTGGGAAGTTCAGGATTGCCTGCCTCGCGGTAGAACACGCGCACGCCGTCAGCGTCGACATAGCGATAATGCACTGGATAGAGCGGATTGCTGATCATTTCGACCTCTCATGTAACCGTTAAAGTTGTTTTTTACAGGTTGATTTATACCCTGGCACAGAATTTAAACCTTTAAAAGTTATTTTTAGCGGTTACTTGAGTGCGTCACCGTTGCAGCAAGTAACCATTCAAAGTAATCTTTAATGGTTATCAGGAGAGCCAAATCAAATGAAAGAGAGAAACAGCGAAAGCTTACCCGCCGCGCCGTTGCAGATTGGCGATCATCTGGCGCTCGATTTTCTGAACACCGTGGCGCAGGTCGATGGCGAGCCGCATGATTTTTTTCAGCGTGACGAGGATGTGGTGCGCTGGCTTGAGGCGGCGGGATGCGGGTCAGCCGGGAGGGAGCGTGAAGCGCACGCTGGCGGATTGCTCAAGGCGGCGCGTGAACTGCGCGCCGTTATCCTGCAGGCGGTACAACGGAAAAAGAGAGAAGAGATATGGCAGCCGGAGCAGCTCAATCGCTTCCTTCGCAGCGCCTCCAGCCACTTTGAGCTGACGCTGAATCGCGACGGCCAGTATGAGTATCGCCGTGTCTACGCGACGGCCACGCCCGAGCAGCAGCTGGGTCCGGTGGCGGAACAGGCTGCCGATCTACTGGTAAACGGCGATTTCTCGCTGGTGCGCGAGTGCGAGCATCCCGACTGCACGCTGTGGTTTTACGACCGCACCAAAGCGCATCGCCGCCGCTGGTGCAGCATGGCACTCTGCGGCAACCGGGCCAAGGCGGCGCGCTTTCGCCAGATGACTCAAGGCTAAAGCGACACGGCCGGCCGCGTCGGTTCGGACATGCTCTGCATCTCTTTGATTCCCGGCAGGCGACGCATAACGCTCATGGCGAAATCGGCAAAGCTGTCGAGATCGGCGGCCACTACCTGCAACAGGAAGTCGCTATCGAACTGGTGGCGCTGGGGCTGCGGGACCGAAGAAAGCAGTTACCCGCCTGACCGGCAATCTAAAGCTCTATCGTTAGCGCGGCGCATTACGGCAGCGCAATGCGCACTACGCTGTCCGGCCCTTTCGTGGAGTTGTCTTTGTTGAAGTCCTGCTTCAGTGTGACGTAGAGCACCCCGCCGTCTGGGGAAAGCAGCAGGCTGTTGGGATGGCTGTTAAATGCCCAGCTGTTTTTCACCGCGTAGCTGGTGGCGTCAAGCTGAAGCACCTTCTTCGACTCGCGTTGGCTGATATAGATCTCATTGCGCGCCGGGTTGAACTTAATGCCCAGCGCATCGCCTTCGAGACGTTTGATCACTTTGCCGGAACGTTCGTCAAACACCAGCGTGGCTTTCGCTTTTGAGTCGTCAGTGACGAACAGGCGGCCGGTAGCGGGATCCTCCGCCAGGTTCAGGAACAGATACTCTTTGCCGTCATGCGGCGAGAGACGTTTCTCGATACGGTGGGTATGAGGATTGATCACCAGAATTTCGCCGCCGCCGTTGGCAGCATAGACGCGGTCGGTCAGCGACGAGTAAATGATGCCGGTCACCCATTTTCCAGCGTTGGGAATGCGCTTTTTCAGCGTCATGCGCTTCGCATCCACCACAGAGATAAAGCCGGGATCGGCCACGCCCCCAATGAAGAGTTCGTTGTTGTGGAACAGCACTTCTCGCGCACCGATGGGATCGCCATCTTTATCTTTACCTTTGAACATCAGACGCTGCAGCACCTTGCCGCTCTGCACATCCACCTGCGAGACGCCGCCGTCAAGCGTGTTGGTGGCGCAAAAGCGATCTCCGCTGCTGTCCACCGCCATGCCGAAGTTTTTCAGATCGGTGTGGGTGACGCCTTTGGTCGCCAGCGTAGTGGGATCAAGACGATAAATAACGCCGCCGTTTACCGCATTAAAGCCCTGCGCGCTGGCGACAAACAGGGCGTTTGCCGCAGGCGCGTAAGCCATCTCGTAAAGCCCCTCGCCCAGCTCGCGCTGCGTCAGGTTAGCGGCGGCGGGCTTAGCTACAGCCGTCGCGGCGGGCGCAGCAGTGCGCGCCGGTGTCTGACAGGCCGTCAGAGCTGACGCTGCGATAATGACAACGGCAAGCGCGCGTTGGCGCGGGGTGAATAGCGATTTCATGCAGGACTCCATCAATGGAAAAGCTTCTCCCGTCAGGCGCTGCCGAGGCGGGAATAGCAAAATGAATGAGAATCATACTCATTAACATCAAAGTCGACAATCCGGTTGCCTGTGGCCAGGCCTGACGACGTCTACCGCCGTGCCGCTCAGAGAGGTAATTACGTTTGCTTTATGAACAGCTTGTTCTGATGCCGCTGCTGAGATGATGCAATTCTAATTTTAACAATATGATTAATATCATTTTTACATTCAGTTACAAATGCGACGCAATTTATCTGCGCCGAATTAAAGCAAATGATTATCATTAACGTTCTCATTACAGTCCCATATTCTCTGCGCTTCGTTGCGACAGAGACGAGCAAGGGCACCATAACAATACTTCCTGATGGAAAAAATTATGTCTTTCAGCGGCAGGGAAACAGGCGCGGCAGCGCGCGCACCACGATCGATAAAAACCTTCACGCTCACATTGCTGGCGCTGGCGATCCACGCTGGCGCGCATTCCGCCTGGGCCGCAGAGAGCGACGCTTCGCCTCAGCAGCTGGTGGTTGACGGCAGCGTGACGGACGCGGCACAAAGCAGTCAGGATTATCAGGTCACCACCACGCGAGCCGGCACCAAAATGCTGCTGACGCCGCGTGACGTGCCGCAGTCGGTTACTGTCGTCACCCGCCAGCGCATAGACGATCAGGATCTTCAGACGGTAGATGATGTGCTGACCAACGCCACCGGCGTCTCATCGCAGCAGGTTGACAGCGAGCGCAGCTACTACTACTCACGCGGCTTTCAGATCACCGACTTCTCCTATGACAACATCCCCACCACCACGGGCGACGCCTGGAACTATGGCGACGCTGCAGAAGATACGGCGATTTACGATCGCATCGAAATTGTGCGCGGTGCCAACGGCCTGATGACCGGCGCGGGGGATCCAGGCGCTACGGTCAATATGGTGCGCAAGCACGCCGACAGCAAAACCTTTACTGGCAACCTCAGCGCCAGCTACGGCAGCTGGAACGCGCAGCGCTATGTGGCGGATCTCTCCGCTCCGCTTAACGCCGACGGCAGCGTGCGAGGCCGCGTTATCGCCGGCTACCAGAATCAGGAGAGCTGGCTCGATCGCTACCAGAAAACCAAAAAATTCCTCTATGGCGTGGTGGATGCCGACCTGAGCGACCACACCACCCTGTCGCTCGGCTGGGATTATCAGCAGCAGCATACCGGCAACCCCACCTGGGGCGGCTTACCGAGCCTGTTCAGCAACGGATCGCGCACCCGCTACGACCGCAGCACCAATACCTCGACCGACTGGGCGAGTTATGCAGTGGAATCGCGTAAGGTATTTGCCAACGTCACCCATAACTGGGACAACGGCTGGACCTTCCAGCTGAACGGCACCCACGGCGAACAGACCCTCAATGACAAACTGCTCTACGTTATGGATAATCCGGACGAGGAAACCGGACTCGGCGCCAGCGGCTTCGGCAGCCAAGATCGCGGCAAACGCACGCTGGACTCCTGGGACGCCTACGCCAGCGGCCCATTTGAGCTGCTGGGACGTCAGCATCAGCTGATGGCGGGGCTGAGCTACAGCCGCCAGCACAACGCCTCCTGGAGCGCAAACGGCCCGGTCAGCAGCGAACAGCTTGGGGTCTTCAGCAGCAGCTGGGACGGCTCCCTCGCCGAGCCTGAATGGGGCGACTGGTATCTGAATAACGACGATATCGTGCGGCAGAAATCCGCCTATACCGCCGCGCGTTTCTCGCTGGCCGATCCGCTGTCGCTGGTCGTCGGCGCGCGCTATACGCAGTACAGCACCGACGGCAGCAGCGGCGATATGCGCAAGAACAACGTGACGCCTTACGGTGGTCTGGTGTACGACCTGAGCGAAAGTCTCTCCGCCTACGCCAGCTACACCTCGATCTTCTCGCCGCAAACCAAACGCAGCGCCGACGGCGCCTGGCTGTCGCCTGTTACCGGGAAAAACTATGAAACCGGCCTGAAAGCGGACTGGATGAATGGCCGTCTGACCAGCAATCTTGCTATTTTCCGCATCGAACAACAGAACGCCGCCGAGGCGATTGACGGCATCTTTGTCAACGGGTCGAGCGAGCAGGCCTACCGCGCGACGCAGGGCGCGGTGAGTAAAGGCGCGGAGCTGGAGGTAAATGGCGCAGTCACCGACAATCTGCAACTCACCTTCAGCGCCACGCGCTATGTGGCGCGCGACAGCAGCGGCCGCTACAACAGTTTTGCGCCGCAAACGCAGCTCAAGCTCTTTAGCCGCTATCGCCTGCCGATGCTGCCGGAGTTGACGCTGGGCGGCGGGATAAACTGGCAGAACCGCGTTTATCAGGATATCACCGGACCGAGCGGCGAGACGCAGCGCCTCTACCAGGGCAGCTACCCGCTGGTGGATCTCTTTGCCCGCTATCAGGTGACGAAGCAGCTGGCCGTGCAGGCGAATCTTCATAACCTGTTTGACCGCGAATACTACTCTTACCTCGACAGCTCTGCCGTTTACGGGGAGCCGCGCAATATGTCGGTCAGTCTGAACTACAGCTTCTGATGCTGCTCCCTGGCGCCCGCCGGGGAGCATTACCTGTTTCCTTACCTTGCCCAACCATGGGCAGAATTTTAATGGCATCACATAACCGCTATCATCGCGCCATCTTTTTGTGACATCTCACTCAACCTTGCAACATGCCACTGCAGATAAAAGCACATGCAGAGATAATGAGTTGTACTCTGTACATAATAGTTTTACACAGTAAAACAACCTACTCCCGCAAGTTCGCGCTTTGCCGGGGACGACTTCTGTTAAGAGGTACATCATGTCTGAAAAGATGCACGCTTCATCTGCGCCCTCAGAGCTGGAAAGGCAAACCGTCAGGCGCGTCGTCTGGCGGATCCTGCCCTTTTTGATCGTCTGTTACCTGATTGCGATCATCGACCGGGGCAATATCGGCATGGCATCGCTGCAAATGAATGAGGATCTGGGGTTGTCGAAAGCGGTTTTCGGCCTGGCCAGCAGCCTGTTCTTTATCGGCTACTTTCTGTTTGAAGTGCCGAGCAACCTGGCGATGCAAAAGATCGGCGCAAAGATCTGGATCTCCCGCATCATGATTACCTGGGGCATCGTGTCGGTCTGCACCGCTTTTGTAGAGAGCAGCGAAATGCTTTATCTGCTGCGCTTTCTGCTGGGCGCCGCGGAAGCGGGTTTCTTTCCCGGCGTTATCCTCTATCTCACCTACTGAATCCCGGCGAAGTACCGCGCGCGCGTTATCGCTACCTTTATGGTGGCGATCCCGGCCGCTAACTTTATCGGGTCGCCGATTTCCGGCGCGATCCTGTCGCTGGACGGCTGGTTCGGCATGCGCGGCTGGCACTGGCTCTTCATTCTCGAAGGCGTTCCCGCGGTGCTGCTGGGCGTGGCGGCCTTTTTCGTGCTGAGCAATCGTCCGGACAGCGCGAGCTGGCTCACCAGCGAGCAGCGCAACTGGCTCTCATCCACTCTGGCGGCGGAAAATGCCCAACGCAAAGCCATCGGCCATATTTCCCTGTGGCAGCTGCTGCGCCACAAGCATATCTGGGTCATGGCGCTGATCTACGCCGGCGCTTCCGCCGCCGGATCCACGCTCAGCGTCTGGTCGCCGCAGCTGTTGAAGTCGTTTGGGCTGGATAACTTTACCACTGGCCTGGTGAACGCGATCCCTTACGGGCTGGCATCGGTGCTGATGATTGTGTGGGGCCGCAGTTCAGACCGCACCGGCGAACGACGCTGGCATACCGCTTTGACGCTGTTCCTGATTGCGGGCGGCCTGCTTTCCGCCTTTATCAGCCAGTCTCTCACCGGCAGCGTGGTGATCCTGTCGCTGGTGTTAATCGGCGCCTATTCGATGAAAGGTCCGTTCTGGGCGCTGGCCTCAGGCTGGTTATCCTCTTCGACCGCGGCGGCCGGGCTGGCGGCTATCGGCGCTGTCGCCAATTTGATCGGCGGCGGCCTGATGGTGAACGTGTACGGCATGATCAATCAGGCGACCGGCAGCCATACGCTGGCGATGATGCCGCTGGCGTTGCTCTGCGCGGCGGGCGGTATCGCGGTGCTGGTGATGGGCCGCAAGTCGCAGCTGCGGGTTGAGGCTGAGGCGCAGCCGCGATAAGCAATCGACAGGCGTAAAAAAAGGCGCGATAAGCGCCTTTTTTATTGCCTGCTATTTATACCGGCGAAGGCGCCTCGGCGGCGTCTTCCTGCAGCACGCTCAGCACATTGCGCGCCGCCGCGCAGCCCATTTTTACGTATGAGGTATCGCTTACGCCGCCGATATGGGGAGAGAGGATCAGGTTGTCCAGCTGCTGCCAGCGGTGCGGCGCGGTCAGCGGCTCCTGCGCAAAACTGTCCAGCGCGGCGCAGCGCAGCGTGCCGTCCTGCAGCGCTTCCGCTAACGCCTCTTCATCAATGAGACCGCCGCGGGCGGTGTTGATCAGCATGGCGCCTGGTTTGAACTGCGCCAGCGCCGCGCGATCGATCATGCCCTGGTTTTGGGCGGTCAGCGGACAGTGAAGCGACACTACGTCGGCCCGACGCAGCAGCGTCGCCAGCTCGACCGATTCGCATCCGTCAGGCAGCTGTTTCGCCCAGGGATCACAGGCGATAACCTGCATGCCGAAGGCCGCGCCTGCTTTCGCCACGCGGCCGCCGATCGCGCCCAGTCCGATCAGCCCCAGCGTGCGTCCCTCCAGCTCCAGCGATTTATGCCGCGCTTTATCCCAGTGCCCTTCGCGCATGCGCTTGTCCAGCGTAATTACCGATTTGGCGCAGGCGAGGATCAGCGCCCAGGTGTGCTCCGCGACGGCGGCGGCGTTGGCGCCCACCGCGGCCAGCACGCGGATACCGCGCTGCGCCGCCGCAGCCTGGTCGATCACGTCGATTCCGCTGCCATGTTTGGCAATCACCCGCAACGCCGGGGCGGCCGCCATCACGCGCTCGTTAATCTTGCCGTAGCGCACAATGATGGCGAGCGGATTATGCTGCTGGCACAGGGCGATCAGATCCGCCTCGCCTGGCTGACGGCCGGCATAGACCAACTGATAAGCGTGCAGCAGATCGACCGCCTCCTGCGCCAGATCGCTGCCGGTAATGATAATGGTCGGCTTATGGCTCATCACAGCGTCTCCCCGTCGTTCAGCATACCCGCCGCGCGCAGCGCCTCTTCCAGCCAGGGCGCGCGAATATCGCCCTGACGGATAGCCTGAAGCCGACGATTTTCGCCATCCAGCTTTTTCTGCGCCAGCTGCAGCAGCGCTGCGACCTCTTCCCGCGGCAGCACTACCACGCCGTCCGCGTCGCCAATAATCAGATCCCCTGGCTGGATCGCCGCGCCCGCCACCGATACCGGTTGATTAACGCGCCCGGCAATGGATTTAGTCGGACCGCAGGGATTAAGCCCGGCGGAGAAGACCGGAAAAGCGCCTTGCGCCAGCGCAGCGCTGTCGCGCACTGCGCCATCGATAATTATCCCGGCGATACCGGCGGCGTGCGCCTGGGCAGACATGATCTCCCCGATCAGGGCGCAGCTAAGATCCCCTTTCCCGTCGACGACGATAACGTCGCCCGGCTGGGCAATCGCCAGCGCCGCATGAATGGCCAGGTTATCGCCGGGGCGCACTTCCACGGTTACCGCAGACCCGGCGACTTTCATGGCTGGGTTTAGCGGTTTAATTCGCCCGTGCAGCGTGCCGCGTCGTCCTGCCACATCCGCGAGTATCGCCGCCTGAAATTCTGCGGCGCGTTTGACGAGGTCGGGCTCGACGCGCGCAATAGCGCGTTTTAATAGAGATGATGGATGATCGGTCATGGCTGTCGCTCCTGTTGTTTTACTCTGTAAAACTATGTTTTACTATATACAA
This sequence comes from Pantoea sp. NGS-ED-1003, assembly GCF_000738765.1. Taxonomy (NCBI): domain Bacteria; kingdom Pseudomonadati; phylum Pseudomonadota; class Gammaproteobacteria; order Enterobacterales; family Erwiniaceae; genus Pantoea; species Pantoea sp. NGS-ED-1003. Next base: position 519,018 of record NZ_JPQA01000002.1, read on the forward strand.
CGACTATAGCCAGCCAGCCTCTGGCAAAGCCACTGTTAACGATTCATTTGTGATGTAAACACGATGTAAATCACAAATTGCAGGTTACAATCCGTAGCGCCAAAATCAGGAGGAACAGGATGGGAAATGAAGGCGTAGTTGCCGTAGAGAAAGCGCTGGCGCTGCTCGACTGCTTTAAACCGGGCGAGGAGTCCTTGACGCTGACCGCGCTGGCGCAGGCCTCGGGTCAGCATAAAACCACGGTCTATCGCCTGATGAATTCGCTGGAGCGAATGCATTATGTCATCCGCCGTGAGAACGGCAGCTACTCGCTTGGGCCGCGTCTGCTCTATCTCGGCAAGCTCTATGAACAATCTTTTCATCTGGCGAACATTGTCCAGCCGGAGCTGCACGCGCTGGCGGCCGCCACCGGCGAAAGCGCCTCCTGGTACGTTATCGAGGAGGGGCAACGGCTCTGCCTGTTCCGCGCCGAGTCGTCGGAAGGGCTGCGCGAAACGCGGCTGGCGGGCAGCTCGCTGCCGCTGGATAACTCCGCTATCGGCCAGGTGCTGCGCCACTGGGGTCTGCACGAGCCACTGTTTGCCCAGCCGCCTGCGCTGCCGCTCTATACGTCCGGCATTCGCGATCCGCATATCGCCGCGTTTTCGATGCCGGTATTCGGCGAGGGCGATACGCTGGCCGCCGCGCTGGCCATCACCGGCCCCTCATCACGTCTGACGCCGGATCGCACCGACCGCGACGTTGCCCGCGCAATGCAGGATAGCGCTTATCGCCTGTCGACGCGGCTGGGCGCCAGCAAGGGATTTTGCGACCGCTTTTATCAGCGCTGACGAACATCGGTAAAGAGAAATGAAAATCGAGCGCCGCCATTGATTGAGCGGTGCTCGACGTTATTGGTGTTTCTTCAGCAGGTAATCAGGCTGGCGCCCTATTCAGAGGTGCGCGAGTACGTTAAGCGTGTCGGGATTTTGCTGAACCATACGGATCAGCAACACAGCCTGAGCATTAGGCTTTGCGCGCCCCTGCTCCCAGTTCTGATAGGTGGTCTCACCTGTGTGAAGATAATGAGCGAAAACAGCCTGAGAGAGATTAAGATTTTCACGCACGCGACGTAACTCTTCAGGTGCAATCGTGGCAGGCGCGCGTTTTTCAACTTTATAGGATTTAAGCGTTATTTTGCCTTCCTGATGATCTTTTAGCTCCTGCATACCTGCCATCAGTTCACTAAAGATATCGCGTTCAGCCATTTCTCAACCCTTTCTTAATTACGTTAAGCGCCTCAGCAAGCGCATCGCGCTGTTGTCTGGACAAATCGTCATTTTGGTCTTTGTCATAGAGCGTAAACAGGATGAACTGGCGATGTCCGAGCGACCAGTAATAGATAACCCTGATACCGCCTCGCGTTCCCTTGTTTCTGCGTTCGTCCTTGAAGCGAACCTTACGTAAGCCTCCTGTATCAGGAATAAGATCGCCCTTTTCAGGATTCATCAGTAACATGTTCTGAAACTGCCGAAACTGATCGTCAGTAAGGTACTCAGCCCGATATCTTTGAAAGCTGGCAAGCTCGATGAAAGTAGCGTCCATGATATTCCCTGTCCCGAACCTGAGAGTAAAGTACCCCCAACCTGGGGATACTTCAAGCGCTTTGTCAGGGCTATAACGGCACGCTGCAATCGTTAGTCTTTACTGAATCGCAATTTAAAATGATGACGCATTCGCCTTATGCAGCGTGCTCATCGCCCGATCCAGCGCCTGCACCTCAAGCTGACCCGGCGCGGACGCCTCGTCCAGGGTGCCGAAAGTCAGATTGCTGCCGAAAATCTCACCCGACATGCGCGTCACCGCGCCCAGGCCGCCCATCGCCATGGTCAGCAGCGGCCTGTCGCTGCGCTGGCGCATCTGCCAGGTCACGTCGCTCAGGCGGCTGACGTCGTGCGGCGCTTTCGGCATCACCGCTATCTTCAGAATGTCCGCGCCGTGCGCCTCCTGCCACGCCAATCGCTGCAGCATGTCAGCGTTATCCGGCGTCGCCTGGAAGTCGTGATAAGAGAGGATAACCGCGACGTGACGGCGGTGCGCCTGCGTCACCAGCCGATCCACCGCCGGCGCGCCGATGCGCATCTCGATATCGATAAGATCGGCGAAGCCTGCCTCGATCCACTGCTGATAAAGGGCGATATAGCTGGCGTCGTCCGGCGACAGGCTGCCGCCTTCGTTTTTAGTGCGCAGCGTCAGCAGCAGCGGTTTGCCCTGTAGTTCGCGGCGCATCTCTCGCCCGAGCTGCGCGACTTTGTCAACGTTAGTGGCGAAATCGAGCTTATCGACACGCAGTTCGGCCATCTGCACCTGCGGCGTTTGCGCCGCCTGGCGCGCCAGCTTCAGCGCGCTCTCCGCATCGTCGCCTGTGGTCGAGACGATAATGGCCGGTTTGCCCTGCTGAATAGTGAGATTGCCCACCTGCAGCGGCCGCACGTGCGGCGTCGGCGGTTCCGCAGCCGCTGCGGAAACCGCCATCATCAGTAACGCTAACGGTGCTTTGAGCATAAAACTTCTCCCTGTCCTGAATAAAACACAGGGTTTAAGATCTAGCTCACGCCTTTGCCGTCAGCAAGCGGGATCGCCTCCGGCGTTGTTTTACCTATTGCGCGCGCTGCTGCTGAGGCGCCGTCAGCGACGCGCCTTTTTTATGGAACAGCAGATAGGCGGCGCTGGTCACCACCAGGCTGATCACCCAGGAGATATCGGCGCCAGGGATCAGATGCGCGTAGGGTCCGGTAAAGAAAGCGTTCTCAACGAACGGAATCTGCACCACCACGCCGCTGAAATAGATCAGCAGCGCGTTGGCGTTCACCAGCCCGTAGCGCCCCCCGTCGGCGCGGAAAATCGAAGGGATGTCATAGCGCTGCTGCTTCACCACATAAAAGTCGAGCAGGTTGATCACGCTCCAGGGGATCAGTACTCCAATCAGCGCCCAAATCAGGTTCAGGAAGAAGGAGACAAAGTTGGCCGATGCCGCCAGCGACACCAGCACGCCGCCCACTAGCACCACCGCTGAAAATATCACGCGCACGCGCGCCGCCGGCAGCCAGGCCGGGCGAAAGGTCTGCACGGCGGTAATCAGCGAAAGCACCGAACCATAAAGATTCATTGAGTTATGGCAGATGATATTCAGCAGGAACAGCACCATCAGCATCGGCCCGAGCCAGCCGGTCGCCTGCCGCACAGCCGCCATCGCATCCCCTTCGCCGCCGACTAAATTCACCGCCACCACGCCGAACAAAAAGGCCAGAATTGTGCCGCAGCAGGCGCCGAGCCAGGTGCAGATAAAAGGTTTGAACACCCCGATATTGGCGGGCAGATAGCGGGAATAGTCAGAGGTATAGGGTGAGAAGCTAATCTGCCACACCGCGCAGATGCAGAACGTGGCGAACCAGCCGTTGAGGCTGAAGCTGCCGCGCTGCCAGAAATCCACCGGTAGCGGACGGTCGAGCATCACGATCAACCCCACCACCAGCGCAATGCCCATGACCCAGGCGCCGACCTTGTTGATATGGTGGATAAAGCGATAGCCAACGATACCGATCAGCGTTGCCGCGACCGCGCCGAGGATGGTGGCGCTGTGGACCGGCAGCGCCGGGATCACGTTATTGATCACCTTGCCGGAGAGCGTCACGTTGGAGATAAAAAAGCCGAGGTAGATCGCCGTGGTAAAGCAGATCACCAGCAGCGATCCGTAGCGGCCAAACTGCGCGCGGCTCTGCACCATTTGCGGAATGCCGACGCGCGGCCCCTGCGCCGAGGTCAGCGCCAGAAACAGCCCGCCAAACAGATGACCAGCGATAATCGCCGAGATCGCCGACAGGATATTAAGATGGTAAGTCTGGGTCGAGATGGCGCCGGTCACCACCGCCAGCGGCGCGATATTGGTGCAGAACCACAGAGTGAACAGACTGCGCGCCTGGCCGTGCCGCTCGTTTTCCGGCACGTAGTCTACCGATTTATTTTCTATCACGTTGTTTTGAGACATTTTTATCCTCCGCACTGGGGATTTTTATTTTGTGATGTGTAGGGTTGTTTAGCTGAACTGCGGCAAAGCCTGGCCGGAGGCCGTCGTGGCCCCGACAACAATCGGGCTTCTGGATTCATCCTTTACGTCAGACGCGACGCCGGTATCCGTGCGGCGCGCGCCTGCGGGTAACCTCGTCCGTGAGGTTTTTTCCTGGTGTGGAAACGCAATTAACGCATGATAAAGGGATCGCCGATGGGCTCATCGCTGGTGCGCAGCCACACCGTTTTGGTGGTGGTGAACTCCAGCGCCGCCTCCATGCCGCCTTCGCGGCCGTGGCCCGACAGACCGTAGCCGCCAAACGGCGCCAGCGGCGACACCATGCGGTAGGTATTGATCCAGACCACGCCGCTGCGCAGCGCCTTCGTCACGCGATGGGCGCGCGCCAGGTTCTGCGTAAAGACGCCCGCGGCCAGCCCATAGGCGGTATCGTTGGCGAGGCGAATGGCCTCCGCTTCGTCGCGAAAGCTCACCACCGATAACACCGGACCGAACAGTTCGTTCACCACGGTTTCGGCCCGCGGCGCGGCAGAGCAGTCGAGAATGGTCGGCGGATAGTAGAAGCCGGGCCGGTCGATGACGTAGTGGCCGGTCAGCAGTCTCGCCCCCTGCTCCAGTGAGCGGGCGACCAGCGACTGAATGCGGGTTTTCTGCTGTTGCGTGCAGAGAGGGCCGAACTGCGTCGCCATCTCCTGCGGCGCGCCGATTACGATGCGCTCGACGCGCGCCACCAGCGTCGCCAGAAAACGTTCTTTGATGCTTTCCGCCACCAGCAGGCGCGAACCGGCGACGCAGCTCTGGCCCGACGCGGCAAAGATTGCCGCCACCTGCGCATTGGCCGCGCTCTCCAGGTCAGCGTCGTCAAAAACGATATACGGCGACTTGCCGCCCAGCTCCAGCGTGGTTTTGCTGAGGTTCTCCGCGCTGTTGCGCACGATGTGACGCGCAGTCTCCGGACCGCCGGTGAAGGCGATATGCGCCACGTCGGGATGAGTGGTCAACACCGTGCCGCAGCTCTCGCCGAAGCCGGTAATAACGTTGCAGACGCCCGCCGGGAAACCCGCCTCGGCAATCAGGCGAGCGAAGGCGAGCAGCGGCGTCGGCGCGCTTTCGGCCGCCTTCACCACCAGCGTACAGCCTGCCGCCAGCGCCGGGCCGATCTTCACCGCGGAGAGAAAAAGCTGGCTGTTCCAGGGAACGATCGCCGCCACGACGCCTACCGGCTCGCGCCGCGTCCAGGTTTCGGTGTCGGCCTTATCGATGCTGAGCACGCGCCCTTCCATCTTGTCGGCCAGCCCGGCGTAGTAACGGTAGTAGTCCGCGACATAGGCGATCTGCGCGCGGGTTTCGCGGATGATTTTGCCGGTGTCGAGCGTTTCCAGCCGCGCCAGCTCGTCAGCGTTCTGTTCGACCAAATCCGCCAGCCGCATCAGCAGCTTGCCGCGCATCGTAGCGGTCAGGTCGCGCCATGCCGGCGCGTTAAAGGCCTGATGCGCCGCCGCGACGGCGCGGTTGACCTCTTCCGCGCGCGCTTCGGCAATGGTCGCCCACGGCTGACCGGTGGCGGGATTCAGCGAGTCGAACGTTGCGGCGCCCGACTCAAACTGGCCGTTGATAAAGAGTTTGAACGATTCCATCTCGGCACCTGTTAGTGAAATTCGGGCATCACCTGGTTGATAAAGCGGGTCAGAGACGCTTTTTTACGTTCGAACGTCATGCCGCTGTCGATCCAGAGCGCAAATTCGTCATAGCCCAGCGCTTCGTAGTGCTTAAGGCGCGTGATCACCTCGTTGGCGCTGCCGATCGCCAGGTTCTTGCGCATCGCGGCGGCGGAGTAGTAGGTATTGGCGGCGATGTCGGCATCGCTCAGCGGCTGGATTAGCCCCTGACTGACCGGACGTTCGTTTTTGAACCAGGCGCCAAAGTAGTTGTAGAAGCGGTTAAGCTCTTCCGCCGCCTGCTGTGCGTCCGCTTCGTCCTCCGCCACGTAGCCATGCTGCAGCAGCATGATCTTCAGCGGCTTCTCCGGCGCGAGGCGCTGGCGCGTTTCGTGGAAGCACTGCGCCAGACGTACGATCTCTTCATCGCCCTGATGCAGTGGCGTAACCTGGACGTTGCAGCCGTTAGTCACGGCGAACTCGTGGCTGTTGGGATCGCGCGCGGCGATCCAGATAGGCGGGTGTGGCTGCTGCTTCGGCTTCGGCGACGAGGTAGAGAGCGGAAACTGCCAGAACTCGCCGTCGTGGGCATAGTCCCCTTCCCACAGTTTTTTCACCGCCGGCACCAGCTCGCGCATGCGCTGGCCGGCATCCCAGGCGGTCAGGCCCGGCATCATACGTTCATATTCGTAGCTGTAGGCGCCGCGCGCGATGCCCAGCTCCAGGCGACCGCCGGTAATGATATCGGTCATCGCCGCCTCGCCCGCCAGCCGCAGCGGATGGTTGAAGGGCGCGATCACCGTGCCGGTGCCGAGCCGCACGTTTTTGGTACGGTTCGCCAGATCCGCCAGGTTGATTAACGGGTTAGGCGCGATGGTGAAGTTCATGCCGTGATGCTCACCGGTCCAGATGGCGTGCATATTGGCCTGATCCGCCATCTCGCACAGCGCCATCATTTCCTGGTAGAGCTTGTCCTGCGGCTCATCGGGCGAAATGCGTTCCATATGGATAAAAAGTGACAGTTTCATAGGGTACCCCGGTACGAGTTTCAGCTGGCGAATTGTTTTATTGAACCGTTGATTTCATCGCCGTAATAGATGCTGTAATTGCCGACGCTATTCTCTCTGACGAAGCGGTTCATCAGCGATTTCAGCGCCGAATCTTTGATGGAAAGCGCAGAAATTTTTTCCAGATCGAGCCATTCGCCCTGGCTGAGCGCCCCAGGCGTGCTGTCGGTCGGCAGCGCGCAGAGAAAGACAATGTGCTGCTTGTTGCTCTGGCGATCTTCGTAAACCGAATAGACGAAGCCGGGACTGGCGTTGACGCCCAGATCGGCCATCAGCGCAGTAAGGGTCTCGCTGACGCTGCCGTCGGCGACATGGCGCGAAGGCAGGCTGGCTGCGCCCTCTTTCTGCACCATGATGGCGTGGCCGTTGCATTCGATCAGCGCGCTGACTTCAACGGTCAGGCGATTGATCAGGGTTTGCGCATTCTGGTACGGCGTGAAATAGGCGCCGCGGTAATAGCCCAGACCGGCGGTCGCCTGAGAGTCGAACTCGTCGACCCTGCCGATCAGGATCGCATGGTCGCCCGCGTCCACCACCTGATGCAGCGCGCAGTCGAACCAGGCGGAGCTGCCTTCCAGCAGCGGCGTGCCGTTGTCGCTGGCACGCCATTCCACCAGCGCAAAGCGATCCTCTACCTTCGAGGCGAAGATATTCGACGTCTCTTTCTGCTGCTCCGCCAGAATATTCACCGCAAAGTGCGCGCACTCGGTAAAGTTGGCGAAGTTGGCCGAACGCTTGTCGATGCTGACCAGCAGCAGCGCCGGGTCGAGCGACACTGAGGTAAAAGAGTTGGCGGTAAAGCCTATCGGCTGGCCCGCTTTGTCGCGGCTGGTCACCACGGTGACGCCGGTCATAAAGGCGCCGAACGCGTCGCGCAGCTGTCTGCGTTTATCTGTCTGCATGAGAAACTCCTGCCAGTGCGTTGATCTGTTTTTCCGCCGCGACGGGCGCGGTTAAGAAGTCCATCATCTCCTGACTGACGCGCTCGGCGTCCGTCAGGCTCACCATATGCCGCGCGTTGGCGATAACGATCGCCTGTCCATGCGGCGCCGCAGCGGCCATGGCGCGCGCCATCTGCGGATTCGAATTGGCGTCCAGCTCGCCGGTCAGCACCAGCACCGGACAGGCCATTTCGTCCCAGCGATCGGCGTAGACCTCGTCGCCGCTGGCGAACGCCTGGTAGGCGTCGGCGTAACCCTGAAGATTGACCTGCTGCAGCCAGCCGCCGACCCGCTCGCGCAGCGCGGTTTCGTGTTCGTCGTCGCCGAACCAGCGCACCAGCGGCGAATCGAGATCGGCGCTGCCAGCCGCCAGCTCCTGAGCGCGCCGCAGTACCGCCTGACGCGCCGCGTCGCTGCGGCGGTAGACGCTGCTCATCACGATGGCGTGGCTGACGCGTTCTGGGTAGTCGATCGCCAGTCCGGCGGCGATCAGCGCGCCCATCGAGTGCCCTGCCACGGCGAAGCGTGACTCCGGCCGCTGGTCGAGAAACTCTGCCAGCCAGGCGACATAGTCCGGCAGCGAGACCGGCCGACTAAAGGCGTCGCTTTCGCCGTGCCCCGGCATATCGACCGCGATCACGTGGAAGCGCGCGCTCAGCGCCTCAATCTGCGGGTACCAGGCTTCGGCGTTCATCCCGACGCCGTGGATCAGCACCAGCGGCGCGCCTTGCCCGGCTTCGAGGTAGCTGACGCGCATCTGGCTGCTAGAGAGCCGCTGGGTTTTTCGCATCATGGCCTAACTCTTTCAGGTCGGAGTAACGGTTGCCGATACGGTGATGCGGACGGCCGCCCAGCGCCGCGCCCAGCGCGATGACGATCTCGTCGTAGCGCGGCGCGTCGCCGATAGTAAACTGCATGGTCAGGTAGTGTTCGCGGCTGCCTTCGTCGTTTTTATGCATCATCGGGATCAGCACCGGCGTGTTGGCCGGACCGCGCGTGTTGTTAAACGCCAGATAGCTTTTGCTCTGTACCGCGCTGCGGTAGTGGTTGCCGAAGTGCAGCGTGTGGATCAGTGCAGAAGCGTGTTCCAGTTCGCCATCGAGCCCGACTACGGCGCTTTTGCCAAAGGCTTCGACGTTTTCGCCGCTCCCCGCTTCTTTCAGGATCAGCCGGGTAAGCAGTTCGCCCAGCACCGGCGCGAACTCACGGATCTGCGGCGCGAGATCCTCAACGTAGCCCTGATCGGCCCAGGGGTTTTTCACTACTGCGGCGGCGGCGATCATCACCAGCGGTTTAGCGGCAGCCTTGCCGCCGTCGACGTACAGCGTTTCGGTGGTCACGAGCGTTTTACGAATGGCGGGATGCATAGTCCTCTCCTGAAAGTTATCAAAATGCTAAATGAATGTTTCGTGAGTGGTATAGCATTGAGGAAATTGCCATGTCAAAATATGGTATACCATCATACGATATGGCATTTTGATGGCTTTAGACGCGTATTCTTAGGCGTTAGCTAGCTGATTTGAAAGAGGATTTCACCCAGAGGCAATGCTGCGCTATTTAGGCGCTCGTTACTGGCAGATTTAAAATGCGTAAGCGAAAAAGACACGTGCATCAAGGCATTGCGCGTCGCCAACTGGCGCGATGCACTATTTTTTAGCAGAGTGCAAAAGTGTGAGGCGGGCCGAATTTAACGTCTGAAAGCGCATCTGCTGTTGCAGCGAGGGCATTGCGCGCGCTGATCGTTCGGTGTTAATAGTAAGTTATCTTCCGGCGCAGTCGGACCCGCGTCAGGTTTATTTATCTAATTGAATACAGAGGGATTTGATGGTTGAGAACCATTCTCTGAGAATTGAAAACGCGCCGGTGACCCTGCGCGAACTGGCGCTGAAGAAAGTGCGTCAGGCGATTATCGCCGGCTATTTTAAGGCGGGCGATCGGCTGGTGGAGCGTCAGCTTACCGAGCAGCTCGGCGTCAGCCGCAGCGTGGTACGTGAAGTGATCCGCTATCTGGAGGCGGAAGGCCTAATTGAGATCCTGCCGAAAAAAGGGCCGATCGTCGCCCTGCTGACGTGGGAGATCGCCGAGCAGATTTATAATATTCGCCTGCTGCTGGAGCAAGAAGCGGCCTATGACTGCGCGCAGCGCGCTAACGAGGCCGATAAGGCGAGGCTGCGCCAGCAGCTGCAGCAGATTGCGCAGGCGTCGCGCGAGCACGACGATATCAAGCGCGTCGAGGCGTCGCAGGCGTTTTACGAAACGCTATTCAGCGTGGCGCATCACACTATCGCCTGGGAGATTGTACAGCGTATGAACAGCCGCATCAGCCGCCTTCGCGCGCTGACGCTTGCCTGGCCGGAGCGCGAGGTAGCAGGCTTTGAACGCATGTCGCGCATCTGCCAGGCGATCGAGCAGAACGATGCGCCGCGCGCGAAACAGGCGGTTTATGAACATCTCACCGAAGCCGCCAGCCTGGCGAAGCAGATCCTTTCTCAACCGGAGTAAACCATGGCCGCATACTGGATTGCGCACGTCACCATTCACGACCCGACGCAGTATCAGCACTATATGGCGCTGGCACCCGCCGCCTTTCAGGCCTACAACGCACGTTTTCTCGCGCGCGGCGGCGAAGCGACGTCGCTGGAGGGCGCCGCATTTCAGAAGCATGTGTTAATCGAGTTCGATGACTATCAGAGCGCGCTCGACTGCTATCATTCCGCGGCCTATCAGCACGCCCGCGCCGCACGCGCCGATGTAGCAGAAGCGATGATCACCATCGTAGACGGGCTATGACGCGCCATTGAATTGCAGGCATAAAAAAACCGGTCAGCGACCGGTTTTAACATGAATGCGGCAAGATTCAGGCGGCGACGCCTTTAGGCTGCGTAGCGACATGTCCCGCCCACAGGCTGGCGACCCACTTCACCCCTTTGGCGGTAAAGCGCGCCTGCGAAAACGCATGCTGATTTTCTCCTACGCCCGAGCGCAGCGTAAAGTAGCCCGCCTGCATATGGTGATGCTGCGGCGTCAGCGTGCCTTTGTCACGGTACATGATATTGCGCTCCAGCAGGAACTGGCGAAACTCCGGCTCTTTCACCTTCAGCATTTTGCACAGCTGGCGAAAGCCAAGCGAGTCCGTCACCTCGACGAAGCGGTCAAAAAATTCCGCCTTTGGGGCGGAGAGCGCCAGCTGTTCTTCGGCGGCGCGGCGCTGCTCAAACTGCTCGGCCCAGGCGCGCGCGGCTTCGGCGGGATTGGTGAAGTCGGGCAGATGCGCCACTTTCTCACGCTCCTGCCATTTATCGAGCAGATCGGCGGTAAAGCCCGGCGACAGGCGTGCAACGGCTAACAGCGAGTCGCGCTTGTTCAGGCAGAACTCCTGACGCATCTCTCCTTCATGCTCGTAAAGGTTGATCGTCACCGGCTGCGAAAGCCGCTGCGCGGTTTCCAGGCTTTTGATCAAACGTTTTACTTCGCCGTGGGTAATGCCGGTCAGTCGGGCGATTTCACGGCTGCTCATCAGGACAGAAGCGTTGAGAGCAGAAAGATTTTCAGTAGAGAACATCATCAGCGTCACCTCATGCAAACGTACGCAGCCGTTTGGGCTGTTGAATAAGTATACAGGATACTGTTGTTATATCCAGTATTTTTTTTAAGCGTTTTACTAAGAATTTGCCGTCTCGCCTGATTGCGCAACAGCCGCCGCGCTTGCGTTACCTGTATCTGCGGCCAGGCTTAAACCAACTCCGTCTTCTACGCCAGCCATCCCTGAAAGTACGGGAAGCGCACCCCCGGCGTGGAATTTCCGTGTTGCGTCATGGCGACCGGCACACTCATCAAGAAAGGATGTTGTTATGAGAGCTCTGACCTATCATGGCCCGCACCGGGTTCGCGTTGAGACCGTTCCCGATCCTGTTCTGCAGGAGCCGGACGATATTATTTTGCGCGTGACGGCCACGGCGATTTGCGGCTCTGACCTGCACCTCTATCGCGGCAAGATCCCTGGTACCGAGCATGGCGAGATATTTGGCCATGAATTTATGGGCGAAGTCGTCGAGGCGGGTTCGGCGGTGACCAGCGTCGCCGTCGGCGATCGCGTGGTGGTGCCCTTCGTCATTGCCTGCGGCGACTGCTTCTACTGCCATCTGCATCAGTATGCCGCCTGCGAAACCACCAACAGCGGCCGCGGCGCTATCCTGAACAAAAAGAATATTACGCCGCCGGCAGCGCTGTTCGGCTTCAGTAACCTCTACGGCGGTGTGCCCGGCGGTCAGGCGGAATATGTGCGAGTGCCGAAAGCCAACGTCGGCCCGTTTAAAGTGCCGCTGACGCTACCGGACGATAAAGTGCTGTTCCTGTCCGATATCCTGCCGACCGCCTGGCAGGCGGTGCAGAACGCCGGTCTGGATAAAGGCTCCAGCGTGGCGATTTTCGGCGCGGGTCCGGTGGGGCTGCTCAGTGCCGCCTGCGCCCGCCTGGTCGGCGCGGAAGAGATCTTTATGATCGACCATAACAATTATCGGCTGGAGTTCGCCCGTCAGCGTTACGGCGTCACGCCAATTAACTTTGACGATATCGACGATCCGGCGGCATGGATTATCGAGCATACGAAAAATAATCGCGGTGTTGACGCGGTTATCGACGCTGTCGGCTTCGAAGCGAAAGGCAGCCTGACCGAAACGGTATTAAGCAACCTCAAGCTGGAAGGCAGCAGCGGCAAGGCGCTGCGCCAGTGCATCGCCGCCGTCAGGCGCGGCGGCGTGGTGAGCGTGCCGGGCGTTTATGCCGGCTTTATTCACGGCTTTATGTTTGGCGACGCCTTTGATAAAGGGCTGACGTTCAAGATGGGACAAACGCACGTGCAGGCCTATCTGCCGCGCCTGCTGTCGCTGATCGAACAGGGATTGCTGACGCCGGAAGAGATCGTTACCCACCATATGCCGCTTGAAGACGCGGCGCACGGCTATGAGATCTTCGAAAAGCGCAAGGATGACTGCCGCAAGGTCATTCTGGTGCCGGGCATGGCGTCGCAGCGCGCCGCCAGCTAACACGGTCGTCCAGGCTGCCGAAGGCAGCCTGGCGGCGGTTAACGCACGATATCTTCGTCGCTGTCGTTGAGTTCCGACAGCGAAATTTCCCGTGACGGCGCGTTATCGAGACGGTCGCCATATTCGCCGCGCACGTCCGGCAGACTGGTGAACTGGCCGTCGACAAATAAAAAGCTCAGGTGCCGGGCGACATCATTCAGCATCTCTTCAGCCTCATTTTCCGTGGCGCCTTTCGCCTCTTTGCCGTCGAGCTGCCAGCGCAGCTTGCCGCCAACCAGCTCGGCGCCGCCGATATCGACCACATGGCCGTCAATATTTTCCACCAGCAGGCGAGACTGGCAGTAATAAAGTAGGTAAGGCATCAGGTCGCGTTTATTTTCAGACATCTCTTCTCCTGCGGCAGACTATTTCTGCGGTTAAAAATGGAAATAATAACGTAGCGCATAGATCGCCCAGTAAATGGCGTTTGCAGCCAGGTAAATCCAGCATCCCCAATAGGCGACGGGTTCACGTTTGGTTCGGAGTTTGGGCAGAAAAGCCAGCAGATAACCGGCAGCGGCGATAAGCGAAACGAAATAGAAAAACTTCATCTTCCCTCCTGAAAGTCGTTTATTTCATAGAAGAATAGTCAGTTTTTAAGGTAATAGCGTGAAAGGAGCGTAAATAGATTTCAAGCTGGATTAGGCGCTACGCTTAAAAGCAACTTCAGTGGGAAAGCGTTCAACTTCGAATTTTTTCTGTGAAATCGGTTTGTTTTTTCCGCGATACCTTTACCAAAAGTTGAACTTTATCGCTATGGGTAAACTATTACCAAAATAATGCTTAATAGTGTGCGGTTGCCGGTTATTCTTTATCGCTTTTGGAAAACGCTGCCGATACTGCGCAGCGTCTTTATCCTAAACCGCGCGTCAGGAGGGCTTTTTCAACAGTCGCGGCAGCTGATTATCAAGTTCCAGCAGGCAGGCATCCATCATTTTCTCTGTTTCCTGCGTCACTTTCTGATAATTGTTCGCCTGCCATTCGGCCAGCGGCGCGGTTTTCGCCGCAGGCTCGCAGCTTGCCACCGTAAAGGCGCTAAACACCGTGCCGCCCTCAGGACGCTTATAGAAAATAACGCGATAAGAGAGGTCGTAATTGCTGTTAGCGGAGGATAAATCCGTATAGACCAGAGACCAGCTTGACGCGCCGATAATAAGCGCGTGCTGCCAGGCATAGCTTCCGCCGTTCTTATCTAAATATTCCGCGATTTTAGCTTCTGCCTTTGGTGCGAAGTAGCGGCTGGTCGGCTCCGGCAAGGCGTCTATTGTCGTGCCCCGATACCCCTTTTTATCAAACATATCGGAGCTGATGCTGGCGCCGCCCAGCAATGCGCCTACCGCGGTCAGGCCCGCAACCACGCCTGTGGAGCCAGGTCCAACGACGCGCAGGTGAGCGTCGGGATAGTGGTTGCCGTTCATATCGGTCTGCGCCAGGGTAGTTAGAACCTCCAGGCTGCTTCCGCCTGAGCCTTTAACTACCGTGGGTTTTTTGCCGCCTGCGCATCCTGCAAGGAGCATGATAGCGAGCGTGCCTGCTGCAATAGTCTTAATGTTCACTGGCCTTTCCTTTTTAACGTCCCTCATCCATCTCACGCCGCCTGTCTTCTTGCATCAGCGCTGCGCAAGACAATCTGACACTATTAACGGACAAAAACCGGTAAGCTTTAGTAATGAATTCATGCCGCTCGCCTGGCAGACTATGCTTAACAGCGGAGGTAACGACTATGTGTGGACGCTTTGCGCAGTATCGCAGCCGGAACGACTATTTTGACGCGCTCGGCATCGCAGACGACGAGCTGATTTACGATCCCGAGCCGATTGCGCGCTACAACGTCGCGCCGGGCACCCGCGTGCTGTTGCTTAACATGCGCGACGAGCATCTGCATCTCGACCCGGTATTCTGGGGCTACGGCCCCGAATGGTGGCATAAGCAGCCGCTGATTAACGCGCGTAGCGAAACCGCGCCCACCGGCCGCATGTTCAAGCCGCTGTGGCATCATGGCCGTGCCGTAGTGCCTGCCGACGGCTGGTTCGAATGGAAAAAAGAGGGTAGCCGCAAACAGCCCTTTTTTATCTATCACCAGCAGCATGAGCCGCTGTTTTTCGCCGCTATCGGCAAGGCGCCCTTTGATAAAGAGCATGGGCATGAGGGATTCGTTATCGTGACCGCGGCCAGCAACAAAGGCATGGTAGATATTCACGATCGTCGTCCGCTAGTGCTGCGCGCCGACGCGGTGGAGGAGTGGCTCAGCGAGGAAACCTCGCCTGAACGGGCGCAAAAAATCGCCGAGCAGGCGGCGCTGCCGGAGACGGCATTTCGCTGGCATCCAGTGACGAAGAAGGTCGGCAATATCCATAATCAGGGCGAAGAGATGATTGAGGAGACGGTCGAAGCGGAGTAGCCGCGTTAGCGAGCAAATGATCTCAATGCAGGACGGAAAATGGCGATTGCAGTAAACTTCAGCTCTCCTTTTCTGCAGCAGTGAATGACAGTGAATAACGAAACGCACTCCTCAGTTAACGTTCCTCAGTCGATCCCGGCGCGCAATCGCATGTTCCGGGCGTTGCTTAACCGCGATAAAACCCCTGTCGCGGTGCTTATCTCCGCCGCGCTGGTCGGCGTCATCGTCGGGCTGGTCGGCAGCGCATTCGCCAGCGCGGTCCACTGGGTGCAGCACTGGCGTCTGTCGCTGGCCGATCCGACGCTGCTCAGCGGCTGGAAGCTCTATGCGCTGGCATTTATGCTCTCCGCGCTGCTGGCGATGGTGGGTTATTTTCTCGTGCGCCGCTTTGCGCCGGAAGCCGCAGGCTCCGGCATCCCTGAAATCGAAGGCGCGCTGGAAGAGCTGCGTCCCGTACGCTGGTGGCGCGTTATCCCGGTGAAGTTTTTCGGCGGGATGGGCACGCTGGGCGCGGGCATGGTGCTGGGTCGCGAAGGACCGACGGTGCAGCTTGGCGGCAATATCGGCCGCATGGTGCTCGATCTACTGCGTATTCGCAGCGACGAAGCGCGCCACTCGCTGCTGGCGACCGGCGCGGCGGCGGGGCTGGCGGCTGCTTTTAACGCGCCGCTGGCGGGCATCCTTTTCATCATCGAAGAGATGCGGCCGCAGTTTCGCTACAACCTCATCTCTATCAAGGCGGTCTTCACCGGCGTCATTATGGCGAGCATTGTCTTTCGCCTGATCAATGGCGCGCATCCGGTCATCTCCGTCGGCAAACTGGCGGACGCGCCGGTAGAGACGCTGTGGCTCTATCTGGTGCTGGGTATGCTGTTCGGTATGGTGGGCGTCTTGCTTAACCGGTTGATTTTTCTCTGTCAGGATGCCTTCGCCCGGCTCTATGCCGGGCGGATCTGGCGCGCGGTCGCCATCGGCGGCGCGCTCGGCGGCGGCTGCGGTCTGCTGGCGCTGTGGTTCGCGCCGGGCGCAGGCGGCGGGTTCGAGCTGATCCCGCAGGCGACCGGCGGCCACTACACCTTCGGCGTGCTGCTGGTGATCTTTGCGGTGCGATTGTTCACCACGTTGCTCTGCTTCAGCTCTGGTGCGCCAGGCGGCATTTTCGCGCCGATGCTGGCGCTGGGCACCGTGCTGGGCACCGCCTTCGGCGTGCTGATGGCGGATCTTTTCCCGCTCTACCATTTGCAGCCCGCCACCTTCGCCATTGCCGGCATGGGCGCGCTGCTGGCCGCGTCGGTGCGCGCGCCGCTGACCGGCATCGTGCTGGTGCTGGAGATGACCGATAATTATCAGCTGATCCTGCCAATGATCGTCACCGGACTGGGCGCGACGCTGCTGGCGCAGTTCCTCGGCGGCAAGCCGCTCTACTCGTCTATTCTGGCCCGCACCCTGGCGCGGCAGCAGCAAACGGAGAGCGGCAAGGCCTAGCGCACTTTGCCGCGAAATACCCAAAACGCCCAGCTGTGATAGAGCAGCGTCAGCGGCATCACGATGGCGGCGCCGATCAGCACAAAGCGCTGCGTCGTAGGCGAAGCGGCGCTGCGGTGCAGATCGTGCTGGTACGGAATAAGCCAGGGATAAAATCCGCAGGCGACGCCCGTGAACACCGCAGCAATCAACCACAGCGTTAATGCCAGCTGCCATGTTGGGCGACCACGCCACAGCGCCAGCAGCTGAGCCAGCCAAAAGATGAAAATCAGCGTAATGGCGATCTTACCCGGCCAGCGCTGCCAGCTTGCCGACCAGATATCGCCGTTAAGCAGCAGCACCGAGAGAAAAATCACCAGCGACAGCATCCAGAACAGCCAGGCCAGGATGCTGGCCCGCTCGTCCGTATCCTCGCCGACGCGCCAGCGGATCCAGCAGCAGCCGAGCAGCAGATAGATCACCACCAGTCCCACGCCGCACAGCAGCGGCGTCAGGGCGAAGCCGGTTTCCAGCCCGCGCTGCGGATCGGCGCTAAACACGACGCCCGCGCACCAGCCCTGCAGAAACGCTGCCAGCGCCGAGCTGGCGCACATCAGGCGATCCAGCCAGTGGCGGAAGGCTTCGTCTGCCTGCGCCCGATACTCCAGCGCCAGGCCGCGCACAAACAGCGCCAGCACCATGGCGAAAACCGGCGCGCACAGGGTGCTGAACAGCTGGCTGTAAGCCTGAGGAAAAAGCGCGAACATCCCGCCCGCCAGCAGCACCAGCCAGGTTTCGTTAGCGTCCCAGACAGGCAGCAGCGTATTGATCATCCGTTTACGCTGCGACTCCTGGTGAAACGCCAGCAGCAGCATGCCGACGCCCAGATCGGTGCCGTCGAGCAGTACATAAATCAGCATAGAGAGCAGCAGCATCAGGGCGGCAAGGTCGGCGATAGTCATGGCGCTGTCCTGATCTCTTGCGTGACAACGTCACCCCCTGGCTTCAGCGGCGCAGACACCATGCGAAGCAGATAGCGCAGCCCCAGTGCGAAGCTAAGGCCGTAAACCACGACGATAGCCATAAGCACCGCTATGGTCGTAGAGAGCGACAGTGGTGAGAGGCTGTCGGCGGTGCGCAGCATGCCGTAAACCGTCCAGGGCTGACGGCCGATTTCCGTTACCAGCCAGCCCGCCAGCATAGCGATAAAACCTGCGGGGGAAAGCCATACCAGCATACGCAGCAGGCGGCGCGAAGTGGTCAGTCGTCCGCGCCAGTGCTGTACGTTCGCCACCAGGCTGGCGAGCAGCATCACCACGCCCAGCCCCACCATCAGGCGAAAAGCGAAAAAAACCGGCGCGACCGGCGGCAGAGTCTGCGCGTCGAATTCACTCAGGCTTTTGATGTGTCCAGAAAGATTATGACGCAGATAGAGCGAGGCGATATCGGGGATCGCCAGCTCCAGCCGGTTGCGCTGCGCCTGCTGGTCAGGCAAGGCGAACAGCCGCAGCGGCTCGCCCTCGTTCGCCGCAGGCGGATGCCAGCTGCCTTCTATCGCCGCCAGCTTGGCGGGCTGGTGCGCCAGCGTATTCTCGCCATGCAGATCGCCGACCACTACCTGGAGCGGCACCGCCACCAGCGTGAACGTAAGCGCGGCCGTCAGCATGCGCCGCGCCGCCTGCTCCTGAGCATCGAGCAGTAAACGGCGCGCCGCCACGCCCGCGATCATAAAGGCCACGGCAATCAGCGAGGCCAGCAGCATATGGCTAAAGCGAAAGGGAAACGACGGCGCAGAGAGCACCATCGCCCAGCTTTCCGGCTGAAAGCGCCCGCTTTCGTCAAGCGTAAAGCCCACCGGCGTTTGCAGCCAGGAGTTGGCGGCCAGGATCCAGAAGGCGCTCAGCAAGGCGCCGAGCGTGACAAAGCAGGTGACGATAAAATGAACGCCCGGCTTGATTTTTCCCATGCCGAACAGCATCACGCCGGTTAGCCCCGACTCGAGAAAAAAAGCCACCAGCACTTCGTAAAACAGCAGCGGGCCAATGACGCCGCCGACTTTTTGCGACAGTCCGGCCCAGTGAGTGCCGAACTGCACCTCCATCACCACGCCGGATACCGCGCCGATCGCCACCGTCAGGGCAAAGATTTTCAGCCACAGCAGCAACGCCTCGCGTGCGCCCGGCTGCTTTCCCCACAGCCAGCGCGCTTCAAACCAGAGCAGAAACGGCGCCAGCCCCAGCGTCAGCGCCGCCAGGGTGATATGCATACCCATCGTCAGGGCGAACTGGCCGCGCGACAGCAGCAGCACCCATTCCGCGTCACTCATTGCTTGGCTTTCCGCTGTAGCGGGTGATCGGCTTCTCCTCCTCGCGCTGCATGCCGGCGGAAAAAGCCTCCAGCGCGGCGAACAGCGGCCGCAGTCCCTGCCACAGTTTTTCGTCGCTCAGCAGATGCAGCACGCCGCGCAGGCCCGGCGCAGCGTGGCCCTCCTGCTGCGTGGCGTCGCTGGCGGGCTTCATCGCCATCGCGGCGTCGCGCAGCGCCAGCAGAATATGGTTGAGCCGCTCCGGCGGAATGGTGCTCAGCGTCATCAGGATCAGCGATATATTCTGCAGCGCGCTCTGCGTGCCTGGCCGGTTCAGGCCGGCAACCAGAATTTTGCCGATATCGTTGTTGGCCTTGATGGCGTCGTTCGCCAGCCGCAGAAAACCGTGCTCATGCAGATTTTCCACCAGTTCGTCCATCGCTTCCTGCGCGGTTTTTTCAGTGCGCGTCGGCGGTACGGTATAGGACAGTCGTTCTGCCATTAGAATTTCTCCGGGTGTTCAACGTGTTCAGGCGGCTCGACATAACCTTCCTGCTGCCATTTCTGCTCAATGGGCAGATGATCCAGCGGCGTGCGCTGGCCGTGGCGGAAATTATGGCGCGGAATCGGATTCGGCTGCGGCGTGCGCGCCAGTTTCGTCATATTGACGGCAATCTCTTTGTAGGCCGGGGTGTTGACGTCGGGATCGTGATGCTCGCCCGTCAGGCCGTTGACGCCCGGCTTGCCGTGATGGATCGGGATAAAGAGCACGTTGCCCGCCACGCGATTGGTCACCACCACCGGTACCTCCACCGTGCCGCGCCGCGATGTCAGCGTGACCCACTCGCCCTCTTTCAGCCCACGCGCCTGCGCCAGCTGCGGCGAAATCTCCACAAACCAGTTAGGCGAGAGCGACATCATGCGGCCGCCCTGGCCCGTCTGGTTGGTGGACTGGAAGTGTTCCAGCATGCGGCCGTTATCCAGCATCAGATCGTATTCCGCGTCCGCCTCTTCCATTGGCCGCTGCCACTCCAGTGGGTAGAGCCGCGCCTTGCCGTCCGGGAACTTGAATTTATCGGTATAGAGCAGCGGCGTGCTCTCGCCGTCCGGCGTCACCGGCCAGATCTGCGACTGCCAGCCCACCAGCCGCTCGTAGCTGACGCCGGCGAAGATCTCCGCGATGCCGGCCGCTTCCGCCATAATCGCGCCCGGGTTGGGGTAGTTCCAATGATGACCCAGCCGCGCAGCCAGCTCGGTGAAAATCCACCAGTCAGGGCGGCTATCGCCCAGTGGATCCATCGCCGGCGAGAAGTGCTGGATGCGGCGCTCGGTGTTGACGAAGGTGCCCTCTTTCTCCACGCTCGGGCAGCCCGGCAGCACCACGTCGGCGAACTCGGCGGTGCGGCTCATGAAAATATCCTGTACCACCATAAAATCGAGGCGGCTGAAAGCTTCATGCACTTTGGTGGAGTCCGCATCGGAGAAAGCGGTCTCTTCGCCGGTGATATACATGGCGCGCAGTTTTCCTTCGTGCGCGTGCTGCACCATCATAAAATTGTCCGCGCCGGGCTGGTCGGAAAGCGCCTCCGGGTTGACGCCCCAGGCGCGCGCCCATTTTTCGCGTATCAATGGATCAGAGACTTTTTCATAACCGGGATAGATGTTGCTGAGGCAGCCGAAATCGCTCGCGCCCTGTACGTTGTTGTGGCCGCGCATCGGATAGCCGCCGGTGCCTGGACGCCCGTAGTTGCCGGTCACCAGCAGCAGATTCGACAGCGCCGTGCTGGTGTCCGCGCCGTGGCTGTGCTGGGTAATGCCCATCGCCCACAGCAGGCAGACGCTGCCCGCCTGGCCGATCATCTCCGCCGCCGTGGTAAGCTCTTCCACGCTCAGGCCAGTGACTTCGCTGGCGAAGTCCAGGGTAAAGGGCGCCAGCGACGCTCGATACTCCTCGACCTGATTGACGCGCTGCGCCAGGAATGCCTCGTCGGCATAACCGTGATCGAACATATATTTCGCCATCGCCGAGGCCCACACCATATCGGTGCCCGGCTTGATGCGCAGGAACTGGTCGGCGCGCTCGGACATCTCATGTTTGCGCGGATCCACCACCAGCAGCTTCTGCCCGCGATGCTTGTGGCTCTGCTTGATGTGCGAGGCGATAACCGGATGGTTCTCCGCCAGGTTGCTGCCGACGGTGATTATCAGATCGGTTTTCTGCAGGTCGCGAATGGTGCCCGCGTCGCCGCCGTAACCCACGGTGCGAAACAGTCCTTCGGTCGCCGGGTTCTGGCAGTAGCGCGACGAGTTATCGACGTTATTAGTGCCGAAAATCAGGCGGGCAATTTTCTGCGTCAGGTAGGCCTCTTCGTTGCTGGCCTTGCTGGAGCCGATAAAGCCGATAGCGTCGCCGCCGTACTGACTCGCCACGTCGCGCAGCCCCTGCGCCACGCGATCCAGCGCTTCATCCCAGCTGGCTGGACGGAAGCGGCCGTTTTCGCGGATCAGCGGCGTGGTCAGGCGCTCCGGGCTGTTAACGAAGTCCCAGCCGAATTTGCCTTTTACACAGGTGGAAATGCCGTTGGCGGGCGCATCCGCGACCGGCTGCACTTTCAGGATATGGCGATCGCGCGTCCAGATTTCGAAGCTGCAACCCACGCCGCAGTAGGTGCAGACCGTTTTGGTGCGCTTAATTTCCGCCTGACGCAGCGCGTCATCGATCAGCGAGATGCCGGTGATCGGCTCCATGCCGATGCTGTTCTCCAGCGATTTGACGAAATCGATCATCGGACGTTTCAGCCCTTCATCCATCGCGGTAAAGGGTCCCGCGTCGGGCTGCATGGTCTTCTCCAGCAGCGCGTTGCAGGGACAGACCGTCACGCAGTGGCCGCAGCTGACGCAGCTCGATCCGGCGATCTGGGTGCCGCCGTCCCACAGTACGCGCGGATGCTCCTGGGTGTAATCGATGCTCAGCGTCTCATTCACCTCGACGTTCTGACACGCCTCGACGCAGCGTCCGCAGAGAATGCACTGGTCGGGATCGTAGGTGTAAAAGGGATTCGAGTGATCCTTGCTGGTGGGCTTGCGCTGGTAGGGGTAATACTGAATCGGGATATGCATATCCGCGACGGTGTTATGCAGCGTACAGTCGCCGGTGTTGTGCTCGCAAACCGTACAGTAAAGCTCGTGGCGATTCAGGATGCGATCCATCCCTTCCTGCTGCGCGGCGCGCGGCCACTCCCCTTCGCTATTGATTTCTAGTCCCTGGAAAGTGCGCAGCGTACAGCCGCGCACCTTTTCCCCGTTGGCTTCCACCCAGCAGACATCGCAGCTCTCCAGCGGCTGCAGCGCCGGGTGGTAACAGACGTGAGGCAATTTTTTTCCCTGCTCGGTGAGAAAGTCGATCAAGGGCTGATTAACGGCGCCCACCAGGGGTTCGCCATTATAAATAATGGTACAGGTTTTCTCTGACATTTAACGCCTCGTTCTCGACATTGCAATTGGCTTCTGCCAGCGTGCTTTTTGTTTGTTATGTAAAGTTATGTCTTCAGCTTAGCGACTATTACATTGCCTGCCATTTAACGGCTTCGTTTATTAACCACAGCCTGGTGAAAATAGCCGCATTTAATCTTGGATTTACTCATAAAAATTCAGCTATTTCAGATATTTATGTTTATTTACGCGAGAGATCCCAAAAATTGTTAAACATTGCTAACCGTCGCGCTTATTTATCTGTCGCGCAGGATTTCTGACGCTTTCTATACTTTTTAGTCTGACTTGTTTCCAGCAAACGACATATATGCGACAGAGGTGAATAATGAAGGCACTAGTCTGGCACGGCGTGGGAAATATCCAGCTGGATAACGTTCCCGATCCGCAAATCGAACAACCGGGCGATGCCGTCATTCGTATTACCGCCTCGGCGATCTGCGGCACGGATCTGCATTTTATTCGCGGCACCTTTAGCGATATGCAGCCCGGCACCATTCTCGGCCACGAGGCGGTAGGCATCGTTGAACAGGTAGGCGACGAGGTGCGCAACTTCAGTCCGGGCGATCGCGTGGTGGTCTGCTCCACCGTCTCCTGCGGCGTTTGTCCCCCCTGCCGCGCCGGTCATACGGCGCAGTGCGACAATGCTAATCCCAACGGCCCTGAGGCGGGCACCTGCTTTTTCGGCGGCCCCAAAGCCACCGGCCCGGTAAATGGTTTGCAGGCAGAGAAAGCACGCATTCCTTACGCCGCCAATACGCTGGTAAAAATTCCTGACGGGGTGACCGACGATCAGGCCATCCTGATCAGCGATATCTTTCCTACCGCCTGGTTCGGCGCCGAGTTAGCCGATATCACGCGCGGCGATATCGTAGTGGTGTTCGGCTGCGGACCGGTCGGGCAGTTCGCCATCGCCAGCGCCCTGCTGATGGGCGCGGCGCGGGTAATTGCGGTGGATTGTCATGAGGATCGACTGGCGATGGCGCGCCAGCAGGGCGCGTTCCCGGTTAACTTCGAACGCGAAGATCCGGTGGAGGCGATCAAAATGCTGACCGGCGGCACCGGCGCGGACTGCGCCATCGACGCGGTAGGCGTTGACAGTCAGCATGCTCATCACGGCCCGGCCAGCGAGGAGGCCGAAGAGAAAGCGGAGAAATTCAGCGAGGAGGTGGCGCAGGTGGCGCCTGAAACCCATCCGCAGGATGGCAACTGGGTGCCGGGCGATGCGCCGACCCAGGCGCTGGAGTGGGCGATCGCGGGCGTGAAAAAGGCGGGTCGCATTAGCATCATTGGCGTTTACCCTCCCACGGCGGAGGTCTTCCCCATCGGCAAAGCGATGAACAAGAACCTGACCCTGAAGATGGGCAACTGCAACCACCATACTCATATCCCCTATCTGCTGGAGCTGACGCGCAGCGGCGTTATCGATCCTGCCAAAGTGCTGACCAAAGTCGAGCCGATTGAGGATGTGATTAAGGCTTATGAGGCGTTCGACAAGCGCGAACCCGGCTGGATTAAAGTAGAGCTGGAGACCTGAACAGCCAGTGGGTCACTTTTGTGCTGCATTTAAGCTCTGACTACGCCCCGCTCGGGGCGTTTTCGTTTAACTGGCACGGGTTATTCTCGGCACGGCACGGCGGACGACTGCAAAAACAGGCGTCGATACACCGCCGGCGTCATGCCGGTGCGCCTGGCAAAAGCGCGGCGCATGACGTCGCCGCTGCGGTAGCCGCACGCTGCCGGAATCGCCTTGAGCGGCAGCCGTCCCGCTTCCAGCAGTTCGCGCGCCTTTTCGATACGGGCATCCTCCAGCCAGCTTCCCGGCTGCATATCCAGCTCCTGGCGGAACAGACGTCCGAGATGACGCACGCTGAGATCGATATGCGCCGCCAGCTCCTGCACGCCGCCAATCTCTGGCAAATGGGCCAGCGCCCAGCGCTGCAGCTCCTGCAGCGCGGCGCGGCCGCTGAGCGATACGCTATCGCGCCGGGCGAAGTGGCCCTGATTGACCGGCCGCCGGAAAAACATCACCAGATTCGCCGCTACCTCTTCCGCCACCTCGCGCCCCAAATCTTCCTCTACCAGCCGCAGTGCCAGATCCAGCCCGGCGGTCACGCCCGCCGAGGTGCGCAGCGGCCCGTCAGCGATACAGAGCGCGTCCGGTTCGACCCGCGTCTCGGGGCAGCGCTGCGCCAGCAGATCGGCGCAGGCCCAGTGCGTCGTCACGCGCCGCTGTCGCAGTAGCCCGGTTTGCGCCAGCAGCAGCGCACCGCTGCAAACGGAGCCGTAGCGCTGGCTGCGCGCGCAGATCGCGCTCAGCTGGGCGCACTGCGCCTCGTTTAAAAAGCAGTGTTGCGCATCTGGCGCGCCCGCCACCAGCAGCGTATCGATCGGATGGCGACCCGCCTCGTGCAGCAGGAAATCGGCGCTAAGCCGCACGCCGGAAGAGGAGGTAATGGCGCTGGCATCAGCCGCCATTACGCGCAGGCTGTAAAACTGGCGACGCAGCGTGCGGTTCGCCTCGGCGAAGACGTCGAGCGGGCCGGAAACGTCAAGCAGCTGCACGCCGGGCAGCGCGAACAGGGTAACGGAATGAGACATGATTACGGGGTGTCCTGAACTGCTGTTATGTCCTGAATCATCGTTATAAGACAATTTGAGACAGCGATCATCCGTTTTATGCTCACTGGCAGCTAACCCAACGGAGAATCCTGATGAGCTTTCATATAAACGGTATTGCCATTCCTGACACACAGCTCGCCCGCGACGCTACCGCTTTTATCCGCGACAGCGAATCCGATTTGCTGTTTCACCACTCCAGCCGCGTTTACTACTGGGGCGCACTGGCGGGCCAGCAGCGCGGGCTGAAGTTCGATCGCGAACTGCTCTATGTCGGCTGCATGTTTCACGATATCGGCCTGACGCAGGTGCACTGCAGCTGTGACAAACGGTTCGAGGTAGACGGCGCAAACGCGGCGAAAGCTTTTCTGGCGGGTTACGGCATTGCGCAAAGCGATATCGACAAGGTCTGGACGGCTATTGCCCTGCACACGACGCCCGGCATTCCTGAATTTATGGCGGCGGAGATTGCGCTGGTGACCGCAGGCGTTGAAATGGACGTGCTGGGCATCCGCTACGACGAGTTTAGCGACGAGGCGCGCGAGGCGGTGGTAAGCCAGCATCCGCGCAGCGCCGCGTTTAAAGAGGAGATTATTCAGGCCTTCTATGACGGCATTCAACACAAACCGCAGACCACCTTCGGCAACGTCAAGGCGGATGTGATCGCGGACAAGCAGCCTGGCTTCGCGCCGCTTAATTTTTGCAGCATCATTCGGCAGTCGCGCTGGCCAGGCTAAGTGTCGGTACTAAAAAAGCAGCCTTACGGCTGCTTTTTTTCGCTTCATGCTAGGCAGGCTGCCCCTCCAGCCGGAACTGTTCGACCGACTGCGCCAGCAGAGAGGAGTGATCCTCCATCGCGCTGGCGGCGGCGGAAATCTCCTGCACCAGCGCGGCGTTCTGCTGTGTCACGCTGTCCATCTCGTTGACCGCCACGGAAACCTGGCTGATGCCGCGGCTCTGCTCGTCGGAAGCGGTGGCAATCTCGTCGATAATCGCCTGCACCGAGGTCACCGCCTGGGTGATCTCCTGCATGGTGTCGCCCGCATGACGCACCAGGCTAACGCCGCTGTCAACGCGCTGCGTCGACTCTTCGATCAGCGAGGCGATATCTTTTACCGCCGCGGCGCTGCGCTGCGCCAGATTGCGCACCTCAGACGCCACCACGGCGAAACCGCGGCCCTGCTCGCCGGCGCGCGCCGCTTCTACCGCCGCGTTAAGCGCAAGGATATTGGTCTGAAACGCAATGCTGTTGATGATGGCGGTGATATCGCCGATCTTGCGCGCGCTGTCGTTGATTTGCGCCATGGTCTGCACCACCTCGCCCACCAGCGCCTCGCCTTTGCGCGCGGTCTGAGAAGCGTTTTCCGTCAGCGACGTCGCCTGATGCGCATTGGCGGCGTTGTGTTTCACCGTCGCCGTTAGTTGTTCCATGCTGGCGGCGGTCTCCTCCAGCGCGGCGGCCTGCTGCTCGGTGCGCGACGCCAGGTTGATATTGCCTTTGGCGATCTCCTCCGCGCCGTCGCGCACCGAGGCGCTGGTCTCTTTAATATGGCCGACCATCGCAATCAGCCGCGCCTGCATGGTATGCAGCGCATAGAACAGGCTGCTCTGATCGCCCGCCTTCAGCGGAATGCGCGTATTGAGCTGCCCATCCGCTACCGCCAGCGCAAAGGCGGCCGCATCGGCGGGTTCACCGCCCAGCGGACGCAGCACGATGCGGCTGAAGACCACGCCCAGCAGCAGGCTCACCAGCACAATGCTTGCCAGCATCATCCACAGGGCGTTGTGCAGCTGCTGACGCGCGGCGCTCATCACTAAGTCCAGCGGCGCGGCAACGCCCAGATACCAGACGTTGCTGCTGTTGCCGATAGCAATCGGCTGCCAGGTCATCAGCGATTTTTCGCCGAGCAGCGCATCCTCCTGCTCTGTCACCGCGGTGGTCAGGTGGCTTTTGTCGCCCTTCCACTGCTGGTTATTTTGCGCTTTATCGGGCGAAGAGACGATCTTACCGCCGCTGGAGAGCAGCATGGCGTAGCCCGCGCCCTGCCAGGGTTTGATCTCATTTACCCGCTGCTGCAGCTTCGCCAGCGAAATATCGGAAGTAACCACGCCCCAGAGTTTGCCGCGATCGATAATCGGCGTGGTGATCGAGGTCAGCAGCGTCGGCACGCCGTTATAGGCATAGCTGTAGGGTTCGGTCGGAAAGTCCTTGCGCGTACGCTGCGGCACCAGATAGTAATCTCCCTGGCCGGGCGTCAGATAGGAGGTCAGGGGATGCATTTTATAATTGCCCGCCTGATCGACATCGACAAACCAGGCGTAACGCCCTTCCGGCGCCTGGCCGCTCTGCGCGGCGAACTCGGCGTCGCGTCCGTCGAAAACATCTTTTTCCAGGATAACGGAAATGGAGAGGTAGTCAGGGTTGCTGCGCAGCGCATATTCAGCCAGCTTGTCGGCGACGTGGCGATCGTGCACGCCGGCATCCGGCAGCGCGATGATACTTTGCCCCAGACTCTGCGCCACATCGCGCGCATGGTTAAGGCTTTGCTCTACTTCCAGCGCCTTGCTGCGCGCAATCTGTTGCAGATACTCTTCCGCCAGCGTGCGCTGCGCCTGGCCCGACTGCCAGCTCAGCACGCCGATAGTGACGGCGAAGCCGGTGGCGATGGTCAGCGCGCCGGTCAGCAGCATCATGGCGCGGGTACTTAATCTCTTTTTCGGAACGCGATCCGCTTTCATTATTGGTTTCCCCACTTTTCGGATACAGGCGAATAAAACAGCAGCGCTGTTAAAAACCTTATCGGCGTGGGCGATTGAAACTTAAGCAGCTAAACGCGGGAATGCGGGGCAAGAGGGCGAACGCGCAGGCGTTCGCCCCGGATAGAAAAGAATCAAGCCAGCTTATTCAAGGCGTTAACCGCCAGCTGCGCCAGATACTGCGCGGTCGGGAAAAGCGCTTTATCGTCAACGCGGAACTTCGGGTGGTGCAGCGCCCAGGGCCCGCCGGAGCCGACCATCATAAAGGTGCCGGGGATCTTCTGCTGATAGAAGGCGAAGTCTTCGCCAATCGGGCTGGCGTCGATGCGGCGCGCCTCGAAACCGACGTCGCTCGCCTGCTCCAGCGCAAAATCGACCCACTCTGCGGTATTCACCACCGAAGGCGGGCCGGCGTGCCACAGGAACTCGATTTGCGCGCCGAACGCGGCGGCGAGCCCGTCCAGCAGCGCCCGGAAGCGCTGCTCGATCAACGCGCGCGCCTCGCTGCTAAAGGTGCGCACCGTGCCCTCCAGATACGCAGTATCGGGGATCACGTTCCAGGTGCTGCCGCTGTGGATCTGCGTGATCGAGACCACGGCGTTCTGATCTGACGGCACGTTGCGGCTGATCAGCGTCTGCACCGCGCTAATAATTTGCCCAACGATAATAATGGGGTCGTTGCCCTCATGCGGTTTCGCCGCGTGCGCGCCTTTGGCCGCCACCTTGATTTCAAAGCGATCGACCCCTGCCGTCAACGCGCCCTCTTTGCCGCCCACCACGCCCACCGGCAGGGTCGGATCGTTATGAATGCCGAAAATCACCGCGGCCTCGTCCAGCGCGCCGGTGGCGATCAGGTCGGGGGCGCCCAGACCGGTCTCTTCGGCTGCCTGGAACAGGATGCGCACGCGCCCTTTCAGCGACGCCGCCTGCTGCTGCAGCAGAATGGCTGCGCCCAGCGCGGCAGAGGTGTGAAAATCGTGACCGCAGGCGTGCATCACGCCCGCGTTCTCAGAGGCGAAGTCGACGCCTGACTCCTCTTCAATCGGCAGCGCGTCGATATCGGAGCGTACCACCACCAGCGGCCCCGCCGCCTCGCCAACCTCGGCCACCAGACCGGTTTTCAGCGGCAGATCGAGGATGCGGATGCCCGCCGCGGTCAGGGCCGCGCGGATTTTTTTAGTGGTTTCGAACTCCTGATTCGACAGTTCGGGAAAACGGTGCATGTCGTGGCGAAACGCCTGGATCTGGCTGGCAAGCGCCCGATCCTGCTCGCGGATCTCTTTCATATTATTTCCTTCCAGTGCGACGGCCTGCGGCAAAGTATGCGGCGGCACGCTTAAATATTGAAATCATCATTCGTGTCGATGTTAGTCATCTGGCGCAAAAAGCGGCGCGTTACCGGGTTGTCGGAGAAACTGATTACCTGTTCCGCCGGGCCCTGCTCGACGATATGGCCATCCGCCATAAAGATGACGCGATCGGCCACCTCTTTGGCGAACTGCATCTCGTGCGTGACGATGACCATAGTGGTCTTTTGCTGCGCCAGGCTCTTCATCACCTGCAGCACCTCGTGCACGCGCTCGGGATCGAGCGCGGAGGTCGGCTCGTCGAACAGAATGGCGCGCGGCTTAACCGCCAGCGCGCGGGCAATGCTGACACGCTGCTGCTGACCGCCGGAAAGGGTGATCGGATACTGATGCGCTTGCGGCGCCATACCGACCAGCTCCAGCAGCTGCATGCCCGTCTCGCTGGCCTGCGCTTTCGGCATCTTCTTCACCATGATCAAACCTTCGGTGATGTTCTCCAGCGCGGTTTTGTTGCGAAACAGGCTGTAGTTCTGGAACACCATGGCGGTCTGCCCGCGCAGCGCATGCTCTTCTTTCGCGCTGTAGCTGGCGGTGTCGAGCGCCACGTCGCCAATCTGGATCACGCCGGACTCCGGCTTTTCCAGTAAGTTGAGGCAGCGCAGCAGGGTCGACTTGCCGGAGCCGGAGGGCCCGATAATCGCCACCACTTCGCCTTCGCCGATAGTCAGGCTGATATCGTCCAGCACCACCTTGTCGCCGAAACGTTTATTGAGCTGTTTTACACTGATCATAAGAGCCTTAGCGTTGCAGTGAGTGACTGAGTTTTTTCTCCAGCAGCGCCTGTAGGCGGGCGTAACCGATAATCACCAGCCAGTAAATCAGACCTACTACGAGGAAGGTTTCAAAGTAGCGCAGCGACTCCGCCGCGATCATCTTGCCTTCGGCGAACATCTCCGAAACGCCCAGCGCAAAGGCGACCGAGGTATCTTTGATCAGCGAGATAAAGGTGTTACCGGTGGCGGGCAGCGCATTGAGCAGCGCCTGCGGCAGAATGATGCGGCGATAGATTTGCGCCCGACGCATGCCGATAGAGAGCCCCGCTTCCATCTGCGTGGGATCCACCGACGCCAGACCCGCGCGATAGATCTCCGCCATATAGGCTGAGGTCTTCAGGCTGAAGCCAATAATCGCGGCGGTGGTGGCGGACATGCCGGTCAGCGCCGGGAAGAGCTGCGGCAGGCCGAAGTAGATAATAAACAGCTGCACCAGCGACGGCATGCCGCGAAACAGCGAAATATAGAGCTCGACCAGCTTGCTCACCAGCGTGGATTTGCTGTTGCGCAACAGCGACAGCCCCAGGCCGATCACCATGGCGCACGCCATGGACACCACCGCCAGCATCAGGGTAACCGGCAGATAGCTGAGAATTTGCGGCGAGATTTTCAGCAGGTAATTAAAATCGAAATTCATAAAAAGCCCTTAACGACGTTTGCCACCCGGCGGTGGCAAACGTTGACAAGTAAACGCCAGGTTTAGTGAGACGGCTGCGCGGTGATATCTTCGCCGAAGTATTTTTCCGAGATCGCTTTCAGGCGGCCATCTTTGCGCATCGCATCGACCTCTTTGTCGAACGCGGCGCGCAGCTTGTCGCCCTTCTCATCTTTGTGGAACGGAAAGCCGACCGACTCGATCACCAGCGGCTGGCCGACAAACTTCAGCGGCAGCCCTTTCTGGTTGATCTCCGCCAGCAGAATCGGCCCGGAGTTGACGTAGCCCTGCACGCGGTTGTTGATGGCGTCGTTCATCGCGCCGTCGCGGCTCTCGTAGGTGCGGATAGTTACGCCGTTATCGCCGAAAGCTTTTTTCAGGTTGACCAGGTGGTTAGAACCGAGCACGCCGGCGATGGTTTTGCCGCGCAGGTCGTCCAGCGTGTTGATATCGGCGTTGCTTTTGTTGGTGACAATCTGGCTGCCGTAATAGCTGTAAGGGGTGGAGAAGTTATATTTGGCCTGGCGCGCCGGGGTGATCGCCACCACGTTGGCCACCGTATCGAGCTTGCCCCCCTCCAGCTGGCCCATCAGGCCGCTGAAGTCAGAGGTGACCCACTCGATTTTGTAGTTCAGGTCTTTAGCGATCGCTTCGGTGACCTCCACGTCGAATCCGGTCAGCTTGCCATCTTTTTTGAACGCGCCGGGAAAGCTCAGACCGGTCGCGCCGACGCGGATAGTGGATGCGTCGGAGCCGCCCTGTGCCGATTTGTCGCTGTTGTCGCAGGCGCTAAGCAGTGAGGCCGCCATTACGACGGACAGTGCGATTAACCCTTTTTTCATGGTGATCTCCCTGGTTTCTTATCTGCAGCCGCGCTTAGCGGGCGTGCTGTGAATGAAGGTTTTTTTGCATGTAAACGGTGATGTGGCCTTTGCCGAGGTCTTTTTTACTGACCTTCTCAAACCCCATCGCCTCGTAAAGCTGAATCAGCCACGGATGGCTCTCGGCGGTACCAAGGGAATAGGCTGGCGCGCGCAGCTGATCGCGCAGTACCGCCTGCTCCAGCCAGTCGAGCATCTTCACGCCCAGCCGCTGTCCGCGATAGTGCGGCGCGGTGGCGAACCAGCCGATATGCGGCAGCCCGAACGGGCCAGGCAGCGGCCCCCAGGGATAGCGCAGCGTGACCGACGCCACCAGTTCGCTGTCGCGGAACATGCCGTAGACGCCGTGAGCGGCGAGATGGCGCTGCATCTGCGCCGCATCGGCCGTAGCGGCATCGAATTTAATGCCCAGATCGCGCGCGGACGCATAGGCCGCATGCACCAGCGCGTAATAGGCCGCGGTATCGGCCTCGGTCAGCTGGCGGAAGCTGTCGCTCATGCCCGCATCTCCAGCAGACCCGACGCCTGCGCGGCGGCGAGCACCTCATCCACCTTGCGCGGCGCCGAACCGAGATAGTTCACCGGATCGAGCCAGCGGTTCAGTTCGTCGTCGCTAATGCTGTTGTCCATCTGCGGATGGGCGCGCAGCGTCTCTTTGAAGTCGCGCTGCTGTTCCCAGGCGTGCATGGCGCACTCGTACACCAGGTGGTGCGCGGTCTGCTTGCCCATCTTTTTACCCAGTTCGAACATCACTTTTTCCGACAGCAGCAAACCGCCCTGCATATCGAGATTACGGCGCATGCGCGCTTCGTTCACCGTCATGCCGCGCAGAATGGCGATGGCGTTTTGCAGCTGCGCCGAGAGGTAAATGCAGATTTCCGGCAGCGCGATCCACTCGGCGCGCCAGCTCATGGCGTCGCGCTCGTGCTCGACATGCATCGATTCATAAATCAGCGCGGCGCTTTTCAGCACCGGTGCGGTCAGGCTGGCCAGCCCTTCCAGCGCGGCGGGGTTGCGCTTGTGCGGCATGGTGGTCGAGCCGATCTTGCCGGCGGAGAACGGCTCCTCAATCTCGTTGATCTCGGTGCGCATCAGGTTGTAAAGCTCGTTGCCGATTTTGCCCAGCGTACCGCTGATCAGCACCGCCACGGAGGCGAACTCCGAGAAGCGGTCGCGCGCCGACTGCCAGCCGATATTCGGCGTCGCCAGCCCGAGAATATCGAGCGTGCGCTTTTCCACTTCCGGGCCTGACGGGCCAAAGGAGGCGTAGGTAGAGATGGCGCCGTTGATGTTGCCCGTGAGCGTGCGCGATTTGATCTCGTTAAGGCGGGTCAGATGGCGCAGGAACTCATCCAGCCAGACGGCCACTTTGAAGCCGAAGGTAGTCGGGAGTGCCTGCATGCCGTGAGTGCGGCCCACCATCGGGGTATGCTGATAGCGCCTGGCGACGACTGCGAGTTCATTCGCCAGCTGGGTCGCGTCGCGCTGAATAATGGCGAACGCGTCGCGCAACTGCAGTACGGTTGCGGTGTCGACGATATCCTGGGTAGTAGCGCCGTAGTGGATAAACTCGCCCGCCTCGCCGCACTGTTTTTGCAGCGCAATCAGCGTCGGCATCAGGGAGTGTTTCATCTGCGCGCCCTGCTGGGCGATTTCGTCGATATTCAGCTTCGACGGATCGGCGCGTTCGACAATGGTTTTTGCCGCCTGCGCCGGAATGACGTCAAGTTCGCCTTCCGCCTGCGCCAGCGCAACCTCGACCTGCACCTGCTGCCGCAGTCGGTTTTGCTCCGACCAGACGTCGCGCATTTCTGGTGTACCAAAATTGTTGCCAATTAAAAGAAAATCAATAATATGTGACGCCATCGTTTTGTCACTTATGTTGTTTTTACAGAGCCTTAAAATAACACCTCTAAACGGGCCTGGCCGATAATGGAAAGGCATATGTTATAGCGGTAAGTTATAACTCTGTGGCAAAAGCTTCTCTTCTCACGGCTCTGTGCAATAGAGGGCAAACTAGCCTTAGCCCTTGCCAGACAAGGAAAGCACGCGGTGTTAACCTGAGGAATGTAAACAAAAATCAATTTTCTTATTGCGTTTTTGTTATAAGCGGGGAGCTTTGCTGCGCTTTTTTTCAGAAAAGTTGCATTTCCCTTAATAATCATCCGGAAACAGGGGTTGATGCTAATTATCCTTTATCATGCGACCTGCCATTCTGCCGCCGCTCACGCACTGGGTGACGTAACCAACACCAGCCTATATCTACCCTAATGAGTGGCAATGAGCCAGAGGCTTGCCGGGTCTGTTTGTACTCCAGCGCGGGCGGCGGAGTCTTTTCGTCGCCTCGATGGACGCCACTCTCCGCGCTCAGGCGCGGTCCAAATAGCTGCATCGCTGCAAACGTCCGCAGCCGTTTATCGGTAGCAGGCGTTTTGTTTCAACCGCACGTTGTTACCAGCAATAGAGTAACTGTTCAATACAGGTTCCGTTTTATATGATTCACAAACCTGAATCTTTGATGAACAGATGCCTTTATGGAACAGATTACGATTGAACGCCTGACGGGCCTGATTGCATTTACGCGTGCGGCATCGCTCGGCAGTTTTTCTGCCGCCTCTAAAGCGTTGGGTATTTCTCCTTCAGCCGTCAGTAAAAGCATTGCGCGGCTTGAGAAACAGATGAGCCTGACGCTTTTTACCCGCACCACGCGCTCTTTACATCTGACGCAGGAAGGCCGGGTGCTGTATGAAAAAGCGCTCCAGCTGCTACAGGAAGCTGAAAATATTCAGCAGGCTGTCATCTCTACCCGAAGCCGTCCCTCTGGCCTGCTGCGAGTGACGGCGCCCTGGCCCATTGCCGTGCATATACTGGCCCCAGCGTTACCCGCCTTTCATGAACGCTATCCTGATATTTTTGTCGATATTCGTAGCAGCGATCAGGTCAGCGATATGGCGGCGGAAGGCATCAATATCGCCCTTCGGGTAGGGAGTATTCCAGATTCGCGCCTGATTGCTCGTCGGCTAGGTCATCATCGCGTCTGCGCTTTTGCTTCGCCCTCCTATCTCAACCGCAAAGGTATGCCCTCGCATCCTGATGAATTAAAGGATCACGACTGCGTTAATTTCCGCTTTCAAAGTACCGGGCAGGTATTTCGCTGGTCATTTAGTATCGAAGATGAAATTGAGGAGTACCCGGTCAACGCCTGGATGATGGCGGACGCGAGCGAAATCGTATCTGGCGTGATCGCGGCAGGCGGCGGCATTGGATTTTTACCCACCTATATGAGCGCCCATCACGTCAGAAATGGCGTTCTGGTACCTGTGCTGCCGGCATACGCCTTCAATCGGGCTTGGATCACAGCGCTATGGCCTGAGAGCCGCCGTAACAGCCTTAACGTACGGGCATTTATCGATATGTTAGGCGAGGTGTTTGCGTCGCCAACCGCCTGGGAACAGGAACTGATGGCCGTGAAAGAACCAATCTGAATCTCTGCCTGGGTGCGAGCCTAAATCTATAACCTGATTTGTTCCATAATGGCACTTACAAGGTGAGTATTAACGCCATTAAATCAGCAAATAAAATCTCCTAGTATGTCCGGGAAGAGTTAATAACCCACAACTGCATTCCCGGAGAAGAATATGAACATCACCAAAGACCTTCCAGTTACAGACAAGGCGCAGGGCATCGCTGGCAGCCATATCGTGATTTTTGGCGGCAGTTCTGGCATCGGCCTGTCGGCTGCGCGCCAGGCGAAGGAAGCCGGCGCCCGCGTCACTATTATCGGATCGGATGCGGCTCGCACAGCGAGTGTCGCTTTGCAGCACGGATTCGACTGGCGTAGTGCGGATGTTACCGATACAGAAGCCGTTAACGTCGCCTTGTCTGACATCGGCGCCGTGGATCACCTGGTTCTGCTGGCTGGGTCCTTTGTGGCAGGGAAAATTATGGATGCGAACACCGGCTATCTGCGCCGCGCGTTCGACGAGCGTATCTGGGCCTCGATCGATATTCTTCGCGCGCTTGGCGAGCGGCTGAGCGAAACGGCATCCGTTACCTTTATCTCGGGCATTCTGGCCGATCGCCCCAACGCCATCGGGACGGCTGTTCTGGCTGCCGCCTCCTCAGCGATGGAAGGTTTTGCCCGAGGCCTTGCGCTGGAGTTAGCGCCGCGCCGTTTTAATACGCTGTCGCCGGGCACCACCAATACGGCCCTGCTGGGACGTACGCTGGGCGACGCGCGCGACGGCTACGTTGCTTCCTTAAGCACGCAGCTTCCCTTAAAGCAGATTGTTTCCGCTGATGCGGCGGGCGCCGCCGTGCTGTTTCTCATGCAGAACCCGTTTATGAATGGCGAGGTGCTGCACATCGATGGTGGACAACGCCTCGTTTGAGACGTCCGGCTTTTGACCTGGAGATAAAAAATAATGCGTAAACTTTTTGAACCCCTGCAGCTGGGCGCTATCGCCATGCCTAATCGTTTTATTATGGCGCCTATGACGCGCGCTCGCGGCACGCGGGATAATGTGCCAACGGCAATAATGGCGGAGTACTAC
This sequence comes from Pantoea sp. NGS-ED-1003, assembly GCF_000738765.1. Classification (NCBI taxonomy): domain Bacteria; kingdom Pseudomonadati; phylum Pseudomonadota; class Gammaproteobacteria; order Enterobacterales; family Erwiniaceae; genus Pantoea; species Pantoea sp. NGS-ED-1003. The sequence goes on from NZ_JPQA01000002.1 coordinate 555,098, forward strand.
GCTCAGCGAGCGTCTGCAGGCTTAATCATTAGCGAAGCTATCGGCATTTCCAGACAGGGCCTGGGCTGGCCCTATGCCACTGGCATATGGAATGCAGAACAGATAGCGGGCTGGCAGCGCGTTACCTCGGCGGTGCATGCTGCAGGCGGCAGGATAATTGCGCAGCTGTGGCATATGGGCCGCGTGGTTCACTCCAGCATGGGCGGCGCGCAGCCTGTGTCGGCATCAGCAACCACCGCGCCGGGCCATGCTCATACCTACGCGGGAAAAACAGCTTATGAACAGGCGCGTCCGCTCGACCTCAGCGAAATCCCCGAGATTATCGAGCAGTATCGGCAAGCTGCCAGAAATGCCATCAATGCCGGCTTCGACGGCATACAGCTTCATGCCTCTAACGGTTATCTTATCGATCAGTTTCTACGCGACAGCGACAACCTCAGAACCGATAACTATGGCGGCTCAAGGCAAAATCGCATTCGTCTGCTGGCGGAGATTACCCAGGCGGTGTCAGATGAGATTGGCGCAAATCGGGTCGGCGTGCGCCTTTCTCCTAATGGTGAAACCCAGGGCATACGTGACTCCGATCCTGTGCCGCTTTTTCGCCTGGCGCTAGAGACGTTGTCAGATATAGGGATTGCTCACCTGGAGTTAAGAGAGCCACCCATTGATGGCACGTTTGGCGTGGGTGAGCAGCCTCCGCTGGCGCAGGCGCTGAGAGGCTCTTTTCGCGGTCCCTTAATCCTGAACTCGGACTTCAGCGTAGCCCGTGCTGAGCAGGCCCTGCTGGAGGGAACCGGCGATGCGGTCAGTTTTGGCCGACCCTTTATAAGCAACCCGGACTTTCCGTATCGTGTCGCTCAAGGACAGCCGCTTACGCCTGACGATCGCAACACCTGGTTTAGCCAGGGAAGAGAGGGCTACATTGATTACGCCTGGGGTGGCACTGATTAAATTGGCCTTACTGAGCCGAAATATCCCTGGTCCTGAGCCAGCCTGAGATTATCAGGCCAGGGTGTTTTTATTTAAATCGCATAAACACGCTGTAAGCCTTATTGGGTAATGGTGAATGTCCGCTTTGTGCCATAAGCGGCCATAATCGTTGCAAATTGATGCTCAAATGATGACGTGTGTTCTTAAAGGCGGAGACCTACTATTCGATGCCGGTTTTTATCAAACTTGTACAATCAATTATTCCAGCCTGATTTATGTAATGGCATAATCAGGCTGGCAAAAGTGAGGGTAAAGATGGATAAAACATCTAAAAATCAGATAGTAGATAGCGACATTGCACGTTTATTGCTTAAACACAGAAAGGCTCGCAACTTGACAGTAACTGAGCTTGCTCAACGTTCGGGCGTTAGTCAGGCTATGATTAGCAAGGTTGAACGAGGTACTTCTAGCCCCAGTGCAATGATACTTAGTCGTTTGGCTAACGCGATGAATATTACCTTATCAAAGCTTTTCGCAGAGCTTGAACTACAACAGAACTCACTGGTTCTCTTTTCTCATCAGCAACAGCACTGGACGGATGAGCAGTCAGGTATTACTCGCTGGTCTCTTTCCCCGGCAGGGGCATGTCCGGAACTTATAAGAGTTGAAATTCCTGCCATGGGTGAGCTGACGATACCCGCTTCGGCGAATGAACATCTTTCCGGGCAAACACTTTGGGTGCTGAGTGGCAGTCTTGATTTTCTGGTCAATAAACAGACTCATCATTTACGCGCCGGTGACTGTCTCGCCCTTACCTTTGCAAGCGAGTACCAAATGACTAACCCTGACAGTGAGCAGAGCTGTTCTTACATCGTCGCTTTTAGCCAAAAAGAATAATGAAATTTTCTCTGTCGCAATGGTTACATCTTATTAGCTGGTCTTAGATGCAACAGGGGGTATGGCCTCCCCTGATTGTCCCGCTCTGAACGCCCTGATACCTGAAAACCCATATGCTGATAAAACCCTACAGCCTGCTGGTTTTGTTCATTTACATCGACGCTTAGATCCGGATGCAGCGCCAGCGCATGTGAAATCAACCTTTTGCCAACGCCTAGTCCGCGAGCAGAAGCATCTACAAAAAGTGCCTCCAGATGACCATCATGCAAAAACATAAATCCCAGTGGTTGATCATCCCGATTTGTTGCAACCCATACAGGGGTTTTTGAAAAAAAGCTGACAACTTCTTTTTCGATTTCTTGTCGATCATGAGCTGTCAGAAAATCGTGCGTAGCATCTACGGAATTCTTCCAAATTTGTATAATTTCTGACGCTTCAGAGGGTCGGGATATTCTGATTACTAACATTTTTCAACCTTATGGTGATTTTTACCGGGTGCTTTAACGTACAAGAAGAGCCTGGTTAAATTTACTATAGTGAAATTAAATTCACAATAGTAAATTTAATTTCACTATAGTAAATTTAAAGCTCATATCGTTTGTTCCTTATGAGTAGTGCAAAGACTCTGCCTGGCCTGACCCTTTTTCATCATCTGCGACAAAGCTCCTGCTTTTAAACAAACGCCCGCTTCTCGCTCATACCCGCCCTCTAAGCCCTACGCATAAGCAGCTAAGTGCCACGTTTTTGAATAAGCGAATGAGCGTCAGAACCAGTAAAAACTAACTCAGCCGTTAGAGTTACTCTACTGCCAGCAGCAAAAAGTCCGTCAGAAACATTTTATCAGCACCGCCTTTTATCCCGCTATTCCTGGCTTGCGCCCAAAAACTGAAGGCCGCTTTCGCGGCCCTGAATCACCCACTAAAACCCTTGCTTATTTGTTCAACTTAGCAGAGATGTAGGCGCCATTATTGAAACGTGCACCTGTGATTTTGTATGAAGCACCTGCCTGATGTGCCTGAGCAGCAATCTGCGCTTCTGCAGCATCCAGAGTAGAGGCTGACGCGGTTACACTCTGAGCAAAACTACCGAATGAAACAGCAGAGAGAGCGATAACTGCAACGAAAGTTTTGATGTTTTTCATGATCTGTTCCTCAATGATTTATTTAGTTTGTAAGGCTATTTGCCTCGATGGATTAATCATGCGCTTACGACCCTCGGTTTAAAAGCAAAGAGATTTACTTAAAACACTCAAAAAATATGAATAAAAATTAGAGGCGTTTTTGCCGTAATAATCCGTAAAAAAACCCGCCATTTAGACGGGTAATAGTGAGCCAGAATTTCAGTCATGCCGACGCGTCATGGCTGGATTAAACACACTAGTGAAGTATTAGCGCGCCTGCACCTGGACGACGCTCCCCAACTGGCTGCCGTCGCTTTTGGCAATCACAAGGTAGCGACGTTCATCCGCGTGATGGGCCTCCACGATTTGCCGTATCGGGCCAACCGCGTTAACAATGGCCGCGCCAGCAGGGTTAGTCATAAAGCGCGTCAATGGTTCCAGCTCACCGCTGCCGTCGGCTCGCGATGACAATGCCAGCAGGTAAGGTTGTTTGGGTGCTAAACCCGTCGCCGACGCCTGCAGAACCTGCGTTATCCCTTGTTCAAACAGTGAAACCGTTGTCGTCGCCTGCGCATTTTCGGCAGCCCCCACGCTTCTCAACTGGAGATGCACTGCCTGGCCGGCTATCCCCAGAGGCTGCAAGCCCTGTATGCCATCCCCTTGCGGCACAGCGCCGGGCACATAGGCAACAGCCTGCGGTGCCTGTCCAATCGGGATGGTAGCCACTCTCTTGTAAGTTGTCGTATCAATGGCTGCAAGCGCATCGGCATTCTCCAGACCGACATAAATACGCTTCCCGTCACCAGATGGCCACAGGCCGTGCGGGAGATTTCCGACCGGGATGGAGGCCACCTGTGAGAAATCATCCGTGCGGTAGACGTTGACTCGGTTCAGACCACCGACGGTGACCCATGCAAAACTGCCTTTCGCGTTTTCTACGATGTTGACGTGATTGGTGATGGGGCCGGTATCCAGCGTTTTTAATATGTTGAATGGCGGCCTTGCGTTAAAGACCTGGACTTTCCCCGTGTCCTTAAGGGTAAACCATACCTGTTTTCCATCGGGAGTTGCCGCAATGTTCGGGCAGAAAGGGCTGGCCTGTTTTACCGAGCCGACAATGTTGTGCGTACTGACGTCAACCACCACGGTTTCCGGGTTAAACGAAGAGCAAACGTAACCGTACCGCCCGTCGGGCGAAAAGATCTGCATGCCCGGACCGCCAGGCACTTTAATGCGCGTCTTCTCTTCACCGCTGCTGGCATCAAGTACCGAAACGTAGTCCTCGCCACGGACCGTCACCCACACTTCTTTTCCATTCGGCGTAAAGAACGCCTCGTGCGGAGAACGTCCCACGTAAGTGATATGCCTGACTGCGTTGGTGGCAGTATCGATAAAGCTCACCGAATTTGAGCCAATCGAGACCACTACCAGCGTTTTACGATCCGGTGAAAATCCCATGCCGTGTACCAACACCTGGCCTTTGTACAGGGGACTGAGGTTTGCCGGCTGGGAATCGCCCAGTCGGATGACGCCGAGCAACTTATTACTGGCTGGATCGGTGACGGAGACCGTATTTGAGAACTGTTCTGCGGCATACACACGGTCATGGTGGCTGAGAGGGATCTCGGAGGCTGCAGCACCAAAGGGAGCCTGGCCTGCCATCGCGGGCCAGGCGGAGAACGCGACAGCGAAGGCAAGTCCGGTCCTTAATAACGTTTTCATTGCATCATCCTGTTTAGTGGGGTCTGTCAAAAGGAAGATCGGTGAGGGGTATCAGGGAGTTATCCCCTTTACTGGCGCAATCTGATCGGGAGCTGCCTGCGCAGGTGGCAGCGGTTTATTCAGTGCCTGATACATAGCAGTGATCTCCTGCTGCTGAGTGACAATGATTTCCTGCGCAATACGGCGAAGCTGCGGATTGGTGCCGTAGCGGAGTTCGCCGATGGCCATGTCTATTGCGCCCTGATGGTGCGGAGCCATCATCGCCACAAAATCCTCATCGATGTTGCCTGTCGGCTTAGCCTCCATACCTGCCATCATCCGGTTCATCGCCGTCTGATTGTCCTGGATGAATGCGGATTCAGCAGCGTCCGACTGAACAGCCTGATGAGCATGATCCTGTGCCTCAACATCCGCCATGAATAACAGCACCAGGGAAGGAATTAATTGATATAAGTTCATACGCATGCGTGCCTTTATTACAGAAAAATAAAAAGGAAAATGCGGCGTGCTGGTAAAAAGATTAAATAGCGTGACCACCTCATGGTTAAATGAGGTGGCTAATATAGATGAACTACAACTTAATAAATTCCAGCAAATCCTGGTTAAGTTGATCCTGATGCGTTGCCGCCAGACCGTGAGACGCACCTGGATAAATTTTCAGCTCGGCATGAGGAATAATGTCAGCAGAGAGCAGGCCAGCATGGCTAATGGGGACGATCTGATCATCATCGCCATGAATGACCAGCGCCGGCACGGTGATTTTTCTCAGATCTTCGGTGTAATCCACTTCTGAGAACGCCTGGATACAGGCGTACTGACCGACAATCGAGCCTGACATGCCCTGATTCCAGAAGCTCAGGCGCAGACCTTCGTTGATCTCTACCCCCTCGCGATTCATCCCGTAGAAAGGGATAGCGAGGTTGAGATAAAAGTCTGAACGGTTATCAAAGACACCTTTGCGAATGCCATCGAACACTGCCATATCGGTACCTTCAGGCCACTCAGCCGATGAAATCATGATGGGCGGCACCGCGCCAACCAGCGCCACTTTTGCTACGCGAGCTTCGCCATGGCGCCCGATGTAATGCGCGACTTCACCACCACCGGTCGAGTGTCCTACCAGTACCGCACTTTTTACATCCAGCTCATTCAGCAGCACGGCGAGATCGTCGGCGTAGGTGTCCATGTCATTGCCGTAAGACGGCTGGTCGGAGCGACCATGGCCGCGACGGTCAAGCGCTATCACACGATACCCTTGCTGCAGCAGGAAAAGCATCTGTCCATCCCAGGCATCTGAACTTAGTGGCCAGCCGTGCGAGAAAACAACCGGCTGTGCATTTTTGTCACCCCAGTCTTTATAAAAAAGACGGGTTGTATCAGGTGTGGTAATAAAGCCCATTTCTTTTTCTCCGTTGATGATGTGCAGGTTATTCCTGGCCTGACGTTATACCCGAGAGAATAAATATCTTCTTTTACAACGGCATTTATTCATCGCTCTGATATGCATGGCGCAAGGCTAACTATCGACAAAATGAATAATCATGTCGTCGTTGTTATAAATAATTGATAAGGTCTGTCTGGTAGTGAATTAAATCTGCGCTAAGCCGCCGTCTACAAATATTTCCGCAGCATTAATAAAGCTCGCATCATCAGACGCCAGGAATGCCACGGTTTTACCGATCTCGTCCGGTTCACCCAAACGCCCTAAGGGTACGCCAGCAGCGAGCGCATCAAACAACCCCTGGCGGTGCTCTTCCGGTACAAGACCTCCCAGACCTGGTGTACGGACAGGACCCGGGCTAACGACATTGACGCGGATGCCACGTTCCTTCAGGTCAAGCGCCCAGGATCGAGCCAGATTACGCACGGCGGCCTTGCTGGCGCTGTAAACGCTGAAGCTGGCCGTACCTTTCGCCGCAGCGGTCGAACCGGTTAGAATGACGGAGGCACCGTTGGTCAACAGCGGAAGCGCCTTCTGTACGGTGAACAGCACGCCACGCACATTGGTGCCAAAAATACGGTCAAAATGCTCTTCAGTGATGGCGCCGAGCGGCATCATGTCACCGCCACCTGCATTTGCGAACAGCACATCAAGTTTTCCTGATTCGCCCGCAATGGTGGAAAACACCCTATCGAGATCGCCGAGGACTGATGCATCCGCGCGGATCCCTGTGGCTGACGGCCCGATAAAGGCTACTGCCGCATCAAGCTCTTCCTGGCGGCGGCCGGTAATGTAGACTTTCGCCCCCTGCTCCGCCAGCTCCTGCGCTGAGGCCAGACCAATGCCTGAGCTGCCGCCCGTAACTAACGCGATTTTGCCTGACAGTTTTTTACTCATGTTGGAATTCCTTAATCAAAGTATGAATTAGCTATTAAAGTCAATGAGTTACAGTAAAGATCAGCCTGCTGAGTTCGGTTAGCACTGTAACGTCATTAATGAGTGCGAAAAAATGCATGAATTCAGAAAACACTTTCCACGTGACTGGATAATCAAAAATAAAGAGCAGCGTTATTTATTAAGAAAGACCCGGGCGCTCGACAACTTACCCGCGCTGACCGTAAAGACATCTTCTCCCCGTACCAGATACGGATTGTCTTTTGGACCATAACCCCAGGTCACACGGGCAATGCCGTGATTCCACTCGACAGCTGCCGGGGTGAAGATAAAGCCCGGATGCTGTGACTGAACTCTACTGATGGCGGCATTCACGCGGTCCACCCCTGCGTTCAGTCCGTCATAATCGGCAACGAAAAAATCTGACGAGTAAACCGCAGTAAAGGCTTTCTCTCGCTCAACGGCATCGGTGTTATTCCAGATAGCAAAGTGGCGATCGATCAGCTTCTGTAAACCTGCGGGTGCGATCTGTGCCGTAGTGATATTCATGGTTGTGTTCTCCGCTAATACGTAATTTGATCCGGCCAGCAGTGCCGCCAGCAGCAGGGATTGGGTAAGGACCTTTTTCATATCTGCGTCCTCTGTTAGTTTGCTGTTTTCGTTTTGCCTACCAGCTCAATCTGCGAGCCCCATGGCGTCAGGAAATAAAACCACTGGGTGCCGTCGGCGTTGGTCACTGGTTCATTCAGGGTTTTCAGTCCGGCTTTTTGAATCGCTTTAAAACTGGCGGGCACATCATGGGTTCTCAGCGCGATATGCGTCGCACCGTCATCATCCTGATGTGGACGTGTATGGTCGATTTGCGCACCGCTGTACTGGAACAGTTCGATTCCGGTGCCATCAGGCAGACGCATCATGACAAAACGCTTGAGGTCACTGGACTGGTGCCAGTTAAACGCCGCTTTCCACGCATCCGGGATAGCGCCAGGGGTGATGTCCGATTCAATCCTGCCGCCAAAAGTGGTCTGGAAAAACGCAATGGCTTCAGCCAGGTCAGGAACATTGATACCAGCGTGGTCAACGCCTGAAATGGTGACCAGCGGCGTAGGGTCAGCGCTAAAAACCGGAGCAGAGAAACTGGCTGCGCCCAGCAGCAGAGAAGAGGCAAACAGCGTTGAAGCGATACGTTGAGTTTTCATGTCTTATATTCCTGTGATCGGTGAATTAGCTCATTGACGACAGCGATTGTTGTCGCGATGGAATAAGCATATCGACGTACGGCGACTTTCAAAATAGAATGATTTGAAACTCATCATTGCAGATTTGAAATGAACAGATTCCCCGATTTCGAAGGACTCGCGATGTTTGCGAAAGTGGCAGAGGAAGGTTCTTTTGCGGCGGCAGCCAGGGTGATGGGAGTTTCCGTGCCCACCGTGTCACGTGCAGTTGCTCGCCTGGAAGAGCGGCTGGGCGGTCGGCTGTTTAACCGGACGTCGCGCCAGCTGGCGTTAACGGAGTTCGGTCAAAGCATGGCGGCAAAGGCGTCAGAGATGTATCGCCAGGCAGAAGAAGTGGAAAGCGAAGCCCATGAACTGTCGGTTCAGCCGCGGGGACAGGTACGTTTGGCGGTGCCCATGTCGTTTGGCTTGCGCTGGGTAACCCCCTTGATGCCAGAACTTATCCGTCAGTTCCCGGAGCTGAGTGTGGACCTGCATCTGTCCGATGCCTCGGTCGATCTGATTGCCGAAGGCTTTGATGCCGCGTTACGTATTGCCGCATTACCGGACTCTTCGCTGGTGGCGCGCAGGCTGTGTACCGTGACGCAATATCTAGTGGCCTCACCGGCGTATCTTGCTGAGCAAGGTGTACCGCAACATCCGCGTGAACTCACCTCCCGGCAGTGCTTCAGTTATGCCTATCGCGCCAGAAGCCAGGTATGGCGCTTTACGCATAATTCCGGCGCTCAGGAAGATATTGTCCCGAGCGGACCGCTGCGCGTAACCAACTCTGATGCACTGCTGCCACCCCTGCTGGCCGGTCTCGGGATTGCGGAACTGCCAGAATTTATCGCCGCGGAGTATCTGAAAGATGGTCGCCTGATTCATTTACTGAATGAGTGGTCAATGACACAAGGCGGGCTCTATTTTGTTACACCCACTTCGCGCAGCCGCCCGTTGAAGGTCAAGGTGCTGTCGGATTTCTTCGCCAGACATCTCAGTGAACCTGAATGGCGCTGGCCTGAGTGATCCTTTTTATCATTTCATTTATGAAATGATGGCTTTCATTCTTTGTTATTTTGATTGCTCCTGAGTTTCAATATTGTTGCTTCATGCCGACGACAGTCGTCCGGCCCTGAAAACAGGAGCACTCTTATCATGAAAACTGCCGTTCAATTACTTCAGAACTACCTGGACAGTATCCAGGATCCTAAAGCCGCCGCGGCGCTTTTTGCCGCAGATGGCGTGCTGGAACTGCCCTATCTGCAAACGCTTGGCCTGCCGCACAGAGTGCAGGGGCCGGCTGAAATCGAACGCTTCATCGCCGGATTGCTGGTGAAAATTCCAGATTTCCGCTTCCGCAATATCCAGTTCTTTATCGATACCCCAACACAGGCCTTTGGCGAATACAGCGTAAAAGCCGAACTGGCGGGCACCGATCGGCTATACAAGCAGACATATGCCGGAAGGTTGGTAGCAGAAGAGGGAAAAATCAAACTGCTGCGGGAATCGCTGGATACCCTCGCTGCGTGGCGTGCATTCAATGGCGAGCAGTCCGCCTGATGCGGTTTTTGCATGCGATATAAAGACAACTCGATATAAAATCTAAAAAAACAAAAGTTAAGGTTAACCCTGCTACTGTTGGGTCATAAAAAACGCGAAAGCACAGTTCCTTACCCTGGCATTGAAGTCGATGATGCTCTGGAAATATCTGAGTCTGTTGAAGTCTAAATTGCGAGGGCTGCAACAGCAGCCCTGTAACAGAAGCGGACCCTGACGTTTCATACCCTTGAATCTTATTTTAGCGATTCCGTTAGCGTAATAATCCACAACTCACTATCCGACTCCGGTTTCTTCAGCGGCTTCAGATCGATAGTCGTTGCAACCGGCTTATCATCTATCGTCAGCGTTCCTTGCTCGGTCAACCGGTAATCTTTGCGCTTCTTGCCTTCAACCGGGTTCTTCATTACCGTTTTAACACCAAAGTCATTGTCATTAGTGACCGCCAGCGTTCTATTGTCGATCAGCGCCAGCCCTTCGGCCTTCTCCTGTTGCCAGCCGAGTTGCCGTAAATCGACCACCTGCGTTTTAGCGGCAAGTTTAATGCCGCGCTGGGCCAGCCTTTTCTCGTCGTCAAACTCCGGATATTCGCCTGGTTTATCAAAGGGTGAAAGCTCGCTAGCCGGGCTGAGATCCACCTTATAAACAAGGTTGCGCATGGCGTCGTTTTTGTCGCTGCCCTGTTCTATCAGCAGGATATGCTGATTGTCGATCGCCACGATGTCGCCAATTTTTGCGTCGCTGTTTTTACTGTAAGCCTCGCTGTCGACAGGGTAACCATACATCGCGGTTTTTCCGGTGGCTGGATCAAAGCTCACCAGGCGGGTAAAACGCGCCTGCTTTTTACTTTTACCGTCGATATCCAGCGTGCTCTGCACCGCAGCCATGATGCGCCCATCCGGCATGCGGGTGATGCCCTCAAAGCCCCGATTGGGCTGACGCCATTTGAGTATGTTCGGCAGACCGCCCGCGATGGATTTCTCCCCTTCGGCGGCCTGCGGCCCATGAATCGCCAGGATTTTGCCACGCTCATCAACATTAATCAGGAACGGACCATACTCATCGCACAGCCAGTATCCGCCCTTCCCATCCGGCGTAATGCCTTCCGTATCCAGACCGCGGTTATCACCCTGCAGCACTTTCAGCGTATCGCTGAGCGCGACCTCATTGGTTGATCCGATGACGTCATCCTGCAACGGCAGTCCGTTAATGTTGCCCTTATCGTCATGCAACGGTCTGGCATCTGTGGCCTCTGCTTTGCCGTTCTGCACCCGAATATTCATCAGCAGTGGTGCGAAGTCCGGCGTGACGAAAATCTTTGACTCTTTCTTACCCGCATCAGGCGAATCAGCATTTGGCCCGCGATCGGTGACGGTCGCGAAGGTCAGCGCATCACCCTGCTTGCCGGTAAACAGCAAACCAGAGCCGATTCCCACTGGCAGCCCCTGAGGAAATGCGCTGGCGAACGCACCGTTGTAGCTCACGCGTGTCCCTTCGGGGAAACTGACGACGTAACGTTCGGCCTTCGGCTGTGCCGCTAACGTCGATAAAGAGAGCGCACAGCCAATAACCAGAGAAATAGCTTTTATTTTCATGTTTTTATATCCATAAAGGAAAGCCACGAGCCTAAAGAATAAAAATGACAGAAAAATGAAATCGCCGGGAAACACTGGCGGTTAACCGGGTAATTATTCCCCCGTCAGGTTAGTGGGATGAACCTGTCTGTTCAGATACAGCTATCCAGACTCCGCGAGCAGTAAACGCAGGCGCTTCCGGTCAGCGATAGTCATGATTATCAGGATGCGATGGATCGCGCAGAGTTCACCGCTCGCCTTTGATTTACGCTGTTATATCCCATAAAAGATGTTTACATTTGTTCAGCAAAATAATCAGCCGCTCAGCAGAGCGTCACTGACCGACACAGGGATTAATCGCGGGCAAGAACAGTGGTTAACGTCATTATCAACGTCACACCGTAACCAGTGGCAGGGAAAGAATGAGCGAGATTGCACCTGATAGCATAACCGGGATGCCGTCACGGACGGCAGCGTATCTTTGCCGTCAGATCGCTGGCCTGGTTAAAACAGGGAGCCTGAACCCGGAGAGCTGCCAGCGTATCTTTGCTTGCTGTGGTATCAGACCTTCAGATACTCAGTGGCGTCAGTTTCTTATACCGGTTCTTTGCTTTCTGGGATTACTCTCCCTGGTTGCCGGATCGCTGTTTTTTATTGCCTGGAACTGGGCCTGGCTACCGAAGATGGCGAAATTCGCCCTGGCCGAGTTGCTGATCGTCGCGCTGGCGGTGGTGGTCTGGTGGCGCTGGTACAGCAGGCTGGCTCGCAGCGCATTGCTGGCGGCAGGGCTAAGTTTCGGTGCCCTGTTTGCGCTTTATGGACAGATTTATCAGACCGGTGCGGACAGCTGGGAGCTATTCCGGGCCTGGTTATGCGTTCTTCTGCCGCTGGCGTTGATCGCCCGGCAAAACAGCCTGTGGTTTTGCAGCTGGCTGATCGCTAACCTGGCGTTCCAGCTCTACACCACCACGTTGCCGACCTCGCTGCTGGATGTCGCCGTGTCTGACAGCATCACCCGGCTCCCGACGACGGTGCTTTACGGCTATCTGGCGCTGCTGGCAGCCTGCCTGATTATCAGGGAGGTCCTGGCCTGGCGGGCAATAACGCATCGCCCTGAGAGCTGGCTGGCAAGCCGCTGGTTCTCGCGGGTAATGGCCGGATTTTTACTGCTGTTGCTGACCGCCCTCGTGGCCGAAAACATCTCTGACTGGCATAGTGCTCATCACTTTACTTCAGTTACGGCCAGCTGGATCATCGCCCTGCTGGCAGGCTACTACCTGTACCGTTATCGCTTTGTGGATCTCTGCATGCTGACGATGGGCATCGCAAGTCTGACCGTTGTGGGCTGCGCGCTGATCGTGCAGTTATTTCTTTTAGATTATGATACGGGTGACCTGTTTCTGACCGGCACCCTGATGATTCTCTGGGTGGCGGCAAATGGTACGATCCTGCTGAAGTGGCAATGCAGGCTGGCTGAAAAAGGTCCTGTCGATCAGGCTCCGGCCGAGCTGATCTTGCTGACAGATACCCTGTGTCAGCGGGGCTTGCTGAGCGTCTCGCAAATTGAAGAGATTCAGCAACGCGGTCATGCTTCTGACCTGCCCTGGTATCTGAGGCTGGCGCTGAGCGTCGGAGGCTGGGTCGCCGCAATTATCATTCTGTTACTGATGGTACTGCTGCTCTATATCGCTGACCTGCTTGATGACCCGAACGCTGTTACTTTTATTCTTCCTTCACTGGTGCTCGCCGTTATTGCGCGCGGCCTGTTGCGCAATGAGCGCGACGGTAAATATCACCTTGGGCTGGCATGGGCCATTGCGGCGACGTGCGGGCTGATAGTCGGCGTTGTGCTGCAAATCCCGAGCAGTGACGTGCGCTTTATGATGCTGAGTTCACTGTGTGCGTTGCCGATCCTTGCCGCGATGGCGGTGGCTATGCCTGACCGCACTTACCGGCTTATGGCCATCACTGCCCTGACCTTTTTTCTGGTGCTGGCAGGCTATTTGCTGGCCCGGCTTTACCTGTCACCGACGGCGGGTCGCTTTGCTGTTTCCATACTGGCGGCGGCGGTCATGTTTTGGTGGCTCTGGATTGTCAGTCATCAGCTGAGGTTACAGGCAGGGCCCTATGCTGACGCGGTATATCCCCTGCTGTATGGCATCCCGGCGGGCCTGATGTTGCTGACTTTCCTCGGGATAAACGCGGCGTTTCTTACGGATTTCATCTGGTCTACTGCGCCTTTTTCTCTGCTTCAGTCTGCGACAGGCACAGGAATAGCAGCAGGTTTAGTGCTGAGTGTGCTTAGTCAGAAAAAGAACAGCCAGCCGCTGTTTTCGATTATCACACTGCCCGCAGCCCTTATCTGCGGGATTGTTGCCCTCTATGCACCGGGTATTGGGCTGGGCTTGTGGTTGATTCTGATGGCGCGATATCAGGGAAGTCTGGGATTGCTGGTGGTCAGTGGCGGTTTCATGGTGCTGTATCTCATTGGCTGGTATTACTTTCTGGAGGTAATACTGCTGCACAAAGCGCTGCTTCTGCTGGCTGGCGGTCTGGTTTTACTGGGGCTGGCATGGGGAGTCAGGAAAGTGTTACCCGCACAGACTGGAGGTGCCAGTGAGAATGCGTAAACAGAGCCGATGGCTGGCATGCACGGTGATAACGCTGGCCCTGGTGGTCGTCAATGTCAGCATCTGGCAAAAAGAACGATTGCTGAAACAGGGCGCGCTCATGATTTTACCTCTTGCGCCGGTTGACCCGCGCTCCCTGATGCAGGGTGATTACATGGCGCTGAATTATGCCCTCACCCGACCTCTGGAGCAGACGTTTTATCAACAGGCTGTGGCCTGCCGCGCAACCCTGTCAGCGCCATGCCTGCCCACCAGCGGGACCCTGATTGTTGACCTCGATGCGCAGCGTCATGCCACTCAGGCCCGGTTTGATCAGGGTGAGCCTCTGCAGGCGAATCAGCTAAGGGTGAAATATCATTACAATTCTGGCTCGCTGACGGTCGGAACCAGCGCTTATTTCTTTCAGGAAGGTCATGGCGAGCGTTTCGCGCAGGCACGATACGGGGCATTTCGCGTGGGGAGCGATGGGACGGCGCTGCTGACGGATTTGCTAGATGAACAGGGTAAGGTGATTCAGCCTTAGCTATACGAGATGCTCTCTGCCCTCGACAAAAATAGCCTGACAGGCGCCTGAGTAGCTTAACCACTTATCGCCTCAGCGCTGCAATACGGGCAATCCCCTTTGAAAAACCATGCTGCTGACAAAGGGTGAACTGAATGCCCGTCAGGAAAGATTGGCAATATCCAAACACAAACTCAATAAGCGGCCAGATTACGGCGGGTTACCTTGCGGGTAATAAACTGAAAAAAGCAGTCAATTTTTCCATCAAAAACGCTATTGCGTTAAATCGCTTCTTCTAAAAATTCAATAAATGCCCTTACCTTTGAATTAAGAGCTGAACGTTCAGTCACACACGCAAAAATATCCATCGGCACAGACTCAATGTTGTTCTCACTGAGACCTGGCCAGTACAAAGGCCTGAGCAGGCCACTCTCAATCAATGGCTGAGCAACAAAGCTTGCCAGACGAGCAATACCGCCCCCGTTTACGGCTATTTTGGCGATAATATCAATATCATCGCTGATAAAGCTGGGGTTGAGTTTCGCATTGACGGGTTGTCCATTGACTATAAAAGTCCATGGCAGAAATCGCCTGTCGGTTGGATAGCGGAAAACCAGGCAGTCGTGCTGGCTAAATTCTTCAGGTGTCTGAGGAGCGCCAGCACGGTCAAGGTAAGCAGGCGCCGCGCAGAATATAAAGGGTAACGATGCAATTTTTCTGGCGATCAGTTGATCATTCAGTTGTGCCTCAATGCGGATACTGACATCGACGCCTTCCAGGTGATGACTGACGTTGCGATCGGTACTGATCAGCTCAATATCTATATCGGGGAAAGAGGCTTTGAAGGCCGGCATAAGTGGAGCGAGAACGTATCGACCAAACGCGGCTGTCGTAGCGATACAGAGTGGCCCCTTCGGTTTGGTTGCGTTTGCAGCAGCCTGTGAGGCGAGTTCAATATCATCTGGAATGTGACGGACTTTATCGAAATACCGTTTACCATTTTCAGTTAAGGTCATGCTGCGGGTGGTGCGCGATAGCAGTCGTACGCCCAGGTGCGCTTCAAGACGAGAAAGACTCTGGCTGACTGCTGCCGGACTCATACCTTTAGCGCGTGCCGCCGCGGCAATACTGCCGTTCTCTACCACACGGATAAATGTGCTAATCAGCCCTAAAATGTCCATACCATCCTTAATAACGCATTCGTCACTTTTACTTAATGATGATTAAAGCATAACCGCTCTACAACACTCCTGATAAGCTTGTTAAGTTAGCCACAGTTTCGTCTACCTTTGTAAAACAGGATATTCCGATG
Organism: Pantoea sp. NGS-ED-1003; assembly: GCF_000738765.1. Lineage (NCBI taxonomy): Bacteria > Pseudomonadati > Pseudomonadota > Gammaproteobacteria > Enterobacterales > Erwiniaceae > Pantoea > Pantoea sp. NGS-ED-1003. The sequence continues at coordinate 570,897 of NZ_JPQA01000002.1, forward strand.
ACTGATGCTACTTCTAAAAAAAACCTGCGAAGCCGCCTTCCTGTGCGCACGGCACCCTACATATTTGCTCTTTATATGGCGATAATCATGGCGTTCTTGATGAGTCTGGTCATCACTTTTGCCGAATTCGGCATGGGACCGCATTACATGGCAAATGTGATGAATGCTTACCAGGTCGCTATGCCAGCGGCTTTCTTCTGCATACTTGTTGTCCGACCTGTTGTTATCCGATTAGTAGGGTTGACCGTCCACGGTCATTGAGGCATTCAGCACGCGTATAATACGCGCCGGAATAAGGTTTGGCCCGCTTGCTAACCTTATTCCGCGCAAACCAGGCGATGCTGAGTTCATGAAAGAAATAACCAGATTTCATTTTTCAGTACGTTGTTAATCGTGTTCAGTCAATCTGAAGGTTTAATCAGCATGCCCGCTAATAGTATAAGCGCAGCGTCTTGCCCCATTTAAAATATGCTCTGTCCGCTCTACTTTTGCGCGGAGTACTTCTCTGAACAACGTTAATTCAGCACGGCAAAAACCCTGACAGGCTGCAGCGGCAGCACAGATTGGGCAGTGATTTTCGATAAAAAGCAAGGTCCCATCCGCCAGCTCTTCATAGTCCGCCATATAACCTTCCTGCGAACGTATTACTGCCAGACGCGCAACCCGTTCCCTGAGACTGGCCGGCTCCCCCAGCTCCCGTAGGTAATTCTCTCTGCTAGCCTGCTCGCGCAGGTCAATCAGACGGTCAATCGCCTCCTCGCCGAAGGCGTGACGCACTGTGTCCAGAAGCTGAACCGTTAGCGTGGAGTGCGTATCCGGAAAGCGGTTATGTCCCGCCTGAGTCAGCGTCCAGAACTGACTGGGACGACCAACCCCTTTGCTCTGAGAGTAGGTTTCCACCAGACCTGCCGAAGCGAGTTTGGCAAGCTGCTGGCGCGCTGCCTCCGCTGTCATGCCCAGCATTTTCCCCGCATCCGCAGACTGCTGCGGCCCACGCGTTTTAAGCAGGTAAAGCAGGCGCTCGGGCGTCGCAGATGCTTTCTCAGTGCTATTTAACAAGCGATAGCTTGACAAATTAATTCACCCCTTTCAATAATCCAAGTGTTGGCTTGTTTTATTAATGTAACGGATCCTATTGCAGCCAGCAACGGGACATTTGACGCAACGCATGCCGGGAGGCTTATATGTCGTCAGTACAGGAAGGAAGCTGGAATGATTTACTGGGTGGTAGAAATCTGTTTTTCTCTATTGCGCTTTCAGGAGGAGTAGCGCTGCATGCAATCAATATTTACATTGCGACCACTGTACTTCCCTCTGTGGTTAACGAAATAGGTGGTCTTGAACTCTATTCATGGAATACGACGCTTTTTGTCGTAGCCTCCATCCTGGGTTCCGCACTGACTTCACGGCTGCTGGCCTTGATGGGAGCGCGCAAAGCCTATTTGGTCGCGGTTATGTTATTTATTGCAGGCAGCCTGGTCTGCGCGCTGGCGCAGACTATGCCTGTTATGCTGGCCGGTCGGGCGCTACAGGGCCTCGGCGGTGGTTTTATGTTTGCGCTCTGCTATGCCATGATTTATACGATTTTTGACGAAAAGCTCTGGCCGCGCGCGATGGCGCTTATCTCCGGTATGTGGGGCGTCGCGACGCTGCTGGGTCCCGCAGCAGGCGGAATATTTGCGGAGATGAATGCCTGGCGCGCTGCGTTTGGCGTACTGGTGCCTGTCACGCTGCTCTATATGCTGCTGGTCTGGCTCGTCTTTCCCGCGCACAAGCGCGCAGCCGGCCTTCCTGCAAGCAAGCTTCCGCTGATGCAGCTGCTGCTGCTGGTCGCTGCGGTCATGTCTGTCAGCACAGGCGGCATGTCACCTGATGTAGCAATCAATGTGGCGGGAATCAGCGTTGCGGTTGTGCTGATCCTGTTGCTAATTCGCTGGGAATTTACCAGTGAAATTCGCCTGTTGCCGCGTGATGCGCTGCGGTTGAACTCGCCTTTGCTGGCGCTCTACATCACCATGGGGCTGCTGATTATTGGCATGACGAGTGAAACCTTCATCCCCTATTTTTTGCAAATCCTGCATGGGCAGACTCCCTTGATCTCGGGGTATCTGGCCGCGCTGATGGCCGCAGGCTGGACGGTATCAGAAATCTGGAGTTCCGGCTGGCAAGGGCGAGGCATCAAACGTGCTATTTTTACTGGCCCAGTGTTGGTTTTGGCGGGCATGGTGGTACTGGCGCTCAGCACCCCCCACTCTGCCGGGGGAGACTGGATAGTGCTCTCCTTAATTGGTCTGGGCCTGACGTTGGTAGGGTTTGGCATCGGGCTGGGCTGGCCGCATTTATTGACGCGTATCCTCCAGGTCGCACCGGCTGAGGATCAGGATACAGCAGCTACTTCAATCACCACGGTTCAGCTGTTTGCCACTGCGCTGGGCTCAGCGATTGCGGGTATGCTGGCGAATGCAGGTGGATTATCCATGCCCGGCGGGCGGGAGGGTGCATCATCCGCCGCATGGTTGCTTTTTGCAGTGATGGCTGCTGCTCCGTTGCTCTCTTTGCTGAGTGCAAAAAAGGTTATATCAGCATTCAATAAAAAGAGTGTCAGTTAAACTGGCTTGTAGCTCTGTAGCGCTACAGAGCTGCATTTATCTGGCAGTGTCGGACAAGAAACATAAAACTTTTTCCGTTCCTCACTCATACCAACCGTATGAGCAGGCCCCTGCGCAGCTTAAACGTCCCCCCTCATCAATCAGAAGGCACACAAAATAATTACCTAACAAACGTTAGATAGACATTGACGTGCATCGAATCGCCCGCTAAGGTTTACCTAACTTACGTTAGTTAGACACTTCAGCCATCAACCTTAGGATTTACCATGACGACTAAACTTCAGCTTTTTACTTCGCCTTCTGCCTTTCCCAATCCACAGCGTCTGCGTCTGTTCATGCAAGAAAAAGGCATCGCTGATCACTTTGCCGAGACCATTTATGACATGTCCCCTGTAGGCGAACAGCGTGGCTGGCGTCATTTGAATATGAACCCGTGGGGCGAAACGCCCACCCTTGAACTGGCTGACGGTAGTTACATTTCCGAAACGGCTGCTATCGTTCGTTATCTCGACCAGACGTATCCCGGCCGCAAGATCATGGGAGAGACCGCACTGGAACAGGGCCTCGACAACATGTGGGATAACCGGGTGTGGGTGCACATCCTGTACCGCATCGTAACAGCGTTCCACGTGCTGCATACCGGCCTCGGCTTCAAGCTTGAACTGACCAAAAATGAGGCCTGGGGCGAACACTGCCGTAAAGAGGCGCTAACTCATGCCGCGCTGGTCAATCGTCATCTGTCAGACGGCCGTGAATGGCTGCTTGGCGGCGACGCCCCGACCTTCTCGGACATCACGCTGGCAACCGCGATCGCCTTCTCGAAATTCCCGGTCAATGCCACTCCACTTGACGAGCGTTTTGAGTTCTTAGATGCGTACTGGCAGCGCTGGACAAAACGCCCAGCCTTTCAGGCGGCCTACGCCGATCGCAGCAGCGGCATTCCTGAGCTGGATTCGCCCGCCCAGTAACCGCTTCTCAACGGATATGCCAATAAGCAGTGCCTCGACAGGATGGCGAGAGAAAGTAAAAGCGATACACGCCAGTAAAGCGCTAAAACGTAATGCACGCCGTCGATGCATACTGAGTAAATTTTCTGCAAGCAGGGCCGCGCTTTGCCCTGCGCTGTCCCTCCATTACACTGTGTCCATCGCGTATCACCTTTATGGATAAAAGAAATGATAATTGAAAAAGCGGATGAGCCGTTTCTGCACATTTTTTTCGGCGAGCCGGTAGAGACGATCGAGCCCGGCTCCGCACAGGCGGAATCAATACGTCAGGCGCTGCAAAGCGCGCGGGCGCAGCGAACTGTCGAAGTGGAGAGCGACTGGAAGCGTAACGCGCTGTTCCTGGCGCTGTTCGTCTTTCTCTATGCCGCGCTCGGCGCTTCGCTGACGCTGGCTCTCTCGCGCACCACCGGTCATAAGAGCCTCGACTACGCGCTGCAGGCGGTACCGGTGCTGCTCGCCTTCTCCGGCTTTTTTGTGTCGCTGCTGTTTCTGTTCGTTACCCGCAGCAGCGCCCGCCGGCAGCAAAACTGGGAGCGATCCATCGTGCTGCTGGAGAAGTATGCCGGCGGCAATCTCTATAAGCAGATAATGGATCTCGGCGCGCGCACCACGCACTACTCGTTTTCCGCGATTAACGTCGCGCTGGCGCTGTTTATCTGCGTAACCTGGGTGGTGATGTACAACTTCTTTACCTTCACCACCAGCGGCGTTATCGGTAGCGTGATCTCGCTGTTTATTACCACCATGACCTATGTGATTCTGGATATTCAATTGCTGAAGCCGCACAGGCTGGATCATGAAGTGCCGCTTGGGCTGGAGAAAGAGGAAGAGCGGGACGATAAATAAGCGAAAACAGCACGTCGACAATGCGACGTGCTGCTTTAAGTAACAGGGTGCTGGCCTTTAACAGCGATCAGCGGCTCGGATGATTCACCTCGATCGGACGCAGGTCGAACAGCAGCACTTCGGCATTATCGCCCTCGCTAAAGGTCAGGCTTGCCTCGTTACGCACGCGCGCGCCGTCGCCTGCATTGAAACGCATGCCGTTCACCGTCACGCTGCCGCGCGCAACGTGGATATACGCGTAGCGCGTCTCGTCCAGCGGGAAAGTCTGCTGCTCATCGCCATTGAAGAGACCGGCGTAAAGGCGCATATCCTGACGCACCGATAAAGCATTGTCCTCACCTTCGGGCGAAACGATCAGGCGCAGCTGACCGCGCTTTTCGCTTTCCGGCACCGAAATCTGCTGATAACCGGGCGGCGTTCCTTTTTCAGACGGCACAATCCAGATCTGCAGAAAGTGCACGCCTTCGCTTTTCGAATGGTTGAACTCGCTGTGGGTCACGCCGCTGCCCGCGCTCATCAGCTGCACGTCGCCCGGGACGATAACCGAACCGGTGCCCATGGAATCTTTATGCTCCAGCGCCCCTTCCAGCACGTAAGAGAGGATCTCCATGTTGGAGTGCGGATGCGCGCCGAAACCGCGAGAAGCCGCAACCCGATCGTCGTTGATCACCAGCAGGTCGGAAAAGCCGCTCTGTTTCGGATCCCAGTAGTTCGCAAACGAAAAGGTGTGGCGTGAGTTCAACCAGCCGTGGTCGCCATGGCCGCGTTGCTCTGACAGTCGTTGCTCAATCATGGTCTGCTCCTGTGTTGTAAGGGGGAAGCGCCTGTGCCCTTCCGATGGGACAGACAATACCGTAAACTAAAACCCTTAAAAACAGGCCAATATGGCAATCACTGTCACAAATAAGTGGACAATATGCAGACTGAAGATCTTCGTATTTACGTTGCCGTGATCCATGCGGGCAATTTCACCGCCGCGGCGGAACAGCTGATGCTCTCCAAGCAGTACGTCAGCCGCCGTATGGCCGCGCTGGAGGCGTCGCTCGGTTCGCAGCTGCTGATCCGCAATACGCGTAAGCTTTCAGTGACCGAAGCGGGCATGCTGTTTCTCACCCATGCGCAGCGCATTCTCGACGATATCCATGAAGCGGAGCAGGCGATGTCGACCCGACGCCAGGAGCTGCACGGCACGTTCCGCATCAGCATGCCGATGTCGTTCGGCATGAGCCACCTCTCGCCGCTTATCGCGCAGTTTCTGGCGCAGCATCCCGCGCTGCAGTTTCACATCGAGCTGGCGGATCGCTACGTCGATATGATCGGCGAAGGATTCGATATGGCGATTCGCATCGGCGCGCTGGCGGATTCGACCCTGATTGCGCGCCGCCTCGGCGAGCAGCGGCGTCTGATCTGCGCCAGCCCCGCTTACCTCGCGCGCGCGGGCACGCCCGCTACGCCGGACGACCTCGCTCAGCACGCCTGCCTGCGCTATGGCCGAGAAGCCCTGAGCGGCTGGGAACTCCAGCAGGCGGGCAAAAGCAAGAGCGTGACGGTGCAGGGCCCGATGCTGAGCAATAACGGCGAGGTGCTGCTCGATGCGGCGATCGCCGGGCTGGGACTGGTGCTGCTGCCGGGATTTATCGTCGAGCCGGCGCTAAAGCGCGGCGAACTGGTGAGCGTTCTGGAGGCATATCAGCCCGCGCCGCTCTGCCTGAATGCGGTTTATCCGCAGCATCGCCAGCGCAGCGAGGTGAACCGCGTGCTGCTGAACTTTTTGCAGGAGAAGCTGGGAAATAAGGCGGGCTGAGCAGCCCGCCTAAGATTACAGCGATACGTAAAGATGCAGCACGCGCACCAGCTGGGTCACGAAGCCATATTCGTTATCGTACCAGGAGACGGTTTTCACCAGCTGCAGGTCGCCCGCTTCGCTGATCTCCGTCTGGGTCGCGTCAAATATTGAGCCGTAAGGCACGCCGATCACGTCGGTAGAGACGATCTGATCTTCCGTATATTTGAAAGATTCATTGTTCTCGCAGGCGCGCTTGAGCGCCGCGTTGATCTCGTCGACCGTGACCTTTTTATCCAGAATCGACACCAGCTCGGTGACCGAACCGGTTTTGGTCGGCACGCGCTGCGCATGCCCTTTCAGCTTGCCGGTCAACGCTGGGATCACCAGCCCGATCGCCTTCGCCGCGCCGGTGGTGTGCGGGATAATATTTTCCGCTGCGGCGCGCGAGGAGCGGAAATCTTTGCCGCGCGGCCCATCCACCAGCGCCTGAGTGCCGGTGTAGGCGTGAATAGTGGTCATGGTGCCAACCTTGATGCCGAAATTGTCGTGCAGGGCTTTCGCCATCGGCGCCAGGCAGTTCGTGGTGCAGGAGGCGACGGAGATGATTTTGTCTTCGGCGCTGATAGTGTCGTGGTTGACGTTATAGACGATGGTTTTCATCTCGCCGGCCGGCGCGGAGATCAGCACCTTGCCCGCGCCCGCGTCCAGATGCGCCTGCGCTTTTTCCGCCGAGGTGTAGAAGCCGGTGCATTCGATAACCACGTCAACGCCCAGCGATCCCCACGGAATGTTTTTCGCCTCTTTCTCGGCGAAAACGGTAATTTTCTTACCGTTAACCAGCAGCGCGTTGCCGTCCACGCTGACGTCGCCGTGGAATGCGCCGTAGTTGGAGTCATACTTCAGCAGATAGGCGAGCATCTCGGGCGAGGTGAGATCGTTGATCGCCACCACCTCCACCGCTTCCTGCTGTTCCAGAATACGTCTTAAAACCAGACGGCCAATACGTCCAAAACCGTTGATGCCAATCTTTTTCATGGTGATCTCCCAATTCCGGTAACACTGCGTGTTGAGGGTAAATAGCGGGTGAATCTGCGCATCAAACCATTACTGCATAACACCATTGCACTGCGGTGAAGCAGGAGAGTATAGCCTGAGCGGGATAGCGGAATTTGTCAGCAAGAGGCGCGAAGAGGGAGATGACAGGCAGAAAAAAACCGCCGCTGGCGGTTTAATCCTTGAAGCGTTTACGTCTGAACATGGCGTTCTGTTTACTGCGGTTCACCTTTCGTTTGGCGTAGGCCATGATGGTGGTCCAGTCGGGATCGGCGGTGTTTTTCATGTAGTAGCTCAAGGCATCCGCCAGCTCGCTCCAGGCCTGCACCTGCTGCTGCGCATCGCTGGTCAGCGTGGTTTTAAGCATATCGATAAGCCCATCGACCTTCTTTTTTACATCCGGTAATTTTTCGCCTGTCTGGTACCCTGCTGCAATGCGTCTTAATTCAAGCGCATAATGATCGACATCGACCTCTGTTATATACAAACCTACCTCTGCTCTTTTTGGTCTGGCCCATAAGCATAGCGGTTTCAGCCGTATGCGTTACGCAAAAACGGCAGAAACTTACTGCCGTTTTGCTGACGCTCTGCTGCAGCTTCAGAGCGTACGGAATACCGCGACCATATGGCGCAGCTGCCCGGCGCGTTCAGCCAGATCGTCCGCCGAAACCGCCGACTGCTCCACTAGCACCGCATTCTGCTGGGTCACCTGATCCATCTGATTAACCGCAATATTGACCTGCGAAACGCCGCTGCTCTGCTCTGCCGACGAAGAGGAGATGTCGCGGATCAGCTGCGAGGTCTGCTCAATAGCGCTCAGGCTCTGCTTCACTTTCTCCCCTGCGCTTTGCGCCATGTTCATTCCTTCCTGCGCCTGGCCGACCGACTGCTCAATCAGGCTTTTGATCTCCTTCGCGGCGCTGGCCGAACGCTGCGCCAGCGCGCGCACCTCCGTGGCGACCACCGCGAAGCCTTTGCCCGACTCGCCGGCGCGGGCGGCCTCTACCGCGGCGTTGAGCGCCAGGATATTGGTCTGGAAGGCGATGCTGTCGATGACTGAAGTAATCTCCTCAATCTGGCCTGAGCTGCCGCGGATCTTGCGCATCGACTCCATTACCGAATCCATCGCCTCGCCGCTCATCAGAGCCGCCTGGGTGGCGGAAACCGCTTTATCCGACGCAAAGCGGGTATTGTCGGCGTTCTGCTGAATAATCGAGGCCAGCTGCTCCATGCTGGCGGCGGTTTGCGCCAGCGAGGCGGCCTGCTCTTCCGTGCGAGAAGAGAGATCGCCGTTGCCCTGGGCTATCTCTTCGGAAGAGGTCGCGATAGTGGCGGCATGGTTTTTGATATCGGAAACCAGACGGGCAAGGTGCTGCTGCATCTTCATCAGGGCGTGCAGCAGCTCAGCCATTTCATTGCTGCCGCCGATGTGCAGCGTCGAGGTGAGATCGCCTGCCGCGACCTGGCTGGCGAGGCGAACGGCGTCCTGCAGCGGACGCGTAACCGAACGGCTGATCATCAGCGCCATGAAAATGGCTACCAGCGCGACCGCCAGCAGACCGGCCAGCAGCATAAATTGCGCATGACGACGCGTATCGATCTGCTTTTGCAGCATCTGCGTCAGGCGGTCGCTGTTCTGCTCGCCGAGCGCGCTGAACTGGTTGATGGCGTGGGTAAAGGTCTGAACATATTCAACCGGCGCGACGCTGGCGCTTCTGCTGACAAAAATGCGCTCGGCCAGCTGCAGCGCGTCGAGCGCCTGGCGCTCCGCCTCCTGCGCGACGGCGCTAAAATCCGCAGCCAGCGCCGGTTCGATGGCGTATACCTTCTCCAGGTTGCCGTTAAACTGATCCAGCGCCACTTTTCCCGTATCTATCTGAAATGACATGCGGCTGTAATCGCTTTCATAGATGGCGCCGGAGGCAATCAGCGAAGCGCCGGCCGCTCGGATCTGCCCCAGCGTCTCGGTGAGCTGCGGCAGTCGGTTAAAAATGCTGGTAATCAGCTGGTAGGTATTCAAATCGCTATCGAGAGACATGCCGTAATAGTCCAGCACGTCAAGATTGGCGCTCAGCATGAGCTGGATTAGCTGCGCATGTGCGGTCAGGCTGTCAGCGAAAGAGAGCGCGCCGCCGTTGATATCGCTCTGCAGCTGCAGCCACGCCTGTCCCATCTTATCAAGACGCTGCAACGGCTGCGCGCTGGCGTCCTGCTGTCGCAGCTCTGACTGAATAACGTCGGAGAGCCGGTTGATCTCGGCCACCAGCGCCATACGCGGCGGGTTGTCAGGCTTCTTCAGCGCGATAGCGATAGCCGTTTCCGCGCGATGACGCTGCAACAGGTTCAGTAGCTTCAGCATATGTTTTTCCACCGGAACGCCGCTCAGCTCGCGCTGCTTGGCGTCGATAAGCTGATTTCCGGTCTGAATAAAGAGCGTTGTCGGTAAAACAAATAAAATCAGGGCGAATAAGCCGAGGATAAGAAATTTAACGGGCAGGTTAATTTTATCAAGCAGGTTTTTCATCATTTTCCATCCTGGTAAGTCTGACTGGTGGCATTGGCAATAAGTGTAAAAAATAAGCCGGGCTAATTTTTCAACAAATAGTCAGGGCTGCGCCGCTTATACTCGGCGACACCTTTTTTTTAAAAACGCACGGCAAAAATACGCAACGGAAATGGAGTATAGGTTGCTAACGGTGATTTACCACTGAGTGTACAGACGATATTTACTGCATGATAAAACTAAGCCAAACTGATTAAAAATCTTATAATACATAAACTTAAAAAAAATTCCGTTTTTGATTATTTCCACCAAGGTAAGCCATGCTGGAGGATAAGGTTTTATTACTATCTAAAACTAAAGTTTACCGCAGGCATGCCGATACTCCGGCGCCAGCATTTATTTTCAGCTTAGCCTGGTAGAAAAAATAAGTGTTACAGAGGCGCAGTCGCTGTACTGAATTAATAAATTTTCCGCCTTGCTATTCATATTGATTAATTTTTCTACGAGCTGCCGTTTATGTTTCAGAGAGAGAGGTCAATTGAAAGTGAGTTTTTCATGTAGGGGTAATAACGGAGAAAAGCAACCGACGCTTTTGTCTGGTGAGAGCCTCATTTACAAGCCAGATTTGCATCAGGACAAGAGATTACGGGCTCAGTTTGCTGCGCGCGAGCCACGCCTTCCAGCGATTTTCTACCAGATGGTAGCGATAGCCTCGAAAGCTGTCTCGTCTGAGCCAGCGCTCCTCAAAAAACTCATCGCTGCGGATCCAGCGCTCAAACAGCTGGCGTTCATCCTCTTCGCTCATTGTCACCTCATCTTGCTGGCTGTTTCTCGCTTCGGTTACATCGAGTATAGACCACTGAAATGTCCCGCTGCGCTGCTGGCGCGCCAGCCGCTGCAATAGTGTGAGGCACAATGTCTTTTTCTGCTGCCTGCCTGGCAGCCGCATCAGAGCTTAATGCTGACTTAAGCGAAACCTGCCGGGAATAACAGTGATTACTCTGTGATTCCCTTCACGAATTAGCATTTTTGGAAAATCTGTACAGCTGAAAAATAATTGTACAAAAGTGCCATTTAATTTATTTAATATGAACAGATTAGATGCGCCAGATTTTGCCTGACTATTAATCCTTTTCAGGAATTAAATATTATCTCTGCAGTGCATTATTGAAATATCAGGTTTCTGATTTCATAGTTCATTCGTCTCTGGATATTTTCCCCTGAGCGAGGTGACGATATGTTTCAACGACGCGGTGGTCCGGGTAACTTTGCGGAAAACCCGGAAAGAGCGCGCGGCGCGGGGCGCAAAGGCGGTCAGCTAAACGGCGGGAATGTTACGAACAGTCGTGAACGTGCGCTTGAAGCGGGGCGAACGGGCGGCAAAATTAGTCGTCGGCCGTCATCAGAAAAAACCGCGCAATAATCAGTCGAGTTTTGCTTAATATAATAGATAATACTTTTTGTTCTTCTTCTGACTTTAATTGAACGCTTTCATTAATAGCTGAATCTGATGCCATACCAGGGAATTTTATTGTCATCACTAAAATCGGGCGTGGTTTACCGCCAGGCGAACGCGTTGGCGGCAAACCACATCTCCGGCAGCTACGCCGCCTACGCCGCGCAGGCCGTTTCGGCCTGCGCCCTGCTCTTTTACTCCTGCGGATCGTTGCTGAACCGCCCCACCAGCGAGGCTGCGCCGAGCGCGTGGCCTTTTAGCTGCTTCACTAGCTCTTCATGCGTCAGACCAGGCTTAAGCTGTTCAGGCGGCAAATCAGTAGCGATGACGACAAAGTTATAGTGATGCATGCCGCTGCCGACTGGCGGGCATGGCCCATACCAGGCGTTGGTGCCAGGAGAATTTTTGCCGCCGGTATAGCCTTTGCCTTTGGTGAGATCGCCCTGGGCGAAGGCGGTAGTGGCGGCGGGAATGTTATAAGCCACCATATGGGTGACGCCGAGGCCTTTGGCGCCGACAGGATCGGTTACCAGCAGCGCAAAGCTTTTTGTGTCCTGCGGCGCGTTCGACCAGCGCAGCGCAGGCGAGACGTTGTCGCCGGTACAGGCGGGACTGCTTTTATTATTTCCGGCAAAAGATTTTGGTAAAAAGGCGTTGTCCGTAAAATCCTGCGATTGCAGCGTAAAAAGCGGCGCGGCGGCGAAACTCGCCGCCGGCAGTGCCGCCAGCAGAAAGGCGCTTGCTAATCTCATGAATTCTGTCTCCGTTTGGATGGCTGAAGCCTAAGTATGGAAGGCGCAGCGGGAACAGGCATAAAAATGAGAACACAACATTAAGCAAAACCTGAGGCATTTTTTCACCGCGCAGCGCTTAGCGCCAGGGTCTACGCTTAGGCATTCCCTGTTAACACGGTGATTTCAATCTTATATGTCCGCTAAGGCTGCTGCGCTTTCACGCTTTTCTCCCGCGACTCAAGGCTGGTTCCAGCTCTCCTTCGCCGCGCCCACGCCGGTGCAGTCGGCGGCCTGGGATGCCATCGCCAGCGGCAAACATGCGCTGGTGATCGCCCCGACCGGATCGGGTAAAACCCTCGCGGCGTTTTTGCATGCTATTGACGCGCTGTTTCGCGAGCGCGAAGCGCAGGAGACGCCGGAGAAAGGCACGCGCACGCGCATTCTCTATATCTCGCCGGTTAAGGCGCTGGCGGCGGACGTGCAGCGCAATCTGCAGCTGCCGCTGGAGGGCGTTTACCAGCAGCGTCACGCGCGCGGCGAAAAGGCGATTACGCTGACGGTGGGCATGCGTTCAGGCGATACCCCAGCTAATGAACGGGCTAAGCTTCAGCGCACGCCGCCCGATATCCTGATCACCACGCCGGAATCGCTGTTTTTGATGCTGACGTCGCGCGCCCGCGAAGCGCTGCGTGGCGTTATAACGCTGATTCTGGATGAGGTACACGCGGTGGCAGGCGGAAAACGCGGCGCGCAGCTGGCGCTGAGCCTGGAGAGGCTGGATGCGCTGCTGCCCCAGCCGGCCCAGCGCATTGGTCTCTCGGCCACGGTGCGGCCGGTGGAGCGCATCGCGCAGTTTCTCGGCGGCGCGCAGGAAACCCTCATCGTTAACCCGCCCGCTTCGCGCGCGCTGGAGATGCGCATCGCCGTACCGGTCGAAGATATGACCGATATACCAGCACGCCCCGATAGCAGCGGCGCGCCCGACGGCAGCAGCGCATCTGGCTCAATCTGGCCCCATATCGAACAGCGCATTCTTGAGCTGGTGCTGGCGCGCCGCGCCACCATCGTGTTCGCCAACTCTCGCGGGCTGGCGGAGAAGCTGACGGCGCGGCTTAACGAACGCTACGCCGCCAGCCTCGGCGATGCAGAGGCGCGGGTGAAGCCTGCTCACGCGTGGGACTCTTTTAACGGTGGCACGGAGAAACGCAGCGAGGGCGCGTCAGCCACCATCGCCCGCTCGCATCACGGCTCGGTTTCGAAAGAGCAGCGACGTGAAATCGAAGACGCCCTCAAAGCGGGTGAGCTGCGCTGCGTCGTCGCCACCTCAAGTCTGGAACTGGGTATCGATATGGGAACGGTCGATCTGGTAGTCCAGGTCGGCGCGCCGCCGTCGGTCGCCAGCGCGCTACAGCGCGTCGGCCGTGCCAGCCATCAGGTCGGCGGCATCTCCAGCGGCATCGTTTTTCCGCGCACGCGGCGCGATCTGCTCGACGCCGCCGTGATTGTGCAGTGTATGCTGAGCGGCGAACTGGAGCCGGTTGCGCCGCCGCAAAATCCGCTCGACGTGCTGGCGCAGCAGACGGTCGCCGCCGTGGCGATGGATACCCTCTCGGTGGATGCGTGGTTCACCGTCGTGCGTCGCGCCGATCCTTTTCGCAATCTGCCGCGCAGCCTGTTTGACGCCACGCTGGATATGCTGGCGGGCAAATATCCCTCCGACGAGTTCGCCCAGTTTCGTCCGCGCCTGATATGGGATCGCGAGGCGAATCTGCTGACGCCTCGTCCCGGCGCGCAACACCTCGCCGTCACCAGCGGCGGCACTATTCCCGATCGCGGCGCCTTCAGCGTGATGCTGCCCGAAGGCGAAGAGCAGGCGGGATCGCGCCGGGTCGGCGAGCTGGATGAAGAGATGGTGTATGAATCCCGGGTAAACGACATTATCACGCTCGGCGCCACCTCCTGGCGCATTCAGCAGATCACTCACGATCAGGTGGTGGTGGTGCCCGCGCCCGGCCGCTCGGCGCGTCTTCCCTTCTGGCGTGGCGACGGGCTGGGAAGATCGGCGCTGCTGGGCGAAAGCATTGGCCGCTTTTTACGCCAGCTGGACTGGGCGCAGCAGTCCGGCGAGGTCAGCCAAATACCGGGACTCGACACCAGCGCGCAGCATAACCTTCAGGCGCTGATAGCGGAGCAGCGCGAGGCGACAGGTCTGCTGCCGACCGACGCCACGCTGCTGATCGAGCGCTGCCGCGATGAGACCGGTGACTGGCGCGTTATTCTCCATTCGCCGTGGGGCCAGCGCGTACACGCGCCCTGGGCGCTGGCGGTCGCAGCGCGTATACGCCGCAGGATGGGTCTGGATCCCTCTGTCGTGGCGAGCGATGACGGCATTGTCGCGCGCTTTCTCGATATGGAAGGACGCGTGCCGGGCGCCGAGCTGTTTCAGTTCGACGCCGATGCCCTGCCGCGCGAGGTCGCCGAAGCCATTGGTCATTCGGCGCTGTTTGCCGCACGTTTCCGCGAGTGCGCGGCGCGCGCTCTCCTGCTGCCGCGCCGCAATCCAGGCAAGCGCTCGCCGCTCTGGCAGCAGCGTCTGCGCGCCGGAGAGCTGCTGGCGATAGCGCGCGACTATCCCGATTTCCCCGTTCTGATCGAGACGGCGCGCGAGTGTCTGCAGGATGTGTACGATCTGCCTGCGCTGCATGAGCTGATGGCGCGCATTCAAAACGGCAGCGTGCAGTTTGCCGAGGTGACGACCGAAGCGCCGTCGCCTTTCGCCGCGCCCTTGCTGTTCGGTTACGTGGCAGAGTTTATCTACGCCACCGATGCGCCGCTGGCGGAACGGCGCGCCTCGCTGCTGGCGCTCGACAGCGGCCTGCTGAGCGAGCTGCTTGGCCAGGCCGATATGCGCGAACTGCTGGATGCCGGGGTGACGGCCCAGGTCGCGAAAGAGTTGCAGCGCCTCACCGCGCGCTACAGGGTGAGCGAAAAAGAGGGCGTTGCCGATCTGCTGCGCGAGCTGGGCCCGCTGAGCGCAGCGGCGCTGGCCGCCCGCTTCGATGGCGACGCACCCGAGCGCGCCATCGCTGAGCTGGTGGAGGCGCATCGCGCCATCGACGTCACCATTGCTGGCGAACGGCGCTGGGCGGCGATTGAAGACGCCGCGCGCCTGCGCGATGCGCTGGGGGTAACGCTGCCGCCAGATATTCCCGTTGCCTTTTTACAGCCGGCCGCCGATCCGCTGCGCGATCTGTTTAGCCGCTACGCGCGCACCCATACGCCCTTTACCACTGGCGAGCTGGCGCGTCATTTCGGGCTGGGCCCGGCGGTGGTTAGCGAAACGCTGGAACGCATGCGCGGCCAGGGCAAACTGCTCAAGGGCGATTTTGGCCTGCCCGAAGAAGAGCCGGCGGGGTGGCGCGAACAGTGGGTGGCCGAAGAGGTTTTCAGGCGCCTGCGCATTCGCTCTTTGCAGGCCGCGCGCGAGGCGACGCGTCCGGTGCCGTCGGAAGCCTGGGTATCGCTACTGCTGGAGCGGCAGGGATTAACCGGCGAGGCGCCGCATTCGTCTGTCGCGCAGGGAAGTTACGAAGGGGTGAACGGCGTGGCGCGCGTGGTTGAACAGCTTGCCGGGCTGGCGCTGCCTGCGTCGATCTGGCAGTCGCAAATCCTGCCGTCGCGCGTGCATGACTATCAGCCCGCGATGCTGGACGAGCTGCTGTCGGCGGGCGACGTTATCTGGGCAGGCGAGCGTTCGCTGGGTCATAACGACGGTCTGGTTTCGCTGCACCTGCGCGAGTTCGCGGCAGAAACGCTGCTGCCGCTGCCACAGGGCAATGACGCGCTGCGTCTGACGCCGCTGCACGACGCTATTCTGGCGCGGCTGGATGACGGCGGCGCATGGTTCGCCCACCAGATCGCCGCCGCGGTCGCCGCCGAGCAGCCCGTCGATGAGGCGCAGATCCAGAGCGCGCTGTGGGAGCTGGCGTGGGCAGGCTATGTCACCTCCGATACCTGGGCGGCGCTGCGCCAGCTGACCGGCATGGCGAACAGCGCGCGGGCGAAACCGACACGTTCGCTGCGCACGCGACGCGGCCGCATTAGCCTGCCGCTGGGACGTCCGGCCACGCCCGCCCTGCCCGGACGCTGGTCGCGCCTTTATCGCTCGGTCGCGCCCCCGGCCCAGCTGGCGCTGGCGATTGCCGAGAATATGCTGGACCGTTGGGGCGTGGTGACGCGCGGTGCGGCGATTGCGGAGCAGGTACCGGGCGGATTCCCGGCGCTGCAGCCGGTGATGCGCGGGCTGGAGGATGCCGGACGCGTGCTGCGCGGTCGCTTCGTCGCCGGGCTGGGCGGCGCGCAGTTTGCGGAGAACGCCACTATCGAGCGCCTGCGCATTATCGCTGAACGCGCCGCGCGCGATCCGCTGGCGGTGGCGCTTTCCGCCGTCGATCCCGCCTCTCCCTTTGGCGTAACGCTGCGCTGGCCCGCGCATAGCGCCGCTTCGCGTCCGGTTCGCCGCAGCGGCGCGCTGGTGGTGATCTGTCACGGTCAGCTGGCGCTCTACCTGGCGCAGGGCGGCAAAGAACTCCTGAGCTATGGCGAAAAGAGCTGGCACGCCGCCGCGATCGCGGCACTGGCCGTCGCGCTGCGTCGAGAGAGAGCGTCTGGCTTTACGCTGGAAACGATCGACGGCAAACCCGCAGGACAGTCGCCGCTGATCGACGCGCTGCGCCGCGCTGGCTTTTCACGCGAGCCGAAAGGGTATGGCTGGTATGGGTGAGGGACCCGCGTCAGGGGTGAGCCAGGCGACTGGCTTACTCTCTTCTTACGCGCTGGGAGCTGGGAATTCATTCAAAATGATGATTAATTCAATTAAACTTTACGTAAGCATCAGGTTTTGACGCTACATTCATTCTTATTTTCAGATGAAGGTTAAATTCAGCAGTTCATATTTATAAATCTGCTCTGCCTGCTGGGTTGGATGTCAATAAGAAGCATTAAATTAAACGTTTTTTTGAGCGCTCGAATATCTGATAGTGACGTCAGCCAGCGAACCAAATTAATTCGACTGGCTGACGCTTTCCCCAGTGCTGCTTTTTTTGCTAACCGATCTCATGGCCAGTTTTTTCGTTGCTACGAAGCGCACTATAAACACTATCTTTTCATTTCAAAACTGTACTACGGTCGCATCCCTGGCTGTACTTTGGTACAGGGCGCTACACAATATGAACATTTCATCAAGGAGGAAATATGTTCTCTTATTTAGCGGATAATCCATCAACTCTGAAAACTCTCCAGGATTATATAGACAGGAGAATGGTTTCGCCCGAAGTGCAGCAATATGCTTATCTGGTAATTAGTAAAAGCAATCCGTTTAAAACGCTACTTATTTCTAACTATGCTGATGAATGGATTAAAATTTATTAGGAGAATCACTTTCAGTTTATCGATCCCGTCGTTTTAAAAGCGTTTAAACAATCCTCGCCTTTTGCCTGGGGCGAGAACATCGCTTTTCTCACCGACAAAATATTCACGCTGTCGCGCCGCTATAATATTCTTAACGGCTTCACTTTTGTGCTGCACGATCATCATAATAATCTTGCGCTGCTTTCGGTTATCACCCAAAGCGACGACTCTTATGCGGCTGAATCGCTTCTCTGGTGCGAAAGACAACTTATGCAGATGCGGCTAATTGAATTCAATGCGCAAATGTACAGGCTGGTTGATATGGCGGCTGTAGGGACGCAAGCTATCCGCCCGGACGCAACCAAAGCAATATTAACGCAGCGCGAACATGAGGTGCTTTACTGGGCCAGCATGGGAAAGACCTATCCGGAGATCGCCGCTATCCTTGTTATTTCCGTTAGTACGGTAAAATTTCATATGGGCAATATCGTCAATAAACTTCAGGTAGCCAACGCGCGCCAGGCCATCAGGCGCTGCGCTGCGATGAACCTTATTAGCTCGCCAGCCAGGACGGAAAGTTAGCCCAGGATGCTGGCGCGGCCTGAGCCAGTTCGCCTGCACGCCAGGCTTAACCGTCGATCTCGGTCTACACTCCCCTATTGTCTTGTTGTAAGAACTAAGGGAGAAAAGCATGTCGAAGAAAGCACTTATCGCCGGGATCAGCGGCGTGATCGGCACCGCGACAGCGGAGCGCCTGCTGGCGGATGGCTGGGAAGTTTACGGGCTGTCGCGCGGACGCACGCCGGTGCCGCAGGGCTGCCATGCCCTTACCGCCGATTTGACCTCGCCGGATTCGGTAAAAGACGCGCTGAAAGATCTCCAGCCCGACGCGCTTTTCTTCAGCGTCTGGGCGCGCCAGGAAACGGAAAAAGAGAACATTCGCGTTAACGGCGCAATGGTGCGCAACGTAATAGAGGCGCTGGGCGACCGTCTTAACGGCAGTCACGTCGCGCTGGTGACCGGCCTTAAGCACTATCTCGGGCCGTTCGACGCTTACGGCAAAGGCGCGGTGCCGATGACGCCGTTTCGTGAAGAGCAGGGACGCCAGCCGGTCGATAACTTCTATTACGCGCAGGAAGATGAACTGTTCGCCGGCGCGGAGAAATATGGCTATCGCTGGAGCGTGCATCGCCCGCACACCGTGATCGGTTTTGCGCTGGGCAACGCGATGAATATGGGACAGACGCTGGCGGTCTACGCTTCGCTGTGCAAATTCCATAACCTGCCGTTTATCTTTCCCGGTTCGGCGGCGCAGTGGCACGGCGTAACCGACATGAGCAGCGCGACGCTGGTGGCGGAGCAGCTGGAATGGGCGACCAGCGCGCCGGGCGCGCAAAACGAAGATTTCAACACCGTAAACGGCGACGTGTTCCGCTGGAAATGGATGTGGGGCGAGATTGCCAGTTACTTTGGCATTGAGGCACAGCCGATGCCGGATGAAACCCAGCCGCTGGAACAGCGTATGACAGACGCCGAGGCGCAGTGGAAAGCAGTGGCGCAGCACTACCAGCTACGCGAGGCGGATATCAACCGTCTGGTTTCCTGGTGGCACACTGATGCCGATCTGGGCCGTCCGATGGAGGTCTTCACCGATATGAGCAAGAGCCGCAAAGCGGGCTTTACCGGCTATCACAGCACGCGCGACGATCTCTTCGCGCTGTTTGACCGCCTGAAGCAGGAAAAGCTGATCCCGGCATAAAAAAAGTCCCGCCTGCGGGCGGGACCTCTGTTTTACTCTTCGTCCTGCGCCACGCGCACCACGGTTTTGCCGAAGTTTTTCCCCTCCAGCATGTCAAAAAACGCCGCCGGCGCATTCTGCAATCCGTCGATCATGTGTTCGCGATAGCGAATCTCACCCTGCTCTACCCAGGGCTCCATCGCCTCAAGGAACTCGCCATAGCGATTGCCGTAGTCGTCGAATATGATAAAGCCCTGCACCCGCAGGCGTTTCTTGAGAATATCGCCCATCAGCAGCGACAGGCGATCCGGGCCGTCCGGCAGCTCGGTTGCGCTGTAGCCAGAGACCAGCCCGCACACCGGAATACGCGCTTTGGTATTCAGCAGTGGCAATACCGCGTCGAATACCTTGCCGCCGACGTTTTCATAATAGATGTCGATGCCCTCCGGGCAGGCTTTTTCCAGCTGCGCCGCCAGGTCATCCTGATGGTGATCCAGACAGAGATCGAACCCCAGCACCTCGACCGCATGGCGACACTTCTCTTCGCCGCCGGCGATGCCGACGACGCGACAGCCTTTCTTCTTGCCGATCTGCCCTACCGTTGCGCCCACCGGCCCGGTCGCCGCAGCCACCACCAGAGTTTCGCCAGGCTGCGGTTCGCCGATATCCAGCAGGCCCATATAGGCGGTAAAGCCCGGCATACCCAGCACGCCCAGCGCCCAGGATGGGTTAGCGAGGTCGTTACCCAGCTTTTTCACCGCAGAGGCGGGCGCGACCGAATAAGCCTGCCAGCCGCCGCTCGACAACACCCAGTCGCCTGGCTGGAAATCGCCATGGCGCGACTCCACGACGCGGCTCACCGTGCCGCCGACCATCACGTCGCCCAGCTTCACCGGTTCGGCATAGGATTTTGCGTCGCTCATCCGGCCGCGCATATAGGGATCGAGCGACAGGTAGATGGTGCGCAGCAGCAGATCGCCCTCTTCCAGCGCGGGCAGCGGAATTTCGCCGAATTCGAAGTTCTCCTGAACCGGTTTACCGTGCGGGCGCGAGGCCAGTCTCCAGCCGTGATTTTGCGGTTTCGCCATCATTTCCTCCATTGGTTAAAACTTTAATGCTCCCATTGAGGCTAACAGAGGATGAGAAACTTGCCTGGCAGGAATGGCTTTACCTGGGTCAGAAAATAATGCTGCTTGAGCAAGCAACCGCTAATTTGTTGATTTTTATCAATTGTATTCCACAAGGAATGTGACGAAGACAGCAGAAACGCAGAGCAGTTAAGCGGGAAGGTAATGGGAATTTTGTTAAGCAAGGATGTGAAAATGACACAGCGTATGATTTTGAATGAGACCGCTTTTTTTGGCGCAGGCGCCATCCGTAACCTGCCTAATGAAGTCAGACGGCGAGGCCTGGCGAAGGCGCTAATCGTTACCGATAAAGCGCTGGTTGCCGCTGGCGCGGTGAAGCGCGTCACCGACCTGATGGATGCGCATCAGCTTCACTGGGCGCTCTACGACGAGGTAGTGCCGAACCCCACCATCGCCGTGGTGCAGCGCGGCGTCGAGATATTTAAGCGCGCTGAGGCGGACTACCTTATCGCCATCGGTGGCGGTTCGCCGCAGGATACCAGCAAAGCGATCGGCATTATTATCAATAACCCTGAGTTTGCGGACGTGCGCAGCCTTGAGGGTTTTGCCCCGACGCGTAATCCCTGCGTCACGCTGATCGCGATCCCCACTACCGCAGGCACCGCAGCGGAAGTCACCATCAACTATGTCATTACCGACGAAGAAAAACGCCGTAAATTCGTCTGCATCGATCCGCACGATATTCCAAAGGTGGCGATCATCGATGCGGAGATGATGGCCAGCATGCCGCCAGCGCTGAAAGCCGCAACCGGCATCGACGCGCTGACGCACGCCATTGAAGGCTATATTACGCGCGGCGCCTGGAAGCTGACCGATATGCTGCATCTCAACGCCATTGAAATCATTAGCCAGTCGCTGCGCGATTCAGTGAAAGGCGATATGCAGGCGGTCGAGCAGATGGCGCTGGGTCAGTATGTCGCCGGCATGGGCTTCTCCAACGTCGGGCTTGGCCTGGTGCACGGTATGGCACACCCGCTGGGCGCGTTTTATAACGTGCCGCACGGCGTCGCCAATGCGATCCTGCTGCCCAGGGTAATGGCGTGGAATGCAGACTACACCGGCGAGAAATATCGCGATATCGCGCGCGCGATGGGGGTAAAAGGCGTGGATACCCTGTCGCTGGCGCAGGCGCGTCAGGCGGCTGTTGAGGCGGTAAAACAGCTCTGCCGCGACGTGGGCATACCGGCTTCGTTGCGCGACGTCGGTTTAAATCCGGATGATGTGCCGGCGCTGGCTCAGGCTGCGCTGGACGATGTCTGCACCGGCGGCAATCCGCGCGAGGCCACACTGGAAGATATCAAAGCGCTCTATCTGCAAAGTTAAGCCTCTGTGCCGCCTTTCGGGGCGGCATTCTCCTCTCTTTTCCCTGCTTCTGGCGCACCTCACAGTAATCCACGACATAACAGGCTTCAATTGCTTATTTAATAACCTGTCTGGAAGGCGTTTATTCAGAGACTACAAGCGGAGCCGTGCGACTGCTATTCTAGCCGCCTTGGCATGATGATTGACGAGGGGAAACCATGAAACGTATCGCCATTGAGATGGATGAAGTCATTATCGACTTGAACCACAAACTTAGCCCTGACGCCGCCTCTCATGAGGCTCAAACAGGTTCACTGGACTCAGCAAAACCACAACAGTCGCGCCCGGCGCTGTTTCAGGAGATTGAAGAACTGATCGGCGAGGAGAGTTTTTACGCCGGACTGCCGGCATTGCCCGATGCGCAGCGCGTTATTGAGCGCCTGGCGCAGGAGTATGAAATTTTTATCACCACTGCGGCGGTGGAATTCCCGCGCTCGCTAACGGCAAAACTTGAATGGCTGAAAGCGAATTTTCCGTTTATCAGCCCGATGAATATCATTTGCTGCAGCAGCAAAGGCATTCTCAATGCAGACTATTTGATTGACGCCAACCCGCAGAACTTCGCACAGTTCACCGGCGAAGGCGTGTTGTTCACCACAGCGCAGAATCAGCAGGAAACGGGCTATGCGCGCGTAGATAGCTGGCGCGATATCGAACAGCGCTTTCTCTAAACCGAGCTGACTTCGCCACGCGCATTCGCGCGTGCAAGCCGCGCGCCTGAAGGACCTGGCGCGTTTTTCTCGGCGAATTTCAGCCTGAAATCGCTCGCATCAGACGCCCTGTCAGTAAGAAATCAAAATCTTTAAAAAACACCGCGGCTTTTTACTTGATCTGGATCACGATTTTCCGCATAGTGCGCAACAAAACCACTATAACGATGCGGAGTATTGATGAGCCTCTATCAACATATGCTGGTGTTCTATGCGGTTATGGCTTCGATCGCCACGCTAATCACCTTTTTCATCGCAAAGGATAAGCTGACGATTCGCGCGCTAAGCGCCTTTCTGGTCGGCGCCACCTGGCCGATGAGCTTTCCCGTCGCCCTGATGTTCGCCCTGTTCTGATCCCGAATGCCCTACAAGCCGCCTTGCGGCTTCATCCTGATTTTTCGACCTTTTCCTGCCGCCAGCTACACTTAGCAGTACGCCTCTGGTCACGCTGCTGACCAACGACGTTTGTTTGCTTACTTCATCTCATCACAAGGAGCGGATATGCGTTTTGTTGCCTTTGCCCTGTTTATTACTCTGCTTAGCGCCTGTCGGTCAGGCCCCATGGCGCCAGAAAAACCCGTGCCTTCCGCTGAAACGCGACAGCAAACCTGCCAGCCAGGCACAACCGCCAGTCAGAATGACTGCGGCCATTTTCCTGAACCGGAATTTCATTAAGCAGGGAAAGCGGACGCGGCGTTGAGCCTGTGCTGAAGCATCGTTCAAGAAGGGGAATATCGCGTCAGTCAGCATTGTGACTGACGCGAGAAGTGCTTACGAGCGAGGTTTATCAGATTTGAGCTGATTCGCTTCGCCCAGCGTTGAGCCAAGCTCTGCGCCCGTGGTTGGGTTCAGGCTGGGATCGGAGGCGGTGCGGCTGGCCATATTAGCGAGATCGGTCGCCTGATCGGACGGCAGGGTTATGGACGCGCTGCCGTCGCCGCCGTCAACTGCCGGCGCCGGATCGGCCACGAACTCAAAGTTCTCGTCAGAGTTCCAGCTACCGCGCATATCGCCTTCGCCGGCAGACATGTTGTAGTAGACGTTGGCGTACTGTTCAATCGGCGGCAATTTACCCGGCGGGAAATTGTTGCGAATTGAGTAGAGCGCTTTTTCAAACGAGATCTGGTGCGCGACTTCACGCGTCATTAAAAAGCCCAGCGCATCTTTTACGCCGACATCATCGGTCATGTTGATCAGACGCTCATACAGGATTTTTGCGCGCGCTTCGGCGGCGATGTTTGAACGCAGGTCGGCGGTCACTTCGCCGATGGTATCGACATAGGCCGCAGTCCATGGCACACCGGCAGAGTTAGTCAGCGGCGGCCCGCCGCCGTAAAGCAGCGAGGTCAAATGGCTGTCGTTACCGGCACCAGTAATGTTGCGATAAATCTCGCCCTCTTCCTCTGTGCCTTCAGCCAGCTGACCTTTCGCGCCTTTGTTCAGCATCCCCACCAGCGAGCCAATGATTTCCAGGTGGCTCAACTCTTCCGTCGCGATATCCATCAACATATCTTTACGGCCTGGATCGTCATCGCCCAAACCCTGGGTGAAGTAGCGACATGCCGCAGCGAGTTCGCCCTGCGGGCCACCAAACTGCTCAAGCAGCAAGTTAGCCAGTCCTGGATTGGGCTTTTCAACACGGACTGTATATTGCAGTTTCTTAACGTGTCTGAACATTGCTCATTCCTTTCAAGTTGGATTGTCGGCCCTCTGAGAAGAGGGCCTGGCTGCGGCGTTATTATTTTTTCGCTTCAACGCCTTCAGCTGCATCACGCGTCATGAACTGTTGAGTTACGTCCGGCAGATGCGTCAGACACCATTCCGCCATCGCGATCTCTTGCTCACGAATTTGTTCGAAAATACGCACGCCTTCGTGGTCGCCCACTAGCTCCGCCGCAGCGATTAGCGAGGTGTAGTTAGCGATTTCGAACTGCTCGAAGACGTAACCGCTGATCGCACCTTTCACCACTTCGTCGTCAGCCAGCATGCCGCCCATCGCCTGCCCCATCGCGGAGAGTTTGCCCAGCGCGTCTTTAAAGGCGGAATGCGAAGTGTCGTTACGGTCGATAACGGACTGTAATAAAGTCTGCTGCTGGCGCGTTTCTTCAATATGCTGCTGAATACGCGCTTTTAAATCGGGATAGTGTTCGAGACGAGACGCCATTTTTTCCAGCATGCTTTCCGCCTGCTTTTCCATAGCGTGCGCGTCTTTCAACCAGGCCAAATAATTCTCTTCATGAGACATGATTCACCTCTTTAAAATGTGAGTGCTGCAAATACAGATTTCATCACGTCGGATAGTTAGCTGGTTTTCTCAGCTATCACATTCAGCTTTTCATCCGTGGCTTTTTCTTCCTGCAACGTTTCGGCCAGTAATTTTGCCGCCTCGTCAAAGCCCAGGCGTTTCGCCATTGCAGTCAGCGTGCCGTAGGTAGCAATTTCATAGTGTTCGACTTTCTGGGCGGCGCCAATTAAGCCCGCGTCGCGCACCGGACCCGCTTCCACGGAGTCGATAATCTCCTGGGCCTCTTCCACTAAGCCTTCCAGCGCATGGCATTTCATACGGCGGATGCGCAGTTCTTCAGTCTTTTCAACAATTTGGTCCAGACGTTCAATTTGTCCGCGCGTCTCTTCAAGGTGCGCTTCAAACGCCGCTTTCAGCGATGCGTCTGTTGCGGCGCGTGCCATTTTCGGCAGTGCGCGAGTGATCTGCTTTTCTGCGCTGTAGACATCAGAAAGGTCATGAATAAAGAGATCCACCAGTGTTTTAATCGCCATTAAAGGTTCCTCTTATCAAATCAGGTGATTGCTTTCCTGGCCAGGACGCTACAGAAATTAATAATAGTTGCTAAGTACAATTGCGCAAATTTAATAAAAGCGAAGCGCGGAAGAAAAATGGGTTGATTATTAAAGAATAATCTTAATTTTGCTGATACTGCCGCTTCAGTTAAATAGTGTGAGACAGGATTATGCTATTTAAAAAAACACGTTTTGATTATCGCCTCGCTTATTTAGCGTACGCTCTATCTGCCTGGCTAAAATAAACCCGCGCTTTTATTGTCTTCAGTATGTTATCGCGCGACGTTATAAAACGCGCCCGCTGCGGGTCGGCTTTACAGCAGCGGCGTCACCCTTTAAAGTAGCGCGCAGACACCGGGCTCTCTTCTTCCTGGTGCGTAAGCGTTAACGTCAACCAACGCACCACAGCGGCTTTGCCGCACTTTGTGATGCGGATCTTATGACCCTTCGACAGACCTCTGCCCTACGCGCTTCTCGCTTTACCCACTCTGGATTTTTCCTGCTGGTATTGCTGCTGACCGCCGCGAATCTACGCGCGCCCATTACCGCCGTTGGTCCGGTGCTGGAAAACGTGCGCCATGCTTTCGGCCTGAGCGCCGCCGCCGCAGGCTTCTTTAATTTCATTCCGCTAATGCTGTTCGCCGCGCTGGCGCCGGTCGCCGCCATGCTGGGCAATCGTTTTGGGCTGGAACGCAGCCTCTGGGCGGCGCTGCTGCTGATAACGCTGGGTTCGATGGTTCGCTGGCTGCCGCTCGAGGCGGCGCTCTGGAGCGGTACGGTGCTGCTTAGCGCCGGCATCGCCGCCGCCAACGTGCTGCTGCCGCCGCTTATCAAACGCGACTTTACGCAACACACCGCGAAATATATCGGGCTTTATGCCGCCACCATGTCGCTGACCGCCAGCTTGGCGTCAGGGATCGCCGTGCCGCTCGCCGCGCTCTCCGACGCGGACTGGCGCCTGTCGCTCGGCGTCTGGGCAGTGCCGGGCCTTGTGGCGCTGCTCGCCTGGCTGCCGTTGCTGACACCGCGCGCTGTTGGCTCGTCAGGCGTCACGCCCTCTCTCGCCGCAGATGGTGCGACGCCCTGGCGGTCGGCGATCGGCTGGCAGGTTTCACTGTTTATGGCGCTACAGTCGCTGGCGTTTTACACCCTGATCGACTGGTTTACGCCTTACGCGCAGAGTAAAGGCTACAGCCAGGCGGAAGCGGGCTGGCTGCTGTTTCTCTACCAGGCTATCGCGATTGTCGCCAACCTCGGCTGTATGGTGGCGCTAAAGCGGCTGCGCGACGCGCGTCTGACGGCTTTTGT
The DNA here is from genome assembly GCF_000738765.1 of Pantoea sp. NGS-ED-1003. Classification (NCBI taxonomy): domain Bacteria; kingdom Pseudomonadati; phylum Pseudomonadota; class Gammaproteobacteria; order Enterobacterales; family Erwiniaceae; genus Pantoea; species Pantoea sp. NGS-ED-1003. The sequence continues at coordinate 597,365 of NZ_JPQA01000002.1, forward strand.
CGCCTCTGCCGCCATTTTCTGCGGCGTGCTGGGTCTGCTGCTGCTGCCGCGTCTGGCGGCGTTATGGTTGATTATCGCTGGCTTAGGTGCGGGCGCCTCGCTGGTGCTCTGCCTGTCGCTATTTAACCTGCGCGCTCGCGATCATCGTCAGGCGTCGCAGCTTTCCGGCATGGCGCAGTGCGTAGGCTATGCGCTGGCGGCGCTCGGCCCGCTGTTTTTCGGCATTTTGCACCAGCGGAGCGGCGACTGGACGCTGCCGTTGACCCTGCTGGCGCTGCTGAGCTTTGCGCAAATGCTGCTCGCGCCGCTGGCCGGCAGCGCGAGGCAGATGGATTGAGCCTTTAACTTTCTTCATCTGGCGGCAGCTCATAATGAACCGCCAGCCAGAGAGTCGGTTCGTCGCTGCTGGTCCAGTTCACGCGGTGGCGCGTCCGCGCGGGCAGATTGATGAAATCGCCCGCGCGCAGTACCCGCTCCTGCGCTTCATCCTCCAGCTGCAACCCCGCCGCGCCCTGCACCACCAGCACCCACTCTCCCTGCGGCTGGCTGTACCAAAAGCCCGGCGGGCTCGCCTGGCCGGTAGAGACAATGCGCTCGATGCGCAGTTCGGGTCGCCGCAGCAACTCTTCAAATGTCTCTTGCTCGCCACGCACGGCGGCTTGCGGTAAAGCGTCAAACAGGCTGGTTATCATAGCGGCCTCGAGGTTGCGGTGAAGAGTTCACAGATTTTGCACGCGCTGCATTGATTCAGCGGCGACTCACGTTCATTATCCGGCGCCAGACGCCTCAGAAAAGGAGATTCACTCGTGACCGAACTCAGCAATGCGCTACTGGAAGAGATTCTGGAGCAGGTACGCCCGCTTACCTCGCGCGGCAGCGTCGCCAGCTATATTCCCGCACTGGCCGAAGCGCCTGCGCACGCGCTCGGCATCGCCGTGGCTACGCCTGACGGTCAGAGCTGGCAGGCGGGCGACGCGCAGGAGCGTTTCTCAATCCAGTCCATCTCTAAAGTATTGTCCCTAAGCGTCGCGCTCACCCGCTATTCCGACGATGAAATCTGGCAGCGCGTCGGCAAAGAGCCCTCCGGCCAGCCGTTTAACTCGCTGGTGCAGCTGGAGCTGGAGCACGGCAAGCCGCGCAACCCTTTTATCAACGCCGGGGCGCTGGTGATTTGCGATATGCTGGAAACGCGCCTGACCGCGCCGCGTCAGCGCATGCTGGAGATTGTGCGCCAGCTAAGCGGCCAGCCCGATATTAACTACGATCGTCACGTCGCCCGCTCGGAGTATGAGCACTCGGCGCGTAACGCCGCCATTGCCTGGCTCATGAAGTCGTTCGGCAATTTTGATAACGACGTCAGCAAGGTTATGCAGACCTATTTCCACTACTGCTCGCTGTCGATGAGGCTTAGCAGAAAAAGGAAGTTGCAGGAAGTTGGATCTAAGTACGGTTAAAGCAGATGCTTACCGCAAAGCGACTAACTACGAAGCAGGTAGTAACATCGTTTTGCGGTAATTTTTTGCCCCATGTATGCCCCACAGATTATTGTGGTCAGATCGTCGGCCGGCACTCGTCGTCATCGTCCAGAATTGTCGCGGTCACTTTCCCCAGCACGATGATGCCCTCCAGCCCTTCCCCGTCTATCGTTTCCCCGTCCTGCGTTATCAGCCCAGAAGCAAACAACTTACCCACCATCGGATAGCCATCGTACTGAAACGCCACCTCATCGCCTGTCTTCATCTTTACGCCGCTGTCGACGATGACAAAGCCATCTGGAGTATCCACACGGAACGCGCTGCCAATTTCGTATTCGCTGAGCATAAAACTAACCCATGAAATTACTGTATATAAAAACAGTAATATTTAGTGCAATTTTCTGCAAGCGGGAAGGGTTTGTTTTGTCATGCGATGCCTGACGAGCTAGGCTTTGGGTAACCACCCCGTAGCCTGCTCAGATCGGCGCGGTATACCTCTGCCCCGTCGCCGGGGCTTTTTTTTAAGCTGTGGGACTGTCTGGCCAGCTGATATTTGGTGCGGTTGATGTGTCCACCCTGTTCAGTAGCACCCGGTATTTCTTCCATTGAGCTAACTGAGTTTTCTCATCATCGGTGGCAATTTCGAGATCAACAGCGTCCTGCAGAGGGGCTATCTTGTTCCCTGCTACGTTCATCTCGAAGTCCTTTTTCGCCTGAGCATTGCTCACCAGCTGCTCCTGGCTAAGCGGAGGCGTATCAACCCAGGCTGGATATCCTTTTTTATCCGATCCAACCATTTTCCCTTCTGGAGGTTGTTCGTTGAACTCAGCATAAACTTCATCGCTGACTTCTACGTAATCATCAGGCCATGTTCCGGCATTAACGAAATCTTGCTTGGTGGATACGATATAAAAAGAATTTGCGACCGGCGGATCATAGTTCTTATTTAATGCTGAAAAAATGTAATTGCTCATTTTAATAACCTATAGCAAAGAAAGAGACTGCCCCAGCCAGCGCTGCGATATTACCGCCGCTGGTTAGGGAGCGCATTTGCGCAGAACCGTAAGACAGGCTGGAATACTCCATCGAGGCGTTAACAGTGGAAGTTTGAGTCAGGTTTCCGTTTGGTGCGCGCTCTGTTGCCCATGCAAAAAGGAGCGCATTAGGGAATGGCTGATCAAATGCCTGGTAAAAATATCCGTTAGCGTCGGCTGCACCATTAACGACTTTCAGGATGAATCCATTCGGCATCTGGAGTGTCATTTTCCGGTTGCCGATACCAGTACCAGAGCGGTTGAATACAAAGGTGCTCATATCCGGTATTTGGTTAGCACCTGTACCTACATTTCTTTTTGATGCGGTCCCAAGAGACAGGCCAGTTATCATTGCCTGAATTGCTTTCAACAACTGAGCATTGTCTTCTTTTTTCAAAGCAATGCCTGATGATTCAATTACAGCACTGAGCTCTTCCTGTAAGGAATCAAAAAAAGAAGCATCGAGAGCAGTAGGAAGCTCACCCGTTTGTGGGTTACCGCCGGTAAAGCCATTTTTCCCTGCTCCAAATTTATCTTTCTGCGCAGTGGGCGTATCAATACGATGCATGTTTACTCCGGGTATCTGAAAATAACGTAAGTGTGCGATGGGGCCAGCTTTTCAAGAACGCACTCAGCGATGGTGTCACCCCATGCACGCAGACTGTCTGTGCAGTCACTGATGGCAGTCATCGGGGTTATCTGGGTTGAGGCGGGCATGTTTACCTGCCAGTAATAGCGCCAGTCAT